>DASXNV010000101.1:0-14463 GCA_036494815.1 Caulobacteraceae bacterium
CCGCTCTTTCAATGGCGACGCCGATATAGGGTGCGAATTTGCGGGTGATCTCATAGCGCAGGCGCAGGCCCGCATCGAGCTGCGACACTCCGGCGCCGATATGCCGGATCGGATCGGCGCGGCTGTAGAGGTTGACCTCGCCCTGCGGTGAAAGGATCAGGCGCTGGGTCAGCAAAAGGTCGTAGCTGGCTTCCAGCTTAGCGGCGGCGCGGCCACCATCACCAAGATAGCCGGTGGCGGCTACATAGATACGATAGGGCGCCAGGCCCTCCACGCCCAGGGCCGCCCAGCCCCGTCCTGGCCGGGAATCCAGATCAAAACGGGCGCCGGCCTGAACATCGAAATAGGGGCTGATGGGGCGGTCATACAGCAGTTCCAGCTGGCCGTCGGAGACCTGACCATGTCGGTCCAGCTGGCCTTCGCTCTTGATCCACAGCCGGTTGGAGTCGGTCCCGATCCAGCCTTCGCCCATCCAGCGCAGGTCCGCGCCGTCACCGGTGACGCGCGAGTCCAATTGTTCGAGAGCAGCGTGGATATAGACCCGCTGGTCATCAACCGGCGAGCCGAACGGCGCGGCCTCGGTGGGCGCGCCCGGAGGCATGCTGGTCATCTGCGCGTGGGCCACGCTGCTCGTGCTCAGCCCCAGGGCGATCAAAACACCGCGCACCGAGACCCTCACGCCACCAGCACCGTGCGGAACATGCCGGTCTCCATGTGGTACATCAGATGGCAGTGAAAGGCCCAGTGGCCCGCCGTGTCGGCGGTGAACACCAGGCTGGCCCGCTCGGCCGGCTTGACGTTCAAGGTGTGTTTCAACGGCCGGCGGCCGTCCTGGCCGTTCTCCAACTGGAACAGGAAGCCGTGCAGATGGATCGGGTGTTCCATCATGGTGTCGTTAATCAGGATGAAGCGCACCGTCTCGCCCAGCGCGATGCGCACAGGTTCGGCCTCGGAAAACGTCCGCCCGTCAAAGCCCCAGATCCAGCGTTCCATATTGCCGGTCAGGTGGAACTCGATGGTGCGGCTGGGGATCAGGTCCTGCTGGGGAATGGCCGCCTTCAGGTCCGCATAGGTGAGGGCGCGGCGGTCGTCGCCCTCCAGGCCGTCGCCAGCTTCGCCCAGGCGAGAACTCGAGGCCACGGCGACATTGTCCACGTTCACCCCTGAAGGCTTCGGCCCAGCAGGCGGCGTATCCATCTTCATTCCCGCCATGGTCGGGTCCGACATGTCCATGCCGGCCATTTCGCCGCCCTTCGCCATGCCGCCCATGCCCATGTCGCTCATGGAGCGTACCGGGCGCGGATCCATCGGCGGGATCGGGCCGGCCAAACCCAGTCGCGGCGAGAGTGTGGCGCGGGCATAGCCGGTGCGATCCTCGGCCTGGGCGAACAGGGTGTAGGCGCGATCTTCCCTGGGCTGGACGATCAGGTCGTAGGTCTCGGCCACGCCGATGCGAAATTCCTCGACCTCTACCGGCTCGATGTCCGAGCCGTCGGCGGCGATCACGGTCAGGGTCAGGCCGGGGATGCGCACATCGAAAGTGGTCATGGCCGAGCCGTTGATCACCCGCAGGCGCACCCGCTCGCCGGGGTGAAACAGGCCGGTCCAGTTGGCCGCCGGCGGCGAGCCGTTGACGAGATAGGTATAGACAGCTCCGCTGACGTCCTGGATGTCGGTGGGGCTCATGCGCATTCGCGCCCACATGGCCGCTTCGTCCAAGGCCGGCTTGGCCCCATGGTCGTGGGCGTCGCGGATCAGGTCGCCCAATGTGCGGCGGTGGTAGTCGTAATAGTCGCTCTGTTGTTTGAGATTGGCGACGATGCTCATGGGATCGGCGTCGGTCCAGTCAGAGAGCAGGATCACATGCTCCCGATCGGCCTGGACGCGCTCGCCTCCACGGGGCTCAAGGATCAGGGCGCCGATCAGGCCGGTCTGCTCCTGCATGCCCGAATGGCTGTGGTACCAATAGGTCCCGGCTTGACGCACAGGAAAGCGGTAGGTGAAGGTCTCGCCCGGCGCGACGCCGCGATAGCTCAGGCCGGGCACCCCGTCCTGATCCGAAGGCAGACGCAGGCCGTGCCAGTGGATCGAACTGAATTCGGTCAGGGTGTTGGTGACGGCGATGATGGCGTCATCGCCCTCGCATAGCCTCAGGATCGGGCCTGGGAGGGAACCATTAACCACCGTCGCGCGACGAGGGCGGCCGGTCAGATTTACCGCAAGATCGCCAATAGTCAGGGCGATCGGAGAGCCGGCCTGAGATCGGATCTGCGCCTGCGCCTGCGGCGTCCATAGGCCGCTGGCCAGCCCCGCTAGTGTCAGGCCCTGAACGAAGCGGCGTCGGCTGGCGGCGCCGGCCATGGTCTGTTTCCAGTTCACTATCGATGGCCCAAAGCGCATGCGGTATTGCGATCTGGAATGGCGTGTCATTTGAGGAAGGTCAAACCATGACGAGAACGAGCCTGAAGTCGCTAGTCATCGGCGCCGGCCTCGCCCTCACCGCGGCGAGCGCAGCCAGCGCTCATGCACAGCTGTTGACCGCTTCGCCCGCGCCAAATTCCGCCGGCGTCGCGCCAAAACAGATTCGGCTGACCTTCAGTGAGGCGCTGGAGCCGAAGTTCTCCGGCTTTTAGCTCGACATGGCCGATGGAATGAAAATGAGCGTCAGCGTCTCTTCGGATCTCGCTGACGCAAAGGTTCTGGTTGGAACGGTCAAGGCGCCGTTGATGGCTGGGGTCTATCGGGTCCAGTGGCGGGCGGTGTCGCGCGACACCCACCGGACGACCGGAGCCTTCACGTTCAAGGTGCGCTGATCGCCGCCATGCCCGAGGCCGTCCTGCTGATCGGCCGCGGCCTGCAGTTCGCCTCGGCCATGATCCTGTTTGGCGCGCCGCTCTTCGGGCTCTACGCCCTGGGCGGCGAGCGCCTCGGCGCCCGCTTGATCCGCGCGATGGTGCTGGCGGCGACGGTCGTGGGCTTCAGTTCGGCGGTTCTGGTGCTGATGGGGCAGGCGGCTTCAATGAGCGGCGTGACGGGCGACCTGCTGAGACCTTCGGCCTGGGCGGAGGTGCTGGCGGCGACCCAGTTCGGCAGGGCCTGGGTGTTGCGCCTTGGACTGCTGGCCGGCATGGGGGTAGCGGCTTCGCGGCGGTCCAGCCTTTGGACTTATCAACCCATGGCCGGTTTGGGGACGCTGCTCGCCGTCAGTCTGGTCTGGATGGGGCACGGGGCGGCGGACGATGGGGCCGCGGGCCTGGTCCACCAGATCGCCGACATGATCCATCTGCTAGCCGCGGGCGCCTGGCTTGGCGCATTGGCGCCGTTGCTGATCCTGGTGGTCTGGGCCAGCCTAAGTCACGTGGCCGAAGTCGCGGCGACCGCGCGGCGCGGGCTGGAGCGGTTCTCCGGCATGGGGACGGCGGCGGTGGCGGTCCTGGTCGCCAGCGGGCTGGTCAATGGCTGGTTCCTGATCGGCCGGGCCTTCCCGGGGGGCCTGATCGCCACGACCTATGGGCTGGTTCTATCAGCCAAGCTGGCTCTGTTCGTCGTCATGCTCGGCCTCGCCGCACTGCATCGTTGGCGCGGGACGCCCCGGCTGGCGCGCGCCCTCGATCTCGGCGAGTCTCCGGCTCGAGCCTTACGCAGGCTCGGTCTCGGCCTGGTCCTGGAGACGCTGCTCGCCATCGGCGTGCTGACCCTGGTCGCTTGGCTCGGACTGCTGCAGCCGCCAATCGTGGGGGATTGACGCGGCGACAGTCTGGCAAGGCCCTCCATTTCGTTGCAGTGTTTGGCCCAGCGGCGACCGGATCGATCCGGCGAGTGATTTATGGAGGAAGCAGTGGGCGTTCTTGACGGCAAGGTGGTTCTGGTCACCGGCGGCGGCAATGGCATCGGCCGCGAATGCGCGCTGCTGGCCGCGCGCGAGGGCGCCAAGGTCCTGGTCAACGACCTGGGCGGCAGCGTTTCTGGCGGCGACGAAGGCTCCACCGGCCCCGCTGAGACGGTCGCAGCAGAAATCCGAGCCGCGGGCGGCGAGGCGGCCTCCAATTCCGAGAGCGTCACCTCCATGAGCGCGGTCAAGGCCATGGTCGAGCAGGCGAAGGACACCTTCGGCGGCCTGCACGCCATCATCAATCCGGCCGGTATCCTGCGCGACGGCATGTTCCACAAGATGAGCGACGCCGACTGGGACGCGGTGATCGAGGTCCACCTGCGCGGCGCCTATAACGTCTCGCGCGCCAGCATCGAGTTGTTCCGTGAGCAGCAGGAGGGCTCCTACGTCCTGTTCACCTCCACCTCGGGCCTGATCGGCAATATCGGGCAGGCCAACTACGCCGCCGCCAAGCTGGGGGTGATGGGTCTGTCGCGCATCATCGCCATGGAGGGCGCGGCCAAGAACGTGCGCTCCAACATCATCGCCCCCTTCGCCTGGACGAGGATGATCGCCACCATCCCGATCAAGGACGAGGCGTCGGCCCAAAGGGTCGAGCGGATGAAGAACGCCATGCGCGCCGATCAGGTGGCGCAGCTGGCCGTGGCGCTTTGCTCGCCCAAGGCCAAGGAGACCTCAGGCCAGATCTTCGCCGTTCGCGGCAATGAAGTGGTGCTGTTCAACCAGCCGCGCCCGGTGCGCTCGGTCGCGCGCCTGGAAGGCTGGACCCCGGAAACCCTGATCGCCCAGGCCCTGCCGTCTATGAAGGCCAGCTACACTGATGTGGGCGCCACTGCCAGCGTCTTCCCCTACGACCCCATCTGATCTGAGGACCCAGCCATGAGCGCAACCTCGTCGGCCGGTGTCGGCCTCTCCGCCTGGGGCGCATACGCCCCCCGCCTGCGCCTCAGCCGCAAGGCCGCGGCCCAGGCCAATGCCTGGATCGCGCCGGGCCTGGCCGGCAAGGCCAAGGGCGAGCGGGCCATGGCCAACTGGGACGAGGACGCGCTGACCATGGCGGTGGAGGCCGCGCGCGACGCCCTGGGGCCGGACGACGACCGCTCCCAGGTGGAGGCGCTCTATTTCGCCTCGTCCACGGCGCCCTTCAGCGATCGGCTCAACGCCGGCATTTTGGCCTCGGCCCTGACCCTGGAGCCCTCGACCGCCTCGGCGGACGTCACCGGCTCCCAGCGGGCCGGGCTTACGGCGCTGGCCCAGGCGTTAAACGCGGTCAAGGCCGGGGCGGCCAGGACAGCCCTGGTGGCCGCTGGCGAGCATCGCCGGGCAAGGGCGGCTTCGGCCCAGGAGCTGGATTTCGGTGACGGGGCGGCGGCCTTTCTGGTCTCGGGCGACGATCTGGCCGCCGAGTTCCTCGGCCACGGGTCGGTCACGGCCGACTTCGTCGACCATTTCCGCGGCGCCGACAGCGAGTTCGACTATTATTGGGAAGAGCGCTGGATCCGCGACGAGGGGATCATCAAGCTGGTTCCGCCAGCCATTAAGGCCGCACTGAAGGCCGCCGGCGTCACTGGCGACCAGATCACCCACTTTTGCTTTCCCTGCACCTTCGCCGGTCTGGCCGGTAGTGTGGCCAAGGCCGCTGGCATCGCGCCGCAGACCGTGCGCGACAACCTCGCCGCCCAGATGGGGGAGGCGGGGTCCGCCCACGGCCTGATCCTGCTGGCCCATGCGCTGGAGAGCGCCAAGCCCGGTGACATCATTCTGGTCGCCCAGTTCGGCGGGGGCGCCGAGGCCCTGGTGTTTCGGGTCACCGACAGGGCCGCCGTCAAACGGCCGGCGCGGGGTGTCACAGGTTCGCTCGCCGATGGCAAGGAAGAGACCAACTATCTGAAATTCCTGTTCTTCAACGGTCTGGTGGACTGGGACAAGGGCATGCGGGCGGAGAAGGACAATAAGACCGCCCTGACCACTCTCTATCGAAACAGCGACATGGTCCTGGGCCTGGTCGGCGGCCGTTGCACCGAGACCGGCGTGGTCCAGTTCCCGCGCACCCGCATCTCGGTGGCGCCCAATAAGCCAACCGTGGACACTCAGGAACCCTACAAGTTCGCCGAGCGGAAGGCCGAGGTTTTGACCTGGTCGGCGGACTATCTGACCTTCGCCATGGCCCCGCCCAACCACTACGGCACCATCGTGTTCGAAGGGGGCGGGCGCATCTTTATGGACATCACCGATGTGGAGCCAGGGGACGTGGATTCTGGCCTGCCGGTGAAGATGGTCTTCCGCCTTAAGGAGGTGGACGAAAAACGTGGTTTCCGCCGCTATTTCTGGAAGGCGACACCAGACCGCTCCCGGGCGGCCAAGGCCATCGCAGCTGAGTGACGACATAACGAGACCAATCTAACGGACACAAAGGAGTTCGGTCATGGCAGCAGGCATTCGCGACAAGGTCGCCGTCATCGGCATGGGCTGTTCCAAGTTCGGCGAGCGCTGGGACGCCGGGCCGGACGACCTGATGGTCGAGGCCTATCTGGAGGCCATGGGCGACGCCGGCATCGCGCCGACCCAGCTCGACGCGGCCTGGTTTTCCACCCACGTGGACGAGTTTGGCACGGGCAAGGGCGGCACGCCCCTGTCCATCGCCCTGCGCCTGCCCAATATCGCCGTGACCCGGGTCGAGAACTTCTGCGCCTCGGGCTCGGAAGCCTTCCGCGGCGCGGTCTATGCGGTCGCCGCCGGTGCGGCCGACATTGCGCTCGCCGTGGGTGTCGAGAAGCTGAAGGATACTGGCTATGGTGGCCTGCCCGTGGGCAATGCCGGCACCTTGAACCCCCAGGTCGCGCCCAACGGCTCGGCGCCCGGTAATTTCGCCCAGCTGGCCTCGGCCTATCGCAGCAAGCACGGGGTCTCCAAGGAAGATCTGAAGAGGGCGATCGCCCATGTCTCGGTCAAGAGCCACGCCAACGGGGCCAAGAACAAGAAGGCCCATCTGCAAAAGGCCGTCACCGAAGAGCAGGTGATGAACGCGCCGATGATCGCCGAGCCCCTGGGTCTGTTCGACTGTTGCGGCGTGTCGGACGGCGCCGCGGCGGCTATTGTCACCACCCCGGAAATCGCCCGCAGCCTAGGCAAGCACGACCTTGTCATGGTCAAGGCGCTGCAGTTGTCGGTGTCCAACGGCTATGAGAGCCAGTTCAACGGCTGGGACGGCTCCTATTTCCACACCGCCCGCATCGCCGCCAAGAAGGCCTATCGCGAGGCCGGTATTGAAAATCCGCGCAAGCAGATCTCGATGATGGAGGTGCATGACTGCTTCTCGATCACCGAATTGGTGACCATGGAGGACCTGTTCATCAGCGAGGAAGGCAAGGGCTGGCGCGACGTGATGGACGGCTTCTATGACGCCGACGGCGGTGTGCCGTGCCAGATCGATGGCGGCCTGAAGTGCTTTGGCCACCCGATCGGGGCTTCGGGCCTGCGGATGTTGTATGAAATGTATCTGCAATTGCAGGGGCGGGCGGGCGAGCGGCAGCTCAACAACCCCGTGTTCGGTATGACCCACAACCTCGGCGGCTCACCCTCAACCAATGTCTGCTCGGTGGCCATCGTCGGACGAGAAGGAGCCTAGGACTCTGGAAGCTCGCCGGCGATCCCGGCGGGGATCGAGATCGCCGACTTAACCTGCGTGATCAGGCGCCGATCTTGCGGCTGACGCGGCTTTCCTCGCGATTTAGATGGCGTTGCTGGCCCTTGGTTATGTAGCCGCCGTTGATGCGGGCGTCGCGATGATCCTGACGAGCAAGCCGGACATCGGCGGCGCGCAGGCGGTGGGCCCTGGCGGCGGTTATCTCGCCTTCGCGGTGCTCGGCGGTGATCCGGTGCTCCTGACGGGCCGTCCGGGCGAGCACTTCGTGCTGGCGGGGGTGATTGTGCGCCCAGCGGGTTTCGGCCGAGGCGCCGGTGGCCGCACCGCAGGCCATGACCAGGCCCATGGCGACCAGAAGCGCGTTTCTCTTCATGTTCATGACACTGTCCTTTCAGTGGCGCTCGTGGCCGAGACGGTCCCGGTCCGAACGCTGCTGAACTTGCCGGCGCGCGGCTGAACTCGATCTGAACTCCCGGAGTCAGCCGCCATTCATCTGCGCGAACGGATTCGATCAGCCGAGGGCGCAGATCTCGAGCTCATCCCGATCGGCCAGGGCGGCCTCGATCGCCGCCAGCAGGGCCGGAGCGGTTACCGGCTTGGCGATGTGCCCGTCGGCGCCTGCTTCGTGCGCCGCAGCCACATGTTCGGGCAGGGCGTTGGCGGACAGGGCCAGGATCGGCGTCGCGCGCCGGCCCTGCTCACGGGCGCGTATTTCACGGATGGCCGTCAAACCATCCATGACCGGCATCTGCAGGTCCATCAGCACCAGGTCGAACGATGTGCGGGCAAGGGCGTCGAGAGCATCGGCCCCATTCTCCGCCATCTCCAGTTCCACGCCGGCGGCGGCGAGAATCAGTTCGACGACCTGGCGGTTGGTGGGGTGATCGTCGGCCACCAGGATCTTCAATGGCGCCCCATCGCTCTGGGTCTGTCCCCGGGGCTGGGGCTTGGTCGAGCCGCTGGGGGAAATGGCCGGTTCACCCAGTTCCCATGGCAGGACGAGGGTGAAGATCGAACCCCGTCCTGGTGCTGACGTGGCCGTCAGTGCGCCGCCCATGGCTTCGGCCAGGTCCCGAGAAATCGAAAGCCCAAGCCCCGTGCCGCCGAATTGGCGCGTGATCGAGCCATCGGCCTGCTCGAACCGGCGGAAGATCCGGTCCGCCGCGGTTCCGTCAAATCCGATGCCTGTGTCCGCGACGGTGAACTGCAGCCGGCTATCCTGCGTATTGCGGCTCACCGTCAGGCGCACGGCGCCGGAGGCGGTGAACTTCACAGCGTTGCTCAAAAGGTTGTTGAGGATCTGCTGCAGCCGAGCCGGATCGCCGAGATAGCCCCCGCCGGCCTCCGGCTCGACCAGGACGTCGAAGGTCAACCCCTTCTGCTCGGCGATAGGGCGAAACAGCGAGCCGCAGCGCCGCGTCACATCCTCGATGCGAAACGGCTCGCGGCGCAGTTCCATCTTTCCGGATTCAACCCGGGCCAGATCCAGCACGTCCGCAAGGAGCAGTTCGAGCGTCATCGCAGAGTCCTGGATAATCCGCACCATCTCGCGCTGTTTTGGGTCCAGGTTGGTGTCCGCAAGCACGCTGACCACCCCGGTGACCCCGTTCAGCGGCGTGCGGATCTCGTGGCTCATATTCGCCAGGAATTCGCTCTTGGCCCGGCTGGCGCTTTCGGCATGGTCCCGAGCCGCCTTGAGGGCCTCGGCCGTGGCCTTGCGTTCCGTGATGTCTTCGCAGATGGCTACCAGATGCGGTGCCTCGTTCGGGCCCTTGGGCAGGGCGATCTTCTTGGTTTGCAGGTAGCGCAGGCCATTGGCGGTGGTGATCGGCTCCTCTGGCGTGATCTGCAATTCGCCTGACGCCAGTAGAGCCTTGTCCTGGGCGACGAAAAAGTCGGCCTGGTCGGCGGGGAACAGATCATAGTCGTTCTTGCCGATGATCTCCTCGCGGGGCAGCCCCAGCAGGGCCTCGCCAGCGCGGTTGATCAGAACGATGCGGTGCTCGACGCCTTCCTTGACCACCAGCATTTCCGGAATAGCCTCGATCACCGCATCGAGGAACCAGCGCGCGCGGGTCAGCTCTTCTTCCGCCGCCTTCTGCGCCGTGACATCGACACAGGCGGCCATGCAGGCGGGGCGATCACCAACGATCAGCAGGCTCAGATAGGCGAGAATGTCGAGCAGTTGGCCGTCCGCTCGCCGGTGGCGCCAACTGCGGCTTGGCTGGTAGGAGAAGCGTTGCTCGGGGGATTGGTTTTCGGCGGCGATGCGTTCGTTCGGCGTCAACAGGTGGCCCACGCTTAAGGTGAGAAAGCGGGCCTTGTCATAACCGTACTGGCTGCAGGCGGCCTGATTGACTGCAAGAATGGCGTAGGTCTCCTGGTCGAACACCACCAGCGGAACCGGGTTTTCCTCGAACATCATCCGCAGCGACGCTTCGTGCCGATTGGCGCCGACCGCTTCCGCCAACGCGACAGCTTCCAGACGGCCGCGGTCTTTCCGCGCCGCTCGCAGCAAGGCGCGAGTCGGAATCAGGCCGGCATAGCGCTCCTGAGAAGACACAATGACCGTATCGGGCAGGTCGGGGCCGGGATGATCCAGAACCCGTTGGACGGTGTCCGTAAGATGGGTTCCAAGTTCGAGGATAAGCGGCGTGCGGTCCATCAGGTCGCCGACGAAAACGAGCCCATCCGGCGCATCGGGCCGATGCTGAAATTCAAGCCGCGCGAGCGCTGCGCGCTCGATCAGGCCAAGCACCGTGTCGGACTCATCAACGACCGCCAAGCCCATGAGCCGCGGTGCGGCTTCAAAGCTGCGCCAAACGGCCGCAGCCGGGGAGGCTGGCGTCACCGGCGGCGTCGCCGTCATGATGTGATCCAGTGTCATCAATCTCTCCGACAGCCAGTTCAGGCTAATCGGCTTAAACTAATAGAGCGCTAACGCCCGATTGAATAGCAGATGAAAGATCCTGTTCTCAGCGAGAGATGCTGTGGTTCTCGCATGTTTTGGGTCGATTGGTCCTTATATCGTTTGTATTTGTCCTGGCCTGAGTTCAAGTAACGGCGTTTGGAAATCTTTGCCTGCCGTAATGATGGGGCACTTAGGGACAGCCACGATGGGTGAGCGGGAAGCGACCATCGCCGCGGCCATGCGGTGTCTCGACGAATTCATGATCGCCTTCAACGCTCGTGACGTGACCGCGTTCGAAGCCGCATTCAATTTCCCCAGTATTCGCCTGGCGTCCAACACCCTGGTCGTCATTGAGCGCGGCGATCATCAGCCAGGGATGTTCGAGCGAGGCGCTCTGGCGGATTGGGACCATTCGGCGTGGGATCGGCGAGAGGTGATCCATGCGGGGCCTGACAAAGTCCATATCGATACGCGTTTCACCCGCTACCGCGCTGACGGCTCGGTCATTGGCGGCTTTGACTCCGTCTATGTGGTGACCTGCGATGACGGCCATTGGGGTGTCAAGATTCGGTCGAGCTTCGCCCCCTGACAAGGATCAAGGTGGAAAAATGTAGCTGCAGCTATAATTTACGATCATTTGACGGCGGGCGTACACATTATCGGGCACCGGGGGGCTGACGCTTGATCTCAAGCTTGCTTGACGAACGTCTGGACGAGATCGCGGTCGGTGCGCACCAGGGCTGGTTCGCACGCCTGCTGGTCACCTTCGGCGTGGGCTATGTGGCCAGCGGCCTAACGAACTGGCGGCTGGCGACCGTCTGGGTCGGCGCGATGGCTGCGCTGGAGATCTGGAACTGGTTCGCAACCCGCCGCCAATATCTGGGCCTGCCCATAAGCTCGGTGCAGCGGGCCGCCTATTTCGTCAATATGACCGCCGAATACGGCCTGTGGTTCGCGGTGGGCTTGATGTTCTGGCTGAGCGGTTCGGCTGAAGGGCCGACCTGCGCAGTGGCCATCTGGCTTGGGATCATCAGTTTCGCCCAGGGCTTCGCCTACCAGTCACCCATCGGGTTCCTGGTCGGTGGTGTGATGCCGGCCATCGGCATGTTGGCCACCAGCCTTGTGGCGCCGGTTCGGCCAGGGCCGTATGGCCTGTTCGTCACCGCGACTCTTCTGCTGGCGGCGATCTTTGTCGGCAACGGCGCGCGCATCACCATGGGCGCGCGGCGCAAGTTCATCCAAATCCAGGAACGCCTGATGGCCAGCGAGGCGCAGTACCGGTTTCTGGCCGACAACATCAACGACGTGATCGCCCTGACCCGGGCCAATGGCGATCGACACTATATCTCCCCGTCGATCGAGAAGGCCTTGGGGCACAAGGTTGAAGACCTGCTGTCGACCCCAAACTATACCTTCCTGTATCCCGAGGACGCGGGTCGGGTGAGGTCGGCGATTGCGAACCTGGGGCCTGACAATCCCGAATGCCACATGGACTATCGCGTGATCCGCAAGGACGGCGGCTTGACCTGGGCCGAGACCATCTTCACCCGCGTGCCCGACGACGATCCGCACGCGCCGGGGGACATTCTCAGCGTCTCGCGGGTGATCGATGGGCGCAAGGCCCTGGAGGAGGAGCTGGTCCACGCCCGGGAGCGGGCTGAGGCCGCGGCCATGGCCAAGTCCGACTTCCTGGCCAACATGACCCACGAGCTGCGCACGCCGCTCAACACGATCATCGGCTTCTCCGGCCTGCTGCGCGACTCGCCCACCCTGGCGGGGCAGGATGCGCGACAGGCGAGGCTGATTTTTGAGGCCAGCGCCAGCCTGCTGGAGTTGGTCAACAGCGTGCTCGATTTCTCCAAGTACGAGGCGGGTGCGCTCGAACTGGATCCCAGCCCGTTCGAACTGCATGACTGGGTCCACTCCACCGTGGATATGATCCGCCAGCAGGCGGAGGCCAAGGGCCTGGCCCTAGTCACCGAGATCGACGGACCGCCGATCCATCTTCTGGGCGATGCGTCGCGGTTGCGGCAGGTTCTGGTCAACCTGCTGTCCAACGCCGTGAAGTTCACGTCCGCGGGCGGGGTCACCGTCGCTGTGCGCGGTGTCGGAGACACCGACTGGCCCATCTGGCGCGTCGAGGTGCGGGACTCCGGCGTGGGCATCCCGGCGGAACAGATCGAAGCGGTGTTTGAGCGCTTCTCTCAGGCGGACGCGTCGATCTCGCGCCGGTTCGGCGGCACCGGCCTGGGCCTGGCGATCTCCAGGCACATCATTGACCTGATGGGCGGCCAGATCGGCGCGAGCAGCGCTGAAGGGCGCGGCTCCACATTCTGGTTCGAGGTTCCGCTTCCGGTGGTCGAGCCGACGGACTTGGTCATGCCCACCGCTCCGAGCGCGGCCAAGCTGGAGCGGCCGATGCGCCTGCTTTTGGTTGAGGACGTGGAGGTCAACCGCGAGCTGGTCTGCGCGCTCTTGGCGCCATTCGATGTGGAGGTTGTCCCCGCCGCCAACGGTGTTGAGGCGATCGAGCGCATGCGCGACGGGGTCTACGACCTGGTCCTGATGGACGTGCAGATGCCGGTGATGGACGGCCTGACCGCCACCCGGCGCATCCGCGCCATGGCTTCGCCCGACGCGCGCGACGTGCCGATCATCGCCATGACGGCCAATGTGCTGCCCGACCAGATCGAGCGCTGCATTGAGGCCGGCATGAACGACCACATCGGCAAACCGATCAGCCCAGCGTCGCTGTTGGGCGCACTGCAGAAGTGGGGCGACCGGTCAGAGCAGGAAACGCCTTCGGTCGTCGTCAACCAAGGCTCTGCCTCCTCCGTCTAAGCGCGGCGCGCGGCCGGGGCCGACTCGCGGATCAGGAACATGCCCGTCAGGCCAATGGCCGTGGCCGCCATGTAGAAAAAGGCCGGGGCCAGCACGTTTCCGGTGACCTTGATCAGCCAGGTAACCATGAGCTGTGTCGTGCCGCCAAAGATGGCGATGACGCAGGCATAGACGATGCCCAGCACGGTCGATCGGCTGGCCTTGCGCAGGGACTCGGTGATCGAGGCCATGATCACTCCGCCGCTGGTGGAGGCGCAGGCGGTGGTGACCAGGGTGATCAGGGCAAGGGTCGCGCCGTCGCGGTTGCGGTCGAGCAGCCAGAAGGCGGGTGCGATGATCAGGAACAGAAGCACTCGCGGCGCGATCATCACCGGCCGCCGCCCGAACCGATCGGACAGCATGGCGCCCGCCAGATTGGCGACGATGCCGGTGGCGCCATAAACCATGGTGGCGGTGAAGGCGGTGGTGATCCTCATATGCAGGATCGAGCTGGCATAGGTGGTTGTGTATTGCTGCACATAGGTCGCGACCGTGCCGCCCACGAGAATGGCGATGCTGCAGAGGATCACGCGTAGTTGAGCCGGATTGAACGTCTCTGGCGCGAGGTGGGCGGGCTCAGCACGATGCAGAGTTTCTGGCAGGGTGCGGCGGACCAGCATGCCGAAGGGCAGCATCAAGGCGCCGATCAGGAAAGCGATGCGCCAGCCGAACCGATCTAGCTGACCCCCGTCGAACAGGCTCGCCAGGATTAAGCCTACGGTCCCCGCCATCAGCGCCGCAACGTTCTGGCTGACGTTCTGCAAGCCGGTATAGAGGCCGCGGCGGTGCGGCGGCGAGGCTTCGAGCAGGAAGGCGGTGGTCGGGCCGATCTCCCCGCCCAGGGCGAAGCCCTGAATCAGGCGGATGGCCACCACCAGAGCCGGGGCCAGTGGGCCAATGGCGGCGTAGGATGGGCATAAGGCCAGGGCCAGGATGGCCGCGCCCATGAGAAAAAAGCTGATCAACATAGCCGGCCGGCGACCGAACCGATCACCGATGGAGCCGATCACGATCGCGCCCAGGGGACGGGTGGCGAAACCCGCCCCGAAGGTGGCCAGGGAGGCCATCAGGCCCACCAGCGGATCGTGAGACGGAAAGAAGGCGCGGCCGATCTGGGCCGCGAAAAAGCCGTAG
>DASXNV010000102.1:0-11944 GCA_036494815.1 Caulobacteraceae bacterium
CCTATGGTGTGCTTTGGACCCCGAGCACCATCACCTGGTATGTGGACGGAACCGCCGTGCAGTCGGTGGCCACCCCGCCAGGCATGGACAAGCCCATGTACATGGTCGCCAACATGGCGGTGGGCGGCAGTTGGCCGGGCAATCCCAACGCCTCGACCCAATTTCCTTCGGCCCTGCAGATCGACTATATCCACGCCTACACCCTGGCCCAGATACAGTCGGCCACCCCAACCACGGTGCAGAACACGGCCTTTGCGGCGAGCGCGGGCCACATCTTGAGCGTCGATGCGGCGCACGGGGTCCTCACCGGCGATAAGGATCCTAATGGCTTGGCGCTCAGCGCCAGCCTGGCCGCCAACGGCGGCCCGGCCCACGGGACCCTGGTCCTGAACGCCAATGGATCGTTCACCTACACCCCGAATGCGGGCTTCGCCGGAACTGATAGCTTCACCTATATCGCTGGCGACGGGGCGACCAATTCAGCCCCGACCAAAGTGACCTTGAACGTCGCGGCGCCGGTCATGGTCGGCGGAACTGGCAACGACGTCTATTATGTCGATAACAGCGCCGAGCAGATCACCGTCGCCGCTGGCGTGACCAACGAAACGGTGATCGCCAGCGTCAGCTACGCCTTGCCGGACAATATCCAGAACCTCACGGTCAACGGCTCAGGCCTGACGGCGACAGCCAACGCCATGAACGACACCCTGACCAGCACCGGCGGGGCCAACACCTTGGTGGGCGGGGCGGGCAACGACACCTTCGATGTGAACAATGTCGCCGACAAGGTGGTGGTCGGCGCCGTCCACGGCAACGACCTGATCGTCTCCAGCGTCAGCTACGCCCTGCCGGACAATGTCCATGTCCTGCAACTGACCGGAACGGGAACGACCGGCACGGCCAATGCGGCCGGCGGCAATTATCTGAGCAGCGTGGGCGGCGGCGACATCCTGGTGGGCAGCGCCAAGGGCAATGACACCTTCACCGTCGCCCACAGCACCGATGTGGTTGTGGTCGCGGCCGGGGCGGTCAATGACACCGTCGACACCTATGTCAGCTTCCTTCTGCCGGCCAATGTGCAGAACCTGGTGGGCAAGGGGTCCAGCGCCATCACCCTGGCGGGCAATGGCTTGGCCAACGTCATCACCGCCAACAGCGGGGCGGACATGCTGACGGGCGGTGGCGGAGCCGACACCTTCGTCATGGCTCCGGGGCAGAAGGCCGAGACCATCACCGACTTCAACGCCAGCGACCGGATCGACATCACCGCCTATCTGGCCAAGAGCCTGAACCCCACCTTTCAGGATTTCGGGACCTATTCCACGGTCAGCTTCTCCACAGGCGAGACCATCAAGCTGCTGGGGGTTCACGCCAGCGACCTGTCACTGTCGGGGCATTATATCGTCTAGGGCGGCGGCGCGGAGACCCGGTTCTAGCGCTCCTGGCTAGAGCAGCCAGGCCGCCAACAGAGCGGTGACGATCAGGCGCGTCAGCCAGCCGAGAGCGTGAGACAGGCCGACGAGGGGATGAAGCTTGGTCCAGATCACCATCTGGGCCAGCACCACCGCCGGACCTGCCAGCCACACCAGGCCGGCGGCCGCCAGGCTCCTGGGAAAGGTGAGCAGGTTCGCCCAGGCGCAAAGGGCGGTGAAGGCGGCGCAGGTGATGACACCGATGATCTGGGAATAGACGATGTAGCGCGGCTCGCTGTTGGCCACTGAGGATCGCCACATTTCCGGCGTGGTCAGGTATTTGTCGTGAAACAGCACGCCCATGAACAGCCAGTCGGTCAGTGTCGTCACGACGCTGGCGATGACGACGACGAGCAGAAACCTGCCCCAGGCCATGGCGGACCTCCCAGGCTTGCGCCGAGCGAATTCGATTAGACGGCAAAGGAGGCCAGTCGCCAAGCTCCACCCGGCGGGCGGCTGTCGATCCGTGGCCTTCCAATCGGGGGTTGTTGGTGACGAAGCGCAATAAATCCAATGGTTAGCGCGATTTTATCTACGAAGCTTTGCAAGGCGTTAGCCCCGTTCATGCGCATGTCCGCAAGCACGAGCGATGCGAGCCCCCGCCATGAACAAAAAAGATCTCAAGGCGGATTTCTTCTGGCCTTTGGTGGTGCTGGCGGTGTTCGCCCTGGCGTTGCTGGTGGCCATGGCCTTCCTGCTGGTGGATCAGTTCGACGTCGCGGCCAGGGTCCGCGAACAGGCGGTGATCGAGAACGGTTTGGCGGAACGCACGGCCGAGATCGGCCAGATGGTGGCGCCGCAGGTGGAGTGGGACGAGGCGATCCGGCGGCTCGACAACCGCTACGATCCGACCTGGGCTCGCGACAATATCGGTAGCTATCTTAGCCATATCGATGGTTTCGACGAGACCTTCGTGCTCGACCGCGACGACCGTCCGTTGTTTGCTTCGGATCGCGCCCTACCGGTCGATCCCAAACGCTATGCAGCCTTGGAATCCCAGAGCCGATCGATCGTCGCGGCCGTGCGGCGGGCCGAGGCGCGACGCGGACCGCCCAGGGCCTCAGCGCGCATGGGCGGGGTATTTCCGTCACCGATCCAGGCCAGCACCATCGCCGCCCAGGACGGCATGTTGTACATTCTCACCGCCTCCCTGGTCCAACCCGATATGGGCGAGGCGGAGCCGCTGGGTCCGAGATCGCCGATCGTGTTGACGCGGATGGTGATCGATCGGCCGTTCCTGGACGCCTTCGCCCAGCGGTTCTTGCTGCAGAACCTGCACCTCAGGCAGGGCGCTGGGCGGCGCCCTGGAGCCGAGGCCCGCGTGGCCATCCACAATGATCGTGGCCAAGAGATCGCCAGCTTGGCCTGGACACCCCAGGATCCCGGCCGCGCCCTGCTGCAGCACCTGGTCACGCCCGTTCTGGTGGTGGTCTTTCTGCTGGTTCTGCTGGCCCTGCTGTTCTACCGGCGCAGCGTGGGGGTGGCGCGGCACATGATCGCCAGCGAGGCGCGCGCGGCCCATCTGGCCTATTACGACGCCCTGACCGGCCTGCCCAATCGCGTGTTGTTGTTCGATCGGCTGGGTCACGCCCTGGATCAGATGCGGCGTGGCCATCATCGGGTCGCGGTGCATTGTATAGACCTGGACAGGTTCAAAGAGGTCAACGACACCTTTGGCCACCACGTGGGCGACCAGTTGATCCAGGAAGCCGCCCGGCGCATGGCCGCTCAGTGCCGGGCCTCCGACACCTTCGCCCGCCTGTCCGGCGACGAGTTCGCCGTGGTCCAGACCCACGCCACCGCCCGCAGCGCCGCGGCCCTGGCCGACAGGCTGGCCAAGACCATGGCCCAGCCGATCAAGCTGGGCTCGGTGCGCGTGTACGTTGGCTGCTCCATCGGGGTTTCCCTGCTGCCCGAGGGCGATATCGAACCCGCCGAAGCCCTGCGTCAGGCGGATCTGGCCCTCTATCGCGCCAAGCAGACCAGCAAGGGCCAGTTCTGCTTCTATGAGATCGAGATGGACGCGGCCATGAAGACCCGCCGCGCCCTGGAGGGCGACCTGCGCGATGCCCTGGCGCGGGGCGAAGTGCGCATGGTCTATCAGCCCCAGGTGAACGGCCACGGCGTCATGATCGGCGTTGAAGCCCTGGCGCGCTGGCGCCACCCCGAGCGGGGTGAGATTCCGCCCGCCTATTTTGTGCCCATCGCCGAGGAATGCGGACTGATCGTCGATCTGGGCATGTTCACCCTGCGCCGGGCCTTCGAGGACGCCCGCCGTTGGGGGCAGTTGAAGGTGACAGTCAACCTGTCGGCCACTCAGCTGCGCATGCGCGATTTCGCGCAGAAGGTCGCCGAGCTTGCGGAAGAGCTCAGCGTCGATCCGCGCCAGTTCGAACTGGACATCACCGAGGGCTTTTTACTGGGCGACGATCTCGACACCCAGGACATGCTCAAACAGCTGCGCGACATGGGCTTCGCCCTGGCCCTGGACGATTTCGGCGCTGGTTTCTCCAGCCTCAGCTATCTCAAGCGCCATCCGATCAACCGGATCAAGATCGATCGCTCGTTCATCGCTGATCTCGGTGTCGACACCGAGGCCGATGCGGTGGTCACCGCCATCGTCCAGCTGGCCCGGGCCTTGAAGCTTTCGGTGATCGCCGAGGGCGTGGAAACCGTCGAGCAGCTGGAGCGGCTGGCTGGGGCGGGCTGCTCGGAGGTTCAAGGCTTCCTGTTCAGCCGGCCGGTGGACGCCAGCGAGATCGACCGGCTCTATGGCTCGCGCCTGGTGGCTCTGGTCCATCAGACGGCCTGATCTAGCTGCCCGTCTCCCGTGGTCTCTCGCCAGAGGCCGAGGCGGCGATAACCGTGTCGATCAGGGCTTCGAGATCCAGGGGCTTGGCCACCACGCCGTCGAAGCCTTGCGCCATCAGCCCCGCGATCGTGCTGGGATCGGCGTCGGCGGTGAAGGCCAAAATTGGGATGGCCCCGTTCGGCCCCGGGGCGGTGCGAATGCGCCTCATGGCGCCCAGGCCGTCGAGCTTGGGCATGCGCAGGTCCATCAGGATGATGTCGAACGGCGCCGCGGCGGCCATGCGAACGACCTCCTCGCCATCGCCGGCATCGCTGATCTCGGCCCCCAGGCCCTGGAGCACCAGGCGCACGAGCTCGCGGTTGGTCGGATGGTCGTCGGCGACAAGAATGCGCAGGCCGTCCACCATGGACGAGCCAGCGTCCCCGGCGACTGTGGCGACGGTGTGAGCCTGCAGCGCCAGAGGCGCCGGGATCTGGAACCAGAAACGAGAGCCGTGGCCTTCCTGGCTCTCGACTCCGATCTCGCCGCCCATGGCCTCCACCAGGCCCTTGCAGATCGCCAGGCCCAGTCCGGTGCCTCCATGGGCGCGGGTCAGTGATCCATCGATCTGCGAAAACCGTTGGAACAGACGGCTCTGCTTTTCAGCCGAAATGCCGGCGCCGGTATCCATGACCTCGACCTTCAGCTGACCCGCAGTTCGGTCGTAGTCGGTCTTCAAGGTGACCTGACCCTGGTCGGTGAACTTCACCGCGTTGCCGACCAGGTTCAGCAGGATCTGACGCACCCGATCCGGGTCGACCATTATCACCAGGGCGCGGGTCTCGTCGTCGCAGTCGTGGGTTAGGCGCAGGTCCTTGGCTCCGGCCTGGGGCAGGAACAGGTCCAGGGTTGCGCGCCCAAGATCGACCATCGAGGTGGGCTGGGGCTGGACAGTCACCTGACCGGCCTCCAGCTTGGAGAAGTCCAGAATGTCGTTAACGGTGCAGAGCAGGGCGCGGCTGGCGACGGCGACACGCTCCACATAGCTGCGGGTCAGGCCGGTCAGGTCGCCGCGCTCGGTGGCCAGCCGGGTGAAGCCGATGATGCTGGTCAGGGGCGTGCGCAGTTCGTGACTCATATTGGCCAGAAATTCGCTCTTCACCGCCGCGGCGGCTTCGGCCTCGGCGCGGGCCTGGAGCAGTTGGGCCTCGGCCCGCTTTTGTTCGGTGATGTCGATCGCTGTGCCGATGGCGGCGATCACCTTGCCGTCCGACCCGCGCTCGCTATGCCACTTACCGGCCACCAGTCGCTCCTCCCCGTCAGGGCGGGTGATCCGCGTGACAGTCTCCCCATCGACCACCCCGGTCGTCAGGGCTTTGACCAGTAGTCCACCCGTCGCCTTCACGTCCTGCGGATGGGTCATGGCGACCAGCGTCGCTTCGTCGATCGGCTTATCGGGATCCAGTCCATAGATGCGGTACAACTGCGGCGACCAGCTCAACTCGCGGCGCCGGCGGTCGTATCGCCAGTGACCCAGGCCGGCGACGTCTTCGGCGAACTCCGCCCGCCTGGCCTGTTCTTCCGCCGTGTCCCGCGCCTGGGCCAGCCCCGCTTCCAGCGACTTGCGCTCATCGATGTTCCTGAGGACGCCGATCATTTCGGCCGGCGCCCCGTCCTTGTCGCGGACCAGCTGCACGCGCGCCTCGATCCAGACCAGATGGCCATCCTTGTGGATCCCGCGATATTCAGTGGTGTCCTCTTGGGCCCCGGCCATCATGGCGTTGAACACAGCCCGGACTTGAGCCTGATCGGGCCCGTAGATGAAATCCAGCGACATGCGGGGAGTCATTTCCTCTGGCGTGTAGCCCAGCAGCCTTTCCATCGAGGGCGACGCATAGATTCCCGAGCCATCGAGACGCAGCCGCACGATGACGTCAGCGACGTTCTCCGCCAGGCGCCTGTAGCGCCGCTCCCCGCGTTCGAGGGCCAGCAACGCCTTCTTTTGCTCGGTGATGTCCTGAAAAACGCCGTAGAGCGCTATGACCTTGTCTTGGTCGTCCTTCTGGCACTCGGCCTTGAAGGCGACGTTGCGAAGTTCGCCATCTGGCCGGCGAATGCGCAACTCGTGTTCGTAGCCTTGGCCGGTGCGAACGGCGCCGTCGATCCAGTCCTTGAGCGCGGCTGCGTCGCCTTGATGATAGTAGGTCAGGGCTTCTGTCAGGTCGGGCTGAATGTCCGTCCGCTCGATGCCGCGGATGCGGTACATCTCGTCCGACCAGGTGACCTTGCCGCTGGCCACATCGATCCTCCAGCGGCCGACCCCGGACATCCGCTCCGCCAGGCCCAGTTGGCCCTGGTTTTCTTCGGCCACGCGCTTGGCGCGGCGCAGCTCCAGTTCGTCGACGACGATGTGCGCCAGGGTCTGCAGACGCCGCAGCGCCTCCGGGGACGGGGCAGGGCGAGGCTTGCTGTCGATGATACACAGTGTGCCGAGGTTGAAGCCGTCACTGCCCGTCAGCACCGCGCCGGCATAGAAGCGGATATTCGGCGCGCCGGTCACCAGCGGGTTGGCGCGAAAGCGGTCGTCGTTCGCGGCGTCTTCAACCACCAGGGTCGTGTTCGGAGCCTGCTCGATGGCATGGGCGCAGAAGGCCCAGGAGCGGGGGGTGGACTGGGCCTCCAGGCCACGCCGTGATTTGAACCATTGGCGCTCGGCGTCCACCAGCGAGACCAGGGCGATCGGGGCCTCGAACAGGTCTGCCGCCAGGGCGGTTAAACGATCGAACGCTTCCTCAGGTAGAGTGTCGAGGACGCCATAGTCTTCCAGCGAACGCAATCGCGAGGCTTCAAGCCGATCGGTCATTCTCGCCTCTCGCCGGAGTGAACGGCGTGTCTAGAACGATGTTATGCCAATTGAGTTGCTGAGCGCCATCGCAAGATGTCAGGCTTGGCGGAGATCTGTTTCAGGTAATTGAATGCGATAACCCCATAACGCGTATCCTGATTTGTTTGATCAAGTCTTGGTGGTGTCGAGGCGGCGTCGCAAGAGGCATGCTGCGACTACGAGGCGACCCGAACCTGCACCACCGCCGCTCCTAGCCGTTCATAGGCCGCAAGCTGCTCGAGCGGGACCGCATCGGTGGTGAGCAGTACGGCCATCTCGCTGGCCGGGACCACGAGAAATGGCGAGGCCGCCCCAAGCTTCTCCGGCGAGCCCAGCACGATGGTCTCGGCGGCCGCGGCGACCATGGCGCGTTTGATGGCCGCCTCCTCGGCGTCGCCTGTGGTCAGGCCAATCTCGGGGTGGATGCCGGTGACGCCCATGAAATAGGCGTCGGCCCGGATCCGGCCGATGGCCTCCAAGGCTGCGGCGCCCACGGTGACCATGGAGTGTTTGAAAAGTCGGCCGCCGATGAGGATCACCTCGGCGGCGTGGTCGATCAGCTCCACCGCCACCGACGGGCTGTGGGTGACGATGGTGGCTCCCAGGCGCGGGTCCAGGGCGCGGGCCAGTTGCACCGCCGTTGTCCCGCCATCCACGAAGACCACCTGGCCCGGACGGATCATCGCCGCCGCTGCTCGGCCTATGGCGACCTTCTCCGCAGTCGACACCGACCGTCGCACGCTCAGGTTTCCCATGGCGCGGGAGGCGGGCAGGGCGCCGCCATGCACCCGCTGCAGCAGACCCTCTCGCGCCAGTTCGCGCAGATCGCGACGGATGGTGTCCTCGGACAGGGCCAAGGACATGGCCAGCGGCTTGGCCACCACACGGCCGTCGCGGCGAAGGACTTCCAGGATGTGCTGCTTGCGCTGTTCGGTGAGCATGGCGTCCCCTAAGGTGTGCATGGATATGCATGAAAATTCTTGTTATTGCGTGAATATGCCTGTATCGGTCTGCCATGTCACTCGCTGATCGCATCAAGATCCAGAACGTCCGCCTGTTGTCCGACGACTGGTACGTGCTCAAGAAAACCACTTTCGACTGGCGCCGCGCCGACGGGGTCTGGCAGACGGTCAGCCGCGAAACCTATGACCGCGGCGACGGTGCGACCCTTCTGCCCTACAATCTGGCGGCCCGCACGGTGCTGCTCACCCGCCAGTTCCGCTATCCCGCCTATGCCAGCGGCTATGACGCCCTGATGATCGAGGCTGCGGCGGGCCTTTTGGACAAGGCTGAACCCGAGGCGCGCATCCGGGCCGAGGTCGAAGAGGAAATCGGCTATCGCCTGGGCGCCGTGCGCAAGATCTTTGAGTGTTTCATGAGCCCGGGCTCCGTCACCGAACGCCTGCATTTCTTCGTCGCCGAATACGACGCCTCCATGAAGGTCAATGATGGCGGTGGCGTTGAGGCCGAAGGCGAGGAGATCGAGGTGCTGGAACTGCGGCTGGATGAAGCCCTGGCCATGGTCGGGCGTGGCGAGATCATCGACGCCAAGACCATCCTGCTACTGCAATATGCGGCGCTGTCGGTGTTTAGCTGAGCGCTGCTCACCTCAGCCCATAGCCGCGCGCCATGGTCGCCGCGAACACCGGGATCAGGGCGAACAGCGCGACTTCGGCGATTAATAAGCGCCTCACGCCGCGCACCTGCGCCTCGTCCAGCGAAAAGGCCGGTTCGGTCTTGGCCTGCTTGCGCCAGGCGAGGATTCGCAGGGTCGGGGGAATCGACAGCAGGCCCACCAGGGCGAAGGTCGCCATCTTGGCCCAGAAGAACGGGTTGGGCAGATAGGCGCCCGGTCCCTTGACCCCGTAGAACACCCGCAGAAATCCGACCACGACGATGGCCCCTGCGATGACGCCATAGTGCAGGTCGATGATCCCCAGGCGCTTCAGGCCCGGCCCGCTCAGTCCGGGACGCACCATGGCCAGTTCCGCCGCTAAGATCGCGGCCAGGCTGAAGACAAGCAGGTGGTGCGCAATGGCGAGGGACAGGTCGAGCATGGCGGTCTCCCGGGCTTGGTTTGACTTGACCATATCATGTAAATTTACGATGTAAATAATGAGATGGCGTGGGTTCGATTTGGCAGTGTTGGGCTGTCGCGGCTGCGGCGGCGATGCTACCGAACAGCTGCGTTCAAGGAGAGCCGATTTGGCCAAGCAGCAAACGCCGGCCAAGGGTCGGCGCTTAGGTAACCCTGCGGCGGTGATGATGACCGTCCGCAAACTCCACCTCTATCTCGGCCTGTTTATCGCCCCCAGCGTGATGTTCTTCGCCGCCACCGGCTCTCTGCAACTGTTCAGCCTGCACGAGGATCACGCTGGCTACGAGGCGCCGCCGTTGTTCAAAAAGCTGGGCGCGCTGCACAAGGATCAGGTCTTCGCCCTGCCAAAGCACAACGATCATGGCCCCGCACTGTCAGGCGGCGGCGGGAAGGCGGGGGCCGCCCCGGCCAAACCCCAGGACGACGCCGATCCCCCTACGCCCATCAAGGTCGTGGCCCTGAAATGGCTGTTTCTCGCCGTAGCCCTGGGCCTGATCGCCTCGACCCTGCTGGGAATCTGGATGGCCCTGACCATCGGCCGTCGAAAAGTCGTGTCTTTGCTGGTCCTGGCGGCGGGCGTGGCGCTGCCGCTGGCTTTGGTGGCGATGTGAGAGCCTGCGGCCTTGCGCCCAATCGGTAGCCTTGAGGTATAATCGTCCACCCCGTTCGGAGATCCAGCTTATGAAATACCTTCACACCATGGTGCGCGTGCGCAATCTCGACGCCTCGCTGGACTTTTATTGCGATAAGCTGGGTTTGGTGGAGGCGCGGCGGGTGGATAATCCGGCCGGTAAGTTCACCCTGGTCTTCCTCTGTGCGCCGGACGATTTGGAACGGGCCAAGACCGATCAGTCGCCCATGGTTGAGTTGACCTACAACTGGGATCCCGAAGACTATCAGGGCGGCCGCAATTTCGGCCACCTGGCCTATGCGGTGGACGACATCTACGCCCTGTGCGCCAGGATGATGGAGGGCGGCGTGACCATCAACCGGCCGCCGCGGGACGGGCACATGGCCTTTGTCCGCTCGCCGGATGGCATTTCGGTCGAGCTTCTCCAAAAAAATGGCTCCCTGCCTTCGGCCGAGCCATGGGCGTCGATGCCGAACACAGGGAGCTGGTAGTTAGGGAGGAAACTGTGGCGCCAGACCCGCAAAGGTCTGGCGCGATAGAGGCTTAAAGGCCCAGAGCGATCTTCACCGCCGGGTGGACGATCTGGCCGCCCACGACGTTCAGGCCGCCGGCCAGATGGGCGTCGTCTTCCAGGGCCTTCTTCCAGCCCTTGCCCGCCAGAGCCGAAACGAACGGCGCGGTGACGGCGTTGAGGGCGTAGGTCGAGGTCAGGGGCGCGGCGCCCGGCATGTTGGCCACGCAATAGTGGATCACCCCGTCGACGACATAGGTCGGCTCGGCATGGGTGGTGGCGCGCGAGGTTTCGAAACAACCGCCCTGGTCGATGGCTACGTCCACCAGCACCGATCCGCGCTTCATCTTCGACAGGTCGGCGCGGCTGACCAGCTTGGGGGTCGAGGCGCCAGGCAGCAGTACGCAGCCGATCACCAGATCCGCGGCGTGCACGGCGTCGGCCACGGCGTCGGGGGTGGAGAACACGGTATGCACCCGGCCCGTGAACTGTACGTCCAGGGCTTCCAGGCGCGTGGCTGAGATGTCGAACAGAGTCACGTCGGCATGCATGCCGATGGCCATTTCCGCCGCGTGGGCGCCGGAGACGCCGCCGCCGAGGATCACCACCTTGGCCGGGGCCACGCCGGGCACGCCGCCGAGCAGCATGCCTCGTCCGCCAGCCGGGCTGAGCAGAGAGGCTGCGCCGACCTGCACGGCCATGCGGCCGGCGACCTGGCTCATGGGGGCCAAAAGGGGCAGCGAGCCGTTCGGGCCGGTGACGGTCTCATAGGCGATGCAGGTGGCGCCCGACTTGGCCAGGGCATGGGCTTGATCGGGATCCGGGGCCAGGTGGAGATAGGTGAAGAGAATGTGATGCGGCTTCAGACGGGCGATCTCGACCGGTTGCGGTTCCTTGACCTTGACGATCAATTCGGCGCTTTCGAACACGGCGTCGGCGGTGGGAACGATCTTGGCCCCGGCGGCCACATAGGCGGCGTCGGCGATGTCGATGCCGGCGCCGGCATTGGTTTCCACGAACACTTCATGGCCCTGGCGGACCAGGCCGCTGACCACGCCCGGCGTCAGGCCGACGCGGGATTCGAGGGTCTTGATTTCCTTGGGCACGCCGATCCGCATGGCCGTCTCCTGAGGTTTGATTGTTACCCGTGATCCTAGTCCAGATAACGCGGCGTTTCCTGCGAATTTAGGGGCGCCGCAGTCCGTCCATTTGGCGTATTCTGCCGTCAAGCTGGGTGTGGCCGAAGGAATCCGCGAAGATGGACGAAAAGGACCGCGCGATCCTGCGCACGCTGCAGGCGGATGGCCGGCTGTCCAATACCGAACTGGCAGAGCGGGTGCACCTGTCGGAATCGGCCAGCCTGCGCCGGATCCGCAGCCTGGAGGCCTCGGGCCTAATCCGTGGCTACACCGCCCTGGTGGACCAGAAGGCCGCCGGCTATGCGCTCAGCGTGTTTCTGACCATCACCCTCAATTCCCAGTCCCAGGCGGCCCTGTCAGCCTTTGAAGAGGCGGCCGGCAAGGTGCCGGAGATCATGGAATGCTACCTGATGACGGG
>DASXNV010000103.1:0-9555 GCA_036494815.1 Caulobacteraceae bacterium
AATGAGGACACCAGCCCGATCTACAATAGCGATAGGGGCGGGCCGCTTCGAAATAGGGCAGCCACCGGTGTGAGCAACATTGCCACTACGCACGGGCGACCTCCCTACCTCGCTTCCCCCTTCCCCTACAGAATCCATCGCGGTCATAGTCCCATTCGACGCAAGGCCTGAGCCGGCCAAGTTCATCGACCGCCTGCGGGCTATCCTCAGCGCCATAGGGGTCTAGGTTACTGCCTAGCTATCCGGGGCATCATCTTCGAGGAGCGCCAACATTTGGCGCAGTTTGATGCGGGCGTCATCCAAAACCAATGCGCCATACAGGCGCTCCCTGTAGGATAGCCGCAGGACCGACCACGTCGGATCGACGCATCAGGGCGATGAGGTGTTCGCCGCTCGGCCCGTTTTTGGCCTCAAACTCAAACCAGTTGCGCACCCCGCGCTCTTTGGCGTCGGCCAAGCGGGCGACGCGCTTCACCGGGCCAGGATTTGACCCGAACTCCCGCCTCAGCGCAGTTGCGATCGCGGTCGCGTGGTCCGCTGTAATAGGCGCACGCCCATCCTCTACGTTCGTCACTGCATTGGAACGTCACGCGAACCTGGACCTAAAAAATGGGGGCCATTTGGGGGTTTGCGCTGCGAAACGCTCTGAAATCTTCCGACAGAGCCTTGAATATACGGACATTTTCAAAAATGGCCGCGGGGGTCTGGAAATTCGGCCAATGTCTCAGTTTGCTCCGCTCCGAAATTCCCACAACCTTTTGATTTTATTCGAAAAAGGAAGTGGTGCCTGGGGGCGGATTCGAACCACCGACACGCGGATTTTCAATCCGCTGCTCTACCAACTGAGCTACCCAGGCCCGCTGTCGCGGCGCGTCGGGGGCTGGCGGGGCAAGCCGTCCGGTCGCGGGAGCGCCGTCTATAAGGGAGGGTCCGGCGGCTGTCCAGCGCCGGATGGGGGTTATCCACGCCCCTGGAGGCTAGTCCTCGTCCAGTATGGGGCGGGAGCTTGGGGCGTCCTCATCTTCGTCCTCGCTGCCACCGGGGATCACGTAGCGGCCGGACAGCCAGCGTTGCAGGTCCACGTCGGCGCAGCGCTTGGAACAGAAGGGGCGGTAGTCGGGCTGGGCCGGCTTGCCGCAGGTGGGGCATGGGGCGCTCATTAGCTCGAAACCTCCATCTGGTCGAGGCGCAGGGCGGGGTCGGGGCGGATCTCGAACCGCGGGCCGAGGGACTGGGTCAGGGCCGGGATATAGGGAGCCGTGGCCTGGGCGGCGAGCGGGGCGCAGCGGCCGACCAGGCGGGCGCCGCCGTCGGCCCGCCCCTCGCGCTCAAGGGCCCGCAGCAAGCGCAGGGCGGCGGTGGTGGGGGTGATGGCGCCACTTGAATCACACAGGCGCTCGGCCACAGGCTGGATGCGCCAGGGGATGGCGATCTGCAGCAGGCCAAGGCGGCTGATGGGGCCCAGGCCAACGCCAGGCTCGTCCGGGGCGAAGGCGGTCTTGGCGGCCTGGGTCAGGGCGGCGCCGTCGTGGCCGGCGCCGACCAGGTCGATGACGATCAGGCCCGCCAGGCCCTTCAGGCGCAGTAGGCGGGCGGCCATGTCGATGGCGGTCAGATTGGCCTGGCGAGCGATGCGGCGCACATCGCCGGCGCGTGCGCCCAGGTCCACATCGATAGCCACCAGGGCCCGAGTGCGCTCGATGGCCAGGGAGCCGCCGCCCGGCAGGGGGTGTTCCGGGGCCAGGACCTCGACCTCGGCCTGGTCGGCGGCGTCGCGGGCCTCGCGCCCCTCGATGAGGGGCTGGCCGGGCGCCAGGGCCTGGAGGCGCTCGGCCAGAGCTTGTGGGGCGGTCAGGGCGCGGGCGCGTCCCTGCCCTGGCCCGACGAGCCTGGCCTGGGCCAGCTTGCCCCGGCGGGCCTCGGCTGCGATCTCGATCTCCACGGTCGCACCCTCGACCAGGGCCTTGGCGTCGCCCGAGAGGGCCAACAGCGCCTGGTCGTCGCCACCCAGATCAAGGAAGGCGCTGGCCAGGCCACGGTCCAGGCGGGCCGCACGCGCCATGTAGCGGCGACCTAGTGAGGGGGTGTCGGGATCGTCGTCGCGCAGGACCAGCAGCCTGTGCGGCCGTCCGGCCAGGGTCAGCACGCCTCGCGTCTCGCCCGGCGCCCGGTCCAGATAAAGTTTGGCCCGGCTCATGGCCGGCGAAACCCCAGCCCCTCCAGCAGGCAGAGGGTCTCGTAGAGGGGCAGGCCGACCACCCCGCTATAGGTGCCTTGCAGGGCCATGACGAACCCGGCGGCAGCGCCCTGCACCGCATAGCCGCCCGCCTTGCCGCGCCATTCGCCGCCGGCCAGGTAACAGTCGCGTTCGGCCGTGGTCAGGCGCTTGAAATGAACGCGGGTTTCGCTGAGCCGGGCCGCCATGCGCCCGTCAGGGGCGATCACCGCAACCCCGGTCAGAACCTTGTGGGCCCGGCCGGACAGCAGGTCCAGGCAGGCCTTGGCCTCGGCCTCGCTCTCCGCCTTGGGCAGCACCCGGCGGCCCACGGCGACCACGGTGTCAGCGGCCAGCACATAGGCGCCCTCAGCCATTGGGCGCACCGCCTCGGCCTTGGCCTTGGCCAGACGCAGGGCCAGCAGGCGCGGAGTTTCGTCACGTAGGGGCGCCTCGTCCAGCTCGGCGGGGACGATGCGGGCCGGCTCCAGGCCGACCTGGCGCAGCAGGTCCAGCCGGCGCGGGCTGGCGCTAGCCAGCACGAGAAGGGATGGCGAGAAGGTCATAAACTTGAAAACAAAGGAGATATTTGCCGGATCACGGGGCCGATCGGGCGCACCCAGGGGCCGGCGAGGCTGACGACAGACGTCGCCAGCTACTTGAACCGGTAGGTGATGCGGCCCTTGGTCAGGTCGTAGGGGGTCATCTCAACCAGCACCTTGTCGCCGGCCAGAACGCGGATGCGGTTCTTGCGCATCTTGCCCGCGGTATGGGCGATGATCTCGTGTTCGTTTTCCAGTTTCACACGGAAGGTGGCGTTGGGCAGCAGCTCGCTGACCGTGCCGGGGAATTCCAAAAGTTCTTCTTTCGCCATACGGCCTCTCAGCAAACAAACCAAAACAAGACGGCCCGCGCCGGATCCGAACCGGTGCGCGAGCCGTCTAGCAAAACGACTATACCTTATTCAGCCCCCAAACGTCGATGGCCTGCCGAAGCGGCGAAGGATGTGCTCCCGCAACTGGTCGCGCACCGCCCGATAGGCCGCAAGCCGCGCCTCGCGCGCGCCCTCGACCAGGGTCGGGTCCGCGGTGGCCCAATATTCAATATCGACCGCCCTGCCCCGCGACATTTCCACGGCCCTGTGCTGAGATTCGGGGGTCAGAGAGACCACCACGTCGAACGAGCCGTCAGCCAGATCGTCGAAGCTCTTGGCCCGGTGGCGGCTGAGATCGGCGCCGATCTCGTCCATCACCACCACCACGAAGGGGTCGATCTCCTCGTCCGGTTTCAGGCCGCAGCTGTCCACATAGACCCGGTCACCATAGATCAGGCGCATCAGCCCCCCGGCCATGGGAGACCTTACGCGGTTGAAGTTGCAGGCGAACAGCACCGCAGCCGGCAGCTCTCCCACGGGCGTCTCGCTCACCCTAGCCTCGCCAGTGCAGGGCGCAGATGAGGGTGAACAGCCGCCGCGCCGTATCCACGTCGGTGTCCACCTTGCCCTCCAGCCGGGTGCGCAGGAGGGTCGAGCCCTCGTTGTGCAGGCCGCGGCGGCCCATGTCCAAGGCTTCGATCTGGGCCGGGGTGGCGTTGCGGATGGCGTCGTAATAGCTCTCGCAGACCAGGAAATAGTCCTTGATCACGCTGCGGAAGGGCGACAGCGACAAAAGGTGCCGGTGCTGGAAATCCGGGCCGGTGATGTCCAGGGCAAGGCGGTTGTCGATCAGGGCGATCTTCAGGTCATAGGGTCCGCCCGGCGCGTCCTGGGGCTCGAAATAGTTCGCCTCCAGAAGATCGAATATGGCGACTTGGCGCTCGTGTTCCTGGTCGCGCGAGGCCGAGGCCAGGGAGGTCTCGTCCAGCACGACGCATTGCAGGAAATGCTTGGATCGGTCCTCGGTCATCCAGCGCCGTGAAAAGGGTTGCGGCGGCGGCCAGCGCCACCGTTGAGGCTGGTTTAGAGCATAGAGGCCCGGTTCGTCATCCAGGGGAATTGTTTGGATGAGATTCGTGCGTTCCGGGACACACCCCCTGCCCCAAGCGTGCCCGGACTATTCCCGCGGGTTCAGCCGGATCGCCGCCGAGCGGGCGTGGGCAGGCAAGCCCTCCGCTTCGGCCAGGGCCACGGTGGGAGGGCCGAGGATGGCGAAGGAGGCCGGATCGCATTTGACGATCGAGGTGCGCTTGAGGAAGTCGTAAATCGACAAGCCCGACGAGAATCGGGCCGCCCGACTGGTGGGCAGCACGTGGTTGGAGCCGGCCACATAGTCGCCGATGGCCTCAGGCGTGTGGCGGCCCAGGAAGATGGCCCCGGCGTGGCGCACGCGGTCGGACAGGCGCTCAGGCGCGTCCACGGCGAACTCCACATGCTCGGGGGCTATGCGGTCCACCAGGCCCGGCGAGGCGTCCAGGGGGGCGATGATCACCGCCCCGTGGCTGGCCCAGGACTGGCGCGCGTCCTCGCCAGTGGCCAGGGTCAGCAATTGCCGCTCCACGGCTGCCTCGACCTCGGCCGCGAAGGCGGGGTCGTCGGTGATCAGGATCGATTGAGCCGCCGGATCGTGCTCGGCCTGGGACAGAAGGTCTGCCGCGATCCAGTCGGGATTGTTGTCGCGATCAGCCACAACTACGATCTCGGACGGGCCGGCCAGGGCGTCGATCCCCACCACCCCATAGAGCCTGCGCTTGGCGGCGGTGACATAGGCGTTGCCCGGGCCGACGATCTTGTCCACCGGGCGGATCGGACCGGCGCCGTAGGCGAGCGCGGCGGCGGCCTGAGCCCCGCCCACGCGCCAGATCTCAGTCACACCGGCGAGCTTGGCCGCCGCCAGCACGGCCGGCTGTAGCTTTCCGGGGGGAGTGACCATGGCGATGCGGTCCACGCCCGCCACCTGGGCCGGTACGGCGTTCATCAGCACGGTGGAGGGATAGGCGGCGCGGCCGCCCGGCACGTAGACCCCCACAGCCTCGATGGGCGTCCAGCGCCAGCCCAGTTCGACCCCGGTTTCATCAACCCAATGGGCGTCGGCCGGGCGCTGGCGCTCGTGATAGGCCCGGATGCGGTCGGCGGCGAAGGCGATGGCCTTGCAGACCTTGGGCGCGCACTCGGCGGCGCCGGCCTCGATCTCGGCCTCGGTGACGCGAATGGTGTGTTCGTCCAGATCGGCGCGGTCGAACTGGCGGGTATAGTCCAGCAATGCCGCCAGGCCCTCGGCGCGCACCCGCTCGATGATCTCGGCCGCGGCGGCGTCCACCTCCGGCGGCTGGCCCCGGCGCTCGTTGATGAAGCCTGTGAAGTCGGCCTCGAAGCCGGGGTCGGAGATCTGGAAGCGGCGCATGGGGCCTAGATCATGGCTGGCGCGGGAAACTCAAGGGAAATGTAGCGTTCACCCGTGTTCGGGGATGCTGCGCGCCGGCCAGGCCGCCGATACGTCGGACAGGATAACGTCGACGCACTCGACATCGAGCCGCAGGTCTCCGCCACCAGCGAAGGTCAGGGCGATGACGCCCCCAGGGGCCTCGCCAGGCTCGAAGGCGACGGCCAGCAGTTCAACCACAGCGTTCGGCGAATCGCGGCGCAGCTTGCGGGCCTTGACCGCCAGCACGCCGCCGAACTGGACGCCGGCGCGCACGCGCTCACGCGCGCGGCCACCGCCTTCCCAGCGGAAGCGGTTGACGGCCAGGGTCAGGCGGCGGGCGGCGGCCTCGTATTGGATATCGCCGATCTTGGCGATGGCGTCCTGTAGGGCGGCCGAGATCACGGCGAGGTCGTCGCCATCCTCGGCCAGAAGGCGCAGGGGTTCGAGTGGCTTGGGCATGGACGCTTAGGCCTCGTCCTCAGCGCCGTCCGCGCCCTTGAGCCGGCGCACCTGGGCTCCGCAGGCGCCCAGCTTTTCCTCCAGGCGCTCGAAGCCGCGATCCAGGTGATAGACCCGGTTGACGATGGTCTCGCCCTCGGCGGCCAGGCCGGCGATCACCAAACTGACCGAGGCGCGCAGGTCGGTGGCCATCACCTGGGCCCCCTGCAGACGGTCGATGCCTCGCACCCGCGCTTCGCCGCCCTGGACGCTGATATCGGCGCCCAGGCGCATCAGCTCGGGTACGTGCATGAAGCGGTTTTCGAAGATGGTCTCGCGGATCACGCTCTCGCCGTCGGCCATGGTCATCAGGGCCATGAATTGCGCCTGCACGTCGGTGGCCAGGCCCGGGTAGGGGTCGGTCTCGATATCCACGGCATTCAGCCGCCCGCCGTTGCGGCGGATGATCACCCCGTCATTGGTGTGGTCGACGCTGGCGCCCGCGGCTTCGATCTTGTCCAGCAGGGCCTGGATGAAGTCGCCCCGGGTCCTGGTTAGGCGCACCTCGCCCCCGGCCATGGCCGCGGCCACCGCATAGGTGCCGGTCTCGATGCGATCGGGGATCACGGCGTGGGTGGCGCCGTGCAGGCTGGTGACCCCGGTGATGGTGATGGTCGAGGTCCCCGCCCCTTCCACCTTGGCGCCCATGGCGTTGAGGCAGAAGGCCAGGTCCTCGAGTTCAGGCTCGCGGGCGGCGTTCTGCAGCACGGTGGTTCCCCGCGCCAGGACGGCGGCCAGCATGGTGTGCTCGGTGGCGCCCACCGAGACGAACGGGAAGTCGATCTCGGCGCCTTTCAAGCCCCGCGGCGCCTGGGCGTAAACATAGCCCTCGTGCAGGTCGATGTGCGCGCCCAGGGCTTCCAGCGCCTTCAGATGCAGGTCCACAGGCCGGGCGCCGATGGAACAGCCGCCAGGTAGGCTGACCTTGGCGTGGCCGGTACGGGCCAGCAGCGGTCCCAGCACGTTGAACGACGCACGCATCTGGCGCACCAGATCGTAGGGGGCGAAGGAAGATGTCACTTCCGGCGCATGCAGCAGTGTTTCCGGCCCGTCCGCGCCCTCGGTCTCGACCACTTCGACGCCCAGACGGCGCAGTAGCTGACCCAGAAAGCGGGTGTCGGCCAGACGCGGCATGTTGGTCAGGCGCAGGGGCTGATCCGTCAGGAGACTGGCCGCCATCAGCTTGATGGCCGAGTTCTTGGCCCCGCTGATTGGGATTTCACCGTAGAGCCGGGCGCCGCCCGAGATCGCGATTCGGTCCATTCAGGTCCCCGCAAGCCCACGGCGAAGATCGCGCGAGCGAAACACTAAAGAGTTGGCTTCTACAGGACGCAAGGGTGCGCGCAAGCCGGGCTCATTCACCGGACGAGATCGGACGATCACTTCCTTGTTTTCGACGGCGAAGGTTGACCCGCAAAGCCTTGGCCAGCCTGGCTTCCCGCGCTGTTTGCGCAGGCGAGCGGGCAAGGTCCTGAGTAGCCTTGCTACGGGGTTTGTCGGTGTCGCTGGTGTCCATCCGGAAAAAGAGGTGGTGGGTCAAAGCGTCCAGGTCAATGTTTTTGCTTCACCTCGCCCGCGAGGTTCGCTATAGCCGCGCCTCCTGATCGGGCCGCCGTAGCTCAGTGGTAGAGCGCATCATTGGTAATGCTGAGGTCGGCAGTTCAATCCTGCCCGGCGGCACCATCGGGACCAGGGCCCGCAAGGGTTTTTGGGTAGACCTCATTCACAGTCCCCACGTCAAAGCGGGGACGGAACCGGGAACATCCGGTTAAAAGGTGGGGAAATTGCGGGAAGCGCGTTCTTGGGACGTTCGCGCGGGGCCGCCTAGGCGCGGGGCATATCGCGCGCCGGGGTGAACATTTTTCGCCGGGTCCTGGCGGCGCAGATCAGCGCCACGGCCGAGCGGCGGATGGCGGTTTCGTCGGCGTCGCCCAGGCTGCCGGCCTCCAGCGCCTCGGCGATCGAGGCCTCGGCCCTGGCCAGCACCGATGGGTCGAGCAAGGCGCAGACCTCGAGCACAGCCAGCTCGAGCGCGCGCAGTTCCAGTTCGGCTTCGGTCATCATCTTACCAGCATGCCGCGCCATGACCCAAAACGCAAAAAGCCCCCGGGGTGAGCCGGGGGCTTGATATTGCTGTCGGGCCAGGCGCGCGAACTAGCAGCGATAAAGCTCGCCGTGATGCAGGAACCCGTGCCAGCCGCCATGCATGATGATCGAGCCCGCACCCGCCGCGCATGTATCGCCGGCCTTGTCGACATGCAGCGTGCCGTCCTCGGGCCGGCCGTGACGCACCCAGCACCTGTGGACCTTGTCGTCCGGCCGGGTGCAGTTCGACGCGCGATGATCCAGGTTCCAATCGCCCTGGGGCGTCACCACGACTAGCGAGCGGCCATCCGCACCCTTACGCCCGTCCCACCAGGCATCGACGACCGCGCCGACCGGAAGGTCGCCCACATGGCGCACCACGGGCAATTTCTCGCCGGTGTCGGCACGGCGATAGACCCGGCACATGTTGGCCTGCCATTCGTCGCTATCGACGAAGGGCCGGCCGCAGTCGTTGCAGGCCTTGGGCCAGAGCGAGTGGCCGCGATCAGTCCCGGAGACGTCGCCGTCGAGATAGCTACGCACGGGCCATTCCACCCTGCACAACGGTGTGGCGTTTGTTTCATCGCAGCGGCAGCCGCCCGCCGCGTCGGCCGAGAACCTGAACCGCCGAAGGAACACCTCAACGAACGGCGTCTCCTCGGCGAAGAAAACCTTATAGCGCTCGCTCATCTCAGTGACCGCCCATCAAGGCTTGGTGCATGGCGATCGCAGCGGCGACGACCGCCGGCTCCATAATCTTGTAAAGCGCCTGCGCGCCCGACATGGCGGCGACGCCAGCGCACAGGGCCTGCCAGGGCGCCAGGCCGCCGAGGCGCCGGCTGACCTTGCGCGGGACCATGCCAGCGGCGATCTCATCCCGCGTCGGCAACTGCACCCCCATGGCATGGGCCAGCACGGCCATCTGTACCGCCTGGGTCTCAACCTTGGCGCCGACCTGGTGCAGACAGTCGTGCAACTGCTCGACCTGTCCCTGCAGGTCCTTGTTGGTCGGGTTGGCCTTGGGGGCGAATTGCGTGGGCGCCATACGCTCGATCTCCTAGGTCGCGGCGGTGACTTGGACGGTGAGACCCGGCCGCTCTAGTGTCGGCGCGGCCGGGTCATGGATGCCTAGGTGCTAGCGCCGGCCAGTTCGGCGTCGACGCGGGCGAAGTCGGTTTCGTATTGGGCGCTGGCGGCGGCCAGGGCGGCCTCGATCGCCGTCTGGTCGGTCAGGCTGGCCGTGGCCTTGATGCTGGCATAGGCCTTGACGGCGGAGCCGATCACCTGCGAGCCGGCGTTGATCAGGGCGAGGATTTCTGCGGGGTCCATGGTCTGGGTCCTTGGATTGTGGTGAGAAAGAAGCAGCGGCCGGCGGCGCCGGTCAGGACGGGGTTGGAT
>DASXNV010000104.1:0-30956 GCA_036494815.1 Caulobacteraceae bacterium
CATCAACTCCGCCAGGGGGTAGGCCCGGTTGATCGGCACCAACTCGTCGCGCAGCTCGTCGTTGGTGGCGTGCAGGGAGATCGCCAGCATCGCCTGGGTGCGCTCGCCCAGGGCCTTCAGCTCCGGCACGACGCCGGAGGTGGAGACGGTGATCCGCCGGCGCGACAGCGCCAGGCCCTCATTGTCGGAGATCACGTCCATGGCGTCGGCGACATGGTCGAGATTGTACAGCGGCTCGCCCATGCCCATGAACACCACATTGGACAGGCGCCGCTCGTCCTTGTCGGACGGCCATTCCGCCAGGTCGTCGCGAGCCACCTGGACCTGGGCCACGATCTCGGCCGTGGTCAGGTTGCGCACCAGGGCCTGGGTGCCGGTGTGGCAGAAGGTGCAGTTGAGCGTGCAACCCACCTGGCTGGAGACGCAAAGAGCGCCGGCGCGGCCGACGTCGGGGATATAGACGGTCTCGGCCTCGATCCCGGGCGCATAGCGGATCAGCCACTTGCGGGTGCCGTCGGCGCTGACCTGGCGTTCGGCGACTTCGGGGCGCGAGGCCACGAACCGCTCGGCCAGCAGGCTGCGGGTCTCCTTGGCCACATTGGTCATCTGGCCGAAATCGGTGACGCCGCGATGATGCATCCAGCGCCAGAGCTGCTCGGCGCGCATCCGCGCCTTGTCCGGCGCACAGATCTCGCCGTCCACCAGGGCGCTGGCCAGGCCCGCGCGGGTCAGGCCCGACAGGTTCGGCTTGGCCGGGGGCGGCGGCGTACGGGCGCGGGAGAGATCCAGTGTGACGCTCAAGGCGTAATATCCGTCATGAAAGTGGCGCTCCTCATAACAGATGGTGTTGCCGCCCCCAAATCGAGCGCCGCCAAAGCCGGTCCGGCTCACAAGGGCGTTTCGTCGCGGGCGAGGGCGTGCGACGATCATGGCTCAAAGGGGGAGGGTGTGGTGGCGCTGTATGACGGCCCGGGCGCGGCCATGGATCCGGCCGCCTTCGCCGACTGTGTCGAGGCCATCGCGACGCGCGCCGACAAGGCCGCGTTCGCGCGCCTGTTCAGCCATTTCGCCCCACGCCTGAAGGGCTATCTGCTGCGCCTCGGCCTGGAAGCCGGCCAGGCGGAAGAGGTGGCTCAGGAGGTGATGGTCACGGTCTGGCGCAAGGCCGCCACCTTTGACCGCCGCCAGGCCTCGGTCTCCACCTGGGTGTTTCGCATCGCTCGCAACCGCCGCATCGACGTGTTCCGCAAGGACCGTCGCGGGACCCTGGACGTTCACGATCCCGCCTTTCAGCCCGCCGCCGAAGCCTCGCCGGATTCAAGCTGGGACGCCGCCGATCGCGAGGCCCAGGTGCGCCTGGCCATGGCCGAGCTGCCGGCCGAACAGCGCGAACTGGTCCGCGCCCATTTCTATGAAGACCTGACCCATAGCCAGATCGCCGAAAAGACCGGCGTGCCCCTGGGCACGGTCAAGTCGCGCCTGCGGTTGGCCTTTGGAAAACTGCGCTTGAAACTGGAAGCCTCCGGCGCGGGAGCAGACGCATGAGCGCCGCCTCGCTCAACACCTACCTGTCCGATCGCCGGGCCGATCCGGCGGTGCGGCTGTTCGCCCAAGCCACCATCGCCATGCGCGCCGACCCTTCCTATGTGGCGCGCGAAGACGACGCCGCCGCGGCCGTGTTCCTGACCCAGGAAGTCCCCGCGCCGTTGGCCCAGGGCGCTTTCGACGCGGTGCTGGGGCTGATCGAATCCGCCGAGGCGCGCGATCGGCAGGCGGCGGCGCGGACCCATGGCGGCGATCCGACCCTGGCGGAGATCATTCGCCTGCCCTCTCCGGTACGGGAGGCGGCGCTGGCTTCGCTGAAATCCAATCGCTGGCGGTTTGGCGGGTTCGGCATCCGCCGCCTGGCCCTGGCCACCGCCGACCAGACCCATATGGAGCTGATGCGGATCGAACCGGGACATGGGGCGGCCAGCCATCACCATAGCGGAGACGAGCTGACCCTGATCCTCACCGGGGCCTATTTCGACGGCTATCACCACTATGGTCCTGGTGACGTGTCCCTGGCCCAGGGCGAATTCACCCATGCGCCCAAGGCCGAGCCGGGCGAGGTCTGCTATGTGCTGGCGATCAGTTTCGGCGAGGCGCGCTTCTCAGGCTGGATCGGGGCCTTGCAACGCACTATCGGCTTTCCCTGGCCGCCGAAGATGAAGGGATGAACGCCCAAAGGTTCGTCATCGGCCGGCTCTTGTCCCGGCGGTCCAAGATCTCATGGACCGACGAAACAAGACGGCGATGACGCCGAAAGGGGTGGTTGCCCTTACGCGTCTTCGCGTTGGCGCTTCTTGCGGAAGCTGGGGTTCAGGACTTCCTTGCGCAGGCGGATGGCCTTGGGGGTGACTTCCACCAGTTCGTCCTCGCCGATATAGGCGATGGCCTGTTCCAGGGTCATGCGGCGCGGCGGGGTCAGGCGGATGGCTTCGTCCTTGCCCGAGGCGCGGACATTGGTCAGCTGCTTGGCCTTCATGGGATTGACGTCAAGGTCGTCCGAGCGGCTGTTCTCGCCGATGATCATGCCCTGATAAGCCTTCTCGCCGGCGCCCACGAACATCACGCCGCGGTCTTCCAGGTTCCACAGGGCGAAGGAGGCCATTTCCCCATCGGAATTGGACACCAGGACGCCGTTGCGGCGGCCTTCGATGGCCCCCTTGTGCGGCTCATAGTGCGAGAAGATGCGGTTGAGCACGCCGGAGCCGCGGGTGTCGGTGAGGAACTCGCCCTGATAGCCGATCAGGCTGCGCGAGGGGGCGATCAGGGTGATGCGGGTCTTGCCAGCGCCCGAGGGACCCATGTCCTTCAGCTCGGCCTTGCGCGAGGACAGCTTTTCGATGACCACGCCCGAATATTCGTCGTCGACGTCGATGACCACTTCCTCGATCGGCTCCAGCCGCTCGCCCTTTTCGCCGATCTGATAGACCACGCGCGGGCGGCTGATGGAGACCTCGAAGCCCTCGCGGCGCATGTTTTCGATCAGCACGCCCAGCTGCAGTTCGCCGCGGCCGGCCACCTCATAGGCGTCCTTGTCGGCGGTTTCGCTGACCTTGATGGCCACATTGGATTCGGCTTCGCGCAGCAGGCGGTCGCGGATGACGCGGCTTTGAACCTTGTCGCCGTCCTTGCCGGCCAGGGGGCTGTTATTGACCGAGACGGTGATGGAGATGGTCGGCGGATCGATCGGCTGGGCCGGCAGGGCCTCGGTGACCTCCATGGCGCAGATGGTGTCGGCGACCGTGGCCTTGGAGAGGCCGGCGATGGCGACGATGTCGCCCGCTTCGGCCTCGTCGATGGGCTGGCGCTTGAGGCCGCGGAAGGCGAGGATCTTGGTCACCCGGCCGCGCTCGACCTCGGTGCCGTCGCGCGACAGGGCGTGGACCGACATGCCCGGCTTGAGCACGCCGGCGTCGACCCGGCCGGTGAGCAGGCGGCCCAGGAAGGGATCGCTTTCGATCAGCACGGCCAGGACCGCGGCGGGCTTGTCGTGACGCACCTCGGCTTCTGGGGGCGGCACGTGGTCGACGATCAGGTCATACAGCGGCGCCAGGGTGTCGTGCGGGTCGTTCATATTGACGCACGCCCAGCCTTGCTTGCCAGAAGCATAGAGGTGGGGGAAGTCGAGCTGTTCGTCGGTGGCGTTCATGGTGGCGAACAGGTCGAAGGCGTCGTTCAGCACCCGGTCGGGATCGGCGTGCGGCCGGTCGACCTTGTTCAGCACCACGATGGGCTTCAGGCCCATCTTCAACGCCTTGCCGAGCACGAACTTGGTCTGAGGCATCACGCCCTCTTCGGCGTCGACCAGCAGCACGCAGCCGTCGACCATGCCCAGGATGCGCTCCACCTCGCCGCCAAAGTCGGCGTGCCCGGTGGTGTCGATGATATTGATCCGGGTCTCGCCCGCCTTGCCGTGCCACAGCACCGAAGTGCACTTGGCCAGGATGGTGATCCCGCGCTCGCGCTCCTGGTCGTTGGAGTCCATGGCCCGTTCCACATGCGCCTCGTTGGCGCGGAACACGCCCGACTGCGCCAGCAGTTGGTCGACCAGGGTGGTCTTGCCGTGATCGACGTGAGCGATGATGGCGATATTGCGCAGCGACATGACGTGGTGGCCTTTGGGGAGAAGGAGCGCGGGGCTTTTACGCGACAGCGGCCTGGAAGGCCAGCCGGCGAATCCGCGCGGCCCGTCGCGGCGTCCGCGATCCCTTGAGAGTAAGAGGGGTGAAAAGCAGAATGTTGCGGCGCAACATGCGCGCTTCGGTGTTCCGTACCGCAAAAACCCTTCTAAAACAAGGATTCTATCCGATCTGGCAGAAAAACTGCGAGTCGCCTGTAAATTCGGGCTTGATGAATTGTGCGCTGCACCGTATATAAATCCTGTGAAGCGTCCCTGACGCTTCTGCCCTTCCTGGGCGTTTCCTCCCTATGAACTTGGCCGCGCTGCAAAGCGCGGCCTTTTTTTCGCGGTGTGCCCAGCGACGCAAGCCAAGGCTTGAAATGGGACGCCGCACAGGCAAGCGAAAGAGCTGGCCGTCTTTAAATCCTTCAAAGCGGAATGACGATTAGAGTGCGAAGCGGTTTTTCCGCGCGCATTTCGCTCCAAGGCTTCAGGCTGGAGCGAGCGTTGCGGAGACCGTCGCCAAGGCTGCGAACACCGCCTCCAGATCGGCCCTCAGCCGCGCATAGCCCTCGTGGAGCTCCAGGCTGGCCTCATCTACATAGAGTCCGCGATTGATCTCGATTTGCAACCCGTGAACGCCGTCGGACGGCCGCCCGTAGAACTCGGTGGTATAGCCGCCGGCATAGGGGGTGTTGCGCGCTACGCGATAGCCCAGGCCGGCGAAGGCGGCCTCGGCCGCGTCCGTCGCCGCCCCGGCGCAGGCCGCGCCGAACCGGTCGCCCAGCACCACATCGCAGCCGTCGCGGCCGATGGGCCGGGCCGCGGCGGCCGGCATGGAGTGCCAGTCTATCAGCAGCACCGCCCCGAACCGCGCCCGAACCTCCTCCACCAGGCCTTTGAGCGCTGTGTGATAGGGGATGTGGACGGCCTCGATCCGCTCACAGGCTTCGGCGAAGGTCAGTTTGCGGCCGTAGATCTCCTGCCCTTCGGCGACGACCCGGGCGATGGAGCCCAGCCCGGCGGCGACCCGCGGCGAGCGCCCCTGCGCAAAGGCCGGAAGGTCGTCTTCGAACATGGCCTGGTCCAGCTCATAGGGCTCGCGGTTGACGTCCACATAGGCGCGGGCGAACGCGGTGGTGATCAGGCTGGCGCCGTGCTCCAGGCCTCCCTCGATCAACTGGTCGACAAACACGTCCTCGGACCGGCGAATCGTCGCCGCATTGAGCACCGAGGCCGCCATCAGATGGTCCGGGTAGAGCCGTCCCGAATGGGGCGAGGCGAACACCAGCGGGACGGCCAGGCCCTCCACGGGCCGCCGCACGACAAAGGGCGGCTCGGACTCCATGGCCGAGGCCGCCGGAAAGACCGACCTAGCGTCCATACCGCAACTATTACGGCTGACGCGGCCACGGTCAACGCGCCGCGACGATTGGCTTTATCGCTGGTTTACATCTGGCGCCGTACAAATGGCGGATACACAGTGAACAGAGCCCCCTGAGCGCCCATGAGTCAGAACCAGCCAACCCGAATCCTTCTCGCTGAAGACGACGATTCGCTGCGCAACTTCCTCACCCGGGCGTTGGAGCGCGCGGGGTATGAGGTCGAGTCCTGCCCGGACGGCGAAACCGCTGTCGAGGCCCTGGACCGTCCATTCGACGTGCTGCTCACCGACATCGTCATGCCCGGCATCGACGGCATCGAGGTGGCCCGTATCGCCGCGTCGCGCCAGCCGGGCCTGCGCATCATGTTCATCACCGGCTTCGCCGCCGTGGCCCTCTCGGCCGGCGATCGCGCCCCCGCCGGGGCCAAGGTGCTGTCCAAGCCTGTGCACCTGCGCGAAATCGTCGCCGAGGTCGAACGGATGATCGCAGCCTGAGACAAGGGTTTCAGACACGCTTGCGGCGGCGGGCTGGCGCCTATATACCGCCCTTCCTTCCCTGGGGACGCGTAGCTCAGCGGGAGAGCACCTCGTTGACATCGAGGGGGTCACAGGTTCAATCCCTGTCGCGTCCACCATTCCCCGCCTTGAGAAAAGCCGGGAGGCGTCCACGGCGGCCTGAAGCTCAGCGGCGTGAACCTCAGCTCAGCGACAACGTCATCCGCACCGGTGCGGTGGCCGCCTCGAGCGGTGGCTGGGTGGTGACGAAGATCCGGGACGGATTGATCTGACCATCGCCCAGCAGCGCGGCCTGCACGGCCTCGGCGCGGGCGCGGCCCAGTTGCTGCAGGTCCTGATCGGTGACGGTGATATGGCCGCGTAGCCTGTTCTCCAGCCAGGCGATGGCGGCTTGATCGGCGTCGGGCTTGGCGCCGCCCTGCGCCGCCTGCGGCTTGGAGATGTCCGGCTTGGCGCCGAACTGCTGGCGGTAGAGGGCTTCCAGAACCCCACGACGGCTCCTGAGGTCGGCGGCGCCGGCCTTGGCCCCACGCTTGCCGGCCGGCTGCTGCGTCGCGGCGGCGGCGATCTCGGCCTGGAGCCGCGCTTCGATCAGCACCGGCCTGTCCACTGCCGGGCTTTCCGGCATGGGAATCTCCAGATTCAGGGTCGGCCGCTCGGCCAGGGCCTTGGCCAGGGCGGCGACCTTCTGACGGCCGGAGTCGTCGAGGGCCCCGGCCCCGGGGGCGAAGTCGATATATTGCAGATCCGGCCCGCCGCCGCCTAGCTTGCCCAACAACTCGAAGGGCGAGGTGGCGATCTTGAGCATCAGATTATGGACCACGTGCCAGATCAGCGGCCAGATCCTGAACTTGGGATCGTCCAGCGTGCCGTTGATCTCGATAGGGATGTCGATCACCCCGTTGCGATCCTTCAACAGGGCGACAATCAGCTTGACCGGCAGCTTGACCGCGCTGGCGCTGTCGACCTTGTCGCCCAGTTCCAGCTGGTTGATCACCACCCGGTGGCGGGCGTCCAGCTTCTGGTCGTCGATATTGTAGTGCAGGTCGACATTGAGCTTGCCCTTGTTGACGCGATAGCCGGCGAACTTGCCGGAATAGGGGGAGAAGGTGGTGAGCTCCATGTTCTGGAAGTTCATCCGCACGTCGGTGTAGCTGCGGGCCGCGAAATAGTTGACCTGCCCGTCGATCTTCACCGGGGCGTAGCGGTCGACCTGGCCTGTGAGGTCGACGACGGCGCGGGCGTCCTGCCGGCCCGACAGGCCCTTGATAGTCCCCGCCAGGCTTTCGACGCCGGCGGCGAAGCGCGGCGTGACCGTCATGTCGGTGAAATCCATCCGCCCCTGTTCCACCCGCACCAGACCGATCTCGATCGGCAGGGCGTCGCGTTTGGCCGGCTGGGGCTTGGGCGGCGCGGCTGTCGCCGGCTCAGGCGCGGCGGGCGCGGATGAGGGCGCTTCGTCCGCGGTCGGGTCGGTGGCCGGCGCCGGCGAGGCCGGCTTGGCGGCGGCCTTGGGATTGAGCACCATCGCTATGTTCGTCACATAGTTCGGACCGATCACCACCCGGGCATAGGGCTCCTGAGCCACCACTTGGCGCACCTTCACCGCCAAGGGCCGAGAGCGGGCGCTGACACCCTCGAGCCGCAGCGCGCGCCAGTTGACGAAGTCCTGGCCAAGGACCTTGTCCACAGTGTGCAGGGTGTCGATGCGCACAGCCCCGTCGAACCGGGCCGCGCCGTCGGCGGCGTAGCCCACGCGGCCCTTGCCCGAGACGCGGCCCGACAGCAGCCTCAGGCTGGCGGCGCCGTCGATATAGGGCTGCAGGCGCGGCAGGCCGATCTCCGTCGCCTCCACTTCGAGGTCGGCGGAAATATGGTCCAGCGTGACGGCTCCCCTGGCGGTCAGCCGGCCGCCGCCGTCCAGGCCGGTGCTGGCCTCCACCTGGATCGGGGCCGCAATCGGCAAGGCCAGCCCGGTGACGGCGATATCCAGGGGCATGGCGGTCAGGCGCACGGGCGAGGCGGGCGAGCGGTCCTCGAAGGCGACTTTCGCGCCGGTCACGCGCAGATCCGGCAGATCGACCTTCCAGACGGGTTCCGACGCCGCCTTGCCGCCCGGCGGCGGCTGACCATGCGGCGGGCCGGCGTAGCGGGCGAGATTGATGGCGCCGCCGCGTTCGGTCCAGGCGCTCACCGCCGGGCCCATGGCTTCAATGCGGCCGACTCTGACCGTCCGCGCCGGGACGTCCACGTGGATGCTGGAGACCGCCACGGCCGGCAGGGTGATCCAGTCGCCGTCGGCGCCCCTGGCGCGCAGGCCGGCGCCCATCAGGCGCAGATCGCCCACATCGACCCCCAGGGTGAGTTGCTTGCCGCGCAGGGCGAAGCGGTAGCCGCCCGCCAGGCTGAGCTCTCCCGAGGTGACGTCGAATGGCAGAAGGCCGGGGGCAAGCTCCAGGAGCGGCGGCGCCTTGACGCCGGTGAGCGCGAAGGTCCCTTGCGAAGCCAGGGGGGAAAGCCCGAACACCCCGCGCCAGGCCAGGCGTTCGCCCCGCTCGGAGACGGCGGTCAGGACATAGGCCGCGCCATCCTTCACCGTGCTGAAATTGTTCAGGGTGAAGTTGATGGGGGCGAAGGTCTTGGTGAAGGGCTCAGCGCGCTCCAGGTCGACCACCTCGGCCCGGCCGCGCAGCACAGCCAGGCGGTCGATCATGATCTTCGGCGGCGCGCCGCTGGCCTGCGCGCCCTTGGCGGGCGGGACCAGGTCCTGAATGTTCAACCGGCCGTTCGGGCGGCGCACCAGCCGCAGTCTGGGCGCTTCAAGGCCAATCTCGGTGAAGGCCGGGCCTCCACGCCAGATCGAGGCGACCGCGACCCCCACGGTCAGGCGATCGAAGCCGATCATCGGCTGGCCATCGGCGTCGGGAAGGCTGAAGCGGTCAGCCTCGAGCTTGAGCGTGAAGGGATTGAGCCGGACTTCGCCCAGGGAAGCCTGGCGATGATATCGCTCGGCGATCTGCGCCACCACCTGCGCCTTGATGATCCGCGGCGCCGCCCAGAAGCCGATGGCGGCGTAGAGGCCGACCAGACCGGCCACCCCCGTCACGATCCAGAGCGCGAGCGCAAGCCCTCGACGGTGGCGCGACGGCCATGATCGCTCGCTTTCGTCGGCGGGCTGCGCGTGACCTTGGGAAGGTTGCATCTGGACTTCTTTATAGAAGCAAAGCCGGATTTGGGAGACAAGGCCGCACCCTTGGCGGATCGCCCGTCAAGCAGCTGTTTACCGCCTTCGTGCGAGGTTACACTGCTGAAACACCTAGAGCCGCCCCGATGTCCAACCCCGATCCCCGCGCTCAGCGCCTGATCGCCAGCCAGCTTCAGCGGGTGCTGATCGTCGATCCGTCGCCGTCCAGCGCGCGGCTGTTGGGCGATCTGCTGAAGCAGTTGGGGGCCCGCTATCTGCATGTGGAGGCCGGGGCGCGGGGGGCTTTGGACGCCTGCCAGGCGATCCAGCCGCAGATGGTGTTCACCGAGCTGCATATCGCCGATCAGGACGGCCTGACCTTTGTTCGGGCGCTTCGGCGCAGCGGTCTGAACTGCCGCACCATTCCGGTCACGGTGGTCACGGCCGACGCAACGGCGGCGACCATCACCGCCTCGCGCGACGCCGGCGTGCATGAATTCCTGCGCAAGCCCTTCACTATGAAGGACCTGATGCGGCGGGTGGAAGCGGTGACCCTGAAAACCCGGCCGTGGGTCGAGGCTGTGCAATATATCGGCCCCGACCGCCGCCGCTTCAATTCCGGCGATTTTCAAGGCATGCGCAAGCGCAAGTCGGACAATCGGCCGCCCAGCCACAGCGATCGCATCGGCCAGGCCCTGAAGATCCTGCGCTCGGCCATCGACGCGGTGGAGAGTGATCCTACCCAGGCCCTGCGCTCGATGATGGCCCAGGCCGCCGAGCTGCAGAATGTCGCCGTGGCGCTGAACGATATCCGCCTGGCCGAGGCCGTCGCCGGCCTGCATGGCATTCTGAGATCGTCCGCCATCAATGGCCGCCTGAACCGCGCGGACTTGGAAGCCGCCGCCACCGCCCTATGGGCGTTCAAGCCCCCCGAGCCGCCTGAGTCTCCCGCCAAGGCGGCCTGACGACCGGACAATTTTGCAAAGAAACGGGCGCGGGGATCATCTCCCCACGCCCTTCGATCCCTTGGCTAAAAATGCAGTCTAGGCCGCGTTGAGGTTCCGCTCGGTGGCCGCGGTGCGCATGGCCTTTTGCAGCTTTTCGAACGCCCGCACCTCGATCTGGCGCACCCGCTCGCGGCTGACGCCGTATTCGCTGGCCAGGTCTTCCAGGGTGGTGGGGTCGTCCTTCAGGCGCCGCTGGGTCAGGATGTGCCGTTCGCGATCGGTGAGCTCGGTCATGGCTTCTTCGAGCAGCGACATGCGGATGCTCTTTTCTTCGTCCTCGGCCAGCTGGGTTTCCTGGCTGACCTGGGTGTCGTCGGCCAGCCAGTCCTGCCACTCGCTTTCGCCGTCCACGCGCAGGGGCGCGTTCAGCGAGGCGTCGGGGCCGGACAGGCGCCGGTTCATGGAGATCACTTCGGAATCCAGCACGCCCAGGCGGGTGGCGATGTGGCTGACCTGTTCGGGCCGCAGATCGCCCTCCTCGAAGGCCGAGATCTCGCTCTTGGCCTTGCGCAGGTTGAAGAACAGCTTCTTCTGGGCCGCGGTAGTGCCCATCTTCACCAGCGACCACGAGCGCAGGATATATTCCTGGATCGAGGCGCGGATCCACCACATGGCGTAGGTGGCCAGGCGGAAGCCCTTGTCGGGCTCGAACTTCTTGACCGCCTGCATGAGGCCCACATTGCCTTCGGAGATCACCTCCCCGATCGGCAGGCCATAGCCGCGATAGCCCATGGCGATCTTGGCCACCAGGCGCAGGTGGGAGGTGACCATGCGGTGGGCGGCTTCGGGATCTTCGTGCTCTTTCCAACGCTTGGCGAGCATGAACTCCTCGTCCTTGGCCAGCATCGGAAACTTGCGGATTTCGGTCAGATAACGCGACAGGCCGCCTTCCGGCGACATGACCGCAAGCGCGTGAGCTGAGGCCATTTGGATATCCCCTTACAAGTATGGACGATCAAGCCGCGCGATCGCGCGCATCGCCCCCTCCTATACGCGGACATAGATAGGATGGTTCAGGGCCGATTTAAGACCATGCGGTATAGAATCTTTATCCGAGTTCTGGGGTCGGTTATATTTTTTCTGACAGGGCGCTTTGCAAGGCCGCCATGTCGGGCGGGAGCGGGGTTTCGAAGCGCAGGATCTCGCCCGTGATCGGGTGAACGAACCCCAGCACCGCGGCGTGCAGCGCCTGGCGCGCCAGTCCGGCGCGGGCCATGGCTTCACGCACCGGGGCCGAGGCCGGGCCGGAGCCATAGAGCGGATCGCCCAGGCAGGGCGCGCCCTTGGACGCCAGGTGCACGCGGATCTGGTGGGTGCGGCCGGTCTCCAGCCGGCAGGCGATGCGGGCCGCCAGGGGGCGCTCGGCTGGGCCGAAGATGGCCTCGACCGCATAGTGGGTGATGGCTTCGCGGCCGCCTGAACGCAGCACGGCCATTTTCTTGCGGTCGTGGGGCGAGCGGCCCAGGCGGGTGACAATGGTTCCCCGCCGCGTGGCCGGCGCGCCGCGGGTCAGGGCGATATAGAGCCGATCGATGTCATGGGCGGCGAACAGGGCGGACAAGCCCGCATGGGCGGCGTCGGTCTTGGCCGCCACCATCACGCCAGAGGTGTCCTTGTCCAGCCGGTGCACGATCCCTGGCCGGGTGACCCCGCCGATGCCGGCGAGGCTGTCGCCACAATGGTGCAGCAGGGCGTTGACCAGGGTGCCGGTCTCGCTGCCCGGCGCCGGATGCACGGCCATGCCAGACGGCTTGTCGACCACGATCAGGTGGACGTCCTCGAAAAGCACGGTCAGGGGGATGGCTTCGGGGCTGGGCTCGGCCGGGGTTGGCGGCGGCACGATCAGGCTGTACTCGCCCGCGGCCGCCTTGCGCGAAACGTCGGTCAGGGGGCGGCCGTCGAGACTGAGCGCTCCCTCGGCGATTAAAGCCTGCAGCCGCGCGCGGGAGATGTCCGGCAGATGCGCGGCCAGGGTCTTGTCCAGGCGCCCGTAGGCCTCCTCGGGCGACAGGGTCAGCCGGATTTCGCCAAGGCCCAGCGGCGCCAAGTCAAGCTCGTCGCCGTCCTCCAGATCCGCGGAGGGCACGGCTTGGCCGGCGTCGGTCAAGGTCGCTCCACCAGGGCGCCGTCCTCGACCACCCGATAGAAACAGGAGCGGAAACCCACGTGGCACGCCCCTCCGTCGCCCTGGGGCAGGACCTTGAGCAGCACCGCGTCCTGGTCGCAATCGATCCGAACCTCCACCACCTTTTGCACCTGGCCGCTGGACTCGCCCTTTTTCCACAGGGCCTGGCGTGAGCGGCTGAAATAATGGGCCTCGCCGGTGTCCAGGGTCAGGCGTAGGGCCTCGGCGTTCATCCAGGCCAGCATCAGAATCTCGCCCGTTTCTGCATGGGCGGCGATGGCGGCGATCAGGCCGGCGGCGTCGAACCGCGGGGCCAGGGTCGCGCCGCGCTCAAGCTCGCTCGAGCCGGTTATGGTGGGGAAGACCGCTTGCGTCATGGCCGCCTTGACGCGCTCTTGGCCCCGGCCTGTCAAGCCGCCCAATCCCGGTCGCCGCCTATTCCCGGTCGAATGTGTCGGTGCGCCAGGAGCTTTGAAAAGCCTCGGCCACCTCGGGCGTCTCGAAGCTGACATGGTGCACGACCTCCGTGCCCTGCGGTTCGGCCCAGTGGATGGTGAACCCCTCGTCATTGGAGAAGGTTCGGCTGTCCAGGAACCGGTTCAGGCTCCGCTGGAAATCGGCCGAGGTCTCTGCGGGGGTGCGAATTTCCACATCCACGGCGCTTACTCCTGTCGCAACAGAGGTCGCCAGAGCGACGATTGGGGACGGCTAGGCCTGAGCGTTTCCGCACAGGACGCTGCCACAAACTGAGCAACAGGCAAGAGCCGGGCCAGCAATTCTTACCGATTTGTTAAGTCTGTTTGAAGCTGTGACTTTCCGCCCTCTATCGGCTCGGCAGGGGGGCGGCTGCGCCGGGCGTCACAGCTTGGGCGGCGGCGCGTGAGAATGACCGCTGGACCACCCTAGCGAAGCTCGCCAAGAGCCGTCTTCACCGCACTTGTCGCGGTGACCCATGCCGTGAACGAGCGCGATTCGTCCTGACGGTCCAAGGCGGCTTGTCGTTCACGGCATGGATGGCCGGCATGAAGCCGCCCATGACGGGGAAAAATCAACTTTATAGGTCAAACTCAAAGGCCGTTCGCCTTAGGCGGAGCCACGCGGATCGAATGAGGCGCGGAATTTTTCGGCGATAATGGGCGCCAGGGCCGCCAGGATGCCGCCGAAATCGGCCTGCCAGTCGGCGATCTCCCACACCCGATGCTGTGACGGGATCATGCGCATCAGTTCCAGCGCCGCCGCGAACAGGGTCAGGGCGACGCCGAGCCGCATCAGCTTGGCGCGCGGCATCGCCGCGGCGGCCATCAAGGCCGCCACATAGAAGGCCGCGAAATGTTCCAGGTGCCTGGAAAACAACAGCCGCGGCACCCATCCCACCGGCGCCGTTGATGCGAACACAACCGCCCCGATCACCAGCAGAAAGCCGATTCGGGCCGTCATCGCCCAGAAACCGCTGTCAGAATAATAGGTCAGGCGTTGCACCCAGATCCTCCCGTCGCGCCTGAGGATAGCAAGCCTAGCACTAAAAAACGCTGATGTTTTTTAGTCCTTGTCCCGCGGGCGTCAGCCGCAAGTCATGGCAGGCGCCGCCAGCCCGGCGGCGTGTGGAAAATCACCTGCCGGCGGCCGAAATCGAGCTCTACGGCGTTGAAGTGGCGCAGCACGTCCACCCCCACCAGGATCGAGGGCCGGTCCTGCAGCCCCCAGATGGCGAAGGTGTGCAAATCGGCGAAGACGGCGCTGAGGCCGGTCATCTTGATCCCGCCCAGGCGCAGGCTGGGCAGCAGGCACAGGTCCCCCGAGGCCACCTGGCCCGTGGCGCTGAGCAGCTCCACAGTGGCCAGCTTGGCCACCTGATCGGGGATGTGCTCCAGCATCCGTTTGCGCAAGGCCAGGTTCGCCACGGTGTTCTGGGATCCGGAATCCAGGAACGCGGTAACCTGCAGCCCGCCCACGTCGGCGTCGACAATGGTCAATTGCCCAAAGCGATAGTGCGCGGGGATCGACACGACGCTGGGATCGCCAGACCAATCGCCCAGGCGGCCGCCGCCCACCATGTTCACCGCGAATTCGTTGCCGGACGGGCCGATCTCCAGGCGATTGTCCAGGAAGTTGAGCACGATCAGGCGCTCCTTCAGCACGTCCACGCCCAGCAGACCCTGGACCCCCAGGTGCTCGCTGGACAGGGTCGGCAGGGTCAGGTGACGCGAGGTGACTTCGCCCACCGAAAGCCGGTCCACCAGGACGGTCTGGCTGGGTTCTATGCCGGCGATGCCGTGGATGGATTCCTGACCCACATGCGGCAGGCCCAGCGCCAAGGCGGTCTCTGTGGACACCACCGAACGATTGGCGCCCGTATCCACCACAAAGGTGAAGGGCCCCTGGCGATTCAGCAGCACCGGCACCGACATGCGCTTGGCCGCGTCGCGGCCGGCGCCCACCAGGTCCGGCTTGTCCGGCGCCGGTGGCGCGGCAGGCGCAGGAGCGAGGTCCGACAGGTTGACCTGTATTTCCGGTTTGCGCGGCTTGGCCAAGACCGGACCACCCATCGCCATGGCGCCGGCCGAGGCCAGCAGGACCCGCCTGTTGAACTTAGACGCCAGGACCGGAACCTCCCCGCGGCGCGTTTTCTCGAGCCGCGCTTCATCTTGAGTCGCCAAGAGTAGCGTTTTTGTCCGGCAATCGGCCAAAGAAAAGCCACCCACGGAGCGATCCGCGGGCGGCCAGTCTTTGATCGTCGACCTGAACGTCCCGAAAGACAGTCAAGCCATAATTTCGATCATCTTAGAAGCTGGTCGAAATGCGGCCGTAGAAGAAGCGACCGACGAAGTCGAACGGACCGGCGATGCTGTTGCACTTGCAGGTCGAGTCGCTCTTCAGGAACGGCGGATCCTTGTCAGCGACATTGTCGATACCGACGGTCACCCGCGCCTTCTTCAGGAACTCGAAGTCGCTGAAGCTGTAGCTGGCGCTGATGTTGTTGTACCACATATCCGGGATCACGTCGCCGAAGCCCGAAGTGCCCTGGAAGTCACGGGTGTGGTTGAAGTACTGCACGTCGTAGTGCGCGGTCCAGGGGCCCAGGCGGTAGTCGACCGAGGCGGTGCCCTTCCAACGCGGCTGAACGTTCTCACCCGACAGGTTGAAGGTCCCAGTGTAGTTGTTGCTGGAGCCGTCGGGATTGTCGGTCTTGTGCTCGAACAGGTTGCTCGCCTGCAGATCGAGGCGGAACGAACCCGGCATCGGCAGATTCAGGTGCGCCGCGGCGGTGTCGTAGTCGATCTGGTAGTCGATGCCCTGAACCTTTTCCGTGCCGAAATTGGTGTTCAGGCTGTTCAGCTGGGTGATGACCCCAGCCGAGTTACGCGTGACCAGGCTGCAGAAAGACTGGTTCTGCGCCGTACCATAGCAGCCGTCCAGCACCAGGTCGGGGCTGGCGTTGGCGGCGATACCACCGGTTAGGATCGTGTTGCTGATCCGGATCGAATAGTAGTCGGCCGAAATCGACAGGCCGGGGGTCCAGCGCGGGGTGATCACGACACCGAGGGCATAGGACTCTGACTGTTCGGGCTTCAGCTGCGGGTTGCCGCCTTCCAGGACCTGGATCTGGTTGGAGGGGACATTGTCCTGCGACGGCTGGAAGTTGGTCACCGCAGCGCCATGAGCGACCGCGACCGAGCAGGTGGAACCAGCAGTCAGTACGCCCAGGCCGATATTGGGGTTGCCGCTGGATTTGCCATAGGCCGCACCCCGGCTGTCGCAGGGGTCGCCGCTGGCGCCGTTGTCGCTGATGAACTGACCACCGAACAACTCGTTGACCGAGGGAGCGCGGAAGCCGGTGGCATAGGAGAAGCGGAACCGCAGATCCTGATTGACCTTGTAGTTGACGCCGACCTTGTTGGTGAAGGCGCCGCCGAAGGTGTTGTAGTGGTCATAGCGGGCGCTGGGGGTCAGGGTCAGTTCCTGGACGAAGGGCATGTCCTTCAGCACGGGGATGACCAGTTCGCCGTAGATCGACTGCACATTGTAGCCGCCGCCGGTCGGGGCCGACTGGTTCGGACCCCAGCCTTCCTGCACGAGCGCGCTCGGCAGATCGGCTTCATGCTCCTGACGATATTCCGCGCCCACCGAGCCCTTCAGTTCGCCGGCGGGAAGTTCCCAGATCGGGCCGCTGATATTGGCGTAGCCATAGGATTCGGTCGAGGTGTTGAGGTCAGTATTGTCGAAGGTTAGGAACTTGACCTGAGCGGCGGTGAAGATGTTGTTCGGGCCGCCGGTCCAGTTCGGGATCACGGTCGGAACGCTCACGCCTGCGCCGTTCACATGGCAACCGCCCGGAACGTCGAGGCAGGCGATCTGCTCGGTGATCTCGGCCAGGTGCTCGAAGTTGGCTTCGTTCAGCACGTCGGTCCGTGTGGAGTTGGACTGATAGACATAGCCCGCTTCCCAGTCGTACTTGCCGAAGATGGTGCCTTCAAAGCCGGTGCGAAGGCGATAGGTCTTGGAGTCCTGTCTGTAGAGACGCGGGCCGAACTGGTTCGGGGTCAGGTAGAACGGTTGCGCCACACCGTCCGGGCTTTGGTCGGCGGGCAGGATGAAGCCCTGAAACACAGTGGTGGAGATGGTGTCGCCGAGCAGGGGCTCAGGACGCAGGGATTGGCTGGACTGACGATCGGTGAAGAAGCCTTCCGCCACGAAACGCAGATTGTCGGTCAGGTTGTAGTGCGAATTGAAGCTGAGCTGCTTGCGGTCCATGCCGCCGGTCAGATCGTTCCAGTCCGCCTTACCAGCATTCATCTTCACTTGGCTGCCAGTGAAGAGGAGGGCCGGATCGATGGCGCCCCAGTTCACGGTGCCGTCGTTGATGTTGTACTGTGTGCCATTGGCCCAAACCTTTGCAGGCAGGGTCGTGGTCGCATTCGGGTTCGCCAGAGTCGGAGCGGGAACCACATCCCCATTTTCTTGCTGCAGGATGTTGATCTGGCCGCGATAGGCCGAACCGCCCGCGGCGGAGGTGCCCAGATGCGGATCAATGGCCCAGCTGCGGTCGGCCTGCTGGATCGCATCGCGATGGTCCCAGCTGACGCCGATCATCACGTTGCCCTTGTCGGAATTGACCCCGACCGAGGAGCTGAGCGAATAGACCGCACCGTCGCCATGGCTGCTTTGGCCATAGGAGGCGTCGGCGGTCATGCCGTCGGCGTTCTTCTTGGTGATGATATTGACCACGCCGCCGATGGCGTCGGCGCCGTAGATCGAAGAGGCGCCGTCACGCAGCACGTCGATGCGATCAACCATCGAGATCGGAACCGAGTTCAGGTCGGTGGCCGAGGCCGAGCCGGAAGAGATCGGGATCAGACGCTGGCCGTCGATCAGCACCAGGGCGCGGGTCGGGCCCAGGTTACGCAGGCTGATTTCCGACAGGCCGACGCCGCCGTTGTTGCTGGCGTTGGAAAGGCCGCCGGTGAAGTCGGCGCCCGTCATGTGTTGCAGGACTTCTTCGATCGTGTCCGCCTTGGTCAGCGCGATCTGGGCGCTGGTGGTCACCGAGATCGGGCTCGGGCTCGTCGCATTGGCCGCACCCTTGATGCGCGTGCCGGTGACGACGATTTCAGCGGTGGCTTGCGCGGCGGCCGGCGCGGGCGCCGTCTGCGCATGCGCGGCGGATGCAGCGCCGAGCGCGAGCGCTCCACATAGCACCGTTGACGCGAGCAAACGGCCTCGCGTGGTGTGGATCTTCATATGTTGGCCCCTCCGAGGGAACGCCGCGCTTTTCGCATATCGGCGCACTCAAACTTTGGATGTGTCCCGGCCCAGAAAGTAAGGATACCGATTGGTCGAGGATCGTAAAAACTTGCCCCTCCGGGTCAATGCTCGCCGGGCCCCCGAATGCAGTTCCTAACGGTCTTGTCACTTTCGCGTCACAGTGGGACACATTTTGGAAAATTCTGCCCCACTTTGGACTGACCCCCGTCACAATAGGGCTGAATTGATCATCCTTTCGCCATTATGGGCATGGTCGATGCCCTCATCTCCCCGCATCTTGGTTTAATCGGAGCGCTTTCATGGGTCGCAGACAGGAAATTTATTGCGCAAGCGGCGCATTTGGCGCGGTCGCCTTGCTTTTGATATGTGCAACCGGGGCGTCGGCCGCCGCCGCGCCCGATCGGGCCCAGGTGCTCAAGGCCTTGGTGGATTGCCGCGCCGTGGCCGATAGCGCCGCGCGGCTGGCCTGCTACGACAAGGCCGCCGCCGAGATCGACAAGGCCGAGGCCAAGGGCGAGATCGTGGTGGTGGACCGGCAACAGGCGCGGGCGGCCCGTCGCCAGGCCTTCGGCTTCGATCTCAGCGCCCTGTCCATCTTCGATCGCGCGGCCACCAAGGAAGAACTCAATGTGGTCGACGCCAAGGTCCGCTCGGCGACCCACGGACCGGACGGCCGCTGGGTGATCACCCTGGATGACGGCGCGGTGTGGCGCGAGGTCGGCGACATGGAGCCGAATCTGGAACCCCGACCCGGCGCTGTGGCCCACATAAGCCGCGGGACCGTGGGCAGCTATTTCATCAAGATCAAAGGCGTGTCGACCCGGGTTCACCGCGACCAATAGGGGACGGGAGGCGCTCAAGCCCGATCGACCTTACGCCCTCATCCTCCCATTCGCTGCGCAAACGGCCCCCTCCTCCTCCCCACGGGAGAAGGGAAGGCGAACAAGCCCATGGCATGGAACACCTCACCCATAGAGCAAGGGAGGGCCCGCGCCGAAGGCGTGGGAGGATGAGGGGGCTGGGCTGGCTCAGAAGTAGACGCCAGCCATCAAGCCTCGCCGCCATTGGGCTCGCTCGACGGCCTGCGCCGTCCTAACCCCCCGCGCCGCTCGGGCTTGGGCGCCTCGCCCTTGGCCTTGGAGGTGATCTCTTTCAGCTTGACCGCTTGCAGGGCGGACAGGGGCTGCATCGGCGCGCCCTTGTCCGGATCGGCGAAGGCGCGGCCATAGGTCTTGAGGCGGTCTTCCACCGAGCCGAGGAACTCGCCTTCCCAGGCGCTCAGTTCGATCCCCGCGCGCGCCGCCAGACGCCGGGCGCGGCGCAGCGCGTTCAGCGCCGCCCGCTTGGCCTGGGCCTTCCGGTCTGGAAGGCCGCGCTTCACAGACCCCCGATCGCCGACAGATAGAGGTCGATCAGCGCCTCTTCCTCCTGGCGCTTGGCCTTGTCCTGCTTGCGCATGCGCACGACCTTGCGCAGCACCTTGACGTCGAAACCGTTGCCCTTGGCCTCCAGATAGACCTCCTTCAGGTCGGCGGAGACCGCGGCCTTGTCTTCCTCCAGGCGTTCGATGCGTTCGATGATGCTCTTCAGTTGGGTCTGGGCGGTGGAGTTGAGGACGTCGATCTCGGAGGAATCATCGGCCATGGGTGCAAGGGTCTTTCAAAAAAGGGCGTCGTTACGAGCGCCGGAACCTAGAGGGTTTTAGGGCGGACTGGAATTGCGCGGCGGATGAAAAATAGCGCTCTGATCGCCGCAGACGGATCAGAGCAGGCCGAACCCCTTGAGGGCCGGGGCCAGCGCCACGGGATCGTCGAACAGGTGGGTCGCAAACCCCAGGGCCGTGGCCGCGGCGATATTGTCCGCATTGTCATCGACGAAAAGAAGGCTCCCGGCCGGCTGGCCGATGCGCTCCAGGGCCAGGGCGAAGAAGCGCGGGTCCGGCTTGATCAGGCCAACCTCGCCCGAGACCACGATCTGCCGCAGATGGCCGAAGGCCGGATCCATGGCGAAGGTGTTGGCCGCCGTCTCCGCGCTCATATTGGTCAGGCCGAACATGGGCACGCCCCGCGCCGCCAAGCCTTCGATGGCCTGGACAGTTTCGGGAATGGGGCCGGAGAACATTTCCGGCCAGCGATCCTTCCAGGCGGCGATGGCCGGAGCGTGGCCGGGGAACTGGGCGCTCAGCGCCGCAATCCCCTCGGCCATGGGCCGGCCGCGGTCGTGCTCGATGTGCCAGGCCTGGGTGCACACCTCCGCCAGGAACCAGTCGCGCTGGGCCGGATCGGGAAAGATCTTGGAATAGAGCGTGCGCGGATCCCAGCGCACGATCACATTGCCCACGTCCCACAAGACGCCCGTCGGGCGCTGGGCCATGAACGAGCCGAACGCTTGGATCAGCCCTGGCGGGCTTTGAAGCGCGGGTCGGTCTTGTTGATGATGTAGACGCGGCCCTTGCGGCGCACCAGCTTGCAGTCGCGGTGACGCGTCTTGAGCGACTTGAGCGAGCTTCGAACCTTCATGACCAGTCTCTTTTGGAGTGGGCGCGGGACATCGCGCCCGGTTCCCGTTGGAATTGGAGGGCGGGCCTATAGGCCGCCCGGACCTTTGAGTCAATTCCAGGCTGAAGGCGGAAAGCCAGAACGGCGCCGAAAGTCGGTTCCGCAAAGCCTCGCGACTCTTTAGCCTGTCTGGTCATGGACCGCCGTGTTTTCCTGTTGTTGACGCTCGCGGGCGCGGCCGACCCGGCGCCGCTGCCGCCCCCCTTGGGGCCGCCGTCGGATCCGTCCCTGGCGCCCGACACCCAGGTCTTGGCGCCCAGGCCCACGGGCGACGCACAGTTCGATGAATGGCGCTCGGCCTTCATGGTCCGCGCCCTGGCCGAGGGGTTGCCCGCCGACGTGCTGGCTCGGGAGCTCAACGGCCTGACCCCCGATCCCCACGTGCTGGCCCTGGAGACCCACCAGCCGGAATTCTCCAAGCCGGTGGGCGACTATGTGCGCGGCGTGGTCTCGGACGAGCGGGTGGCCATCGGCCGCCGCAAGCTGGCGCAGCTGGCCTGGCTGCCCGACGTGGAGGCCCGCTACGGGGTTACGGCGGAAATCCTCCTGGCCATTTGGGCGGTGGAGACGGCCTTTGGCACGATCCAGGGCGAGAACGACGCCCTGCGCTGCCTGGCCACCCTGGCCGCCAGCGGCCATCGCCAGGACTGGGCCGAAACCCAGATCATCGCCCTGTTCCACATCATGGCCGAAGGCGACGCCACCCGCGCCCAGCTCAAGGGATCGTGGACCGGGGCCCTGGGCCAGCCCCAGTTCGAGCCGACCCAGTACCTGTCCACCGCCGTCGACGCCGACGGCGACGGCCGCCGCGACATCTGGAACTCAGCCGAGGACGCCCTGGCCTCGGCCGCCAATCTTTTGGCCAAGGCCGGCTGGCGGCGGGGCCAGCTGTGGGCGCGGGAGGTGGCGCTGCCGCCGGGGTTCGACTACGGCCTCAGCGAAGGCCCGGCCCAGCCCCTGGCCGCCTGGACGAGGCTTGGCCTGCGCAGCGCCGACGGCCTGGCCTGGAGCGCGGCGGACGCTGCGGCCGACGCTGTGCTGCTGACCCCTGTGGGCGTCAAGGGGCCGGCCTTTCTGGCCCTGCCCAACCATTTCGTGCTGCGGCAGTATAACAACGCCCTGGCCTACGCCCTGGCGGTGGGCCTGCTGGCCGACCGCATCGCCGGCCGCACGCCGGTGCTGGCGATCTGGCCCCCTGAAACCCCGCTGTCGCTCGCCGATCGCAGCGACGCCCAGACCGCTCTGGCCCGGCTGGGCTTTGACGCGGGAGCTATAGACGGGATGATCGGGGCCAAGACCCGGGTGGCCCTGCGCGCCTGGCAAAAGGCCCGGGGCATTCCGGCGGACGGCTATCTGTCCGTGGACGTGGTCCAGCGCCTGCGGAGCGAAGCGGGCGCTTCCGTTACTCCCCCGGTTTAGGCGCTCCCCGCCTCTTCGCTCTTCTCCAGGATCGAGATCGTCGCCTCGTCCTCGCTGGTGGGGAACTCGCCTGCGGTGCGCAGCACGCCATTGGTGAAGGCGAAGATGGCCAGGCCCGTGAGGATGGCGGCGCAGACCAGGAACGGCGCCGGGTGCACCATCTCGTAGAGTTTCACGAACACGGGCGCGAGCACCACATTGACCCCGTTGACCGCGGCGATGGCCCCGGCGGCGCGCGCCTGATCGTTCTGCGGCACCGACAGGGAGGCCCCGGCGGTGAAGCCGGGCCGGGCGAAGCTGAAGCCCAGGCTGCACAGGGTGTAGGCGATCACCACCGTCCAATAGTCCGGCGCGAAGGCCACCAGCAGGTTGCCCGCCGCCGCCAGGCACACGCCCCAGCGCAACAGGTGGCGCGGGCTCATGCGGAACATGCGGATCAGGCCCCACTGGGCCAGAAGGCCTGCGAAGGCGCCCATCATCATGGCCATGCGGATATAGTTCAGCGAGGCCGACAGGCTCTCATGCGCCTTGTCGATGATCAGAAAGCCCAGGGTCTGCCCCAGGGCGGTCTGACACGAGGCGACCAAGAAGCCGTAGACCAGGAACGGAACCAGCCGCGGATCGCGCCACAGGGCCGCCGGCTTCATGGGCGGCGACGGGTCCATGGCCAGGGGTCCGTGGGCCGGGGCCACCTGTTCCGGCTTGCGGCGCTCCTCGGGCAGCCAGCGGATCACCACCAGCAGCATGGCCACGGCCATTAGGGCGAAGGCGAACAAGGGCCCCGCCAGGCCGATCCTGTTGGGCAACACGAACAGGGTGGCGATCAGGGGGCCGACGATGGTGCCCAGGCCGAAGGCGCCGGCCAGGGTCGACATCCACTGGGTGCGTTCCTCGCGGGTCGTGCGCTCGGCCACATAGGCCTGGGTCGCCGGATTGGCGGCCGAGCCGAACATCCCGAACTGGGCGCGGGCCAGGAGGAAAAACCCGAAGATGACCATGGGCGTGGCGAAGTGAATCAGGCCGGCCGCGACCACCACGCCGCATAACACCATTGACAGGGCGAACCCGCTCAGACCCAACAGGATCAAGGGCTTGCGGCCGTGGCGATCCGACGCCCGGGCCCAGATCGGCGAGGTGACCGCCCACAAAAGCGCCGACAGCGAGAAGATCGCCGCCACCATGGGGTCGGGAATGCCGATAGTGCGGCCGATGGCGGGCAAAACCGACTGCATGCCGGTATTGCCGATGGCCGTGATCACCGAAACGCAGAACAGAATGGAAAAGGAGCGCGAACGAACCTGCGCGTCGGTGGGCGCGGGACCGTCGCGCATCTGGGTCCAGGCGGTGCGGAGCTTGTTCATGCCGGCCGCACCATAGTGCGATCCGCCGATGTGGAAACCGGGCTAAGCCCTGATTTGCGGGATGGAGACAATGCGCCTCAACCCGCCAATGCTCTCGCCGCCCGTTTCGCAAACGTGGAATTAAGCAATAACGGCCATTTTGGAGCCCGACCATTTTCGGGGATCCGCTAGGCTTCATGTTTCAGATCATCGGCATCGTGTTGCTGTTCGGGCTGGTGTTCGGCAGCTTCATCATCTCCGGCGGGAAGATGGGCGTCATCATCGAGGCGGCGCCTCATGAGCTGATGGCCATCCTCGGCGCGGGAACGGCCGCCTTTCTGATCTCCAACTCCATCCACACCATCAAGGCCACGGGCGGCGGGCTGGCCGGCGCCTTCAAGGGGCCGAAGTGGAAGGCCAAGGACTACAAGGACCTTTTGTCCCTGCTGTTCCTGTTGACCAAGACCATGAAGTCCAAAGGCGTCATCGCCCTGGAGAGCCACATCGAAAAGCCCAAGGAAAGCACGATCTTCTCGCGCTATCCCAATTTGATGAAGGACCATTTCGCCATCGATTTCATCTGCGACACCCTGCGCATGATGACCATGAACCTGGAGGATCCGCACCAGGTCGAGGACGCGATGGAAAAGCAGCTGGAAAAGCACCATCACGAGACGCTGGGTCCGTCCCACGCCATGACCAGCCTGGCCGACGGCCTGCCCGCCCTGGGTATCGTGGCCGCGGTGCTGGGGGTCATCAAAACCATGGGCTCGATCACCGAGCCGCCGGAAGTGCTCGGCACCATGATCGGCGGGGCGCTGGTGGGCACCTTCCTCGGGGTGTTCCTGGCCTACGGCATTGTCGGCCCCCTGGCCTCGCGGATGAAGGACGTGGTCGACGAAGACGGCTCATTCTACAAGATCATCCAGGCGGTGCTGGTGGCCCACCTGCACGGCAACGCCGCCCAGATCTCGGTGGAGATCGGCCGCGGCGGCGTGCCCAGCTCGGCCCAGCCCAGCTTCCTGGAGCTGGAAGAGGCCCTGGGCGCGATCCCGCCCGAGGGCTGAGCCGGCTAAACCGCCACGTCTTCAAGCCTACGCTGCAGAAATAATCGCTCCGCCTTCGCCGGCCCCAGGGCGAGTGCGGCGCAATAGGCCTCGGCGGCCTCGGCCTTGCGCCCCGCCTTGGCCAGGCAACTGGCCCGGGCGACCAAGAACGGGCGCCATCCGGCGAGCCGCGGCTCATCCAAAGCCTCCAGCGCCAATAGCGCCATCTCGGGGCCTTCCGCCTCGGCCAGGGCCGCGGCGCGGTTGACCGCCACTACGACGGAGGGCCGCACGATCAGCAGGGCGTCGTAGAGGCCGACAATATCGGCCCAGGCGATGCGCCCGGTTTCGATCCGCCGGACATGGGCCAGATGGATGGCGGCCATCAGCTGGTAGGCCCCCGTGCGCCCCAACCGCCCGGCGCGGCCCAGCAAGGCGGCGCCTTCGACGATCAGGGCGCGGTCCCACAGGGCGGTATCCTGTTCCGACAAGGGGATCATGACCTCGTCCGGCCCCAGCCGCGCCGGCCGCCGCGCCTCGGCCAGACGCACCAGGGCGGCCAGGCCGAGCACTTCGGGCTCCTGCGGCAAGAGCTCGACCAGAATCGCCGACAGGCGCAGCACCTCCAGGGCCAGGCCGGCGGCGTCGCCCGAACCGGCGGCGTCCTCATAGGCCTGGCCAAAGGCGATCTCGAGGGTGGCCAGCACTGCGTCGAGCCGCTCGGCCCACTGCTCGCGGCGTGGCGTCTCGTAGGGAACACCGGCGTCGCGGATCTTGCGCTTGGCCCGGGTGATCCGCTGCAGCATCGCCGGCTCGCCGATCAGAAACGCCCTGGCCAGGCGCTCTGTCGACAGGCCGCAGACGGCCTTCAGGGTCAGGGCGGCCCGCGCCTCGGCGGCGATGGCCGGATGGCAGCAGACGAAGAACAGCCGCAGGCGCTCGTCCGGGATGGGGTCGTCGGCGTCCAGCATGACCTCCTCCGGGGTGGCGGGAGGCTCTGGCGGGTCGGCGGGCGCCTTGGCGCGCACCTGCCGGCGGCGCAGGGCGTCCAATGCAGCGCGGTGGGCCACACGGTAGAGCCAGGCGCTGGCGTCGGCGGGCGATCCGGCGGCGGGCCAGGCCTGCACGGCGGCGAGGCAGGCCTCGCCGAAAGCGTCTTCCGCCAGATCGAGGTCGCGGAATCGCGCCGCCAGAACAGCGACGACGCGAACCCGCGCCTCTGCGAACGCTTCAGCCAGGATCACCGTCGCCAGATCACCGTTGCCAAATCACCGCTGAACCACGGGACGCACCTCCACGGCGCCTCGGGCCGCCGCGGGAATGCGCTTGGCCCAGGCGATGGCGGCGTCCAAGTCCGGCGCGTCGATCAGATAATAGCCGCCCAGCTGCTCGTGGGTCTCGGCATAGGGCCCGTCATGCAGGGTCTGGGCGCCATTCGCCGTACGCACCGTGGTGGCGGTGTCGGTCGGCCGCAGCTGGTTGCCGGAAAACTGGATTCCTGCGGCGTGCAGGTCGGCGCCCAGTTTCATATGTCCGGCCATGATGTCGGCCATCACCGCAGCGTTGTCGCCGGTATAGTCGGCCGGATTGTCATAGATCAGCAGCATGTATTGCATGGCGTAGGTCCTGGTTCATGGCGCGCCGCCGATCGGCGCGATCCTGGGCAAGACGCGGGCGCCCGCCCGGATTCGACAGCCCGGAGGAATTATTTGCAACACCCAAGACGGCGGGGCGTTTCTCCCCGATGGAACCAGCTGATCGACTGCGAGTTTTGGCCAGGATGAAAGGACCAGGATCGGCTGAAACTGCGCGCACGCGCCGCAGGCTGATCACGGGCTCGTGAACTTGGTGCTTGCCCTTCTCGCAGATGAAGGCATATTCAACCTCAGCGCACGTGGGCGCGCCGGTCCGTCGCCGTTTCCCCAGGGAACGTCGAAGGAGCGACGGGTTTGCGGTCCGGCGCACAAACCTAGAGGGACCTGGGACAATGACCTCCGACACGCTTCGTAAGATCCTCGTCGCCGGCGCCGCCGTCGCCGCTCTTTCGGTTGGCGCCTGCAAGAAGCCGGACGCTCCGGCCGCTTCGGAAGCCGCCGCTTCGGAAGCCGCTGCTGCTGCTTCGGACGCCTCCGCCGCCGCCTCCGCCGCGACCGCCGCTTCGTCGGCCGCCGCCGACGCCTCGGCCGCCGCCATGTCGGCCGCTCCGGCCAACAAGTAAGACCCCGCCTTTTCGGCTTTACCCGCGGGTTGTCCCTGAACAGGCGGCCCCGATTAACAAAGGACTAGATTCTATGACCACCGACACCATGCGTAAGATCCTGATGGCCGGCGCCGCCGTCGCCGCTCTCTCGCTCGGCGCTTGCAAGAAGCCGGAAGTCGCGGCCGCCTCGGACGCCTCCGCCGCTGCTGACGCCGCCTCCACCGCCGCTTCGGACGCCGCTGTCGCCGCCTCCGCCGCGACCGCCGCCTCTTCGGCCGCCGCCGACGCTTCGGCCGCCGCCATGTCGGCCGCTCCGGCCAACAAGTAAGATCAGCTTTACGGCTATCTCGGAAAGGGCCGCCCCCACGGGCGGCCCTTTTTGCATTTCCTTTTTGGCGTTTCGAGTGGCGGGTTTAACCGCTAGCGGCATGGCCCTTACTGATCCCTCGCCTGTCATCTGGGACGAAACCGGCGCGCCGCGCTCGCGCCTGTTCGACGACGTCTATTTCTCCGCCACCGATGGCCTGGCCGAGTCCCGCGCGGTGTTCCTGCAAGGCTGTGGACTGCCCCAGGCCTGGCGTGGCCGGCGCCGGTTCGTGGTCGGCGAGCTGGGCTTTGGCTCCGGCCTGAACATCGTCGCCCTGCTAGACCTGTGGGCGCGAACCCGCGAGCCGGGCGCGCGCCTAAACATTTTTTCCATCGAAGCCCATCCCATGACCGCCGCCGACGCCGCCCGGGTGCTGGGCGCCTGGCCGGAGCTGGCGGGCCTTGCGGCGCAGCTGACCAGGCGCTGGCCCCGGCGCGCGGGCGGCTTTCATCGGCTGGATTTCGACGAGATCGGCGCCAGCCTGGACCTGGCGGTGCTGGACGCCGCCGAGGCCCTCAGCGCGTGGAACGGCGCCGCCGACGCCTGGTTCCTCGACGGCTTTTCCCCCGCCGCCAATCCCGGCATGTGGAGCGATGCGGTGCTGGCCGGTGTCGGCCGCCGTTCGGCGCCGGGCGCCCGCATCGCCACCTTCACCGTCGCCGGCGCGGTGCGCCGGGGCCTCGCGGCCCAGGGCTTCGCCGTGGACAAGCGCCCAGGCTTTGGCCGCAAGCGCGAGCGGCTGGAGGCGATCTGGGCCGGAGCGCCAGCCGAGGAGCCTCCGCCACCGCGGGTGGCCATTGTCGGGGCCGGCGTCGCCGGGGCCGCCTTGGCCCGGGCTTTCGCCGCCCAAGGCCTGCGCGCCACCGTGATTGAGGCCCAGGGCGTCGGCGCGGGCGCGTCGGGCAATCCGGCGGCCCTGGTCATGCCCCGCCTCGACGCCGGCGGCGGCGCGGTGGCCCAGCTTTATGCCCAGGCCTTCGCCCGCGCCGTCGACCTGTTCGATGCGGAGCCGGCCGTCGTGATCGCCGAAAGCGCGGTGCAGCTGGAAGTCGGGCCCAAGGATCCGGACCGGTTCGACCGCATCGCCGCCAGCGACCTGTTCGAAGCCGGCGCCGTGACGCGGTTGTCGCCGGATGCGACTGGCGAGGCCCGGGGCGAGACCGCTGGCGGGGGCCTGAGCTTCACCCAAGCCCGGACGATCGAACCCGGCGCGGTCCTGAACGCCTGGCTGGACGGCGCCGAGTTCATCAACGCCACGGTCTGTGGCCTCGAGCCCGACGCAGGGCGCTGGCGGCTGATCGACCGGGACGGCGGCCGCATCGTTCATGTCGATTTGGTCTGTCTGGCCAACGGCCTGGCGGCGCGCGATTTGGCGCGCGACCTGCCGCTCGCCCCCGTTCGCGGCCAGGTCAGCATCGCCCTTGGCCCTGACCGCCCGGCGGCGGCGATCGGCGGCGGCTATTTGATCCCCACGCGGGATGGGCTTTTGTTCGGCGCCACCCACGACCGGGACGATATGGGCGAGGACGTGCGGCCGCAGGATCACGAGCGCAATCTTGAACTTCTGGCGCAGGTGCGGCCAGACCTTGCCGAGGCGGCGCGAAACTGGCCCTTGAGCGGCCGGGCCGGGGTGCGGGCCGCCTGCCCGGACTTCCTGCCGCTGGCCGGCGCATTGGAAGGCCGGCCGGGGCTGTTTGTGCTGTCGGGCCTCGGCTCGCGCGGCTTTTGCGCTGCGCCTTTGCTGGCGGAGCATGTGGCGGCCCTGGCTCTGGGCGCGCCGTCGCCCCTGCCGCAGGCCCTGGCCCAGATCGTGGATCCGGCGCGGTTCGCGGCCCGGGCGCGGCGCCGGCGGGGCTGAACGGCCTCGAGGATCTCGCGTGGACGGGCGTCGTAAAGATGTGGTTTCTGACCGCAGCAGGCTTGCGCGGTATCGCCAAGCCTGATCCGATAACAAAGTTCTCAAAAACAACCCTCTGGGAGACGCCCCGTGCTCAAGATCCACCACCTGAACAATTCGCGCTCCCAGCGCATCCTCTGGCTGCTTGAGGAACTGGGCCTGGATTACGAGATCGTCTTCTACAAGCGCGACCCCACCACCAACCTGGCCCCGCCGGAGCTGAAGGCCGTGCATCCCTTGGGCAAATCTCCGGTGATCACCGACGGCGACATCACCATCGCCGAGTCCGGGGCCATCGTGGATTATGTGATCGACAAATACGGTAAGGGCCGCCTGCAGCCGCCCAAGGATAGCCCCGCCCACGTGACCTATAACGAATGGCTGCACTATGCCGAGGGCTCGGCCATGCTGCCCCTAATGCTGAACCTCTACACCATGCGCCTGGGCGATGCGTCCGAGCCGCTGAAGCCGCGCATCACCAGCGAAATAGACAATAATCTCAGCTACTTGTCCGCCGCCCTGGGCGACAAGCCGTTCCTCTTGGGCGACGAACTGACCGGCGCGGATATCCAAAACAGCTTCGTGGTCGAAGTGGCCAAGAACTTCGGCGTGCTGGCCAAATATCCGAATCTGACCGCCTATGTGGAGCGCATGCATGCGCGTCCGGCTTACAAGGCGGCCCTGGAAAAGGGCGGCGCCTACGGCATCGGTCAATAGGGCCTGGAAAGGGGCGCGGCCATCGGCGGCGCCCCCGACATCTTCAAAGAACAAGCGCCATCGCGCCGCTTGGGCCAGGATATCGCCCGGCGCGCTGATTCGCGCCGTCTCTGGAGGGCGAAACCTTGCCCGCGTCTGACCACTCCGCTCTGCGATCCTTCGCCTCCAAAAGCCCCGTGCTCGACGGCAAGGTGGTGCTGATCACCGGCGGCACCGGCTCGTTTGGCCGCCGCTTCGTCCACCGCGCCCTGGCCGAGCAATCCCCGCGCAAGCTGATCGTGTTCTCCCGCGACGAGCTGAAACAGTACGAGATGCAGGCCGAACTGGCCGAGGCCTTCCCGCCCGAAGCCATGGCCAGGATGCGCTTCTTCCTGGGCGATGTGCGCGACCGCACCCGCATGACCCTGGCCTTTCGCGGCGTCGATGTGGTCATCCACGCCGCCGCCCTGAAACAGGTGCCGGCGGCGGAGTATAATCCCTCCGAATGCATCCATACCAATGTCATGGGCGCCGAGAACGTAGTCTGGGCCAGCCTCAACAATGGCGTCCAGCGGGTAGTGGCATTGTCCACCGACAAGGCCTGCAACCCGATCAATCTCTATGGCGCCACCAAGCTGGCCTCGGACAAGACCTTCGTCGCCGCCAACAACCTGGCCGGAGACATCGGCACCCGCTTTTCGGTGGTGCGCTACGGCAACGTAGTCGGCTCCCGCGGCTCCGTGGTGCCGTTCTTCCAGCGGCTGTTGGAGAAGGGCGCCAAGACGCTGCCGGTGACAGATCCGCGCATGACCCGGTTCTGGATCACCCTGCCCGAAGGCGTCGACTTCGTGCTCTCGTCGCTGTCGATCATGCGCGGCGGCGAGGTGTTCGTGCCGAAGATCCCGTCGATGAAGATCACCGATCTGGTCGAGGCGATGTGCCCGGGCGCGCAGATCGAGGTGGTCGGCATCCGCCCCGGCGAGAAGCTGCACGAGATGATGATCTCGGCCGACGACGCCCGCTCCACCGCCGAGCTGGGCGATCGCTTCGCCATCGAGCCGGCCTTCGTCGAATATCCGCGCATTCCCTTCCGGCTGAACGGCGGTCCGTTCGCGGTGCCGGAGGACTTCTCCTACGCCAGTGACACCAACACCGACTGGCTCTCCGCCGACGCTCTGATGGCGATGGTCGAGGAGAAGGCCGCCGCGTGAGCGCCCAGGCGCAGCCCTTCCTGCCCTACGGACGCCAGACCATCGAGGACGATGACGTCGCGGCGGTGGCGGCGG
>DASXNV010000105.1:0-26864 GCA_036494815.1 Caulobacteraceae bacterium
CTGGGCGTGTTCGAGATCGACCGCAAGGTTGGCGGCGTGACCCTGGTCGAACTCGCCGCTGGCGTGACGGTCGATGAGGTCCAGGCCAAGAGCGAGGCGGTGATCAAGCACAAAATGCCTGTCCACGTGTGAGTGGTAATCCGGCTGTAGGACGGCTCCGCGAGTTCGTCGGCCACTTGGTCCAGCATTGTCCGAAAATGCTCGGGTTGTCGAACCGGCCCTGCCAGATCAATTTCACGTCCGCATCGTCGCGTTTCATGACAAGGTCAGACGCCCCTGCCCTCCGCGGCCACCGGCTCATCGTTTGCCGGACAGTTTTGGATGACCGAACCCTGTCTACGCCGGTTAGCCCGAAGTTTTCACTTGAAGTTACTCTGAACGCCGCTCCTGGCGGGGTTTGAGGTATAAAATATTTGTAGTTGTGTCCATGTAAGACCTTGCCGAACCCGTCGGATCGTGATTCGATTCCCTCATGTTCATCGAGACGGTCCCCAACAGGTCCTCGCCGCCCGCCGTGCTCCTGCGCGAGAGCTTCCGCGATGAGAACGGCAAGGCCCAGAAGCGTACCCTCGCCAACCTGAGCAGCCTGCCGGCGCACGTCATCACCGGCCTGAAGGGACTGTTGAAGGGCGGCGTGGTGTTGGGCGCCGGCGAGGACGGCGGGGTCAGCATCGAACGGTCTCTGCCCCATGGCCACGTGGCGGCCGCCCTCGGTGTGATCCGCAAGATCGCCCTGGACCGGTTGATCCTCTCGACCGCCAAGGACGAGGAGACCATCCGCCGCCGGGACCTGGTTGTCGGCTTGATCGTGGATCATCTGGTGACCCCGCGCTCCAAGCTTGGCTTCGTGCGGGCGGTCAACGAGGAGACCGCCATGTACCAGGCGCTCTAGATCGGGAATGAAGCTTGCAAGTTGGCCGACGGCCTAGCCTACGAACTCGACCCGCGCCTCGCCGGGTCAATGGTGACCGTTGATGGCTTCGACACCCGGGAATGCCGCCTCGCTGACGGCCGCGAGGAGATGCCATTCGGTGTGATGATGGGTATTGAGCCGGCGCCAGCCGACATCAATGGCGAAGGGGTAGATCTGACCCACCTCCAAGCCACCAAGTGAGCGAACAAAAATCCTGCCCGGCGGCACCATCAGGTTGCTCACGAGAAAACAGAGGTTACCCCCTCCAGGAGGGGCTTGGCGTCGGCTCGCGCGTGCCGGCCGATCCCGCTCTAGCCCTGCCCGTCCGCCGCCTCCGGCGTGATATGAAGTGGCATGAAGACCCTGCTGATCGTGTTCGATTCTGTCACCGGCGGCGCACGCCAGATGGCCGACGCCGCCTCGCGGGGGGCCGCGGCCGAGCCGGGAATCGAACGGCGCCTGCTGCATGCGGACGAAGCCGGCCCCAGCGACGTCCTGGCCGCCGATGGCTATCTCTTCGTGACGCCCGAAATGCTGGCCGCCCTTTCCGGTCGGATGAAGTTCTTCTTCGATCGCAGCTATTACGGCGCGCTGGATCGCATCCAGGGCCGCCCATACGCCGTTCTGGTCTGCGCCGGGAGCGACGGCCGGAACGCGTTGCGCCAGATCGACCGTATCGCCGCCGGCTGGCGCCTGAGGGCTGTGGCGGAGCCTATCATCGTCTGCACGCACGCCCAGACCCCAGAAGCCATCGCGGCGCCAAAAACAATTTCACCGGATGATTTGCAACGCTGTGAAGACCTGGGTGCGGCCATGGCCGCCGGCCTGACGATGGGAATATTTTAGCAGACCATTCCAGGGGCGATGGCCGGCGGCCGGATCGCGCATCCTTGCCGCGTGTAACGGGCGGCTCTCGTGATCCGGGCTTCAGTTGAAGCGGCGCCTTTTCAGTTTCGTGGCGCGGTCGATGGTGCGAATCTCCAAGTCGAAGATGTCGCCTTCTCGCTTCAATCGGATGGGGGCTACAACGCCAGCAGGGCCAAGCTTCCAGAGCTTGGCGTAAAAGTCCCCCAGGCCAGCGACCTTCTGTCCGCCCACAGCCAGGATGACGTCCCCGCGCCGCACCTCCGCGCGGTCGGCCGGTCCGCCCGCGGCGACGTCCATCACCACCACGCCCGTTCCCATGTCTTGCGAAAAGATCCCGAGCCACGGCCGGGGCGATTGGGTCTGCCGCCCCCGGGAGAGATCGTCCAGAATGGGTGGCAAGAGCTCGATAGGCACGCTCATATTGATGAGCATGGCCTGGCCACCGGGCGCTTGCTGCACCATTTGCAGGGACCCCACACCCAGCAGCGCGCCGGACGGGGCGATCAAGGCGGCCCCGCTCCAATGCGGGTGACCTGGCCCAGTGAACAGCGCCTCATCGAGCAGATATTCCCAATATCCGGCGAACGGCGCCCGGGCGATCAGACGTCCGTCCATCGCGTGCGCACGCCCACCGCCGCCGGCGACGATAATGCGGTCCTCGCTTTCCACCTGGCGCGAGTCCCCAAGCGGCAAAGCCGGCAGGTCCAAAGGCTCGAGCGCCTGAAGCAGGCCCAAGCCTGTCACCTGGTCATAGCCAAGCACGTGGGCGGGAACCCGGCGCCCATCGTTGGTGATCAGGGTGACATCATCGGCTTCGGTGATGAGGTAGCCGATGGTCAAGACCAGTCCGCTGCCGCCGATGACGATCCCGTTGCCCAGGCGCTCCGTACCAAGGGTGTTGGCGGTGAAGGCGTCTTCAGGGATGCGCGCATGCAGGACGACCAAAGAGGCCAGTGACTGATCCAGGTCGAACGCGAGACCGCGCGCCGACGGACGCATCTCCTTTTCAACCTCGTATCCATCGAACGGTGAAGTCATACCCACGCCTCTATCTCTGTTGGAAATTTAGGATGCGTCGTCGTCCGGGCAAGGCCCAAGGCCGCTCACGAATCCCGGAGCTTGGGACGGCGACGGGGCAGCCCGGAGAAAACCTATAGGCTTCGGGCGCGACGCCCCCGTTCCAGAAGGCGGAACGGCCCCGTCACCCTGCTTCCGACAGGGCGCTCGTCAAGTCAGCAAGGGCCTTTCGTTGGTATGGGTCGGCCTTGGCCCCCGCCAGGGGAGCGGCGGCCGGCAGTTCCTTGCGGGCGGCCACGTAGTTCTTGCGATTGAAGGCGATCTGGGCTCGGGCGAGGGCCAGATTGGCGCCCCAATCAGGATCGCCCGCAAGCTGGGCCACCGACCCGGCGTCGATAGGCTTCAGCAGCACCTCGGCCTGTTGCAAGCGCCCGACGGCCACCAGGCAGCTCGCCCAGGAGAAGCCGGCGGCCTGGGTCAGCGCCGCCTTGTCGCCAAACCCGGCCTTGGCCGTCCGGTAAGCCTGCTCTGCATCGCCCAGACCCTGAGCAAGGCGGCCAGAGCGGCATTGAGCTGTGGCGAGGTCGGCCAGACTGGCGACGGCGAAGAATGACTTCGGCCCCTGCTTGGCGACCGCGATCTCATGGACGGCGAGGTCGTCCCGAATGGCGTCGTCCCAGCGCATCAGGGTTCCTTCCGACTGCGCGCGGGTGCTCAGGAGCTGCAGCGTCAGCTCGTGGGTCGCACCCAGCCTGGCGAGAAAGGCCGGATAGACGGCGTTAGCCTCGCGGATCGCAGCCTCGTGCTCGCCTTGGATCATCAAGGCCTGGGCGAGGTTGAGACGGACCATCAGTACGTTCGGGCTGTCGGCCCCTTCCAAGTCTGTGTAGTCCGAGATCAAACTGCGGAACAGCGACTCGGCCGTCTTGCCATCGCCGAGACGGATATGGGCGAAGGCCAGGCGCTGCTTGAAGGTCAGGCGTGTCGTCTCGTCGAAGGCCGGAAGGCGTTCGGCGCGGTCCGAAGCCTCCTTGAAATTCCGCGCCGCCCCGGCCGCATCATCCGAGATCAGGTCAACCATGCCCCTGGCCGAAGCCCGCCAAACCGCCACGTCGGGGCGCACCTGCCTGAGCGCTGCGATGCGCGCTTCCTGCTCGGCCAGCATCGCCTTGGCGCGAGGCAGGCTCGCCTGTTCGTAGGAGCGCGCCTCCATCATCGCCCGCTGCAACCCGACCACGGTGGTGTCCTGCGACGCCGCGCCGCCGGCAAGTTTGTAGTAGTAAACGGCCCGATCATACTCGCGCCGGGCGCCAGCCCATTCGCTGCGCCGGTCAAGGGCGCGGGCGATCGACTGATGCAGCTGCGCCGCCACCGCCGGTTCGCGATCGAAGCGGCGGTCTATGTCAGGCGAGACCGCCTCCACCGCTCCGACCAGGCTCTCATCAGGCGCACCGTTCTTGAACGGATTGGCCCGCCCGAGCAGGTCCACGGCGAGGAACTGGCTGATGGCTTCGGCGATGGCGCTCTCGCGCCTGGCGTGGTCCCGCTCCTGCGCCGCCTGGGCGTAGAGCGCCGTGCTCCCCGCCGCGCCAATCAACAGCAGGGTCAGCGAGGCCACCACCCAGGGCCGGCGGGCCCGTGTCTTTTGCAGATCATGTTCAGCTTGGCTCACCCGCGCCTGCTCCTGTTCCAGCAGCAGGAGCTCGGCGCGACGCGCACCCAGGCGCGACAGTCGCTCGGCCAGCTCCGCCGCGCTCCTGAGCCGCCGCGCCGGGTCGCCCGCCGCGGCTTCGGCGATGTCCGACCGCAGCAGCGGATCGGCGACGTCCGCCTCCCAGCCAGCCGTCAGCGGCCGGCGAAGATCGCCCACCACCATCTGGTAGAGCATCACGCCCAGGGCGTAGACGTCGGCCGCCGCCATGGGCGCGTGGCCCGCCAGCACCTCCGGCGCGAGATACATCATGGTGCCGCTGAGGGACCCGCCATCCATGCCTTCGGCGCCGCCGAACCCCGGGTCGGTGATCTGCAGCGCGTCCAGCCGCGAGGTTTCCGTCACCCAGCCGCTGCCGAAATCAGCCACGCGCGTGCGCCAACCGCCGCCCGCGTCCGGCGAAACGAGCACATTGGAGGGCTTCAGGTCCTTGTGCAGGACGCCGGCCCCATGGGCGGCGGCCACCGAGCGGGCCACGTTCGCCATCAATGTCAGGCGAACCATAAGCGGAACTTCGTTGAGCGAGCCCTGCTCCGCCGCCCAGGCGATCAGGTCCGCTCCTCCATACTCGCTCTCGATAAAATAGGGCGGGGCCTGGAAATTCCATTCCAGTACGCGCACGAAATCCGCCCGCTCGCTCAGCGTCTCATGCAGCAAGCGTGAGAGCGCCACTTCACGCTTCAACGCCCTCAACCGCATGGCGTCCGCGGCGAACTTGAACACCCTCGCCTCGCCGGTCTTGGGATATTCGGCCAGCCAGACCTCGCTGCCCCCGGAATGGTCCAGCCGGCGGGTCAGGCGCCATTGCCCGCGGCCTGGGACGACGCTTCCCGGCGCAAGTCCCAACTCACAGTCGGCCGCCGTGTGGCTGGGCAGGATCTGGACCGGGCCGTCGAGGCGGTAGCCAACGCGCGGGACAGTGACCACGATTGTCTGACGCTCATCGCCAAGAGCCCGGCGTAGCTTGGAGACGGCGGTTGGTAGCGAACCCTCCACCACGGCCAGGCCCGGCCAGACGGCCTCCAAGAGTTCGCCCTTGGTCACCACTTCGCCCGCCCGGGTGAGGAGTTCGATAAGGATTTCGAGCGGCTTAACCTCGATATCCACTGGCGCATCGTCGACACGCAATTCGCGACGCGCCTCGTCAAATTCCCGGTCCGAGAATCGCCACCGGCGCCCGCTGGCGGGAGGCGAACGTCTGGAGGTCAACACCTCGTCCCTCATCCGCCGCTCCTTGAGAAAACCTTGAGGATCACTTCAGGACTTAGCGCGCGTAACGGGCAAGATAGGGCGAGGCTACAACAACGGCGGCGACACCCAGTGCTCCGCCTCAATTCTCTACGACCTTAACCTTGGAGTATAGACCTCGCGTCTCAGGGTGACGATCACTCGCGCGTGAACTCGTCCGGGCGGATTGATGAGGGCGTCGACGCCTGCCCTCTCCCATGGTCCAGGCGCCGGAAGTAACGGCGCGAACGCACCTTGATAAAACCTTGAGAATTGCTTGAGGACTTCAGCCGCGCGCCGCGCGACACGGATCCGGGTTTAATCCGCCCTAGAACTGCGCACAGCCTTTCACCCGAACATCGTTTGCGAGGTCACCGCCATGCCCATCACCGTTGACGATGTCATCGTGGACGAATCTGACTCGGTTGCGAAATTCACGGTTCGACTCACCCAGCCAAGCACGCAGAGCGTCAGCGTCAGCTACAACGACAGCAACGCCACCGCGCTGAACGGAAGCGACTATCTAGCGCAATCGGGTACGCTGACCTTCGCGCCGGGCCAGACCGCGATGACGATCAGCATCCCGATCGTCGCGGATTCTGTCCCGGAAGAGACAGAGCTGTTCAAGCTCAATCTTTTCAATCCCGTCAACACGACGATCGACCGGAATTTCGCCTGGGGAACCATCATCGACAATGATGGGACCGCCGGCACGCCGGTGCTGAAGGTGAGCGACCAGATGGTCGACGAATCCGCCGGCACGGTGACCTTCGCCGTCAGCCTGAGCCGGCCGAGCACCGGAACCGTCAGTGTCAACTACGCCACCGCCGACGGCACTGCCTTGGCCGGGTCGGACTATGTGGCCCAGACCAGTCACACCCTGAGCTTTTCGCCAGGCGAAATGGTCAAGACCGTCACAGTCAGCCTGATCAACGACACCGCCGCCGAGGGCCGCGAATATTTCGATCTGGTGCTCTCCGGCCCGGTTGGCGCCACCCTGCTGACCCAGACCCACGGCCGCGCCACCATCGGCGCAAATGACACGCCCGCCGTGGCGGCTCCGCTGATCAGCGTGTCCGACGCCGTAGCCGGCGAGTCTGACGGCAAGCTGGAGTTCGTCGTCAGCCTCAGCGCGCCCTCCACCAACGTGGTCAGCGTCAATTTCAACGATTCCAATGAAACCGCTCTCAACGGCAGCGACTATCTGGCTCAGTCGGGAAGCCTGACCTTCGCGCCCGGCCAGACCACCCAGGTGGTCACCATCCCGCTCTTGGATGACACCACAGCCGAGAGCGCCGAATACATGACTCTGAACCTGTTCGGGGCGGTAAACGGCACGGTGGCGCGCCAGGCCGGTTGGGGAACCATCCTCGACAATGATGCGACCACCGGCACACCGGTGCTGAAGGTGAGCGACCAGGTGGTCGACGAATCCGCCGGCACGGTGACCTTCGCCGTCAGTCTGAGCCGACCGAGCACCGGGATCGTCAGCGTCAACTACGCGACCGCCAACGGCACCGCCCTGGCCGGTTCGGACTATGTGGCCCAGACCACCCACACCCTGAACTTCCTGCCCGGGGAGATGGTCAAGACCGTCACGGTCGACCTGATCAACGACACCGCCGCTGAGGGGCAGGAATATTTCGATCTGGCGCTCTCCAGCCCGGTGGGCGCCACCCTGCTGACCCAGACCCACGGCCGCGCCACCATCGGCTCCAATGACGCACCGGCTATGGCCTCACCGCTGATCACGGTGTCCGACGCCGTGGCCGGCGAGTCTGACGGCCTGCTCAAGTTCGTGGTAAGCCTCAGCGCGCCGTCCACCCATGTGGTCAGCGTCAACTTCAACGATTCCAATGAAACGGCCCTCAACGGCAGCGACTACTTGGCCCAGTCGGGGACCCTGACCTTCGCTCCCGGCCAGACCACCCAGGTGGTCAATATCCCGGTCCTGGACAACGCCACGGCCGAGAGCGCCGAATACTTGACCCTGAACCTGTTCGGGGCCGTCAACGGCACAGTCGCTCGCCAGGCCGGTTGGGGGACCATCATCGACAATGACGGGACCACCGGCACGCCGGTGCTGAAGGTGAGCGACCAGGTGGTCGACGAATCCGCCGGCACTGTGACCTTCGCCATCAGCCTGAGCCGGCCGAGCACCGGAAACGTCAGCGTCAACTACGCAACCGCCGACGGCACTGCGCTGGCCGGGTCGGACTATCTCGCCCAGACCAGCCATACCTTGAACTTCCTCCCCGGGGAGATGGTCAAGACCGTTACGGTCGACCTGATCAACGACACCACCGCCGAACCCGGAGAGTATTTCGATCTGGTGCTGGGTTCGCCGGTCGGGGCCACGCTGCCCGATACGCATGCGAGGGTCTTCATAGCGCCGAGCGACGCTCCGGCCGTGGCTGCGCCTCTGATCACCGTGTCCGACGCCGCGGCCGGCGAGTCGGACGGCAAGCTCCAGTTCATCGTCAGCCTGAACGCTCCGTCCACCAACGTGGTCAGCGTCAATTTCAACGATTCCAATGAAACGGCGCTCAATGGCAGCGACTACCTGGCCCAGTCGGGGACCCTGACTTTCGCCCCCGGCCAGACCACCCAGGTGGTTAGTATCCCGGTGCTGGACAACACAACGGCCGAGAGCACCGAATATATGACCCTGAACTTGTTCGGGGCCGTAAACGGCACGGTCGTGCGCCAGGCTGGCTGGGGGACGATTGTCGACAATGACGGAACCACCGGCGCGCCCGCCATCAGCGTCAGCGATGGCATCGTCAACGAAAGCGACGCCCGCGCAAGCTTCACCATTACCCTGGACCGACCGAGCACGTCACAGGTAACGGTCAACTACGCCACAGCCGACGGCAGCGCCGTCGCGGGAAGTGACTATGAGGCGCAAGGCGCCCAGACACTCGTCTTCGCCCCGGGCGAAGTCAGCAAGACCGTGTATGTCGACCTGCGCGACGATGCGGTGAGCGAACCACACGAATATTTCGACCTGGTGCTTTCGAGCCCAACCAACGCGACCATCGCCGACAGCCGCGGACACATGATCATCGCGCAAAACGACGCCGCCCCCGTCGCTACGCCCACCATTTCAGCAGCGGCCATATCGGCGAGCGAAGGCGGCGGCTACATCGACTTCGTCGTCAGCCTGAGCGCCCCCTCGGCCAATCTGGTCAGCGTCAACTACAACAACAGCAACGGCACGGCCCTCAACGGCAGCGACTACCTGGCCCAGTCGGGAACCCTGACCTTTGCGCCCGGCGAGACCATACACACGATCCGCATACCAGTCCTTGACGACACCGTCGTCGAGAGCACCGAAACCTTCAATCTGAACCTGTTCAGCCCAGTTCACGGCGTGGTCGGCACGTCCGCCGTCACAGCCTCGATCGTCGACAACGACGGGCCTCCCCCGGCCAACCAGGTCGTTGATGTCGGCACGGCCAATGCTGACATCCTGGTCGGCCGGCCAGGCGCCAATTCCGTTCAGGGCGGTGCAGGCGCCGACATCCTCGACGGCGCCGACGGTGTGACCATGAGCGGCGGGGCAGGCGACGACATCTATATTGTGGAATCCCCCACCGACAAGGTCATCGAAGCCGCCAACTTTGGAACCGATACTGTATTCAGCTATATCAGCTATATCCTCGTCGCCAATGTCGAGAACCTTGCGTTACGGGGCTCAGCCGCCATAAACGGAACCGGCAACGGCCTGAACAATGTGATCACCGGCAATACGGCGAGCAATGTGCTGACAGGTGGGGCCGGCGCTGACATCCTGCACGGCGGGGGCGGAACCGACATCCTAGACGGCGGGGCCGGTGCGGACACGCTTGACGGAACCGGCGGCACGGCCACCGCCTCCTATGCCGACGCGGCGGGGGGCCTGGTCGCCAACCTTCTGACCCCGGCGAGCAATACCGGCGACGCGGCTGGCGACACCTATGTCAACATCCACCGGCTGACGGGATCGAATTTCGCCGATACCCTCGTCGGCGACAACAGCGGCGACGTCCTCAACGGAGGCGCCGGAAACGACAACCTGACCGGCGGCGGCGGCGCGGACATTCTCAACGGCGGCGCCGGCGCCGACACGCTGAAAGGTGGCGCCGGCGCGGACCAACTGGACGGCGGCGCGGGCGCCGACCATCTGGATGGAACGGGCGGAACCAGCACTGCCAGCTATGCTGACGCCACCGCGGGGGTGTTGGTCAACCTCTTGAACCCGGCCGTCAACACAGGCGACGCGGCGGGAGATTCCTATGTCAGCATCCACCGCGTCACGGGATCGAACCTTGCCGACACCCTCGTTGGGGACAACAGCGGAGATGTCCTGAATGGCGGCGCGGGCGACGACCACCTGACCGGGGGAAGCGGCAGTGACTTCCTGAATGGCGGAGCCGGCAATGACACCCTCACGGGCGGCGCTGGCTCGGACCAGCTGGACGGCGGCGCCGGCGCCGATCATCTCGATGGGACGGGCGGGAGCAGTTACGCCAGCTATGCCGACGCCACCGCGGGCGTTTTGGTCAATCTGTTGAATCCCGCGGCCAATACGGGCGATGCGGCTGGAGATTCCTACGTCAATATCCACCGGATAACGGGGTCGAACTTCGCCGACTCCCTCATCGCCGACAACAGCGGCGACTGGCTTGTGGGCGGGGCGGGCAATGACACCCTCGTCGGAGGAACGGGGCACGACTTGCTGGTCGGACAGGGAGGCAATGACATCCTGACTGGCGGCCTGGGAGCGGACTCCTTCATTTTCAACAACGCCACCGATGGCGCAAAGACCATCACTGACTTCTCCGACGCCCAGGGCGATCAGCTTCAGTTCGCCCACGCTGGCTTCGGCGGCCTGCCCACTGGCGCCCTCAACCCGGCCCTGTTCGTCAACGGGATGGCCCCCACAGCCGCCCATGGCCAGTTCCTGTGGAACGCCGCGACCCACGATCTCTATTGGGATCCCGACGGCACGGGTTCGGCGACCGCCGCCCTGTTGGCGACCTTGAACGACGTGACCAGCCTGACCGCCCACGACCTGTTCGTAATTTGAGCCGACGGGGCGCTCAGTTGGCCTGAACGACCACTTGCTGTTGCGCCCCGAGCCGCTCGATGCCGAGCCTCACCTCATCGCCGACGTCGAGATAGACTTCCCGCCTCTGGCCAAGACCCACGCCCGGGGGTGTGCCGGTGGTGACGATGTCGCCCGGTTGGAGGCTGATGAACTGGCTGAGATAGGACAGCACAAAGGCCGGTTTGAAGATCATGGTCCGGGTGGGGCCATTCTGATAGCGATGGCCGTTGACCTCGAGCCAGATGGCCAGATGGCCGGGGTCGCCCACCTCATCCGATGTCACCAGCCAGGGCCCGGTCGGTCCGAAGCTGTCGCAGCCCTTACCCTTGTCCCACTGACCGTCCCGCTCCACCTGGAAGGCGCGCTCGGACACATCATTGCAGACGAAGTAGCCTGCGATGGCCTGCGCAGCTTGCGCTTCATCGAGATAGAGGCAGGGCTGTCCCACCACGAAGGCCAGTTCGACCTCCCAACTAACTTGGTCGATCCCCGTGGTTTGATGATGGGGTCGTTCAGCCCGCAGACCCGCTGGTCGCCTTCATTAATACGACGGGCTCTGCCGGTATGGCCGCGCCCGTCTCCGCGGCATGGTCGGCATAGTTCAGGCCGATGCGGATGAACTTGCCGGGCCTGGCCACGCGGGCTGCGATGCGGACACCTTCGGGGACGAGCGGCAGGCTCGCTGGATCCAGATCCCGCAGGCGCCTAAGGCCGTCTGGAGACAGCGCGGCGCCATCAAGATCGTCAATGACGCCGCCAAGGTCGCGGAACGCGCCGTCGCCATCGATGAGGCCAGGGCGCCCAGCGCCGAGTGGTCCGTATCTGAGGAGTTTCATTTGAATTCCAGCCTCAGTTGGACCAGCCGCCGTCGATCACGTGACACTGACCGGTGGTGGTGAACGACGCCTCATCGGAGGCGAGATAGAGCGCCAGGGCCGCGATCTTGTCCGACCGCCCTACCCGCCCCATGGGCTGGCGGGCGGTGAAGCTCGCTCAGGCCGCGGCGTCGTCGCCGGTGGCCTTCAAACGCTCTTGCAGGGACGGCGTGTCCACCGTGCCGGGGCAGAAGCCGTTGCAGCGCATGCCCGCCGTCACGAAGTCCGTGGCGATCGCCTTGATCAGGCCGATCACCGCCGCCTTGGTGGCGCCATAGGCGAACCGGCTGGGCACGCCTTTGATCGAGCTGGCCACCGAGGACATGTTGATGATCGAGCCGGCGACCAGACCGGCCAAGACGCCGTCCCGACCGAGCTCGAAAAAGGTCGGATGAGATGAGGTCACCAAACAGTCCCCATCAGCTATCCGCGCGTCACGCGGCTTGGAGAGATTGCAATCTCGCAATCATGGTTTTGTTCAGAAAGCCTGGCTGAACTCACGAATACCAAGACACTCCTGCGATCTTGGAAAATAATTAACGGATATATCGAACCTTTGGAGCCTAAAGGCCGCCAACGCGTTCTGTATGCACACGGGAGCTGTGCCATGACGAACGCGCCAAGCGACGAACAGGTATTCAAGACCGAGTTGACGGCCCTCATTCCGCACATGCGCGCTTTCGCCCGATCGCTATGCCGGGACGCCGCCCAAGCCGACGACCTGGCCCAGGACGCTTTGACCAGGGCCTGGGCGTCGCGCTCCAGATTTGTGCCTGGCACCAACCTCAAAGCCTGGACCTTCACCATCGTCCGCAACCAATTCTATTCCGACAAGCGTCGGTCCTGGCGCTCGTGCTCGCTGGATCCGGAAGTCGCCGAACAGACCCTGGTCGCAGTGACCAATCCCACCTCGGCGCTGGAACTGGACGAGCTGCGGCGGGCGATCGCCATGCTGCCGCAGGAGCAGCAGGAAGCGCTGATCCTGGTCGGCGCCGGTGGCCTGTCCTACGAAGAAGCTGGCGAAATCTGCGGCGCCGCGGTCGGCACCATCAAAAGCCGCGTGAGCCGGGCCCGGGACCGCTTAGCCCTGATCTTCGCCGAAGGCCGCATCCGGGAAGACGGGATAAAGCCCGACGCCGCGATGGCCTCGATCTTCCGCCAGATGGACGACCTCCAGCACGGCCGACACGCGGCTTAAGCGATCCGCAGGCGCACGCGGCTAGTTCAGTCGCTCGGCGCCTGCACCGCCCGCAACGCTGCGGCGAGACCGGCGCCGTCGTAGGGCTTGGAGAGCAGATAGGCCGGCGCTCCCCCGCCTAGAATCGGCGGTGCATGGGCGCTGCCGGTGGCGAAGACGATCCCGAGGTTTGGCGACAATTCTCGAGCCATGGCCGCAATATCGGCGCCGGAGACGCCGGGCAGGCCAAGGTCGGTGATAAGGACATCCACGGAGCCACCCTGGAGCGCGGTCAGAGCTTCTTCGGCATTCTCCGCCTCCGTGACCGTGTGGCCGAGGTCCATCAGGAGCTCGGCGGCGATCATGCGGATGAGCGGGTCATCTTCGATGAGCAGTACGGTCAATCTCGGAGCATCCACAATCTAAGCGCGTCCCACGGGCGGTTCTGCGTCGCGCCGCGCCGCGAAGGCGACGCGTCCCGAAAATCTCTCCCAATCAGAGCTTAGAAGCATTACACGCGGCCCGATCATCTTGAACTGGATCATACTCCAACTCTCGATCAGATCACGGATCTTCGCCCTAAGCGCGTCCAAAGCGAAGGGCTTGCTATCCGGGGCCTTGCCCGCGCGAGGGTCAGAAACGCTGATGACCACATAATCGCCGGCTGCGACATCCCCCTTGTTCGCTGGCCCCTTGTTCGCTGGCCCCTTGTTCGCTGGCCGCTTGTTCGCTGGCCGCTTGTTCGCTGGCGGCGCCGGCAGTTCGACGGGGGCTGAGGGCGGCGCCTCGGGCGGCGCGCCGGGCGGAGCCTCATTCGGCGTAGATAGAGGCGCTTCTGAAGGCCCGACAGGAGGCGCTTCCGGCGGCTTCGCGGGCTCGACCGGCTCGGACAGGTCAGGCTCGACCGCATTCGCCTTATCTTGAGCCACCAAAAGCGCCTTTCACAGGTGAAAAACATTCAAGTCGCATAGACAACGCGTCGAACGCATCTCGGTTCTGAAGTCAGAAGCCAGGCTGGCGGTTGGCGCAGTCGATCGCTCCGGCTTCCCGGAGGCCGTGGCCTTTGACCCTCAGACAGGCCGGTCGGTCCGCACCGGCGGCCTGGTGGGCCAGGCCACCTTGCATGGATCGCCCGGGCGACCGGCGCGTTTCCAGACTGCGCGCCACTGCGCCGGAGCAATCACCATGAAATCCACCGCAGAGTCGAAGCCATTTCTCAGCGATGTCAAAACCTTGCGCAAGCGCGCGCGTCAACGCCTTGAAGACGGCGCGGTGACCAGGAGCTATGGCGGCGATGTCGGCAAGACTATCGAAATCCTGCAGACCGTGTTGGCCACGGAACTGGTCTGCGTGCTGCGCTATACGCAGCACTCGGTCACCGCCTCAGGCATCTCCAGTCAGGCTGTGAAGGCCGAGTTCGCCGAGCATGCCGAAGAGGAGCACGAGCACGCCCTGGCTGTGGCCGAACGCATCACCCAACTGGGCGGCACGCCTAATTTCAATCCCGAAGGCCTGGCCAGCCGATCGGCCTCGCAGTTCGCAGAGGGCCACAATCTGGTCGACATGATCAAAGAAAACCTGATCGCTGAGCGGATCGCCGTGGAGCACTATCAGGAGCTAATTCGCTATTTCGGCGACGATGATCCGACGACTCGCCATATGCTTGAAGGGATCCTAGCCGTTGAGGAGGAGCACGCTGACGATATGCATGACCTATTGGTGGCGCACGAAGGCCAACCTATGTTGAAGGACGGCTAGGCTTGGTTCTGATCGTGATGATCCGAACCGAAACAAAACCGCCAAATAAAACAGCTACAGCGCATCTCTAAGATTCGCGCGAGTCGTCGAGACGCACGGGATAACCAGCTAGGGAGTCAAAGGTGGGATCGACCAAAGAGCGCATTAGCTGCGTTATCTGCGCCTATAACGAGGCCGACCGAATCGGCCCTGTGCTTGCAGCGATCTCGGGTCATCCCCTGTTCGCCGAGATTATCGTCGTCGACGATGGATCCACCGACGACACCGCCGCCAAGGTTTCCGCCTTTGACGGGGTCACCCTGATTTCCTACCCGATCAATCGCGGCAAGACCTATGCCCTGGCGCGCGGCGTCGAGGCCGCCACCTGCGATCACCTGATGTTGCTTGACGCCGATCTGGCCGGGGTGGGCGCCGCCGACATTCAGGCCCTGGCCGATCCGGTTCTACGCGGGAGCGCCGATGTCAGCCTGAGCCTGCGCAGCAACAGCCTGGGCCTCTACCGGCTAATGGGCATCGATTTCGTTTCCGGCGAGCGGGTGGTGCCGCGGCGCCTTCTGGCCGACCTGGCCCAGGCCATGATGCAGCTGCCCCGCTGGGGCGGCGAGGTGTTCATCAACGAACAAATCATCGAACAGGGCCTGCGCGTCGCCGTGGTTGACTGGCCGAACGTCTCGCACACGCTGAAGCGGCACAAGGTCGGCGCGTGGCGCGGGGCTATCAACGACCTGGACATGATCGGTGACGCCTTGCGGGTTCTTACTCCGGCAGGCGTGATCCGCCAGAATCTGGCCCTGTGGAAGCTGGCCCATTAGCCCGAAGCGGCTAGGGCATCCGACCGAAGCTGTAGCGGAAGCCGACGCTGGACATGTACTGGTCCGGCGAACCTGCCAGGCGCACGATCGGGCTGTCCGCGGCCGTCTTGACCAGGCGCTGATAGCCTACATCGGCGACCACATGCAGGCGCCGGGTGATGTGATAGGACACCGCCGTCTCCAAACCCGTATAGCGCTGGCCCGCGTCGGGCGCATAGGCTTCGCTGATCATGGGGCTGCGGGCCGCTTCGAGCGGCGTCACACCGAAATAGGTCTGCATGTAGCGCTGGTCGCCCCAACCAAAGCGAGGACCGATCGAGGCGTCCCAGCGCTTGCCGGTATAGACCAGGTCCAGGCCCGCATCGCCTACCCAGCCGATATGGCCAGTGACGCCCTTGCGCCCCTCCACCCGCAGGCGCAGCCACGAGGCCGGCCAGAGGTCCATGTAGAGCCCTGGCTCCGCCGCCCATTTGATCTTATCGAACCCCTGTAGTTCGCCACTGTCGCCCCGCTCGTAGCGGAAGCGGACCACCGGGCCGATCTCGACATATTTGTTGGACAGCAAGGCGACCGTGGTGCCCCCGTCGGGGGGCGTGAACCGTTCGGGAGCGCTGGCGGGGCGAAGATCGAAGGTCGGGCCAGGTTCGAGGATATCGCGGTTCGCCCCCTCGTAGGGCGGCGACACGCCCACCTGGGCGCCGAGGGTGAAAATCCATCCCTCAGCCCGCGCGCCGCTACAGACGGCAAGGCTGGCCAAGACGGCGAGACCGAAGCTGTGTTTGGTCAAGCTGAACACCTCCGTCAGACCGTTCTTTAATGACGCCAGAGCTCAACCGTTCCTCCGCGCGGCGTTTTCCTGCCTAAGGAGCGCCTGCCGCAATGGAAAGCGGCAGGGTGATGCGGGAAAGCCAGGCAGTTCCGCGCCGGTTGTTCTGCTGTGAAGGATATTCCCAGGCCAAACGCTCGTGTAGGACGAACGGCCCGAGGCCGCCCGAGTTGTTCATGCCGCACTTTTTTCTGACCCGCGTCATTCCGTTGCTCTCGCGCTACGGCTACGCGGTCATATTGCCGATCGCGGTGGTCGAGGGGCCGGCCATGGCCATGGTCGCCGGCGCCCTGGTGGCCGCAGGACAGTTCAATGCGGTCGCCGCCTGCGGCCTGCTAGTGGCTGCGGATCTGATCGGCGATGCGGTCTATTACGCCCTGGGCCGCTTTGGCCACGCGCCCCTGCTGCGGCAGGTGAGCAAGCGATTTTCGGTGCGGCTGGAACATATGCACCGGCTGGAGCAGCATTTCCGCGAGCATGACTGGAAGATCCTGATGATCGGCAAGACCCAGGCCCTGGGTTCGATCGTCCTCTATATGGCCGGCGCCAGCCGAATGTCCTTTTGGCGCTACCTGGCGCTGAACGTGGCCGCCACCCTGCCCAAGGTCGTACTGTTCGAAATGGTCGGCTATTTCCTGGGCCGCAGCATCCTGCAATCCACCCGTTATGTCGACTACGCCACCGTGGCCCTGTTCGGCCTCGCCCTGGTCCTGCTGGTTCTGTACTGGCTGGTTCGGCGGTGGTTGGGCAGGGACATCAAGGAAGACGACGACGCCGACTGAGATCAGGACGCCCCAAAGCCTTCGACCGTGAAAAAGGAGCCCGGCCGAAGCCGGGCTCCCAGTTTGGTTCGATACAGGATCGAGATCAGAAGTTGATGTCGATCGTCGAGCGGCGGTTCAAGGGTTCCTTGACCCCGTCCGGCGTTTGCACGGCCAGGTCGCTCTTGCCCTTCCAGTCCACGTTGAGGACGGTCTGCGGCACATTCAAGCCGACGAGGGCGTCGGCCACGGCCTTGGCCCGGCGTTCCGACAGACGCAGGTTGTATTTGGCGCTACCCGAGGTGTCGGTGTGGCCGACCACGACGATGCGAGTGGCGTGACCGTCATTGGCGTATTGCGCAGCCTGTTGCACCACCGTCTGGGCTTCCGGCGTCAGCACGTACTGATCGAACGGGAAGTAGACCACGAACTGCTTGGCCACGAACGCCGGAGGCGGCGGCGGGGGCGGAGGCGGAGGGGGCGGCGGAGGCGGCGGGGGAGGCGGCGGCGGAGGAGGAGGAGGCGGTGGCGGAGGAGGCGGTGGTGCGCCAAACGAGTAGCGAGCGCCGATGGTGATCGAATTGTCCTTCAGATAGCCGAAGTGCAGCGGTGTCGGCGGGCAGTCGATCCCACCGCAATTAACGTTGCCATGGCCACCGTTGAAGTAGCGGTATGTCAGGTCGAGGTTCAGCTGATCTGACACAGCGTAGCTGACGCCGGCGATACCTTGCCAGGCGAAATCGGTCCGTTTTTCCGTGGCGAACAGGTCAGGGCCGAAGTGTTCCTTGACCCGCAGAAAGTCGGCGCCGATGCCGCCGCCAATGAACGGCTGGATCTGGGAGTCGGGCAGTATGTCATAGAGGACGTTGGCCATGGCCGACGCCGAACGGAAGTGGCCGCTGGCGTTGTTGTTCGACGAGAAGTCAGGGCGATAACCGCCCTCGACCTCAACTCGCCAGTGCGGATCGATCCGATAGCCCACGCGGCCGAAGCCTAACGCGTCGCCATTCAATTTCACGTCCGAATTGGTGCGGCCATCGACCTTGATATTGTCGGACTTGTGATAGCCGAAATCCAAGGCCCCATACCAGCCGTCGGGCTGGGCTGCGGACGCCGGCAGGGCGCACCCGAGGGCGAGACCCACCATAGCTGTGCTTAAGAGAAGTGATCGTTTCATGAGGAGGTCCCTTGTCCGAGACGGTCCACAACCCTGCGGCCGAGAAGATCGAGGTTGCGATCCTCCGGGGCATGGCTGGTCCGGTCAGCGCGATAACCGCCGACGCCGGCCTCGGTTGCATCCAAAGCCATTCAACACGGACGATAGGCGGAAGTGTGGCCTCAATGACACATAGATGCGGGTCGGTCCCGACCCACGCCCGTCAAAGCCGCGCGGCGGCGGCCTGTGCGCCGGCCAAGCGGTCCGGCAGCAGCTTATCCATCCGCGCCTGGACGAGGGCCAGCACGTCCGGCGGGGCGGTTTCAGGCCGGCCGGCGTTGAATGGCGGCGACGGGGCGTATTCTATGTTCAGTTGCAGGGCCTGGGCGATGACGTCGCCGGCCAGTTCCGCCGCCACCACCAGGGCGAAGTCGATGCCGGCGGTCACGCCGCCGCCGGTGATGATGTCGCCGTCGCGCGCCACCCGCGCCGGGTCCGGCTCGGCCCCAAACAACCTCAGCATATCGCGCCAGGCCCAGTGGCAGGCCGCGCGCCGCCCCTTAAGCAGGCCCGCCGCGCCCAGCACCAGCGAGCCGGTGCAGACCGAGGTCAAATAGCGCGCGGTTCCGGCGAGGCGCTTGAATTCGTCCATGAAAGCCAGGTCGTTGATCACGTCGGTGGCCGCCATGCCGCCGGGAACAAACAGTAGGTCGCAGCGCTCAATCTCGACCAAGCGCTGGGTTCCGGCGAACACCAGCCCACCCTCGGACTCGATCGCGCCGCCAGGTTCGGAAGCGACGATGGTCCGGGTCTTGGGGATGCGGCTGAACACCGTGTGCGGACCGGTGAAATCCAGCTGGGTCATGCCCGGATAGATGGCCTCGACGATGACGAAGGGCTGGTCGGAATTTTGATCGGTCATGCGGACTCCACGGATTTGACTGGGCCACTCTGACCGATCTAGGGTCTGGCGCAAATGACAAGGTTCCCTCGAAAGCAGCCATGACTCGCGCCATCGGTTTTTTGATCTTCCCAGACTTCCAGTTGCTGGATGCGGCGGGTCCCCTCTCGACCTTCGAGATCGCCGGGCGTTTTGGCGCAGGCGCCTATGCCCTGACGGTGCTGGCGTCCAAGGCGGGCGCTGTGGCCAGTTCGTCCGGCGCGACCATGAACGCCGTCGCCCTGGTGGATGCGCCGCCCTTGGACACCCTGGTGATAGCCGGCGGGGACGGCACACGAGGCGCGGCCACCGATCCTGTGGTGATCGCGTTCGTGCAGGCGACGGCCGCCCACGCACGCCGCGTGGCCAGCGTCTGTTCGGGAACCTACGTCCTGGCCGAGGCCGGCCTGCTGGAGGGCCGCCGAGCGACCACCCACTGGAGCCGCGCCGCCGACATCGCCCGCCGTTATCCCAAGATCAGGCTGGAGCCAGACCGCATCTTCATCCGCGATGGGGATATCTGGACCTCGGCCGGCATCACCGCCGGCATCGACCTGTCCCTGGCCCTGGTGGCCGAGGACCTGGGCGAGGCCATCGCCCAGCGCACCGCCCAGCAGCTGGTGGTCTATCGACGGCGTCCAGGCGGTCAGAGCCAGTTCTCGGCCCTCTTGGAGATGGAGCGGCCGGAGGGCCGGTTCGGCCCCCTGCTCGCCTGGGCGCGCGAGCGGCTGGACCAATCGCTGAACGTTGAACAACTTGCCGAGCAGGCGGCCATGAGCCCACGCAACTTCGCCCGCCGCTTCGCAGAAGAGACCGGCCTGACCCCTGCCCGGGCGGTGGAACGCCTACGGGTGGAGATCGCCCGGGAGCGGGTTGAGGCCAGTCCCGAGCCTATCGACCAGATCGCGATCCATGCCGGCTTTGGCGATCCCGAGCGCATGCGCCGCGCCTTTGTCCGCGCCTTTGGCCAGCCACCCCAGGCGTTGAGGCGCGCGGCGCGGGCTTGAACCTTTCCCGCTTGACTCATCCGTAACCCATGACTTACGGTAAGCAATGACTAACCAATCTGCCGTCTTCGCCGCGCTTGCCGACCCTACGCGCCGTCAGGTGCTGGAGCGGCTGCAGGACGGGCCGGCGGCGGTGGGGCGGATCGCCGAAGGGATGCCCGTGAGCCGCCCGGCGGTCTCGCAGCACCTGAAGGTGTTGAAGGAGGCCGGCCTGGTGGCGGATCGGCCGGACGGCGCAAGGCGCATCTATTTCATCGACCCGGCGGGGCTGGGCGCTTTGCGCGCCTGGCTGGACCGGTTCTGGACCGTCACGCTGGACGCCTTCGCCGCCGAGGTGGAGCGTCAGGAACAAGAGAAATCTCGCGAGGAGGAACCATGAACCAGATCATCACCCCCGCCGCCGTACGCCGCTCGGTCACCGTCAAGGCGTCGCGGGAGCGGGCCTGGGCCGTGTTCACCAACGACATTGGCCGCTGGTGGCCCCACAGCCATTCCATCGGCGCCTCGCCGTTCAAGACCGCTACCCTGGAACCGCATCAGGGCGGGCGCTGGTACGAAACCGGTGAGGACGGGTCCGAATGCCAGTGGGGCGAGGTGCTGACCTGGGACCCACCCACGCGGTTGGTGCTGGCCTGGCGCATCGGCGGCGAGTGGCGTTACGACCCGGATCTGCTGACCGAGGTCGAAGTCAACTTCACCGAGGAGGCCAGCGCCACCCGCGTCGACCTGGAACACCGCCATCTGGAACGCATGGGCGCCGCCGAAGAACGCGCCCGCGCCGCCTTCGAATCTCCCAACGGTTGGGCCGGCGTACTGGCCCTGTTCGCCGCAGCCGTGTGAGCCGCAACAGTCAATTCAGAGGAAGGAACCGCACCATGTCCGATCTCAGTTCCCCCGTCGTCATTCATTCCATTCCCGGCAGTCCCTATGGCCGCGTGGTCATGCTGGCCCTGGAAGAAAAGGCCGTTCCCTACCGTCTGGCGGTCATGGGATTCGGCGAGGCCAGGAAAGCGGCCTATCTGGCCCTACAGCCGTTCGGCCGCATTCCTGTGATGAAGCACGGCGACTTCACCCTCTACGAGACCCAGGCGATCATGCGCTATATCGACCGGACCTTCGATGGCCCGGCCCTGCAGCCGACGGACCTGCGCGCCCTGGCCCGCATGGACCAGCTGATGAACATCATCGACTGGTATCTGTTTCCCCAGGTCACGGTGACCATCCCGTTCCAGCGCCTCGTGGCGCCGAGGCTGGGGCGTGAGACTGACGAGGCCATTATAGCCGCCGCGGTTCCCAATGCTCGCCACTGTATCGGCGTCATCGAAGCCTTCCTCGGCGACAAACCGTTCGTGGCCGGCGACAGCATCAGCCTGGCCGACCTGATGCTGACCACTCACATCGAATACCTGTCGCTAACCCCGGAGGGCGCCGAGGTGCTGAAGGGAAGCCGGCTGGCCGACTGGCTGGCGCGAATGCAGGCTCGTCCAAGCCTGAAGGCGACCACCGTGGAGGCTCAGCGCGCCGCCGCCTGACCGATCGAACTGGGTGGAGGCTGAACCGATATACTATGTCGTCATGCCAAAACAGGCCGGGTGCTGTCGCAAATGTTATGGCCCGGTCGCGCCTTGCGCGTGCATCCTCCGCCTCAAGCCGCTCTGACGGACTCAGCGAGGAGACAACCATGTCCGACCCCTTTTCGATCCACCCGTCGGTAGACAAGGGCGCCAAGCCCGGCGCCGTGGACTTCGCCGGCGGAACCTTGACCTGTCACTGCGCCGACAAGCCGGTCAAGGTCGCCATCAAGGGCCAGATCGCCCACAACCACGCCTGCGGCTGCACCAAGTGCTGGAAGCCGGCCGGCGCAGCCTTCTCAGTGATCGCGGTGGTGTCGCGCGACAATGTCAGTGTGCTGCAGAACGGCGATAAGCTGGCCATTGTTGATGAGAGCGCGGCCATCCAGCGTCACGCCTGCAAGGCCTGCGGCGTGCACATGTACGGCCGCATCGAAAAGGCCCACCCCTTCCAAGGTCTGGATTTCGTCCACGCCGAACTGTCAGACCAGCCCGGCTGGGCCGCGCCGGAATTTGCCGCCTTTGTCTCCTCCATCATCGAAACCGGCGTCGATCCAGCCCAGATGGACGGCGTCCGCCGTCGGCTGAAGACGCTGGGCCTGGAGCCTTATGACTGCCTGTCCCCGCCCCTGATGGATGCGATCGCCACCTGGGTGGCCAAACAGTCGGGCGCGTTGCCGGCGTGACCTGAAGCGGACGGCTCGACCGCCGGCCCGCCCCTCAGACCTTCAGCCGCAACGGCCCCATATAGTCGCGCTTGCCGAGCGGCACGCCCTTGGTGCGCAGGATGTCGTAGGCCGTGGTGGCGTGGAAATGCAGGTTGGGCAGGGAGAAGGACAGCAGAAAGCCCTCGGCCGTGAACGGCATCTTGAAATCGCGAAACTGGAAGGCGACGTCCTTGCCTTCCAGGGCGTTGATGTCGTCGGGCGCCAGTTGCTGCAAGGCCGCGCGGGTGTTGGCCACCAACGTTTGCAGGTCGCCATAGCTGTACGGCGGCATATCTGTGCTCGGCGCGAACAGTCCCTGCTTCACCCCTTCGATGGCGCCGAGCGTGTGATGCGCGACGGACTGCACCTGAAAACGGAACGGCTGCATGTCGGGAAACAGGCGCGTTTCGACGATCTCGCCTGGGTCCATGCCGTTGTCGTTGCAATGGGCCAGGCCCCGATCGAGAAAGCCGGCGACTCCGCCCAGGGTCTGCAAAAAGCAGGTCACGCTCAGGTCGTACAGTGAAGTGGCCATGGCCGCGGTCGTCTCCTCATGTCTTGTTTCGAGCCCTCGGGCGCTTCCGACTGGCGGACAGATCGCTTACGGTGTCAAGAAATCCGCACGCCGCTGGGAGTTTTCTGATGAGTTCTTCGGTTTTCACCGGCCTCGCCGCCGCTCTCTTTCTGGCCGCCGAGGCAGCTCATGCGACTCCGCCCGCCGACATTCCCGCGGCGATCTATACTGATCCGGCCCCCGACGCCGCCCATCCCGCGCGGATGGACGTGCTGCACATTCCCAGCCATGGGGTGAAGATCAACGGCATCGCCTATGTGGCCGCCGGCCCCGGCGAGCACCCCACGGTGGTTCTGTTCCACGGCCTGCCTGGCAATGAAAAGAACCTGGATCTGGCCCAGGCGATCCGCCGCGCCGGCTGGAATGTTGTCACCATCAATTATCGCGGCTCCTGGGGCAGTCCAGGCGTGTTCCGCTTCGAGCAGAACCTGGAGGACGCCGAGGCGACCCTGACCTATGTGCGTGATCCCCAGAACGCAAAGGCGTTGGGCGTGGACGTAAAGCGCCTGGTGGTCATCGGCCACAGCATGGGCGGGTGGGTGGCCATCAACACCGCCGCGCACGATACCGGCCTGATCGGCCTGGTCTCCATCTCCGCCGGCGACATGTCGCGCATCGGCTTGGCGCCCGAGGCGATCCGCCGGCAGACCATGGCCGAGAACATGGAGGCCCTGGCCGGGGTCACCGCCCAGAACATGTCCGACGACGCCGCCGCCAACGCAGTCAAACACCCGCTGGTCAAGGCCGCGCCGGGCCTGGTGGGCACGCCCTATCTGGCCCTCACCTCGGACGATGGGCTCGCCGACCACACCGAGAGCCTGGTCAAGGCGATTCATGCCCAAGGCGGGACCAAGGTCACCGAGTTCCACGCCCCCACCGATCACGGATGGAACGACCACCGCATCGCGCTGGAAGCCGAGATCATCAGCTGGCTGCAGGCTTTGAATTAGCGGGGCGATCTGACACTTGGGTCCGGTACAGGGACGACACTGGAGCTCGTGAGCAGTGCCTCAAGTGTTGGCCGGGCAGATCTGGAAGTCGGCGCCGATACTGGCCAGCTTGCGGGCGGAGACGAGCATCAGCTCGGCGACGCCCTGCCAGTCATCGCGATAGATGCAGTCTATGTGCTCGGCCAGGGAGGGCGTGTGCATCGACACCTCGGGATGGGCGAGCGGCCCCATCGGCGCCGGCTCCTCCCTACGGATGGTCGCGCCATTTCAGATGCAGCTGCGAGCCCTCGAAGGCGAAGGAATCGAGTTTCTTGAAGAAGGCCATGCCCAGCAAAGACGTCTTCATGGGCTGCTGGTTGATGGACATGGCCACCTTGGACAGCTTGATGGATCCGACCCCCAGGCTGTCGGCGGCATAGCGGGCGCCGCGGCCCTCGCCGTTGGCGGTCTCGTAGGGATCGTCGAAATGCAGCGATGATAGGTCGACTCCCAGGCGCTGAGCATCGGCGGGGCTGAGGACGATGTCGCTGGCGCCGGTGTCGATCAGGAAGGTGACCGATTGGCCATTCACCCGTCCGACCACGTAAAACGCGCCATCGGCGTCCTGGCTGAGCACCATCTCATGCGGCGCCACCGATACCGCATAGCCCGGGACCAGCTTTGACCGGATCTGCGTAAGCCCTTGCGTCAGCCGATCGCGGAAGGAGACGCCCACCACCAGCACAGAGACGATGGTCGCCCAGATCAGGGTGTTGCGCACGACGTCCTTCAGCTTCAGCTGGCGCGAGGCCAGGCCGGCCGCCACGATCGCCAGCATGCCGCCGCCCCGCAGCACATTGTTCCAATCCATCGACGAGGCGATGCGTCCGGGAAACAGGATCGACAGCCCCCAGACGCCAAGGCCGCCCAGCAGCAGAACCCCCAGGACGGCGAGCAAACGGCGCGATCGGCCAGGCGGGCCCGGCGCTGGCGCAGGCGGCGTGGGCGGCTCGGCGGATGGTGAAAGATCCCACGGCCCTCGTCCATCCGTCATCGAAACCAGCTCCCAACCTGTTGTCGGGGGTGCGATACAATCCGGCTTCGCCGCAGTCCATCGCCCTTGTAGAGACAAAGGCGGATGCCGCCGATCACTCCGGCATGGTCTCGTACGCCACCAGGCCCGGCGGCAGAACGACCCAGGCCGGGCGGTCGCGGGTGAAGATCGCCATTTGCGGCCGAAAGTCCGATGGATCGTCCAGGGAGCCGGCATAAACGGTATGGGTATCGTCCTCGCCCACCACGCCGCCAAACACCAGGCCGCCGCAGACGGGACAGAAATTGCGCACTGCGTCGCCCCCGCGCGCGGCCCGTGACCTGAATTGCAAGGTTGCGCCGGTGAAGCGCACGGCGCTGCTGGAAAATCCCATGAACGGGACGAACCCCGAGCCCGAAGCCTTGCGGCAATCGGCGCAGCAGCAGTAACCGGCGAACATGGGCTCGCCCTCGGCCTCATACCGCACCGCGCCGCAAAGACAGCCGCCCGTGTAAAGCTTGCCGGATCTGCTCATTCGCGAACTGTTATCCACGGGCCGGAACGCGTGCAAGCAGAGGGCGGAAGATCGCTCCCGCCCCCGCCTCTATCGCGTCAGTCGTTCCACAGCCCTGCGCCGCTGGCTGCGCCGGTCTTACCGTCTGCGTTTGGCCATTGGTGCCAGGTGATGGTCCCGGTCTTGTTTTCGCGAGCGCCGGCCATGCCGGTGAGCCCGCCCCAACAGTTAGCGGCCGTCTGTTCCTTGTTGGTGGCGATGCAGCTCCATTGGATCGAAGCCTTGTCGCCATTGGCTTCGGTAAAGATGCAGATACCCGTCGCGGTGAACGGAGAGCCTGGAGCAGCGCTCCAGCCGGCGCAGTTGTTGGTGGTGGTCGACTTCTTGCCGGAAGCATAGGTCGTCGCCGAGGTTCCGGTGCTGAACTGGGATATGACAGGATTTCCCCCAGCGACCGGGACGACCAGAAGGTTGGTCGTCTGTGCGCTGGAGGTGAAGGTGAAGGTTTCGGCGTTCGCCGTGGCGGCCGACGCCCCCAGTAAAAGTATCGACAAAAGCAAAGTTTTCACGGGAATTCTCCCTGTTTTTGAACGGGCTCCACGCTCGCTCTGTGAGGAAAGTATCACCTCGCTCTATTCAGGCATAGGACACATTTATTCCATCAAGAGAAGGGAATTTATAACAGCCAAGATTGTTCTTTGAATAATACTACCAAATCAACTACCCATTTTGGGCGAATACGACTTAACCGAAGCTCACCCTCAAAGCAGGCGATGAAAACGATCGTCCACCAGAGCGGATGAATGCCTCCGCCACACTGGCGATAACGCCGAGCCGGCCATTGATCCGCGGGCGCGACAAGCGCTTAGTGCGCGGCATGCAACGCCCAACCTTGGGGGACACGCCAATGCGTATGATGTTGAAAATGCAAATGCCGGTCGCCGCCGGCAACCGGGCCGTCAAGGACGGCAGCCTGCCCAAGCTGATTCAGGCCTTCACCGAAAAGGCCAAGCCAGAAGCCATCTATTTCGGCGGCTTTGACGGCATGCGAACCATGATCGCTGTGTTCGACATGGCCTCTCCCGCCGAGATCCCCCAACTGGCCGAGCCGTTCTTCACGGGCCTGGACGCGACGATCCAGTTCACGCCGGTGATGAATGCGGCGGACCTGGAGAAGGGGCTTTCGGGGCTCTAGGCCAGCCCCGCTCCCTGTACCCTTCAAGGCGCGGTTTGTGATTATCTAACCGCCTCGGTCTAGCTGATCGAGAGCAGCCAATCGCCCCCTGCGACCTGATCGCCTGGGGGGGACATGCGCCTCGATCGGTTGGCCGCGTAGCACGTCCAGTGGGGAGTTGCGCCTTGGCCCTTTGGGGCCTTGAGCCGCCAGTACAGGGACA
>DASXNV010000106.1:0-164191 GCA_036494815.1 Caulobacteraceae bacterium
GCTCGACCGGCGCAGCGGCCTGCTCAGCCTCGTCCCCGCGCGCGAAGGCGAAGGGCGTGAACATCTTCATGGCCCGGTCGAACATGGCCAGGTTCTGGCGCACCTGGTCCTCCATGAACGCCACGCCCGGCGCCACGCCCAGGCCGGCGCCGACCTGTCCGCGCATGCGCTCCTGCTGACGGGTGAACCCGTCCAGCGACAGTTCGAGGAAGCTGGGCACGAAACCTTGCATGCTGTCGCCATAGAAGCGGATCAGCTGGCGCAGGAACTGGATCGGCAACAGGTTCTGGCCCCGGCTCTCCTCGTCGAAGATGATCTGGGTCAGGACGGAACGGGTGATGTCTTCGTTGGTCTTGGCGTCATAGACCACGAAGTCGACGCCTTGCTTGACCATTTCGGACAGGTGTTCGAGCGTCACATAGGCGCTGGAGCGCGTATTGTAGAGCCGCCGATTGGCGTATTTCTTGATGACCACACGGTCGCCGGACGGGTCGGCTTCTGCCATCTCACTCCTCGGGGAGCGCCGGTGAGGCGCAAGGGATTCGACTTCTTCTGCGCTGCAGTATCGCGGATGCAGCAGAGTAGCGCCAGTCGTGGAATTGACATTGAAACTTTTCACGTTCGGGCGTGACGAAGCCAATGCATTGGGGCAATGGTTACAATGCGCGCATCAGGCGACCCCTTACCCGCCTGGGCGAGAATCTGTGGAGCACCGCCGTGAGCAAAGTCGTCATCGTCTCAGCCGCCCGAACGCCGGTCGGGTCGTTCAACGGCGCCTTGTCCAGCCTGCCCGCCCATGAACTGGGGGCCATCGCCATCCGCGCCGCGGTGGAACGCGCCGGGGTCAGCGCCGCTGACATCGAGGAAGTCGTCATGGGCCAGGTGCTGCAGGCCGGCGCCGGCCAGGGCCCCGCTCGGCAGGCCTCGGTCAAGGCCGGCATTCCTGTGGAAAGCCCGGCCTGGAGCCTCAACCAGCTGTGCGGCTCGGGCCTGCGCGCGGTGGCCCTGGGCGCCCAGCAGATCAGCCAAGGCGACGCCCGGATCGTGGTCGCTGGCGGCCAGGAAAGCATGAGCCAATCGCCCCACGCGGCCAACATCCGCAATGGCCAGAAGATGGGCGATCTCGGATTTGTCGACACTATGATCAAGGACGGGCTGTGGGACGCCTTCCACGGCTACCACATGGGCCAGACCGCCGAGAACATCGCCGCTCGCTGGCAGATCACCCGCGAGGACCAGGACCGCTTCGCCGTCGGCTCGCAGAACAAGGCCGAGGCGGCGCAGAAATCCGGCCGCTTCGCCGACGAGATCGCACCCGTCACCATCAAGGGCCGCAAGGGCGACACCATCGTCGACCAGGACGAATTCATCCGCCACGGGGTGACCTATGAGGGTATTGCCGGGCTGAAGCCGGCCTTCACCAAGGACGGCTCGGTCACCGCGGCCAACGCCTCTGGCCTCAATGACGGCGCAGCGGCCCTGGTGCTGATGAGCGAAGAGGAAGCCAAGGCCCGCGGCCTCAAGCCCCTGGCCTGGATCGCCTCCTGGGCCCATGCCGGCGTGGAGCCGGAGATCATGGGCACCGGCCCGATCCCGGCCACACGCAAGGCGCTGGAGAAGGCCGGCTGGTCGGTCGGTGACCTGGATCTGATCGAATCAAACGAAGCGTTCGCCGCCCAGTCCCTGAGCGTGGTGCGCGAGTTGGGCCTCGACCCGGCCAAGGTCAATGTGAATGGCGGGGCCATCGCCATCGGCCATCCCATCGGCGCCTCGGGCGCGCGCATCCTGACCACCCTGCTGCACGAAATGGGCAAGCGCGACGCCAAGAAGGGCTTGGCCACCCTGTGCGTCGGCGGCGGCATGGGCGTGGCCCTGTGCGTCGAGCGGGACTGAAATCGGCGAAGGCGGCCGTGAAGCGGTGAGCAGCTAAAAAGCGAGGAGACACCATGGGCAGAGTGGCGATGGTCACGGGCGGCACCCGGGGGATCGGGCGAGCGATTGTCGAGCGGCTGAAGAACGACGGTTTCAAGGTCGCGGCCGGCTATGCCGGCAACGAGGCGGCCGCCAAGGACTGCTGCGACGAACTGGGCGTGATGATCGTCAAGGGCAATGTGGGCGATTTCGGCGACTGCAAGCGCGCCGTGACCGAGGTCGAGGCCGAACTGGGCCCCATCGACGTGCTGGTCAACAATGCCGGCATCACCCGCGACGCCATGCTGCACAAGATGACGCCCGAGCAGTGGAACGAAGTGATCTTCGTCAACCTGGCCTCGATCTTCAATATGAGCCGCCAGGTGATCGAGGGCATGCGCGAGCGCGGCTATGGCCGCATCATCAATGTCTCGTCGATCAACGGCCAGAAGGGGCAGATGGGCCAGACCAATTATTCCGCCGCCAAGGCCGGGGTGATCGGCTTCGGCAAGGCCCTGGCGCAGGAAACCGCCAACAAGGGCATCACCGTCAATACCGTCGCCCCCGGGTATACCGACACCGAAATGGTGTTGGCCGTGCCGCAGGCGGTGCTGGACAAGATCATCGGCGGCATCCCGGTAGGGCGGCTTGGCAAGGCTGCGGAGATCGCCGCCTGCGTTTCCTTCCTGGCGCGCGAGGACGCCTCGTTCATCACCGGGGCGACCCTGAGCGTGAACGGCGGCCAGTATATGGCCAGTTGAGCGTCTAAAAACCGCCCCAGTCCCAGTGCATTCGCAAGGAATGGGTAGACCAGTTCTTTCGGCGCAGAAGCGGCCGCCTGTCCGTCGCGAATCAGGGCGCCGCAAGGGAAACCTGCTGGGGAAACCTGATTCAGGCGGATCGGGTTTCCCCTCCCGCCCGCTCTTTCTCTTTCTATCCCTCTTGCTGACGGCCCTGTCGATCTCGCAGCCGGCGACTGCGGGCGGCGGGTCTTTGGGCAATATCCTCTGGGGCCGGCATGGCGACGCGCCGCGCCGTCCTGAAGCGCCGCCCGTCGCCCGTTACCAACCCGATGCGGGCCAGGGCTTCATCCTCGACCAATCGGTCTCTCCGCCCCTGCTGCGCTTCGAGGACAGTCAGGAGGTGTGGGTGCTGCGCCCCCAACCCGGCCCACGCGGCGACACCATTTTCCGCAACGATGTGGGCCAGCCCGTTTTGCGCGCCACCAAGCTGGGCGGCCTGACCCTGTTTACGGTCGAGCATCCCGACGGCTCCGCCGTGGCCTATGACGGTGAGGCGGTGTCCCTGCGGCCGCCGAACTATCTGACCCCCAACGCCCTGTTCCAGCGCATGTTCCAGGCCAGCGCTCGTTCCAGTCATGCGGCGCAAAAGGTGATCCCGTTCATTTCGGTGGACGACGCCACCCCGGAAACCGCCACGCTGATCGCCGATTGCGCCACGGTCACCGCCGAGGCCATCACCCGGGTCTCGCGCATGGTCAACGGCAAGATCGCCCTCGCCCGGGTGGTCAAGGTGCTGCTGGCCAAGGGCCGCAAACCCGACGCCACCATGACCGCCGGCGCCCTAACGGTGATCTACGCCCCCGCCGCAGGCGTCGAAGGCCGGCCTTCGTCGGAACGGATCGTGCAGATCATCGTCAAGTAGGGGCTGCGCCCAAACTCGTGGATAGAACTTGACACTTGGCGCCTGCCCACGACCGATCTTTCCGGCTCAAGCGAAGGCTTTGCAGCGTCGTCCATTAACAGACGTTCGGAAGGTCGCTTGAGGGGTGGCCGACGTCGAAATCAGCAGCGCCCAAAGTCTCACGGCTTCGCACCCGCTGGCGCTCGACCCGCGACCAGGACGATCGAAACAGTGGCGTTTAGAAGAAAGAACCGGGCGGCGGCGTCGGAACCGCCCCAGGACCTCGATTGCCACATCAGGAACCATTCGCCGCCGACAGCTACGAAACCCCCACCGTATAGGAGCATCGCGACGGTGAGCCCCGCGACAGGCAGCGCAAGGGCCCGATCAAAGCCGCTCTCGCTGCGCGCTTGGCGAAACAGAGCCGCCGCGCCAAGCATGAGCAGTGCGCCGCTCAGCGCCTCGGTTGCGATGATCGCCAGATAGAAGAGCTGCTGCACTAGCGCCGAATGGATCGCCCGCCACCGCTGGGTAGAGTCGGGGAAGACGGTGTCCATCCCCAAGACGTGGCGCACGAAGGTCCAGTTGTCGCCGTAGTCTACGATGTTGTTGAACGCGACGAGTCCCAAGAGCAGCGCCATAGCCGTTACCAAGCTTGCCTTACAAAGGCGTATCAGCATCCCCGGATTGATTTTCTCCACGCCACCCTTCCCCAAATCTTTTCGACGGCGAAGTTAGACCAGTCAGCGAGGTCCGCAATGGGTCGGGCACAGTCGGCCGGGGGCGCCAGAAACCTGACTTTGACGGTCGCTTGAGCTCGGGCGCCCACAGGGGGCCATTTGAAGGGCGGATCGGGGGTGGAAGGCGGAAACGGCCCAACGCCCCCCATGCTCGTCACGTATGGACGTCTGGAGGATAGTCCGCTCACCCCGCGATGTAGCGGTCGATCACCCCCGCAAGCACAGTCAGCGGGACGGTTCCGGCGGTGACCACGGCGTCGTTGAAGTCGCGCAGGTCGAAACGCGGCCCCTTGGCGGCCCTGGCCTTTTCCCGTAAGCGGACGATCTCGGTGTGGCCGACCTTGTAGCCGCAGGCTTGGCCCGGGGTGGAGCAATAGCGATCGATCTCGCTGGTGGCGGCCTCTTTGGACCGGCCGGTGGCGCCGACCATCCAGTCCACCGCCTGCTCGCGCGACCAGCGCTTGGAATGCAGTCCGGTGTCCACCACCAGGCGGGCGGCGCGGAACTTCTGCCCCTGCAGATAGCCCAGCCGGCCCAGGGGGTCGTCGTCATAGAGGCCGACTTCGTCCGCCATCTGCTCGGCATAGAGGGCCCAGCCCTCCACATAGGCGTTGAAGCCCAGCATGGTGTTGAACAGGGGCAGGGTGTGGCGCTCGGTGACGAAGGCGCCCTGCCAGACGTGGCCCGGAATGGTCTCGTGATAGGTCAGGGACGGCAGGGAAAAGCGCGGCCAATTGGCCGTGTCGTGCAGGTTGATATAGTAGGTGGACGGGCGCGAGCCGTCCAAGGAGCCTGAGTTCATATAGCCCAGGCCGGCGCCAAGTTCGATCTCCGTCGGCACCCGCTTGACCACCACATCGGCCTTCAGGGTCATGCGCGACAGCCTGGGCATCAGCGGGCGAACCGCGGCGATACGGCCGTTGAGATAGGCGATGAGTTCGGCGCGGCCGGCGTCGGTATTGGGGTAGAGATTGCGCGGATCCTTGCCCAAGACCGTCATGCGCTCGCCCACCGAACCCTGGCTGAGGCCCTGGGCCTTGAGCAGGCCATCCATCCGCGCCCCGATGGCCTTGTTCTGCTCCAGGCCCATCTGGTGGACCTCTTCGGGGGTCAGCGCGGTGCTGGTGCCGACCTTGAGCAGCCAGTCATAGTAGGCCTCGCCATCGGGCAGGCGCCATACGCCCGCCTGGTGACCGGCCTTGGCGGCGTTGGCGGTTAGGACGGCCATCTGGCGGTCCAGGGCCGGATAGACCTGACCTTCGACGATCCTGGTCGCCCGGCCGGCATAGTCTCCGGCGATCCCCTTGGCCTTGGCGCGCCTGGCCAGCGAAGAGACCAACGACGACTGAGCTGCGGGCGTGGCGCGAAAGCCCCGCATCTGCTGCAAGGTCGTGGCCAGAAGATAGTCCGGCGGGATCACCCCCAGGCTGGCGTCACGGCGCGCGCGCCCGGTCTGCTGGTCCAGCACCACGGCGAAAGCCTCCAGGCGCGCCAGATAGGCGTCCGCGTCGGCCGCCCCGTCGACCTTATGCTGCGAATCCAGGAAGTCCGGCACGCCGCTGAAGGCGCCGGTCTGCTGGCTGATCACATAGGGGGTGGCCGACTCGCCCATGGCCGAGGCCAGGGTGTTGTCGCCATAGCCGAACCGCGCCGCGTCGGCGCCCAGCTGATTGGCATAAACCACCGCATCGTAATTGATGAGGTCGCCGCCCTTGAGGCTGGCGCGATCAATGGCTTTCAGTTCGGTCAGCCGCGCCGCGCACTGGGCGCTGGCCCGCTGCACAGCGGCCCAGCTGCTGTCGTCGAGCCTGCTCTTGAGGGCGGCGTGAACACCCGTGTCCAGGCCAAGGCTGGTGGCCGCGGTGGGGTTGTCCTGCAGGGTCTGTTCGGCATAGCGATCAAGCAATGTGCTGAGCGGGGTCGCCGCCCAGCTTGAACTGGGGGCGCCGGCCCCAACGCTCAGAGCCACGCCGGCGGCGCCGGTGGACAGCAGAAAATCACGACGATTGGGCACGGGTAAGCCTCTGAAGAACCGATTTTGCGGCTAGGCCTATGCTCCATCACGATTTTCGGCAAGCCGCGGGAATAAAATCATCGCCTGGGCCGTCTTGAAGGTCAGACCCCTCTGAACCGGCGAGGCCCCATGCGCGACTCCGACCCCGAAACCCGCTCCGACGAGGCAGGGCTTGCCTCTCTCACGTCGCAAGGAACAGGCGTGCAAAGGCGCGGACTGTTGAAATGCATGGCCTGGGCTGGAACCGGCGTAGTCTGGACCCTGGGCGGGGGCGTCGCCGCCTCGGCTCTGATCACCAGCGCGGAGGCAAGGACTGGTAAATCCGCAAGCCTGACTTTCGTCCAGATCAGCGACAGCCATATCGGCTTCAAGAAGCCGGCTAATCCCGACACCTTGAGCACCCTGCGCGAGACCATCGCCCGGATTCGCGCCCTGCCGGTCCAACCGAGTTTTGTCCTGCACACCGGCGACATCACCCACCTGGCCACGCCGGAGCAGTTCGATACGGCGCAGGCGGCCCTGTCAGAGCTGGGCCTGCCGATCCATTTCGTCCCCGGCGAGCACGACATCGTCGATGGAACCAACCCTCAGCCCTATCTCGATCGCTTCGGCCCCGGGACCAAGGGCGACGGCTGGTACAGTTTCGACACCGGCGGGGTCCACTTCATCGGCCTGGTCAATGTGGTTCACCTGGGGGACCGGGGCATGGGCTCCCTGGGCGAGGCCCAGATCGCCTGGCTGAAGGACGACGTGGCCCACCTGACTTCGTCGACGCCAATCGTCGTCTTCGCTCACTTTCCCATGTGGGCGCTGTTTCCAGACTGGGGCTGGGGCACCGAGGATTCGGCGGCGGCCCTGGCGGTGCTAAACCGCTTCGGCTCGGTCAGCGTGCTCAACGGTCACATCCACCAGGTGCAGCAGAAGATCGAGGGTCACGTGACCTTCCACACCGCCCGCTCCACCGCCTATCCGCAGCCGGCCCCGGGGCAAGGCGCAGGCCCTGGCCCCCTGGTGGTCCCGGCCGAACAGCTGCGCGCCGCCATCGGCCTGACCTCGGTGCGGCGACAGGTGGGCGATGGACCGCTGGCCGTGGTCGATCAGGCGCTGGCTTAGATCCATGACCAAGCTTGAAGCGAGACAATACAGGGTCCTAGCTCTGTGCATCACCCTGCTCGTCCCGGCCTTGGGCGCAACTGGCGTGCAAGCCGCGAACGCTCCCGCAGAAGCCACCGGTCTCCACGGTGATCCCGTCCACGGCAAGGCGCTCTATCAGGCCTGTTCCGGCTGCCATTCCCTGGACGAGAACGATGTGGGGCCCAAGCATCGCGGGGTGGTCGGGCGTCATGCCGGCGTCGTGCCCGGCTACGCCTATTCCCCGGCGCTCAAAGGCTCCGGCCTGGTCTGGACCCCCGCCAACCTGGACCGCTGGCTGACCAATCCCCAGGCCCTGGTCCCCGGCGCCCGGATGTTCTTTTCCCTGCGCGACCCACAAAGCCGCGCCGACGTCATCGCCTATCTGGGAGAACAGCGATAGCGTGACGGCCTGTCCTCAACAGATGAGGCCCCCCATCGGGTTCGAAACGCAACCGGCCGATGGCCCAGCCAGACGCCCCGACGCGGCCACGGCGCGGCGGTTCGAGGCGCTCGCCCTGCCGCATACGGACGCGGCCTATAACCTCGCCTTGCGCCTGACCCGCCAGGCCGAGGCGGCGGAGGACGTAACACACGACGCCTTCCTGCGCGCCCTGACCGGGTTCGACAGTTATCGCGGGGGCGAGGCGCGGGCCTGGATCCTGACCATCGTGCGTCATTGCGCCTATGACTGGCTGCGCGAACAGAAGCGGAAATCGACCATGCCCCTGACCCTGGTCGTGTCCGACGATCCGGACCATGAGCTCAGTTGGGAGCCGCACGATCCCGATCAGGAAACCCCGGAACAGGCCCTGATCCGCAAGGGCGAGGCCGCCGGCCTGCACGCCCTGATCGACGCCCTGCCGCCCCGCCTGCGCGAGGTGCTGGTGCTGCGGGAGATGGAGGATTTGAGCTATCGCCAGATCGCCGAGGTCACCGCCGCCCCCATCGGCTCGGTGATGTCGCGCCTAGCCCGGGCGCGCACCCAGCTGGGCGAAGCCTGGCGGCGGCTGCAGGACGTAAAGGAAGGCCGGACATGAGCCCCTGCGGCCACGATCCCCTGATGGTCCAGGCCCTGGTCGACGGCGAGCTGGACGCGGTCCACGCCGCCGAGATCGAGGCGCGGATCGCCGCCTGCGCCGATTGCGCCGAGGAGCATGCGCGCCTGACGGACTTGCACCGGGCTCTGAGCGACGAGGCCCTGCGCGTCCCAGCCCCGGCGCGTTTGCATCGCCGGCTGGCCGAAAGCCTGGCCGCCGCGACTATGGAACCCGCGGCTGAGCCCGCGCGTCCCGCCATCGCCCGACGCCCGCGCCCCTGGGCCTGGATGGGCGGCGGCGCGGGCCTGGCCATCGCCGCCTGTTTCAGCCTCTTCATGGTCGCCGGGGTGATGCGCCAGAGCGATCTTCTGACTCACGAACTCGTCGCCAGCCATGTCCGCTCGCTGCAAGTGGCGCACTTGACCGACGTGGAGACCTCGGACCAGCACGTGGTCAAGCCGTGGTTCAACGGCAAGCTCGACTTCTCGCCCCCCGTGGTCGAGCTGAAAGACCAGGGCTTTCCCCTGGTGGGCGGCCGACTGGACTATATGAACGGCCGCACGGTCGCCGCAATCGTCTATCGGCGCGGGCGACACGTGATCAACTTGTTCGTCTGGCCGGACACTGCGATTGGAGGGCCAGAGACGGTCAACGCCGGCCAGGGCTACGGCCTGCGCCACTGGCGCGCCGGCGGCCTGACCTTCTGGGCGGTGTCGGACGTCAATCCGGCGGACCTGACGCAGTTCGAGGCTGATCTCAAGCCGCGGACAGGGGGCTGACGGCGAAACTGCGCCGCGTCAGGCCCGGCAGCATCAGCGCCTGACCAAGGGTGCGGGCGACGAAGAACAGGGTGAAGGCCAACCACAGGCCATGATTGCCCCAGGGCCGCGTGACCCAGAACGCCAGCACGAACGCCGCCAGGGCCGCGACCATGCTGATCAACATGGCTCGGGTCCAGCTGCAGCCGATGAACACGCCGTCGAACACGAAAGAGGCCACCCCGGCCAGGGGCAGGCCCACGGCCCAGGCGATGTAGGTCGCCGTGGTGGCGATGACCTTCGGGTCGGTGCTGAAACTGGCCGCCAGACGCCGGCCGCCGAAACCATAGCCCACTGCGATCAGCACGGCTCCGCCGCCGGCCCAGACCAGGATGACGCGCACCAACTGCTTGAAGCGGGCATGGTCGCGGGCGCCCAGGGCCTCGCCGCACAGGACCTGGGCCGCGCTCTCGAAGCCGTCCAGCACCAGGGCCGACAGCATGAACAGCTGATAGAGGATGGCGTTGGCCGCCAGCACGACGGCGCCCTGCTGCGCCCCGGCGCGGGTCAGGAGCACGGTGGCGGTCATCAGCAGCAGGGTGCGGCCGAACAGGTCGCGGTTGAGACGGAACAGGGCCATCAGCTGCGCCGCCTGCCAGGTGGACGCCTGCCTCACCAGGGCAAGGGCGCGACGGGCCGGGCCTTCCCGGGCGACCATGACGGCCAGGGCCACGAGCTTGAGCGTTTCGGACGACAGGGTGGCGATGGCGACGCCGGCCACCCCCCGATGCAGGCCCAGGACCAGGGTCAGGTCGAGGCCGATGTGGAACAGGTTCGACCCAACCTCCACCGCCAGCACCGCGCGCATGCGCCGGCGGCCGATCAGCCAGCCCACCAGCACGGCGTTGAGCAGCCAGGCGACGCCGCCCCAGTAGCGGATATGCACATAGGTGCGCGCCAGGTCGACCACCGCCCCGCGCGCGCCCAGCAGGCTCAGGCCAAGCTCGACCAGCACCGGCCGGGCCAACAGCAACAGGGCGCCGATCCCCAGGGCCACGGCCAGGCTGCGGGTCAGGGCGGCGGCCTGGGCGGCGTCGTCCTCGCGGCCCGCCGCCTGGGCGGTGAGGGCCACCGTGCCCGAGCGCAGGAAGTTGAACACAACCAGCAGGGTCATGAGCAGCTTGGCGCCCACCTCCACCGCGCCCTGGGCCGCCGGATCCCCCAGCCGGCCGATCACCCAGGTGTCGGCCATGCCGAACAGGGCGGTGGCCACATTGGTCAGCATGGACGGCAGGGCGATGACCAGAATCGCCCGGTTCATGCCGCCAGCCAGGCTACGTTCCGCGGTCACTCCGGACGATTGGGGCAGCTCAGCGCCCGCCCACCTTGTCGGCGATCCACGACCCCGCCTGGTCGATGGCCCGGCGGGCGGCGGCGAGGTGCTGGTGGAAGAAGGGCCAGACGTGGATCATCTCCGGCCAGATCTCCAGGCGCACGTCCACCCCGGCGAGCCCCGCGCGTTCGGCCAGGCCCGTGGCGTCGGTGAGCAGGGCCTCTTCCGAGCCCACATGGATCAGCATCGGCGGCAGGCCGGCCAGATCGCCATAGAGCGGTGAGATCAGGGGCTCGGTGGCCGAGGCGCCCGCGCGATAGTGGGCCGACATCTCGTTGAGGCCCTCCACCGTGATCATGGGATCGCTGGCCAATTTCAGCTGATAGGCCGCGCCGGACTGGGCCAGATCGGTCCAGGGACTGATAGGATAGAGGCCCGCCGGCTGGGGCAGGCCCTGAGCCTTGAGCGCCAGCGCCGCGGCGATGGCCAGGCCGCCCCCCGCCGAATCCCCCGCGATGACGATGCGTCCCGGCGAAACACCCTGGTCCAGCAGCCAGCGATAGGCCGCCAAAGCATCCTCCACCGCCGCGGGATGGGGATGTTCCGGCGCCAGACGATAATCCACATTGAGCGCGACCACCCCCGCCGCCTCGGCCAGGCGGGCGGCCAGATGGCGATGGCTGCGCGAACTGCCGATCACGTAGCCGCCGCCGTGCAGATAAAGGATGGCCGCAGTCGCATCCGCGCCCTTGGGCGTCAGGCGCTCGGCGGGCACGCCATTTACTGTCAGCTCCTCCAACGCGCAGCCCTCCGGCAGCGGCACGCTGAGGCCGAAGGCCTCGTTGCCGGCGCGCTGCTCGGCGATGGTGGGACGCGGCGCGCCAGATTGAGCCACAAACCCCTTGAGAAGCTCGCGAATGACCTCGATCTCCGGGTCGCGGCTGGCCATGGATCGTCTCCCCTTGTGTTGGTTGGCGCCATCTATCCACGTCGAACACATGGCCGCCAGAGCCTAGAGCTTCCCCCGCGCGCTCGGCTGCTGCTAGGTTACCGTCGATAAGAATCATCGCCGATCTTGAGCGACGCCGTACCGACGGCGCGAAACGGCCGATTGTGGAAGCGCGGATGGATCAGGCAGCCGGAATCGACGTGACGGCCGAAGCTCCGGAAAGCCCCGAAGCGGCTTACGAAAAGTTCGTCTGGAGCAACCTGCCGCGCAACTATGCGGGCAACTATATCCACGGCATGCTGGGCATGACCGGATTTCGGCTGCTGAGCGCGCCGACCTTCATTCCGATCTTTCTGCACCAGCTGTCCGGGTCCGACGCCATAGTCGGGCTGGGCGCCGGGCTGCAACAGCTAGGCGGCCTGATCTCGCCCATCGTCTCGGCTTCGCAGATCGAGCATCGCAAGCGGGTGATGCCCTCGGCCATGCTGATCGGCAGCATGATGCGCCTGGCCGTGGCCGGCATGGCCCTGGCCAGCTGGTTCATGCGCGGACAGCCGCTGCTGCTCTCCATGCTGGTGCTGCTGTTCCTGTTCGGAGTGTTTTCCGGCGCCCAGCGGGTGGCGTTTCAGCTGCTGCTGGCCAAGGTGATCCCCATCGTCCGGCGCGGGCGGCTACAGGCCTGGCGCAACTTGACTGGCGGCGCCATCGCCGCAGTGCTGACCTGGGCGGCTGGGCGCTACCTGATCGGCCAGAACTTCCTGGGCCACGGCTATTCGGTGACCTTCGCCGTGACCTTCGTCCTCACCAGCCTGGGCCTCACGGCGCTGCAACTGCTGCTGCGGGAGCCCGACCCAACCACCCTGCGGCCTCGTGTGCGGATCCTCGACCGCCTAAGCGACTTCCCCGCCCTGCTCAGCGGCGACCGCGGCTTTCTCTTTTTCATGATCGCCCAGACCCTGGCCGTGGCCGGCCGCATCGCAGCGCCCTTCTATGTGCTCTATGCCCAGACCTCGATCGAGCTGACCGGATCCACGCTTGGTCTTCTGGGCTTCGCTTACTTGGGCGCGGACACCGCCTCCAACCTGATCTGGGGCTATCTGGGGGACAAGTCGGGCTTCCGATCGGCCTGCCTGATTTCGCTGGCGGTATGGGTGGCCTCCACCGTGCTGCTGCTCAACGCCCACACCCTGCCCATGATCGCCCTAGCTCTGGCCGGCCTTGGCGCGGCGAACTCCGGCTACAATATGAGCGCCCAGACCATGGTGCTGGAGTTCGGCCTGCGCGAGGACATGGCCATGCGTCTGGCCTTTTCCAGCACGGCGGAGGGCCTGACCGCCGCCCTGGGCCCTCTCATCGGCGGCCTGATCGCCAAGGCCTTCGGCTATTCCCCGCTCTTGTGGATCTCAGGCGGCTTCGTCGCCGCCGCCTTGGTGGTGCTGCTGACCCTGGTGGAAGAGCCGCGCCTGCGCCGCAAGACGGCCTAGCGGCGACCGTCGCCCCCTTGTCGCGGCGACCAACCTGCCTCTAGTGTGAGTTGCAGGGGCGTGGGGTGTCGGGGGCGTTGTTGGTGGGGAGCAGTCCAGGGGAAGCCAGCCGGTCGGCCGCGGCCGATGTGGTGGCGCGCGCCCATGCCCAGTTGCTCAAGCAATCCGACCTGCAGTTCAGCTTCACCGCGCCGGACAAGCCGCCCGAGGCGCCCGGATGGCTGAAGGCCTTCGCCCACTGGCTGGCGAACGTGCTGCACGCCGCCGGGCCAACCTTGAAATGGATGGTCTGGATCGGCATGGCCCTGATCGTCGGCCTGATGCTCTTTTTCATCGCCCGCGAGGTGTTCGGCCTGCGCCTTGGCCGCCGCAGACGCGCGCCGAAGCCGCCGCCCGTGACTCTGGACGACGATTGGCGGCCCAACGCGGCGCGGGCGCGAACCCTGCTGGAGGACGCCGACCGCTTGGCCGCCGAGGGCCTCTATTCCGAAGCTGTCCACCTGCTGCTTTTCCGCAGCATCGAGGATATCGACAAACGCTGGCCCCGCCTGGTCCAGCCCGCCCTGACCAGCCGCGACATCGCCGGACACCCCACCCTGCCCGAGGCCGCGCGCATCACCTTCGCCGCCATCGCCCGCACGGTGGAGCGCGGTTTCTTCGGCGGTCAGGCCATCGCCGCGGACGATTTCGAGCGCTGCCGGCGCGACTACGAGGCCTTCGCCCTGCCGGCTCGCGCCTGATGAGCGAGACCGCTGCCCAGCGGGTCTTTTCACCAGTGGTGGTCGCCTGGTTGCTGGTCGCCGGAGTGTTCGCCTTCAGCGCCTATATGGTGCTCTCGGCCTTCGCCCCCGACCTGCGCACCGGCTTCGACGGCGGCTCCCACGCCCTGTCGCGATCAGCCATCGGCTTCGCCGGCCTGGTGCGGCTGCTGAAGGCCGAAGACGAGGTGGCGCTGGTCAGCCGCCGCGCGCCGCCGGCTCAGGGGCCGACGCCCGGCCTGACCGTGGTGACTCCCAGTATTTCCAGCGACGGCGACGCCCTGGCCAAGCGCGTGGCGCGCGGGCGGGTGCTGATCGTCCTGCCCAAGTGGAACGTCGTCCCCGACTCCAAGACTCTCGGCTGGGTGGCGCCCTTCAACGTCGTCGATGCCGACCAGGTTCAGCGTCTGCTGAAACCCGCCTTGTCGACGGTGACCATCGGCCGACGCAATGACACAGCGCCCTTGAGGTTGGTGCGCGCCGACGCGCCGACCCAAGGCATGACCACGGCCCCCATCGTCTATCTGCAGGTCATCCGCGCTGCGGCGGCCCTGCGACCGGTGCTGACCGCCGCGTCCGGCGAGGTGGTGTTGGCTTCCGATGCGGACCAACGGGTCTATGTGCTGTCGGACCCGGACCTTCTGAACACCCGCGGCCTGCGCGACCTGGCCACCGCCCGCGTGGCCAGCGCCCTGGTCGACAGGCTGAAGCTTGGCGGCGGCGGCGGCGCGGTGGTGTTCGACGTCACCCTCAACGGCTTCGACAGCCCGCCCAACCTGCTCAAGCTGGCTTTCGAGCCGCCGTTTCTGGGCGCGACCCTGTGCCTGTTCGCCGCCTCGCTGCTCATGGGCCTGCACGCGGTCAGCCGGTTCGGCGCGCCCAAGACCGAGGGCCGGGTCCTGGCCCTGGGCAAACAGGCCCTGGCCGACAACTCCGCCGCCCTGATCCGCACCGCCAGGCGCGAGCCGCGCATGGCCGCTCGCTATCTGGACCTGAGCCGCGCCGCCGTGATCCGCGCCCTGGGCGCAGGGCGGCTGCCGCCGGACCAGGTGGACGCCTTTCTCGACCGAGTGGCCGAACGCCTGGGCGCCCGCCATCGCCTGACCGACCTCGCCCGCGCGGCTATGAGCGCCACCGACCGCAACCAGGCCCTCGACGCCGCCCGCGCCCTGCATGAATGGAGACTGGAGATGACGCGTGAACCTCACTGAGGTGAAGGACCTGGCCCAGCGCATCCGGGCCGAAGTGGCCAAGGGCGTGGTCGGCCAGGGGGAGACGGTGGAGCTGATGCTGACCGCCTTGTTCGCGGGCGGCCATATCCTGCTGGAAGGCCCGCCCGGCACGGCCAAAACCTTCATCGCCCAGTGCTTCGCCCGGGCGGTGAACCTGGACTATGGCCGCATCCAGTTCACCCCCGACCTGATGCCCGGCGACATCGTCGGGGCCAATCTGTTCAACTTCCAGGCCTCGAGCTTCGCCTTGGTCAAGGGGCCGATCTTCTGCGAGCTGCTGCTGGCCGACGAGATCAACCGCACCCCGCCCAAGACCCAGGCGGCCCTGCTGGAAGCCATGCAGGAGCGGACCGTGACCCTGGACGGGGTCAGCCACACCCTGAGCGAACGGTTCACCGTGGTGGCCACCCAGAACCCCCTGGAGCACCAGGGCGCCTACCCCCTGCCCGAGGCCCAGCTCGACCGGTTCCTCTTCAAGCATGACCTGGGCTATCCCAGCATCGAGGAGGAGCGGGCCATCGTCGCCTCTCACGGCTCGGGCGGCGGGCGGCGCGAGGCGGCCAGTTTCGGGGTCGAGCCGGTGGCCGACGCCGCCAGCATCACCGCGGCGGTGCAGGCTGTGGCCCAGGTGCGGCTGGAAAGCGCCATTGTCGACTATGTGGTGACCCTGGTGCGGGCGACGCGGGAGACGGCGGACTTTTCCGCCGGCGCCTCTCCCCGCTGCGCGGCCATGCTGGCCCTGGCCGCCCGCGCCCGCGCCACCCTGGACGGCCGCGACTATGTCATCCCCGACGACATCAAGGCCCTGGCCCTGCCCGCCCTGCGCCATCGGGTGATCCTGTCGCCGGCGGCCGAGATCGACGGGCGCAAGGTGGATGACGCGGTGCGGCGGGTGATCGACCAGGTCGAGGCGCCCCGTTGAGCGCTGAGGCCACCCAGGTCTCCATCTATCCCACCGCCCGCGCGGTGATCTTCGCTGCGATCGGGGCGCCAATCGCTGGCGGCCTGGCCACCTTTGCGCCCCGGTTCTGGCTGGTGGGACCGGTGTGGCTGGTGCTGAGCTTCGCCCTGGCCCTGATCGACGTGGCCCTGGCCGCACGTCCGCGCGGGGTGACCCTGAGCCTGGCCACCCCCGACTCGCTTCCGGTCAACGCCGCCGGCGAAGCCCTGGCCCAGGCCGGTTTTGTGCGGGGAGCGGCGCCGGCCTTCGTCGAGTTCGCCCTTGAGTCCGATCCGCGCCTGACCCCGTCGCCCGGTCGCCGCATCGCCACCGTGCACGAACGCATCGCCCGCGGACGCTTCGCCCTGACGCCCCAACGACGGGGCCAGGCCGTGCTGGGCCGGTTGTGGGCGCGCTGGCGTGGGCCGCTGGGCTTCATCTGGCTGCAGCGGGCCGAGCAGCTGGACAGGGCCGTCCCCGTCACCCTGAATGTGCAGGCGGTCAAGGACGAGGCCCTGCGCCTGTTCTCCAGCCAGGCCATGTCCGGCGCCCGCACGCAAATGGAGCTGGGCGGCGGCGCCGAATTCCACGCCCTGCGCAGCTTTTTGTCCGGCATGGACCGGCGGACTATCGACTGGAAGCAGTCCGCCCGACACGGCGCCCTGCTGGCCAAGGAGTTTCGCGCCGAGCGCAACCATCATGTGATCCTGGCCGTGGATACGGGCCGGCTGATGTGCGAGCCGGTGGCCGGCGCGCCGCGGGTGGACCATGCGCTGAACGCCGCCCTGCTGCTGGCCTTTGTCAGCCTCAAAGGCGGCGACCGGGTCGGGCTGTTCGGCTTTGACGCGAGGCCCAACGTGACCAGCGGCGCTCTGGCCGGCGCCAGCGCCTTCGCCCACATCCAACACCTGGCCGCATCCATCGACTATAGCGACGCCGAGACCAACTACACCCTGGGCCTCACCGCCCTGGCCGGGCGCCTGAAGCGCCGCTCGCTGGTGGTGGTGTTCACCGATTTCGCCGACACCACCAGCGCCGAGCTGATGCTGGAAAATGTCGGCCGACTGCTGAGCCAACACCTGGTGCTGTTTATCGTCATGCGCGACGACGAGCTGGAAATCCTGGTCCGCCGAAAGCCGGAAACCCCGGAAGACGTCTCCCGCGCCGCTGTCGCCGCCGCCCTGATGCGCGAGCGCGAGGTGGTGATCGAGCGCCTGCGCCGCCTGGGCGTCCAGATCATCGAGACCCCGGCCGACCGCATCGGCCCGGCCCTGCTGGCGCGCTATTTCGAGCTCAAGCGGCGGGATCTGCTGTGAGGATCATCCATCATGGCTGAATTGCGCCTGAAGAGCTCCCGCTTTCGCGCCGAGCGCGAGGTGGACTGGCAGCGGCTGGAAAGCCTGCTCACCCGGGCCGAGGGCGGTGCGGCCGCGGCCCTGTCGGACGAGGATCTGTTGGCGGTGCCGGTGTTGTACCGCGCGGCCCTTTCATCCCTGTCGGTGGCGCGGGCCACCTCGCTGGACCAGAGCGTGATCGACTATCTGGAGAGCCTGTGCGCCCGGGCCTATTTCTTCGTCTATGGCGCCCGGCCACGGCTGATCGAGCGCATTGGCGGCTTTTTCGCCCGCGATTGGCCCGCCGCGGCGCAGGCCTGTTGGCGCGAGACGGCGGCCTGCGCCGTACTACTGGTGGGAGGCGTGGTGATCGGGCTGGTGCTATGCCTGCGCGATGGCGACTGGTTCGACGCCTTCGTGCCGAAAAACCTGGCCGAGGGCCGAGGGCCGGCGGCGGCGACCCAGGCCCTGCGAGCAACCCTGTTCGACGATGGCCACACCCCACACGCCGTGCTGAGCACCTTTGCGACCTTCCTGTTCACTCACAATTCCGAGGTGGCTCTGCTGGCCTTCGCCCTGGGGTTCGCCCTGTGCCTGCCCTCGGCCCTGCTGGTGACCTATCAAGGCTGCATGCTGGGCGCCTTTTTGGCGGTGTTCATCTCCCACGGCCTTGGGGTCGAGGCCGGAGGCTGGCTGATGATCCACGGCGTCACCGAGCTTTCCGCCACCATCCTGGCCGGGGCCGCCGGCGCCCGCATCGGCTGGAGCCTGGCCTTTCCAGGCGAGCGCGGACGGCTGGAAGCCGCCGCCGACGCCGGGCGCACCGCCGCGACTCTGATGGGCGGGGTGCTGGTGATGCTGTTCTGCGCCGGACTTCTCGAAGGGATCGGCCGCCAGCTGATCCAGAGCACCTGGATCCGCTACGCCGTCGCCGGCGCCACCGGCCTGGTCTGGTTGACCTATCTCTATTTTCCGCGGCCCAGGCCGACGGGGTTGTCCCATGGCTAAAGCGGCCGTTGCGAAGACACAGCCCAAGGCAGCGCCCCAGCCGGTATCGCTGGAACGCCGGCTGATCACGCCGGAGGGGGTGGATCTTCGGCTAAGTCTCGCCGAGGCCAGCGAGCGCGCGTCGGCTTTTCTGATCGATATGGCGATCATTGTCGGCGCGCTGGTGGCCATGACCATCGCCTGTCTGTTGGTGCTGGCCGGCCTGGGCGAAAAGAGCGGGCCCTATGTGGCGGCGATCTGGCTGCTGGGCGGGTTCGTGCTGCGCAATCTCTATTTCATGCTGTTCGAGCTGACCCCCAAGGCGGCCACCCCGGGCAAGCGCATGCTGGGCCTGAGGGTCGCCTCACGCAACGGCGGCCGGCTGACCGCCGACGCCATCCTCGGCCGCAACGCCATGCGCGAACTGGAGGTCTATCTGCCCCTGAGCTTTCTGATCACCAACCCGGGTGGTGTCGACGCCTGGATGTCGGTGTTTGGTCTGGTCTGGTCGGGGGTGTTCGTCTTCATGCCCCTGTTCAACCGCGACCGGTTGCGGGCTGGCGACATCGCCGCCGGGACCTGGGTGGTCAAGGCGCCCAAGCGCCGCCTGCTGCGCGATCTGGCCGAGCGGGGCATGTCCCACAGGGCGGCGATCAATTTCACCGAACGCCAGCTCGACGCCTACGGGGTTAAGGAACTGCATGTGCTGGAGGACCTGCTGCGCCGCTACGACGCCAAGACCGTCAAGGCCGTGGCCGAGCGGATCCGCCTCAAGATCGACTGGCCCGAAAGCGCCGTCGAGGCGGACGGGGATTTCCTCGATTCCTATTACCGCGCCCTGCGCGGCCGGCTGGAGACGCGGCTGCTGTTCGGCCGCCGGCGGCTGGACAAGTTCGATCGGGATTAGGCGACGATGACGCGCAGAACGCTTTGGTTGCGCCTTGCAGGGCTTGCTCTGGCGGTGGCCGGGTTGGTGTTTGTCTTCGTTGCGCCAATCTCGACAATCTCGGTCAAGGTTGACCTACCCCCGGGAGTCGATCCCGCGTCGGCGGACAAAACGATCGCCGGAACGACCGATTTGATGACCCACATCGTCATTCCAGTCGTCGATGCTGCGTTGATCCTGGCCGTTCTCGGTTTCGGCCTGTTCTTCGCGCGCCGCATTCTGCGCAGACACAAGGCAGAAGAGGCGGAAACCGAGGAACTGGACGTCGATTGAACGCGCGATGACGCAAATTATATCCTGGTAATATTGACTCTCGTTTTACCCGGGTAAAAAATGCCCTCCATTTCGGGGACCGGCGTCATGACCTCACCTAAAACCTACACCGCCTTCTTCGGCGAGCGCCGCCTCGCCAGCGGCGCCTTGGACGATGTGCTCCGCGCGATCCAGGCCGCCCAGACCCCGGTCGCCCTGGTGTTCGCCGACGACACGGGCGACCTGATCAAGCTCAACACTCCCGCGGATGTGGCCGAGGCCCTAGTCGCCGAGGCCTTGGCGATGGAGGGTGCGCCGCCGCCCAAGCCCGTCTGCGTCGAGGTCCGCCTCCTGCCCCGCCACCTGGATTGGCTGCAGGCCCAGCCTGGCGGCCCCTCGGCGGCGATGCGGCGGCTAGTCGATGCGGCCCGGCGCGACCGCACTGGGCGCGCGCGCCAGGCGCGTGAGGCGGCCTACCGGTTCATATCCATGCTGGCCGGCGATTTTCCAGGCTTCGAGACGGCCAGCCGGGCGTTGTTCGCAGGCGACCGCGCGTGTTTCGAAGAGGCCGCGGCATCCTGGCCCTCTGACGTTCAGGCCTATGGACTGAGCCTGGCTGGAGAAGGCCTGACCTGAAGGCGCCGCTTGACCCAGCGCCGTCACCGCGCGAGGTCAGACGCGACCCATCCACGGAGCCACGCCATGTCCCGCCCCCCCAAGATCGGCGCCGCCGCGGCGCTGGCGCAACTGCCCGGCTGGTCGCAGGCGCCGGACCGCGACGCCATCATCAAAACCTTCCGGTTCAAGGATTTCAACACAGCCTTCGGCTTCATGACTCGCGCAGCCCTGGCGGCGGAGAAGCTGGACCACCATCCCGAATGGTTCAATGTCTACAATCGGGTCGAGGTGCTGCTGACCACCCACGACGCCGACGGGGTCTCCGAGCTCGACGTCAAGCTTGCAAAGATCATGGACGCGGCGACCTGATCCGGTTCAAACTGACGTTTGAATTCATAAGCCCGAGGAGACACCCGATGGCGACAACGCCCGGCGGCCGCGTAGCCGGCAAAAAGGCCTTCATCTCCGGCGGGGCCCAGGGCCTGGGCGCCGCGGCGGCCATGCGCTTGGCCGAGGAAGGCGCCAAGGTCAGCCTGGCCGACATTAATTTCGAAGGGGCGCAGAAGACCGCCGCCGAGATCAACGCCGCCATCGGCGCCGGAACCGCCTTCGCCTTTCCCCTGGACGTGACCAAGGAAGAGCAGTGGACCTACGCCCTGGACGAGGCCGACGCGGCCATGGGCGGCATCTCGGTCCTGCTCAACAACGCCGGCATCTCGGTGGGCGGCGACATCGAGCACCTGTCCTACGAGGACTGGAAGCGGGTGATGAGCGTCAATGTGGATTCCGTGTTCCTGGGCACAAAGCACGCGCTGAAATATCTGCGCGAGAACCAGCCGGGATCGATCATCAACATCTCGTCCATCGCCGGCCTGATCGCGGCGCACAATTCGCCGTCCTATAACGCCTCCAAGGCCGCGGTCTGGCTGCTGTCCAAGGGCATCGGCCTTCACTGCGCCAAGCAGAAGCTGGATATCCGCTCCAATTCGATCCACCCGACCTTCATCGACACCCCGATCCTGGATCCGCTGCGCCAAATGTTCGGCAAGGAAGAGGCCGAGGCCAAGCTGGCCCGCCAGGTGCCGCTCGGCCGTATCGGCGCGCCCTCGGACATCGCCAACGCTGTGCTCTATCTGGCCTCGGACGAGAGCCGTTTCATGACCGGCGCCGAACTGAAGCTGGACGGCGGCATTTCGGCCATGTGAGGGCGCTCTGCGCCCTGGTTCAATTGACCAGGATGGTGCCCAGGAGAAGCTTGGCGCCCGGCTCGCCCAGGACCCGGTCGGTCTCCTTCTGCAGGGCGATGGCGATATAGTCGGCGCTCGGCGCCTGGCCGGGGCCGAGGCCCGAGGCGTAGGCCTGCAGCATCTGCACATAGGCCGCGCGAAGCCGGGGCTGGGAGATCTGGGCGCGGGCTCTCAGACCGCCATTGGGGATATCGATCCCCACCTCCACCGTCATCACGCCGCGGTGGCCATCGGCGCGGAACACGGTGGCCGTCAGGGTCGGCAGCTGCACATAGCTGAGCCCGCCGCCCTTTTTCTTCTGCTCCTCGGCGCCTGCTTGCGAGGCGAGTAGAGCCAGGGCCCATAGCCCGGCGCCGATCTGCAGGAAGCTGCGTCGCGATGTCATCTGTCAGATTCTGGGGCCAGGATCCGGGCCTGGGATCTGGCGCGGCGGGGACGGAGAGCCTATCTAGCCCGCGCGCCCGAGCCCCCGCAAGGCGACGGCGACATGGACGCCCAGATGCGCAAGCCCAATCTTTGGTCCGGCCTGAGCCGAGGTTTTATCGGGCGCTGCCCCAATTGCGGGCAGGGCAAGCTGTTTCGTCGCTATCTGAAGGTGGCCTCGCCCTGCGCCGCCTGCGGCCACGACAATCTGCAATATCCCTCCGACGACGCCCCGCCCTATTTCACCATCCTGATCCTGGGCCATATCGTCATCGCGCCCCTGGTGGTGCTGCCGGTGATCTGGACCCTGCCGCCGCTGCTGGTCCTGGCCGTCGCCCTGCCGGTGGTCGCCGTCATGGCCCTGCTCCTGCTGCCCCGGGTCAAGGGCGCGGTGATCGGAGTGCAATGGGCGATCAAGCGCAACGAAGGCGATGTTCCAGGCCAGAGCGACCACCCCAGCTGGGCGCCTTCGCCGCCCGAGGGCTGAAAAGGGATCCTCAGACCAGAAGTTCGTCCAGCCGGGCGATGATCCGGTCCGGCCGCGCCGACGAGCCCGCCGGAACCCCGGCGCCCCTTGGGTCGAACCAGATGGCGTGCAGGCCGAGCTTCTGCGGCGCCACCACCTCCCATTCGAGATTGTCCCCGACCATCCAGGCGTCGGGCGCATCGACGCCCAGAGTCTCCAAGGCATGGCGATAGGCGCGCTCTTCCGGCTTGCCAAAGCCGTGCTCGCCCTCGATCTGGATGTGGTCGAATCGGTGGGCCAAGCCGAAGCGCTCGATTTTTGCGCGCTGCACCGTGCTCTGGCCGTTGGTGACCAGGGCCAGGCGGACGCCGCGATCCCGCAGCGCGTCCACGGTCTGCAGGGCGCCGGGAAAAGGCGCGATCTGACCCTCTCGGCAGGCATGGAACGCCTCAGCGAACGCCACGGCCCTCTCGTCCGTCAGGTCAAGGCCGCCCAGCCGGCGAAGTTCAGCAAAGCCTTCGAGAGCAATGGAGCGCCGCGCTTCGATCAACGGCCTGGCGCGCCAGATCTTATGCCTCGCGGCGTCCGCCCAATGGGCGCGAAAGGCGGCCTCAATGGTCTCGACCACCTGATCGTTGCTCAAGGGCACCCAGGCGCCGCCCGCGTCGACTACAGTCCGGATTTGCTCGATGCGATCGCCGAACGACAGCAGAGTCTCGTCAAGGTCGAACAGGATCGCACGCGGGAATCGGACCATGGCGTTTTGTAGCAGAACCTCGCCTTGACCGCGTGCGGGGGCTCCCGCCATGGTGGCGCGCGGAGGGTGACGCATGAAGCTTAGGGCGCGGGTCCAGCGAGAAATGAGGTTCCTGCGCGGCTTGCTCAGGACCTTGAAGCGGGTCCGGTCGATCGCCGCCGATTCGCCGAACCTGATTTGCGACGACATCGAGGCGGCGGTGGATGCGTGGCGGACCCGCCCGGCCATCAGTTTCGAAGAACGCACCATCACCTATGGCGAGATGGACGCCATCGCCAATCGCTACGCCCATTGGGCGCACGAGCACGGCCTGCGGCGCGGCCAGACCGTGGCCCTGTTCCTGCCCAACCGCATCGACTACCTGTCGATCTGGTACGGCCTGTCCAAGGTCGGGGTGGCCACCGCCCTGATCAACAACAACCTCACCGGCGCCCAGCTCAGCCACTGCCTGGAGGTGTCCGGAGCGGTGCAGGTGATCGCCGACGCCGAGACCGCGCCGATCTTCGCCGCGGTCAAGGACAGCCTGTCGCGGCATACGGTGCTGTGGACCCTGGGCCCCGCCCACGGCGACCAGCGCGATCTGGGCAAGGCCCTGAAAAGCTGCAGCCAGCTGCGCCCGGACCGCAGCCTGCGCCAGGGCATGACCGCCCACGACACCGCGCTATACATATACACCTCCGGCACCACCGGCCTGCCCAAGGCGGCCAAGATCACCCACATGCGCGCCCAGCTGTTCATGCGCGGCTTTGCCGGCGCCACCGGCGCGAACCAGAATGACCGCCTGTTCCAGGTCCTGCCCCTGTATCATTCCACCGGTGGCCTATGCGGCATGGGCGCGGTGCTGCTCAACGGCGGCTCGGTGGCGCTGAAGGCCAAGTTTTCGGCCAGCCATTTCTGGCGCGACGTCACCGCCGAGAACTGCACCCTGTTCGTCTATATCGGCGAGCTGTGCCGCTATCTGGTCAATCAGCCGGAAAGCGACGCCGAGCATGGTCACAAGCTGCGGCTGGCCTTCGGCAACGGCCTGCGACCCGACATCTGGGATGTGGTCAAGACCCGCTTTCGCATCCCCGACATCCTGGAATTCTACGGCTCCACCGAAGGCAATGTCTCCTTCTTCAATTTCGACGGCAAGCCAGGCGCCATCGGCCGGATCCCGGCCTATGTGAAGAAGCGCTTCAATGTCCGGCTGGCCCGTTTCGACATGGAGGCCGAGGCGCCCGTGCGGGGCCTGGACGGCCGCTGCCAGGAGACCGACCCCGGCGAGGTCGGCGAATGCCTTGGTCATATCGGCGGCGACGTGCGCGGAGAATTCTCCGGCTATGCCGACAAGGTGGCCAGCGAGAAGAAGATCCTGCGCGACGTGTTCGAGGTGGGCGACGCCTGGTTCCGCACCGGCGACCTGATGCGCCAGGACGAGGAAGGCTATTTCTATTTCGTCGACCGGGTCGGCGACACCTTCCGCTGGAAGGGCGAGAACGTCTCCACAGGCGAGGTTTCAGGCATCCTGGCGGGCGTGCCGGGGGTGAAGGAGGCGACGGTTTATGGGGTCAAGGTCGGCGACCTGGACGGCCGCGCCGGCATGGTCTCGCTGGTGGTCGGCCCCGAATTCGACATCGCCGCCCTGGCCGAGGCCGCCGACGCCGACCTGCCCGTCTATGCCCGCCCGGTGTTCGTGCGCCTGCAGCCGGAAATCGAGGTCACCGGCACCTTCAAATACCGCAAGATCGACCTGGTCAGCGAAGGCTTCGACCCCGCCAGGATCAACCAGCCCCTGTTCGTGCGCGACGGTGACAAGGGCTATGTGAAGCTGACCAAGGCCGTTTACGCCAAGGTGGTGAGCGGGGCGTTGAGGGTTTGAGGGGGGGCGCGGCCTGGGCGTCGGCAAGCGGATCGGCCCAAGGGCTCATGAGGGTGGAAAGCGAGGGCCGCTGTCTGCCGATCCCTACCAAGCATCAAGCTCCTTGATTAGGTGAGGATGCAGTCAGGCCAACCTTGGCGGTAGGCGCCCGTCCTGATCCAGCTTAGACTCGTCGATTATATCGCAGGTTCCGGGGATCGCTTGAGCGCCCGGCAGACGGCCAATGGCCTCCTCGGTCCGCTTAGCGATAGGGCAACAGCCATAATCGTCGAGGTCGCAGTCCCAGACCTGAAAATGGTGAACGGCAATCGTATCGATCTCCTTTAGGTGGCAAGCTTGCCGCAACGACGGCGGCGATTCGGAGGACATCGAAGCGGCGTAAATGGCGGCCCCAACGATTTTGAGGCGTCCCCAAAGATTGCCGCGCGATGGATGATTGAGGCGTGGTGGCCGACCTTTCGCTTCGGGTTGCTTTTACCCCATAGCTGCGGTCCGCCAACCGGGCGATCAACCCGCCCAAACCCATTCGGATGACGTTACTGGCTGATGCGCTCGCACACCTCAGGCCCCTGGCCCCGGAAGAGGACGACCCGGCTCGGCGACGACTGACTCTCGGCCTCGAAGTCGAAGGTCAATTCCGTCTCTGACGCCTTGGCGAAGAACAGTCGTTTGCTGGCGGGCGATACGGGATTGGGCGCGCCGCCCGGGAGGCTCCAGGTCAGGTGATCGCCGTCTCTGGCGATGGACAGGATCTCACCGCCCGGGGTCTTGTAGCGGCCGGCTTCGCCATCCAGCACCGCCTGCGCGACCGCCACCGGCCTGTGCAGGCTGGCCAGGGGATAGTGAGGGTCGAGCAAATGCCAGCCTATGTCGCTGACGTCGGAGTCGCCGGTATTGGACAGGACGACGATCCCGATCCGCCTGGCGGGATCGAACCCGATCCACGAGTCATACCCGCCAGTGCTACCCGCCTTGTAGATGATATCCAGTCCGTCCCGCTCCAATACGGTCCAGCCCACAGAGGCGAACAGGTCGGAAATGCCGCCCGCGCGCCGGATGGCCAGCATGGCCTTGAAATCCGGCGCCAGCGGCGTGTCGGTCAGTCCCATGGCGGCGGACAGAAAGGTGAGGAGATCGTTGGCGCTGGAATACAAACCGCCCGATCCCTGAAACAGGGGCGAGTGTCCCCAGGGCTCCGTGGGTTTGAGGCCGATGTCGTGGCCCCGCGCCAGGCGAGGCTGAAGGCCGGCGGGCAGGTCGAAGGAGGTGCTGGCCATGCCCAGGGGACGTGTGATCCGGGCCTGGACCAGCGCCGGCAAGTCCGAACCTCCGGCCCGGCCCAGACTGTAGCCAAGCAGGCCATAGCCGATGTTGGAGTAACCAAATCGGGAGCCGATCGGCCAAGGATAGGTGAAAGACGACATGAACGCGCCGAACTGCGCCGGCGAATAGGTCGCGAACGGGTTGTCAGGGTCGGACGGGCGGAGGTTTTCCGGCTCCCCGGGAAGGCCCGAGGTGTGGGTCGCCAGATCCAGCAGCGTGATGGTCCGTCCATTCTGCGCCGGGGTTTGCATTCCGGGCGGCAGAAGTTGGTTGACCGGCTCCGACAAGGTCACGTCCTCTTGCCGCACCATGTTTTCCAACAGGAGTCCGACGAACGCCTTGGTCACCGATCCGATCTCGAACAGTGTGTCGCCGTCGAGCGGACGGCGGTCATGCGCGTCGCGGACACCATGGACGACGATCCGGCGCCCATCCGGCCCCACGACACCGAGCACCATGCCCACGCCACGCTGATAGAAATCGATCCGCTCGGCGAGGATGCGATCGATCTCGGCGTCAGACGACGCCAGCGGCGGCGCGGTTGCTTTCGACACCCCACCGGACAGCGCCGCCACGCAGACCGCGGTGGCGGCAGCGGCGGCGAGCCGGTTTAAGCGCCTGTTGGGAGAAGACCTACGCATTCGCCTCATTCCGGTGGCTACCGATCCCCACCAAGTATCAGGCTCCATGAGCAGGGAAGGTGCGGTCAAATAGCATATCGCCGCGCTCGCCTCTCTCGAAGCGGCTGTAGATCGATCTGTCGCCCAATGCGCCGGTCAGAGCCGGGCCGGACAGCCAGAGCAGCAAGCGAGGTTGGCCGTATGAAAAGCTGGTCACGCCGGCGAGGCCGTATCGGACTTCGCCTCTCCGCTTTCGCTTGTAGACGCTGACGCCGGCCCGCTCAAAAGCAGTGAGCCAGAACGAGATCATCTTGATCAATCGGTTCACCAGTTGATCGATCGGTTTACCAGCCCCCCAAAAAAACTGAACGACAACAGCTTGACCTTGGGGTCATGGGGGAGAACGCGCAAGTCATCAAGTAGGGTCGCGAGAGCCTGCTCAGAGACCGTTTGAAAATAGTTTGCTTGGCTTGGTTTGCGTGGTTCGGCCTTTGGTCGAACTCGGGGGCGGAGATGACCGTGGAGGGGCTCGCAGTCTCACTCGCCGATCGCGCCTTGGTCGAGCCCTTGACCATCACCAAGAACGGCCGCGATCGGCTGGTGGTGCTGTCGGCCAGCGAATATGACCGGCTGAAGCGTCGTGATCGACGGGTCTTTCGGCCGGAAGAGCTTGCAGACGACGTGCTGGAACTTATCGCCCAAGTGGAAACGCCAGCGGAATTCGACCATCTCGACGCCGAAACCAAAGACTGGACCCCGTGAGCTGGCCCAAGCCGCAGCCGGGACTGGTTATTCGATATTCCTATCTCTGGCGGCGCGAGGCTGAGGCGGGCCGCGAGGAAGGCGTGAAGGACAGACCCAGCACGATCATCCTGGCGACTACGAGCGAAGCAGGCGAGACCACCGTCTTCGTCCTGCCCATCACCCACACCGCGCCCACCAACGCCGCCGAGCCGGTGCAACTGCCCCAACCGACCAAGGCGCGCTTGGGTCTCGACAGCGACTGGTCCTGGATCGTGGTGGCGGAGGGCGACAGTTTCGTGTGGCCAGGTCCGGATCTTCGCTTCGTGTCGGGCCGAGGTCCCGAGGCCATCGCCTATGGCATGTTACCCGGACCGGCGCTGCAGGCCGTCAGGGACCGTATCCTCGCCTTGGCCAAGGCGCGCAAAGCCGGGATCCTCACCCAAACACCTTAACCCCTTCGATTCCATGCCGTCTCGCTCACGCCGCTGCCTTCGCCGCAAGACTCGCCTATATGGTCCTGCATGAGCGACGAGATCGTCACCGCGCCCCTGCAGGGGGCCGAGCTGATCAAGGATCAGGTCAAGCGTCTGCCTGATACGCCCGGCGTCTATCGCATGCTCGGCGAAGAGGGCGAGGTGCTCTATGTGGGCAAGGCCCGCAGCCTGAAGAAGCGGGTTACGCAATACGCCCAGGGCCGCTTTCACACCCAGCGCGTGGCCCACATGGTCCACTTGACCCGGGGCATGGAGTTCGTCTCCACCAAGACCGAGACCGAGGCCCTGCTGCTCGAGATCAACCTGATCAAGCAGCTCAAGCCGCGCTTCAACGTGCAACTGCGCGACGACAAGAGCTTTCCCGAGATCCTGATTCGCCGCGACCACCGCGCCGCCCAGATCCGCAAGCACCGGGGCGCCCACACCAGTCCCGGCGACTATTTCGGCCCCTTCGCCTCGGCGTGGGCGGTGAACCGCACGGTCAACTGCCTGCAGAAGGCGTTTCTGCTGCGCTCCTGTTCGGACAACGTGTTCGAGACCCGCAACCGGCCTTGCATGCTGCACCAGATCAAGCGTTGCAGCGCCCCCTGTGTCGACCTGGTCACGCCCGAGGACTACGACGCCCTGGTGGAACAGGCCCATGATTTCCTGCGCGGCAAGAGCCGGGCGGTGATGACCCGGCTGTCCGAGGAGATGACCGAGGCGGCCGAGGCCCTGGAGTTCGAGCGCGCCGCCCGCTTGCGCGACCGCATCCGCGCCCTGTCCTCGGTCAGCCAGGAACAGTCGATCAATCCCCAGACCCTGGAGGAGGCCGACGTGTTCGCCGTCCATGCCGAGGGTGGCCAAGCCTGCGTGCAGGTGTTCTTCTTTCGCGCCGGCCAGAACTGGGGCAACCGCGCCTATTTCCCCCGGGTGGCCAACACTATCGAGGGCGCGGACGAGGAAGCAGGGATCATCGACGCCTTTCTGGGCCAGTTCTACGACAGCCAGGCCGTGCCCCGCCTGATCCTAGTCAGCCACGAACCGGCCAACCGCGAATTGCTGGCCGAGGCCTTCGCCATGAAGGCCGGTCGCAAGGTGGAGATCGCCCACCCCTCACGCGGCGAAAAGGCCGAATTGGTGCGCCACGCCATGACCAACGCCCGCGAGGCCCTGGGCCGGCGCATGGCGGAAAGCTCGGCCCAGTCCACCCTGCTGACCGGGGTCGGCGAAGCCTTCGGCCTGGAAAGCCCGCCCGAGCGGGTCGAGGTCTATGACAACTCCCACATCATGGGCACCAACGCCGTCGGCGGCATGATCGTGGCCGGGCCGGAGGGCTTCCAGAAGAGCCAGTACCGCAAGTTCAACATCAAGAGCACCGAACTGACCCCCGGCGACGACTACGGCATGATGCGCGAGGTGCTGCGCCGCCGCTTCGCCCGCATGGTCAAGGAGGAGGAAGCCGGCGAGCCCTCACCCCGACCCGACCTGGTGCTGGTGGACGGCGGCAAGGGCCAGCTGGACGCGGCGCTGGAGGTCATGGCCGACCTGGGCGTGGACGACATCGCCGTGGTGGGCGTGGCCAAGGGTCCGGACCGTGACGCGGGGCTGGAGCGGTTCTTCATGCCGGGCAAGACCCCGTTCATGCTCGAACCCAAGAGCCCTGTCCTATACTATCTGCAACGCCTGCGCGACGAGGCCCACCGCTTCGCCATCGGCACCCACCGGGCGCGGCGCAAGATCGAGATGACCAAGAATCCCCTGGACGAGATCGAGGGGGTGGGCCCGGGCCGCAAGCGCGCCCTGCTGCATGCCTTCGGCTCAGCCCGCGGGGTGTCGCGCGCGGCGGCGGCGGACCTGGCCAAGGTGGAAGGGGTCAGCGACGCCCTGGCCCAGAGGATCTACGACCACTTCAACAAGACTTAGGCGCGGGGTGTCTGCTACGAGAACGCTCAAATGAAGCAGCACCTGCCCAATATCCTCACCATCGCCCGCCTGGTTCTGTGCCTGGGCATGTTTGCGGCCCTGGCGGCGATCGGGCATTTCCTGCAGTTGGCCGCGCTGGGCCAGGCGCTGCCAGACTATGCCCGCTGGCTGCCACCCTTCGCGGTGATCGCCTTCTTTGTGGCGGCCATCACCGATTTCTTCGACGGTTGGCTGGCGCGGCGCTGGAACGTGGTCAGCCTGGCCGGCGCCATCCTTGATCCCATCGCCGACAAGATCTTGGTCTGCGGCGCCATCCTGGGCCTGCTGGCCGTGCGCGCGCCGGGGGTTCTGGTGGCGGGGGGGGTGATCCTTTTTCGGGAGTTCGCCGTTTCGGCCCTGCGCGAAGTCCTGGCGCCCCGAGGCGTCAAACTGCCCGTCACCTTCCTGGCCAAGACCAAGACCACCCTGCAGCTGGTCGCGCTGGGGGCCATCCTTGTGCTCTGGATCTGGCCCGGCCTGGGTCTGGGAATCCCGATCGGCGCCCTTCACCAGTCCCTGATCGCAGCAGAGGGCCTGTTCGACTTCGCCGCCCTGGTCACGGTCTGGACCGGAGTGGAATACGCGCTGGCGGCGCGCAAGGCTCTGCAGGCCGCCTAGCCTTTACCCACCCCGCGTTCGGCAGCTAGGATACATAACGGCTGAGCGAGCCTTTCACCCTGCTCCCGCCGCGATGATGGAGCGCCCGTTCGTGATTACTCGACGCCTGACCGCCCTGGGCTTGGCCCTGGCGGCCGCCCTGACCGCCTTTGCAGCCCAGGCCGCCGACGTCCAGGTGGCGGTGGCGGCCAATTTCACCGAGCCGGCCAAGGAGATCGCCGCCGCCTTCACCACGGCGACGGGCGACAAGGCGCTGCTGAGCGTCGGCGCCTCCGGCCAGTTCTACACCCAGATCGCCCACGGAGCGCCGTTCGAGGTGTTCTTGTCCGCCGACGCCGAGCGGCCAAAAAAGGCCGAGCAGGACGGCCTGGCCGTAGCGGGAACCCGCTTCACCTACGCCGTCGGCCGGCTGGTGCTGTTTTCCAAGACGCCGGGGCTGGTGGATCCGGCCGGCGCCGTCCTGGCCTCCACCAGGTTCCAAAAACTGTCCCTGGCCGATCCGGCGACCGCGCCCTATGGCGTCGCCGCCGTCGAAACCATGAAGAGCCTGAAACTCTATGACCAGCTCAAGCCCAAGCTGGTCCAGGGCGCCTCCATCGCCCAGGCCTATCAGTTCGTCGAAACCGGCGCCGCTGAACTGGGCTTTGTGGCCCAGTCCCAGGTGATCAACGAGCAAGGCGGCTCGCGCTGGCTGGTTCCGAGCGCCGACCACACCCCCATCGAACAGCAGGCGATCCTGCTCAAGGTCGGCGAGAGCGATCCCGCCGCCAAGGCCTTTCTGGTCTTTCTGAAGGGGCCGCAGGCGATCGCGATCATCAAGCGGTACGGATACGAGGTCCGCTAAAACGTGCAAGAGGTCGTCTGGACCACGGTCAGGCTAGCCGCCATCACCACCGCCCTGCTGCTGGTGCTGGCCACGCCGCTAGCCTGGTGGTTGGCGCGGCGGCGTTCGGCCTGGAAAGAAGTGATCGCCGCCATCGTCTCCCTGCCCATCGTGTTGCCGCCGACGGTGCTCGGCTTCTATCTGCTCATCGCGCTCGGACCGGCCAGCCCGCTGATGGTGCTGTTGCATCCCTTCGGGGTGCGCACCCTGGCCTTCACCTTCGAGGGCCTGGTGATCGGCTCGGTGATCTATTCCCTCCCCTTCGCCGTGCAGCCCATCCGCAACGCCTTCGAGGCCATCGGCGAACGCCCACTGGAGGTGGCGTCGACCCTGCGCGCCTCGCCGATGGACGCCTTCGCCACCGTGGCCGTTCCCATGGCCCGGCGCGGCTTCCTGGCCGCCGCGGTGCTGGTCTTCGCCCACACCATCGGCGAGTTCGGGGTGGTGCTGATGATCGGCGGCGGCATACCGGGCAAGACCGAGGTGGTCTCGATCCGCATCTATCAACTCGTGGAATCCCTTCAGTTCGGCGAGGCCCATCGCCTGGCGGCAGCGCTTCTCATCTTCGCCTTCGTGATGCTTCTGGGCCTGCTGCTAGCCGAGCGTCGCACCAGCGGGGTAAGGCCGTGAGCGGACCTGTCGGCCTGAGCGGCATAACCGCCAAGTTTACCGGCAAGCTGGGCGCCTTCGCCCTCGACGCCGAGTTCGCCATACCCGGCCGAGGCGTCACCGCCCTGATCGGCCCCTCGGGATCAGGCAAGACCACCGTTCTTCGCTGCATCGCCGGCCTGGAGCGCCTGCCGGGCCGCCTGGTGGTGGCCGGCGAGGTCTGGCGGGACGAGACGGTATTGCTGCCGCCCCACCGCCGCGCCGTCGGCTATGTGTTCCAGGAAGCCAGCCTGCTGCCGCACCTGTCCGTGCGCGCCAATCTGGAATTCGGCCTCAAGCGGGTGAAAGGCGCCGCCCGCACCAGCCTGGACGAGGTGGTGGATAGTCTAGGCCTGGGCGCGATTCTGGGTCGATCTCCGGCGAAGCTGTCCGGTGGCGAGCGCCAGCGGGTGGCCATCGGCCGCGCCCTTTTGACCCAGCCCCGCCTGCTGCTGATGGACGAACCCCTGGCCGGCCTGGACGCCGAGGCCAAGGCCGAGATCCTGCCCTATCTGGAGTGGCTGCATGACAGCCTGGCCATCCCGGTGCTCTATGTCAGCCACGACCCCACCGAGGTCGCCCGCCTGGCCGACCGGGTGCTGGTGATGCGGGGCGGGCGTATCGAGACGCCGGCGGCGGGACTTGCGCCCCTGGACGCGGCGCAGCAAGTCAGGGCGATGGACCGCGCCCGACTGGAACGCCTGGCCCTGGCCGCGCTGATGGCGGGCGTGGAGACTTAGGTCGCCATCGACGCTGGTATCCCCACCAAATTTAGCTCAACTTTCCCCGTCATGGCCGGTTTTATGCCGGCCACCCATGCCGTGAACGAACGGTCAGGGCTATGGGCGTGGGACTCGTTCTGATGATCGGTCGCGACTGAACTTTCACGGTATGGGTCGTCGCGACAAGCGCGACGATGACGGAGATTAAAGAGGCTGGGGAGGGCCCTCTTCCCCTATTCCACCGCCAGGATCACGTGCGAGGCCTTGATCAGCGCCCGCAGCGCAACACCCACGGCGATCTGGAGATCGTCGGCGCTTTCACGGGTGATGGTGGCGGTGAGGGTCTTGCCCTCGTCCAGGGCCAGGACCACCTCGTCGTTCACCGCGCCGCGTTCGTGACGCTCGACCACGCCGGCGAGCTGGTTGCGAGCGGAGGTTCGTAGGCTGTCGCCGCCAGGCGCCAGGATGACGAAGCTGGACTTGATCAGGGCCAGGGCCTCGCGGCCGGGCTCCAGGCCCAGGTCGGCGACGCTCTCGCGGGTGAGCACGGCGACGATGGCCACGCTGTCGCTCACGCGCAGGATCACCTCGCTGTTGACCGCGCCCTCGGTGACGCTTTCCACCACGCCGCGTAGGGCGTTGCGTGCGCTGGTCTTCATGCCCAGGCTCCAGGTCAGCCCTTCGAGGGCCTTGTCGGCGCCACCGAGCGCCTTTTCCAACCGCTGCACAAGCCGTGACAGCTCGCTCTCCACCATCGCATAGGCCGCCAGCACCGCTTCGCCGGCGGCGGTGACGGCCGCCGCGCCGCCGCGTGCGCCGCCCGGCTGGGCCGTGACCAGCGGCTGCTCGAACAGGTTGTTCAGCGCTTGCACAGCGTCCCAAGCCCCCTTGTAGCTTAGGTTCTCGGCCTTGGCGGCGGCGGTGATCGAGCCAAGCTCATGGATGGACCGCAGCAGGCGGATGCGATCGGGTCCCGCACGGGCGAAACTTCCGCGAGACAGTTGCAGCAGCGCTCTGGTGGTCCGGTCCAAGCTCATAGGGTCAGACTTCGCACGGCGTGCCCCGGTGACTCCAGAGGCGTCGTCGCCGGCGGCGGCGCAAAAGGCGGGCGCCCGCGACAGATTGTCCCCGCCCGGTGGGCGAGTTACTCACAAAGGATTCAACCTCTTCCTATATAACGGTCCCATGGAACCCGAAGTGATCCTTGTCGCCCTGCTGGAGGCGCTGAACGACGGCGCCGACGGGCTGGTCGAAGAACTGGCCGGTGCCCTGCGCGACGTGCGCTGGATCGAGCCCGTAGTCACCGCCTGGCGGGCCGACGCCGAGCTGATCCGCTCTTCCGCCTCCGCCGCCATGCGCTGGATGGACGAGGTGGCCTTGCCGACCGTGCGGGCCACCGCGGCGATCTGATCGGGCTTTAGAGCCGCTTCCACGCCCCTATCCGCCGTCAGCGCTGCGCCTGTCGCGGCGATCCAACATGCCGTGAAGGCCGCGCTGCGCGCCACGCGGCCTTCTTCAACCGATCTTCACATCCCCCTTGCCCCAATAGGCGTCTCTGATCAGGCGCTTGTAGAGCTTGCCGGTCTGGTGGCGGGGCAGCTCCTGCATGAAGTCGATCCGGCGGGGGGCCTTGACGTGGGACAGGCGTTCGCGGGTCCAGGCGGATAGCTCCTCGGCCAGGGCCGGGCCGGCCTCGGCCCAGTTGGCGGGCTGAACCACGGCCACCACCTGTTCGCCCATCTCCTCGTGCGGGGCGCCGATCACGGCCACGTCGGCGACCTTGGGATGGCCGATCAGCAGGTTCTCGATCTCCTGCGGATAGATGTTCACCCCGCCGGAGATGATCATGAAGCTCTTGCGGTCGGTGAGGTACAGATAGCCCTCCTCGTCCAGCCAACCCACGTCGCCAAGGGTGGTCCAGCCGTGCTGGTTGCGGGATTCGGCGGTCTTGGCCGGGTCGCCGTGATATTCAAACACGCCCCCGCCGGCGAAATAAACCATGCCCTCGGCGCGTGTGGGCAGCGGCTCGCCGTCCTCACCACAGATCATCACCTGAGCGGTCAGGCCGCGGCCCACCGAGCCCTTGTGCTCCAGCCATTCAGGTGAGGTGATGACGCAGAAGCCATTGCCCTCGGTGCCGGCATAGTACTCGTTCACGATCGGCCCCCACCAGGCGATCATCTGTTCCTTGACCGGCACCGGACAGGGGGCGGCGGCATGGAACACGGCCTGGAGCGAGCTGAGGTCGTAGTGGGTGCGAACCTCCTCTGGCAGCTTCAGCATACGGACGAAATGGGTCGGCACCCACTGGGCCGAGGTCACCTCATACTGCTCGATGAAGCGCAGGGCGTCTTCGGGATCGAACCGCTCCATCATCACCACGGTCCCGCCCAGGGCCTGGACCGCCATGGACCAGCCCAGCGGCGCGGCGTGATAGAGCGGGGCCGGAGACAGGTAGACCGTGTCGGGCGTCCAGCCGTAGAGAGCCTGGCCCAGGGTCGCCAGGGCGTTGGGGCCGTCGATCTCCGGCTCGACCACGCCGCCGCGCTTGACCCCCTTGGGCCGGCCGGTGGTGCCAGATGAATAGAGCATGACGCTGCCAGCCGTCTGGTCGGCGATGGGCGTAATGGGAAGGGCCGCGCGAGCGTCCTCCAGACTTTTGAACGGACCTTCCTGGCCGGCGATCATATAGAGAGCGACACCGGGGATGTGGGGGACGATCTTCAATGCGGTTTCGGCCAGGGCCTTGGAGGCGATGAAAAGTTTCGCGCCGCAATCCTTGATGATGTACTCCGCCTCGCTGACGCTCAGCTTTGAAGAGATGCAGGTGAAGCGCAGCCCCGAGCGCTGGGCCGCCCAGATCAGTTCGTAATAGGTCGGGTGATTTTCGATGAAGAAGGCGACGGAATCGCCGGCTTGCAGCCCCAGCGACCGAAACAGGTGCGCGGTCTGGTTGGAGCGCGCCTCCAGCTGGCCATAGGTGGTGACCTCGCCGCTATAGGCCATGATCACGGCGGGTTTGTCGGGATGGGTGCGGGCGTGATGGGTGGGGTGCATCGGTTTGACTGAACGTCCTCTGTAGATCTTGGCGTCGCGCTCTTTTGGCTGGCGCTTTGGGGTCAGGTTTGCATCAGGTGGCGGCGATAGGTGTCGCGCAGCACCTTCTTGTCGATCTTGCCGGTAGCCGTCAGGGGCACGACGGCGAAGACCACGTCATCGGGGGTCCACCACTTGGCGATCCGCGGCTTCAGGAATTCCAGCACCTCATCGCGGGTGACCGCACGGCCCTCGTGGACCTCGATCACCAGCAGGGGGCGCTCCTCCCATTTGGGATGGGGCACGCCGACCACGGCGGCGATGCGCACGCCAGGACAAGCGACGGCGGCGTTCTCCAGGTCGATGGAGCTGATCCATTCGCCGCCGGACTTGATCACGTCCTTGTTGCGGTCGGTGATGCGCATGAAGCCGGCGGCGTCGATGGTGGCGATGTCGCCTGTGTCGAACCAGCCCTCGGCGTCGACCACGTCTTTGTCGCCGCGATAATAGCGACGCAGCACCCAGGGTCCGCGCACCATCAGCGCGCCGGAGGTGGTCCCGTTGCGCGGCGCCTCAGCGCCGGTGTCATCGACGATCTTTAGCTCGATGCCGAACTGCATTCGGCCCTGGCGGGTCCACAGGACCTCGTCCCGCTCGTCGTCGGACAGACGGTCGAGGGCCGGGCTGGGGGTCGAGACCACGCCTAGGGGACTGGTCTCGGTCATGCCCCACAATTGCAGGATATCGACGCTGTAGCGCTGCTTCAGGGTCTCGGCCATCATCTGCGGCACGGCTGAGCCGCCGATCACCAGGCGCTGCAACTTGCCGGGCTTCAGGTCACGTTCGGCGATATAGGCTAGATACAGGGTCCAGATGGTCGGCACGCCGCCGCTGAGGGTCACCTCTTCCGTGGCGATCAGCTCGTGCAGGCTGGCAGGGTCGAAGCGGTCGGCGGGCAGCACCAGCTTGCAGCCGTTGAGCGGGGCCATATAGGGCAGGCCCCAGGCCGTGGCGTGGTACATGGACGAACAGGGCATGACCACATCGTGGGCCGACAGGCCAAAGGCGCCGCTGAGCCCCCCGGCCATGGCGTGCAGCACGATGGAGCGGTGAGAATAGAGCACCCCCTTGGGATCGCCGGTGGTGCCCGAGGTGTAGCAGAGGCAGGCGCCGGCGTTCTCGTCGACCACCGGCCAATCGAAGCCGGGCGTCTGGGCCGCCAGCAGGGACTCGTAACAGAGCGCGCCTGCCGCACCCGGCTGATGATAGGTCTCATCGGTCAAGCGGATGAAGGCGCGCAGGTTCGGCAGCTGCGGCGCCACGCGGTCGACCAGATCAGCGAAGCTGGGGTCGAACAGCAGCACGGTGGAGCCGGCGTGATCCAGGATGTAGCGGATCTGGTCCTCGAACAGGCGCGGATTGACCGTGTGCAGCACCGCGCCCAGGCCCGGGACGGCGAAGAACAGCTCCAGGTGCCGGTGGGTGTTCCAGGCCAGGGTCGCCACGCGGTCGCCGGACCGCACGCCCAGCTCGATCAGCGCCTTGGCCAACTGCTCGCAGCGGCGGCCGAGATCGGCATAGCCATACCGGACCAGATCGCCCTCGACCGTACGCGAGACCACTTCACGCTCGCCGTGATTGGCCGCCGCATGGCGCAGGATGGCCGTGGTCGACAGCGGCGCGGTCTGCATCAGTCCGGGGATCATGCGTCGGTTCGGCTCCCAAGGCGGAGAGGTTTAGCCCCCCTGTTGACCCTTTACCCAGGACCATAGACCGGCGCGTGATCGGCGATAAGGGACGCCGTAGCGGAAGGGGTTAGTCCTTCACCAGATACGCATACTGATCGCGCAGCTCGCGCTTGAGCACCTTGCCGATGGCGCTGCGCGGCAGGCTGAGGACGAGCTCCAGGGCGGCCAGGCGCTGGGTCTTGCCGAGTTTGGCGTTGGCCCAGGCGCGCAGGTCTTCGCCGGCGATCCCGGCAGCCGGCTTCAGCACCACCAGGGCGATGGGGGTTTCGCCCCAGCGGTCGGACGGCGCGCCCACCACCGCCGCCTCGGCCACCGCCTCATGCGCCGCCAGCACCGCCTCCAGGTCGCTGGGGTAGATGTTGAAGCCGCCGGAGATGATCATGTCCTTCTTGCGGTCCATCAGCGTCAGGAAGCCGTCCCCGTCGAAGCGGCCCACATCCCCGGTGCGGATGAAGCGCTTGCCGGTCGGATCGCGCCATTCGGCGTCGGCGGTCTTGCCTGGCTGATTGTGATAGCCGTTCATCATCGCCGGCGAGTGACCCACCACCTCGCCGACTTCGCCCACGGCGACCTCCTTGCCGTCCTCGTCGATCAGCCGGATGTCGTGGCCCGGCGCGGGCCGGCCCACCGTGTGCAGCTTGTCGGGGCGTTCGTGGGCGGCCAGGATGAAGGTGCCGCCGCCCTCGGTCATGCCGAAATATTCCACCAGCCCGCCAGGCCAGCGCTTGAGCACATCCGCCTTCAGAGCGGCGGCGAAGGGGGCGCTGGTGGAGAACTTCATGCGGAAACTGGACAGGTCGTAGCGGTCGAAGTCGGGGTGCTCCATCAGCCGGCGATACTGCACCGGCACCAGCATGGCGTGGGTGGCGCGATGCTTTTCAGCGAGCTGCAGGAACTTCACCACATCGAACTTCTCCATCAGCACCGCCGTCCCGCCACCGGCCAGAGTGGGAATGATGCAGACCAGGGTGGTGTTGGAATAGAGCGGGGTGGAGATCATGGTCACGGCGTCGTCGCCATAGCCGCCGGCGCCGGCCCGGCCCACATGCTGCCAGCGCATGGCGTGGGACTGGACGATGCCCTTGGGCGCGCCGGTGGTGCCCGAGGAATAGATGATATTGAAGGCCCAGTCGGGCTGAACCTCCACCGGCGCCGGCTTGGCGCCGGCCGGCGGCAGCCAGGCTTCAAAGGCCTCGCCGGCGCCCGAGCCGTCGAGCGAGATGCGCCGGGCGGCGATCTGGTCCGCCACCCAGGTCAGCTCGTGCGCCACGCCGGTATCGAGGAAGAACAGGGTCGAGGCGCTGTCGGCGACCATGGTCGCCAGGCTTTCCGGAGTCGAGGACGGGGCCAACGGGGCGACGGCGACGCCGGCCCGAAGCGCGCCCATGAACACCGCCACATATTCGATCGAGGTCAGGGCGCAGACGGCGATGGCGTCGCGCGGTTTGACCCCGTCGCGCTGAAGGCCGGCGGCGACGCGGTCCATCAGCCGGTCGAGCTCGCCATAGGTCAGGAATCGCTCGCCGTGGATTAGGGCCACCTGGTCCGGCCGCTCGGCCGCCTGGGCGCCGATCAGGGCCGGCAGGGTTCCAAAGTCCTGGGTGAACATGGCCGCGGCGGTCATGGGCGGATCCTTCTCATACAGTCGTTTGACGCGGGCTTAGCATGGGTGAGCCAAGTGGCGACAGCGGCAGTATGGGCGAAAATCTGGCCCCGCCCCTACCCCAGCCGCCCGATCGCCGCCGCCACCTCGGCGGCCTTTTCCCAGATCACCATATGGCCGGCTTCGGGGATGGAGGTCAGTTGGCAATGTGGCATGCGGCGCTTGAATTCGTGGGCGTAGACCGGCGGCATGATGCGGTCGCTGTCGCCCCAGACCAGGGCGGTGCGAGCCTTGATGCGATAGAGCCGCTCGGACAGTCCCCGCTCGGGGATCGGGAACAGGATCTTGCCGGCCATGCCCAGCTGGCGAGCGTTAGTCACCAGATAGGTCTGCAGGAATTTCGGATCGTCCACGGCCAGGCCGGCGGTCATCATGGCGCGCCCCGCCGCCACGTCGTGGAACAACAGGTTCGGCATCTCGAACGGCAGGGTGGAGAAGATGTCCGTAGCCGGATGATCGTCCAGCCACAGGCCCGCCGGACAGATCAGGCCCAGGCGTGACACGTCATTGGGCGCCGTCGCCGCCATCTCCGCGGCGATCATGCCGCCCATGGAATGGCCGACCAGAACCGGATCCTTCAGCCCCAGGGCGTCCACCACATCCCAGCTGTGCAGGGTGAAGTCGAGCATGTCGCGCAGATCCGGGCACTCGTCGCTGGGGCCATAGCCGGGCAACAGGGGCGCATAGACCTGATGGGTCTCGGCCAGCTTGTTCAGCAGGGGATCTTCGCCGGTGACGCCTCCGGCGCCGTGCAGAAAGACCAGGGGCTGGCCGGCGCCGCCCGTATAGTACTGCACCGGGACGTGACGGGTCTGGACCGTCTTCAGCTGCATGGCCATGCCTTTGCTCACGCCTGGGTCGCTACGAGGGCGGCGTCGCGTTCCGACGGCAGCGAGCCGGGGACAGCCTGTCTGGCCAGGGGCTTGCACCAGAACCGGTCGTCGTCGGCATAGTCGGGGAACATGTTCCTCAACTTGGGCATCACCTTCTCGGCGAACAGCTTGGTGGAATACATGCACTTGTCCGCCGGCATGTTCCCCACATGCATCAGGCAGAAGATGTTGCCCACATTCAGGCCCTTGATCAGCTCCTCCATCCGTTGGCGGACGGTATCCGGGCTGCCGGCGATCACGTGGCCCTGTTCGGTCAGCTCCTTCCAGCTCAGCTGGGTGTAGCCGCCCTTGGGTGGGGCGTATTGCGACAGGGCGCCCGACTGGATGGTCTTGATGGTGCGATAGCCGGGGGCGTCGGCGAAGCCCGGATAGACGTGCAGGCAGCGGTTATAGAAATAGCTGACGTGCTCGGAATAGAGCCGCTCGGCCTCCTCGTCGGTCTCGGCCACGCAGATGGTCTGGGCGAAACCGGCGCGATAGGGCGAGGCGTCCGGCGCATTGCGCTCGGCCACCCGGTCCCAATAGCCCTGCATCAGGGCCTTGGCCCGGATGTAGCCGGAGAAGCTGAGATAGGAATAGGAATAGGTGTTGTCGATGCAGAAGTCGTAAGTCTCCACCGAGCCGCCGCCGGGGATATGGATCGGCGGATTGGGCTGCTGGATCGGCCGCGGCCAGATGTTCACATAGCGTAGCTTGTTGTAGCGGCCGTTGAAGGCGAACGGCTCGCGCTCATGCCAGGCGCGCAGGATCAGGTCGTGGGCCTCCTGATACTTCTCCCGGGTCAAGGCCGGGATCTGGCCATAGCAATAGTTGGTGTCCATGGAGGTGCCGACCGGAAAGCCCGCCACCAGCCGCCCGCCGGAAATGCAGTCCAGCATGGCGAACTCCTCGGCCACCCGGACCGGGGGATTGTAGAGGGCGATGGAGTTGCCCAGCACCACCAGGGCCACATCCTTAGTGCGTCGGGCCAGGGCGGCGGCGATGATATTGGGCGAGGGCATGATGCCATAGCCGTTCTGGTGGTGCTCGTTGACCCCGATGCCGTCGAACCCCACGGTCCCGGCATATTCCAGAAGGTCCATATAGGTGTTGTAGACCTCGTGGCTGCGCACCGGATCGAACAGCTTTTGATCGATGTCCACCCACACCGAGCGGTTCTTTTCCCGGAAATCGTCGGGCAGGTCCGGCCACGGCATCAGGTTGAACCAAGTGAACTTCATGGCGTCCTCCGACACTTGGCCGGGGCGCTTTTCGCGTCTTGGTCCCTGGCTGTTGGTTATCGATGATAATCAAGTAGCGCGCGGTGGATAGGGGGATTTTTGCTCGCTGGTTAGAGGCTCTATCCCTTCCATTTCCGTCATGGCCGAGCTTGTCTCGGCCATCCATGCCGTGAATGGGCGGGCAGGACCACGGCGTTGGACTCATCTTGATGGTCCGCCACGGCGGCGTGTTCACGGCATAGGTCCCCGCGACAAACGCGGCGATGACGGAAGCGGTGTGCGAAGGCCCCCTAAATCTGCTTCACGCGCCCCGCCCAGTAGGGCGCGCGCACCTGCCGCCGCTGGACCTTGCCGGCTTCCGAACGGGGGATGTCGTCAGCGAAGTCGATGCTGCGCGGCGCCTTGTAGGACGCCAGATGCTGGCGGGCGAAGGCGATCAGGTCCTTGGCCAGGGCGTCCGACGGCTCGAACCCCGGCTGCAGCAAGACCACGGACTTGACCTCCTCGCCCCACTCCTCGCTGGGCGTGCCGATGGTGCAGACATCCAGCACCGCCGGGTGCTTGGTCAGCTCGTTGTCGATCTCCTGGGGATAGATATTGACCCCGCCGGAGATAATGCATTCGGCGGTGCGGCCGGTGAGGAAGAGATAGCCGTCCTCGTCCACATAGCCCATGTCGCCGACAGTGAAGTGGCTGCCGCCGTCCAGACTGGCGGCCGCGGTCTTTTCCTTGTCGTTGAAATATTCGAACCGGGCGATCGGGCTGTGCTGGAAATAGATGGCGCCCACCTCGCCGGGGGCGGCGTCCTGGCCGGCCTCGTTGATCACGCGCGTGCCGAAGGCTGGGTCCAGCCGCCCGACGCTGCCAGGCCTTTGCAGCCACTCCTCGGAATTGATGAAGAAGTTTCCGCCGCCCTCGCTGGCCGCATAGTACTCATAAAGGATCGGGCCGAGCCAGGCGATCATGGCCCGCTTCACCTCCGGCGGCGTCGGGGCCGCCCCATGCAGCACATAGCGCAGGCTGGACAGGTCGTAGCGGCCACGCACCTCAGCCGGCAAAGCCAACAGCCGCTGGAACATGGTGGCGACCATGTGCACGTGGGTCACCCGATGGGTCTCCACCGCCTTCAGCCATGCCTCGGGGTCGAACTTCTCCATCAGGGCGATGGTGATCCCTGCGTTCATGGGCTGGGTGACGTCGAAGGCCAGGGGCGCGGCGTGATAGGCGGGGCCGCAGCACAGATTGACGTCGCCGTCGCGATCATAGCCCTTCAAGGTGCCTGCGCCCCAGGCCGGTGGCACGACCAGCGGCCGCGCCCGGAACACCCCCTTGGGCCGGCCGGTGGTGCCGGAGGTGTACATCATGGTGCCGCCATGGACCGGTTCGGCCGGATCGGCGTCGCTCTCGGCGGCCAGGACGTCCTCGTAAGGTTCGAACCCCGCGATCGGCCCGCCGATGGACAGTTTCAGCTGCTGGCCGTCATTGACCGAGGCCAAGGCGCCGGCGGCGAAATCGACATGGGCGATGAAGGCCTTGGCCCTGCAGTCACCGACGATATAGGCGATCTCCGGCGGGCTCAGATGCCAGTTGACCGGGGTCAGGCGAAGGCCCGAGCGCAGATTGGCCGCCAGGACCTCGATGAATTCCGGCGTGTTGGGACAGAGCAGCGCCACGTGGTCGCCGGGTTCAAGACCCGCGCGGCGCAGGGCGGCGGCCAGGCGGTTGGCGTTGGCGTGCAGTTGGCGAAACGTGCGCGTTCCGCGCGGGGCCTGGATGGCGATCCGGTCAGGCTTCAGCTCGACATAGAGCTTGGACATCATCCCCTTGCTCGCCAGATCCACGATCAGACTGACATCGACCGGCGCATTATGGGCGTTCATAAATCCACTCACTCCCGTGTGGGCGCCGAACCTCTAACGGGCGGCTGATCCCTACGATCGTTTTAAATGACACCATGGCCGCCGCAGCGTCCAGGGGGAGACGGGGTCTGGAGCGGGAAAAGCGGGCTGCTAGCTGGCCGGAAACTCCAGCCGGGTGGTCACCCCAGCTGAAAGATTGCTGGTCATCTCGCCGCGAACCTGGTCGGCCAGGCCCTTGATCAGCCATAGGCCGAGCTTGGTGCGGTCCTCGGTCAGGTCGTCGCGGCCGACACCATCGTCACTGATCGTCAGCGCCGCGCGGCCGCCAGGCTCCGTGGTCAGGGTCACCTTGATCACCCCGGCGCGGTCGGCGGGATGGGCGTGGTTGATGGCGTTGGTGACCAGCTCGTTGGCGATGATGGCCACGGCCGAGGCTAGCTGCTCGCGCAACACCAGCGGGTCTGTCTCCACATGCAGCTGCACCGGCCGTCCGCCGATCCGCCGCCGCCACTGGGCCTGCATGTCGGTGAGGAAGCCGGCGAAGTCGCACCCATCCACCGCCACCATCCGCTGCTGCAAGGCGCCCAATGCGCTGACCGCCTCTAGGATCCAGCCCAGCTGGCGGCGCGCCTCCGGCTCCACCGAACGCTGCTGGCGCATGCGCGTCAGGGTCGAGAGTAGCTGGAACAGGTTGGCCAGCCGGTGGCGCTGTTCGGCGAGGCCGTGATCCTTGTCGGCCCTGTCTTGGTTGGCCTCATCTTCAATCAAGGACTGTCTCCCCCGGCAATCTCACATTTCCGCCCTCAGACAGGCGCCGGAGCCAGGCTCCGCGCCCGATCCCTCAACCTACACCAACAGGTGGCGGCGTCATCCAGTTGTTACAGTTGTCCAGTTCGCCTCAAACTTCCCAGACCTCCCCGCCCGGCGCCGTCGCCCGCTCGCCGGCGAGGGGGCAGTGTTCGGCCAGCACCGCGCCGCAGGCATCGATGGCGGCCAGGAGGCCGGCGGTGGTGTCGCCGGCCCTGATCGGCCCCAGAGCGGCCTTGACCGCGCGGTCCCAGGCCGCTTCACCCACCTTGGCGTGGATCACCTCGTCGGCGATCACCTCGACCCGGCGCTCGGCCAGGGAGGCGTAGATCAGGACGCCGGTTTCCGCCTCGGTGGCGTGAAGGCGGTGGGCGAACTGTTCCAGGGCGCGGGCATGGACCCGGTCGCGCTTGATCGACGGCGGGGTCAGGAGCCGCCGCACCGTCGGCAGCGAGACGAGCAGCAGGGCGGCGGCGAACAACAGGGCCTGGGCGATAGCGTAGCCCAAAAGCACCGTCATCGGATCTGGCCCGGAGGCCATTTCGCTCCAGTCGCTGCCGCCCAGGTCGTTCCAGGGTTTCAGGCCAATGAGCAGAACCAGGGGCGGCGTAGCCAGGGCCAGGCCGGCGGCCCAGGCGAAGGGGACCTCGCGATAGGCCCCGCTCTCATGAGCGACGACGCAGAAAATCTCGCCGGTGGTGCGCGCCTCGGCGACGGCGATGGCGTCATGGACGCGCTTGTGATCGGCCTTGGTCAGCATCGCACCCGTTCTCCTCACCAGCTACCCGACGATCCGCCGCCGCCGAACGAGCCGCCGCCTCCACCGCCGAAGCCACCACCACCGTCATCGTCATTACGGAATCCCCCGCCGCCACCGCCGCCCATGAACAGGAACGGGAGCGCCCAGAGGGCGCCTCCGCCGCCTCGGCGCAAGACCGAGCCGACCAGGAAGACAATGAAGAGGACGACCAGAACGCCGGAGATCGGCGAGCTTCGCCGATGCACCGGCCTGTAGGCGGCGGCCTGCTGCTCGGCTTGTTGAGCCTGGGCCGCGGCCGCCTGGGGGTCCAGGCCGAGTTGCTGAACGATGGCGTCGGTTCCATCCACCACGCCACCGGCCACATCGCCGGCCCGGAACTTGGGCAGCACCGCCCGTTGCTGGATGACGCTGGTCATGGCGTCGGTCAGCACCGGCTCAAGCCCGTAACCGACCTCAATCCGGACCTTGTGTTCGCTGGGCGCGACAATGAACAGGGCGCCGTTGTCCTTGCCCTTCTGGCCGATGCCCCAGGCGCGGCCAAGTTGATAGCCGTAGTCCTCGATAGGATAGCCCTGCAGCGACGGCAGGGTGACCACGATCAACTGGTCGCCGTTCTTGGCCTCTAGCGCCGCCAACTTGGCGGTCAGGTCGGCCTGGACCTGGGGAGAGAGCACATGGGCGTTATCCACCACCCGCCCGGTCAGGGGCGGAAAGGTCGGGTCGGCCCAGGCCGTCGCGCCGCCGGCCGTCGCCGCGATCAAGGCGAACAGGGCCAACAGCGCTGCTGTGAGAGTCTTCACGGCGTGGGCGCTGACGACGGCGCCGGGACGGCGGGCGCGGCGGGGGCGAAGCTGACCTTCGGCGCGGCCTGGGCCTCGGTGGTGGCCTCGAACGGCTGCATGGCCTTGTCCGCCTTATAAAGCGTGCCGGCCCATAGAACGCCGGGGAAGGTCTTCAGCTCGGTGTTGTACAGCCGCACCGCCTCATTGTAGTCGCGCCGGGCGACGGCGATGCGATTTTCCGTGCCTTCCAGCTGCGACTGCAGGGCCAGAAAGTTCTCGTTCGACTTCAGGTCCGGATAGCGCTCGCTGATGGAAAGCAGGTGGCCCAGGACGCCGCTGAGTTGGTTCTGGGCCTGCTCATATTGTTTGAACTTGGCGGGATCGGTGACGGTGGAGGCGTCCACCGAGACGTGGGTCGCCTGGGCTCGGGCTTGGGTCACCTCGACCAGCACGCTCTTTTCCTGCGCCGCATAGCCCTGGACGGTGGCCACCAGGTTGGGGATCAGGTCCGACCGGCGCTGATACTGGTTCTGCACGTCGGCCCATTTGGCCTTGGCGAATTCCTCGCGGGTGGGGATGGTGTTGATCCCGCAGCCGGCCAGGGCCAGGGGCAGCACAAGGGCGATGGCCAGCGTCTTCAGACGCGCGGTCCAGGACATCACGAGCGGTTCTCCCGAAAACAGCCGCGGCGCGGCCGAGCGGAGGCTAATCTAGTGAGCTTGGCGGCGCGGACAAAGGCTTTCCGGATGAATAGGCGGTAACCTTAGACAGCTTGCCCAGCGGACCGCTACTTCAACTTTCCCGACCAGCCACCGCCCAAGGCCTCGATCAGGGTGATGGAATTGGTCACGCGCTGGCCCTGAGTTGTCAGCAGGGCTTGGCGCGCCGACAGGGCGGTGGCCTGGGCGACCACCACCGTGGTGTAGGCGGTCTGGCCGGCCTTGTACTGGTTCAGGGCGATCTGCTCGGCCTGGTCGGCTGAGGTGGAAGCCTGTTGGCGCAGGATCGCTTCGTCCTGCAGCACACGGGCGGCGGCCAGGGCGTCCTCCACCTGCTGGAAGGCGGTCAGGGAGGTCTGGCGATAGTTGGCCACCGCCTGGTCATAGCCGGCCCGCGCCCCGCGCACCCGGGCGCTGGTGGCGCCAGCGTCGAACACGGTCTGGGCTACGCTGCCGCCATAGGACCATGCGGCGTTGGAGCTCTTGAACAAAGTGTTCAGGGCGCTGGAGGCGAAACCGTAGGAGCCGGTCAGGGTCAGGTCGGGGAAATAGCCGGCGACCTGGACCCCGATCAGGGCGTTGGCGGCGGCGGCCCGGCGTTCGGCGGCGGCTATGTCCGGACGGCGCTGCATCAGCGTCGACGGCACGCCCTGGGGGGTCGGCGGCGGCTGGGGCGACCAATCCTGAACCGGGGCGATGGTCAGGTTGGCCGGCGCCATTCCGGTGAGCATGGCGATGGCGTGCTCGGCGGCGGTGCGTTGGCGGTCGTCGTCCACAAGGCTGGCCTGGGCGTTGGTCAACTGGGTCTGGGCCTGCAGCACGTCGCTCTTGGCCGCCACCCCGACCTTGTACTGGTTCTGGGTGATCTGCAGCGAGCGCGCATAGGCCTGGGTGGTCTTGGTCAGGAGCGCTTTGTCGGCGTCGGCCAGGCGCAGCTGGATATAGTCTGTGGCCAGCTCGCTCTGGGCGGACAGGCGGGCGTTGGCCAGGTCGGCCTCGGTGGCCTGTTCGGCGTCTTTGGCGTTCTCCACCGTGCGGCGGATCTTGCCCCAGATGTCCGGCGCCCAGCTCGCGCCTAGGGCGGCCTGGTAGCTGTTGGTGGGGCTGTTGTTGAGGCTGGCGCTGTTGACGCCGGTGATGCTGCCGCCGCCGCGCTGGGCGCGGGTGGCCGCACCTGTCAAATCCAGACTGGGGAACAGGGTGGCGCGATCTTCGGCCACCACCGCGCGGGCCTGGCGGTAGGCGGCCTCGGAGGCGGCCAGGTTCTGGTTGGAGATGAGAACCTTGGCTTCAAGGTCGTTCAGCATGGGATCGTTGAACATGGTCCACCAATCGCCGCGGTCGAGCCCATCGGCGGGAACGGCGGAGGTCCAGCCGGCGGCCTCCTTGAAGGCCGGCGGCGTGGCCATGGCCGGGCGGTGATAGTCGGGACCCACGGCGCAGGCGGACAACAGGCTGCTCGCCAGAAGTGTTAGCGCCAGCGATCGGGCGGATCGGCGGGGTGGGAGGGTGAGGAACATGGCTCGCATTCCTAGACGGCGGCTTCGGGGCCGAAATCGACCTCGGGCGGGGTGACGCCGACGCCGCGGCTGAGGTGGCGCTCGTTAGCCGAACGCCGACGGAAACGGTCGAGATAGAGATAGACCACTGGCGTGGTCAGAAGGGTCAGCAGCTGACTGACCAGCAGGCCGCCGATAATGGTGATGCCCAGGGGCTTGCGCAGTTCGGAGCCCTCCCCGCTGTTCAACACCAGGGGCAGGGCGCCGAGGATTGCGGCGAAGGTGGTCATCATGATCGGCCGAAAGCGCAGCACACAGGCCTGAAAGATCGCATCGCGGGTGGACAGACCCTGGGATCGCTCCGCGTCCAGGGCGAAGTCGATGATCATGATGGCGTTCTTCTTGACGATGCCGATCAGCAGGATGACGCCGATCAGGGCGATCAGGCTGAACTCGGTCTTGAACAGGATCAGGGCCAGGGAGGCGCCTACCCCCGCCGAGGGCAGGGTTGAGAGCACGGTCAGGGGGTGGACATAGCTCTCATACAGGATGCCCAGCACGATATAGATGGCCAGCAGCGCAGTGGCGATCAGCACCGGCTCGTTGGAGAAGGTGGCCTGGGCCTGCTGGGCCGTGCCGGCGAAGCCGCCATGGACTGTGGCCGGCATATGAACGGCCTGCTCGGCCTGGTCGATGGCCGTCACCGCCTCGCTGATCGAATGGCCGGGCTGCAGGTTGAACGACAGGGTGGTGGCGACCTGGCCGTCCTGGTGATTGACCGAGGTGGGCGCCGCGGAGGGGCCAAAGCTGGAGATGGCGGCCAAGGGGACCATGCGTTCGGCCACGGCGCTGACCGCCACGCCGTTGGAGGCGCCGCGGGCTGGCGGCGCCGCGGGCCCCACCAGGCTGGACGGGGTTCCGCCGGCGACAGACGCGCCGTTGGAGCCGCTAGCCAGCAGAGAGGTCTGGGACAGGGCGTTGGTGGTCGCCGGCGCCGATCCGGTGGCGGCCACGGTGGTGGTCGAGCCGGTTGTGGCCGCGGTCGCCGCGGTGGCGGCCGACGACCTGGTCGTGGTCGCGGCCGATTTGTTGGAGATGTAGAGCGCGCCCAGGGCGGCGGGCTCCTGATTGTACTGCGGCGCCACCTCCATGATCACATGATACTGGTTGAGCGCGTTGTAGATTGTGGAGACCTGCCGCTGGCCGAAGGCGTCGTAGAGGGCGTTGTCCACATCCGCCGCCGTCAGGCCCAGCCGAGCGGCGCTGTCACGGTCGATGGTGACGAAGCTTTCCAGGCCATGATCCTCCTGGTCGGAGTTCACATCGGTCAAGATCGGCTGCTTCTTGAGCTCTTCGCCCAGCTTGGTGGCCCAGGTCTTCAGGGTCGCCAGGTCGTCGGCCTTGAGGGTGTACTGGTACTGGGCGAAGCTTTGGCGGCCGCCGGCCCGCACATCCTGCTGCGACTGCAGGAACATGCTCGCGCCGGTGACGGTGAGCAGCTTGCCGCGCAGGCGAGTGATCACCTCGTCGTCGGTTGGGCGTCCTTTTCTTTGCGGCTCGGGGCGCAGAGTGACGAACACCTGGCCGCCGGCCGAGCGGCCTCCGGTGAAGCCGGTGATCTGCTGCACGTCCGGGTCGGCCTTGATCAGGTCGATATAGCGGCGCAGCCGGGTCTGGGTCAGCTGGAAGGAGGCGCTCTGGTCGGTCTGCATGAAGCCCGACAGGCTGCCGTTGCTCTGCTGCGGGAAGAAACCCTTGGGCACGATGGCGTAGAGATAGATGTTCAGGCCGATGGTCAAAAACAGGATGGCCAGCATCACCGGCCCTGAATCCAGGGCCCAGATCAGCGCCCGACGATAGGCGCTGGCCATGGCGTCGAAAGCGCCTTCGGACAGGCGGGCGAGCCGGCCCTGTTCATGCCTGGGCTTGGGTTTGCCGGCGATATAGGCGCACATCATCGGCGTGGCGGTGAGGGAGATCACCAGGGAGATCAGGATCGAGGTGGACAGGGTCACCGCGAACTCGCGGAACAGCCGCCCGACAATGCCGCCCATGAGCAGGATGGGAATGAACACGGCGATCAGCGACACGCTGATGGAGAACACCGTGAACCCCACTTCGCGCGCCCCCAGAAGCGCGGCCTCAAAGCGGTTCATGCCCTGTTCGATGTGGCGGGTGATGTTCTCCAGCACCACGATGGCGTCATCGACCACGAAGCCGGTGGAGACTGTCAGGGCCATCAGCGACAGGTTGTCGAGGCTGTAGCCCAACAGGTACATCACCCCCAGCGTGCCCAGCAGAGAGCTGACCACCGCCACGGCCGGGATCAGGGTCGACGAACCGCTGCGCAGGAACACCGCCACCACCACCACCACTAGGAGGGTGGCGATCAGCAGGGTGCGCTCGACCTCTTTCAGCGAGGCGCGGATGGAGGTGGTCTGGTCGGAGGCGACGCTCATGTCGATATCGGACGGCAGGGCCGCCTGCAGCCCTGGCAGGTCGGCCTTAATGGCGTCCACGGTGGCGATGACATTGGCGCCGGGCTGCTTGGTGATGAACACCACGATCGACGGGCGGCTGTCGCTGACGGTTTCTCTGCCGCCGACTGTGGAGCGGCTGGCGAACAGGCCGAGATTGTGCACGTCCTCCTGGCCGTCGCGCACCAGGGCGATATCCGACAGGCGCACCGCCGCGCCATTACGATAGGCGATCACCAGCGGCGCATAGTCGGCGGCGACGATGCCGGCGTCATTGGTGTAGATCTGTAGCCGCTGCCCACCTTCCTCGACCACGCCTTTCGGCCGGTTGGCGTTGGCCGAGGCCAGGGCCGCGCGCACATCCTCCATGCCGATCCCGTAGCGGGTCAGAGCGTTGGGATTGAGCTCGACCCGCACCGCCGGCAAGGATCCGCCGCCGATATTGACCTCGCCCACGCCCTCCACTTGGGACAGCTTCTGCTGAATCAGATTGGCGGCGGCGTCATAGATCTGGGTCGGCTTTCGCGTGGCCGAGGTCAGGGCCAAGATCAGGATCGGCGCCGCCGAGGGATTGGCCTTGCGGTAGGTGGGATTGGACCGCAGCGTTGAAGGCAGGTCCACGCGAGAGGCCACGATCGCCGCCTGCACGTCCCGCGCGGCGCCGTCGATATCCCGGTCCAGGCCGAACTGCAGCACCACCGTGCTGGACCCCACCCGGCTCTGCGAAGTCATTTCGGTCACGTCGGCGATCAGGCCCAGGTGGCGTTCCAGGGGCGTGGCGACGCTGGTGGCCATGGTCTCGGGACTGGCCCCGGGCAGGTTGGCCTGGACGAACACGGTGGGGAAATCCACCGTGGGCAGGGGCGCCACCGGCAGCAGGAAAAAGGCCGCAATCCCCGCTATGGCCAGACCGATGGTCAGGAGGGTGGTGGCGATCGGCCGCCGGACGAAAACCTCCGAGAAGTTCATGGGCTCGGCGCCTCGGGACCCGGCGCCACCAAGCCCGAGGTGTCCAGATGCGGTCGGCGATCCAGCTTTCGGGCCAACTTGTCGAACTGCAGATAGATCACCGGGGTGGTGAACAGGGTCAGCATCTGGCTGACGATCAGCCCGCCGACGATGGCGATGCCCATGGGATGGCGCAGCTCCGACCCCACGCCCCAGCCCAGCATCAGGGGCAGGGCCCCGAACAGGGCGGCCAGGGTGGTCATCAGGATCGGCCGGAAGCGCAGCAGGGCCGCCTTATGGATCGCCTCGCGCGGCGCCAGCCCCTCTTCACGCTCGGCCTCGAGCGCGAAGTCGATCATCATGATGGCGTTCTTCTTGACGATGCCGATCAGGAGGATGATGCCGATAATGCCCATCACCCCCAGGTCCTGGCCGAAGATGATCAGGGCCAGCAGCGCCCCGACCCCGGCCGAGGGCAGGGTCGAGAGGATGGTGATCGGGTGGATATAGCTCTCATAGAGCACGCCCAGAACGATATAGACGGTGATGATGGCGGCCAGGATCAGCCACAGCTCGTTGCTGAGCGAGGCCTGGAAGGCCTGGGCGGCGCCCAGGAAGGTGGTGTTGATCGTCGCCGGAACCTTGATGTCGGCCTCGGCCGCCTTGATCGCCGACACCGCCGCCCCGATCGACACCTTGGGCGCGGTGTCGAAGGAGATGTTGGCCGCGGGGAACTGGCCCACATGGTTGACCTGCAGCGGCGCGACCTGGCGATGGATGGTGGCGAAGGCCGACAGCGGCGTCGCCGTCCCGGCGGTGGACTGCATATAGATCTCGCCCAGGGCCTGGGGCGTCTGCAGCAAGGTCGGGTCGGCCTCCAGGATCACCCGGTACTGGTTGGACTGGGTGAAGATGGTCGAGATGATCCTCTGGCCGAAGCTGTCGTAGAGGATCTCGTCCACCGTGGCGGGGGTCACGCCCAGCCGGGCGGCGGTGGCCCGGTCGATGTCGATATAGGCTGACTGGCCCTCGCCCTGCACGTCGGCGGAGGCATTGCGCACCTGCTTGGTCTGGCCCAGCCGCTCCACCAGCTTGGCCGCCCAGGTGTCGATATCGGCCTGGTTGGAGCCTTCCAGGGCGAACTGGTACTGGGTTGGGCTGACATTGGCGTCGATGGTCAGATCCTGCACCGGTTGCAGGGCCAGGCTGATGCCGGCCACCTGGCCCGACTCCTTGCGCAGCCGCTCGAGAATGGCGCTGGCCGAGGCTGTGCGGTGGCCGTGCGGCTTGAGGTTGATCATCAACCGGCCGGCGTTGAGGGTGTTGTTGGTGCCGTCGACGCCGATATTGCCCGAGACGCTGACCACGTCGGGATCCTTGACCAGCACCCCGGCCAGCTGCTCCTGCAGCTGGGCCATGCGGCCATAGGACACCGATTGCGCGGCCTGGGTGACGCCCTGGATCAGGCCGGTGTCCTGGGTGGGAAACAGGCCCTTGGGAATGACCACATAGAGCAGGGCGGTCACGGCCAGGGTGGCCAGGGCGACGATCAAGGTCAGGGGCTGGCGGTCCAGCACCCACTGCAGGGCCCTGTCATAGCCGGCGATGATGTCGTCGAACGCCTTTTCGGTGCGGGCCATCAGGCCGCCCGGCTTGGGCTGCTGGTGCGGCCTCAGCCAGCGCGCGGCCAGGGTCGGCGCCAGGGTGAGCGACACCACGGCCGACAGGACGATGGTGATGGCCAGGGTGATGGCGAATTCGCGGAACAGCCGCCCCACCACATCGCCCATGAACAGCAGCGGGATCAGCACCGCGATCAGGGACACGGTCAGCGAGATGATAGTGAAGCCGATCTGGGAGGCGCCCTTCAGCGCCGCCTCCAGGGGCTTTTCCCCCGCCTCGATATAGCGGGAAATGTTCTCCAGCATGACGATGGCGTCATCGACCACGAAGCCGGTGGCGATGGTCAGGGCCATCAAGGTCAGGTTGTTGAGGCTGAACTTGAGGAAATACATGGCGGCGAAGGCGCCCACCAGGGACAGGGGCACAGCCACTCCGGCGATGAAGGTCGCCGGCACGCTGCGCAGAAAGACGAAAATCACCGCCACCACCAGGGCCACGGCCAAGAGCAGTTCGAACTCCACATCCTCCACCGAAGCGCGGATGCCGGTGGTGCGGTCGCTGACCACGGCCACATCGACCCCAGCGGGCATAGAGGCCTCAAGCTGAGGCAGGGCCTTCTTGATCGCGTCGACCGTGGTGATGACGTTGGCGCCCGGCTGGCGCTGGACGTTCAGCAGCACGGCGGGCGTGGTGTTGATCCAGGCGCCCAGGCGGGTGTTCTCCGCGCTATTGACCGCGGTGGCCACGTCGCGCAGGCGGATGGGGGCGCCGTTCTTATAGGCCACTACCAGGCTCATATAGCTGTCCACATCGGTCAGCTGGTCGTTGGCGTCGATATTGACCGCCTGGGTCGGGCCGTCGAACGAGCCCTTGGCGCCATTGGAATTGGCGTTGGAGATAGCGGTGCGCAGGGTCTCCATGGTCATGCCGGCGGCCGACAGGGCCTGGCTGTTGACCTGGATGCGCACGGCCGGCCGCTGGCCGCCGGAGATGGACACCAGGCCCACCCCGCTGAGCTGAGAGATCTTCTGGGCGATGCGGGTGTCGGCCAGGTCCTCGACCTGGGTCAGGGGCGTGGTCTTGGAGGTCAGGGCGATGGTCATCACCGGCGCGTCGGCCGGATTGACCTTGGCGTAGATTGGCGGCGCCGGCAGGTCGGCGGGCAGAAGGTTGGTGCCCGCATTGATCGCCGCCTGCACCTCCTGCTCGGCCACGTCCAGGGACAGATCCAGATTGAACTGCAGGGTGATGACCGAGGCGCCGCCGGAACTGACCGACGACATCCGCTTCAGGTCGGCCATCTCGCCCAGCTGGCGCTCCAGCGGCGCGGTGACCGTGGTGGCCATCACATCCGGACTGGCGCCGGGATAGAAGGTCTGGACCTGGATGGTCGGGTAGTCGACCTCGGGCAGGGCCGACAACGGCAGGAACCTGAAGCTGACGAACCCAGCCAGCAGGATCGCCGCCATCAGTAGCGACGTGGCCACCGGCCGCATGATGAACGGGCGTGACGGGTTCATCGGGCGGCGCTCGACGGACGGGCTAGTTCAAATACCTGCACGCTCAGCGCCGCCCCCTCCACCGCTTCGCGGGCCGCCTCCGGTTTGGGTCCGTTCCTTGACATCGTGACGCTATCGACCATGGAAACAGCCGTCACTGCGGCGCGCCGCCCTGGCCGCCGCCGCCCATGTGGGAGCGCAGTTCGGCCGCCTTGGCCTTCTGGTCAGGCCGCAGGATGGCTTCGAGCTGGGTTGTGGCGTCGTGCATGGCGGTGCGGCGGGCGTCCGGATCGCTGGAGGCTTGCGCCTTTTCCCGGGCGGCGGCGAAGATCGCCTTGGCCTTGGCCTGTTGATCGGCGTCGAGGTTGAGCGCGGAGGTCAGCCGGGCCAAACGGTCGCCACCACCGCCACCAGCGCCCGGTCCGCCTTGCGGACGTTCAGCCGGTGCGGACGCGGAAGCGGGCGCCTCGGATGAGGCGGACGCCGCCGTGGCCGGGCCGGCGGAGGCCACACCCCCACCACCGCCACCGCCGCCCGCCTTCATCTGGGCGCGTTCCTGCTCGAACTTGACCTTCTGTTCCGGCGTCAAGATCGCCTCGATCTGGGCCACGCCATCCTTCATCGCCGCGGCGCGAGCTGCGCGGTCCTCGCCGGCGGCCATGGCCTTTTGGCGTATGCCCGCGATGATCGGCCGGACCTTGGCCTGCTGGTTTGGCGTCAGGCCCAGGGGCTCGAGCATGGCCTGGAAGCGCGCACCACCACCGTGGCCGCTGCCATGACCCCCGCTCCCGGAACCACCGCCCTGGCCGCCGCCATAGCTGCCCGAAGAGGCCTGAGCCCCGCTGTCGGCGGCGGCGCCGGAGGCCGCGGCCGAACCGGCCGGTTTCTTGGCGAACAGGCCGGACAACCATCCGAAGAAGCCGGTCTTCTCCGGCGGCTTGTTGGCCTTCTGCAGCGCCGGCACATCGCTGGGCAGGATCACCGGGGCGCCGTCGCGCAGGCGGTCGCCGCCGTCAGTGACCACCTGGTCGCCCACCTGGACGCCAGACAACAGCTGGGTGCGCTCGCCATCGATCTGGCCGGTCTTGACCGGGGTGATCTTGGCGTTCTGGTCCAGGTCGATAGTGTAGACATAGTCGCCCTGCGAGCCATGCCGCACGGCCTGGGACGGCACCACCACCGCATCCGTGATGGTGTCCACCAGCAGCCGGATATTGACGAACTGGTTGGGGAAAAGGGCGCCGGAACCGTTGGCGAACCGCGCCTTGGCCTTGACCGTGCCGGTGGAGGTGTCGATCTGGTTGTCGAGGGTGGACAGGGTCCCCTGGGCCAGGGTGGCGGCCCCCGACCGGTCCAGCGCCGTGGCCGTTAGCACCGCGCCGGCGTGGATGCGGGCGGAGACCTGGGGCACGGAGTCCTCGGGCAGGGTGAAGACCACGTCCATCGGGTCGATCTGGGTGACGACGACGAGACCGTTGGTGGAGCTGCTGGTCACATAGTTGCCCGGGTCCACCTGGCGCAGGCCCACCCGCCCGGCCACCGGCGCGGTGATGTGGCAATATTCGATATTGAGCCTGGCGTTGGCCACGGCGGCCTGGTCGGTCTTGACCACCCCCTCGTCCTGCTTGACCAGGGCCGCCTGGGTGTCGAGCTGTTGCTTGGCGATGGAGTCCTGCGACACCAGGGTGCGATAGCGCTCCAGGTCCAGCTTGGCGTCGGCCAGGGCCGCCTCGTCCCGCAAAAGCTGGCCCTGCGACTGCTGCAGGGCGATGACATAAGGGCGGTCGTCGATCTCGGCCAGAAGCTGGCCAGCGCGAACCATCTGGCCTTCCTTGAAGTCCACCCGCACCAGATTGCCGGCGATGCGCGGCTGCACCGTCACATTGGCCGGCGGCGTCACCGTGCCCAGGGCCGTCAGTTCCACCGGCATGTCGGCCTTTTGCGCCGTGGCCACGCCGACCACAGTGGGCGGACGACGTCCGCCTCCACCGCCCGCTCCGCCCGGGGCGCCGGCTCCCGCGCCCGCCGCGCCGCCACCGCGACCGCCATGGCCGCTTTTGTTGGCGGCGTCGTGCGGGGTCAGCAGGAAGCCCACCGCGATCACCGCCGCCACGGCCAGGCCGATCCACATCATGGTGCGCCAGGCCGGGCGTTTGCGCGGGGGCGGGGCGCGATAACCATAGCTGGGCGGCGTCGGGCCGGAAGGCGGCGTCGAACCAGATTCAGGCGCGCTCATTAGACCTCCGAAGATGGCGGACCTGCGGCCGCGCCCAGACACAAGGAATCGCCGTCCAAAGCTAAGGCGGCCGGTTTGGACTTCCTCTACGACGGCTTCAAGGCGAAGGTATCTCTGCCTTGAAATCTGAACGCGTGTCGAGACCAAGCGATGCGTGCAGCCATCGACCCTGGGGAGTTAGCCCATGCCCACAAAGCCGGACACAGCCGGACTGTCCGCCGAGCGTTTGAGCTACATCGATCATTTCCTGCAGACCCAGTATGTGGATACCGGCAAGCTGAAGGGCGCGGTGGTGCTGGTCTCCCGTCGCGGCGAGACCGCCCATCTGGGGGTGCTGGGGGCCATGGACGCCGAGCGCCAGCGGCCCATGCGGGCCGACACTCTGTTTCGCATCTATTCCATGACCAAGCCGATCACCAGCCTGGCCTTCATGATGCTGGTGGAGCAGGGCCTGGTGGCGCTGGACGATCCAGTGAGCCGCTACATTCCGGCCTGGAAGAACCTTGGCGTCTACGACGGCGGCTTCATGGAGACCTTTCGCACCAAACCCTGCGAGCGGCCGATGCTGATCGTCGACCTGCTGCGCCATACCTCGGGACTGACCTACGGTTTCCAGCAGCGCGGCAATGTGGACGCCGCCTACCGCAAGCTGGGCATAGGCGAGATCGAGACCCAGGGCACCTTGGACGGCATGATCGAGGCCCTGGCCGGCGTGCCGCTGGAGTTTTCGCCGGGCGCGGCCTGGAACTATTCCGTCTCCACCGATGTCCTGGGCTACCTGATCGGCAAGATCAGCGGCGAGCCGTTCGAGAAGTTCCTGCGCAGCCGGCTGTTCGATCCCCTGGGCATGACCGACACCGGCTTTTTCGTGCCGCAGGGCGAGGCGGGGCGGCTGGCTGCCTGTTACAGCCTGACGGCCAAGGGCGTGGTGCTGCAGGACGATCCCACCAAGAGCAGTTATCTGAAGCCCCCCAGGTTCGTCTCCGGCGGCGGCGGCCTGGTCTCCACCGCCCAGGACTATCTGCGCTTTTGCCGGATGGTGCTGAACAAGGGCGAACTGGACGGGCGGCGCTATGTCAGCCCCAAGACCCTGCAGTTGATGGGCGCCAACCACCTGCCCGGCGGCAAAGAGCTGACTGAGATGTCCCGCTCCCTGTTCAGCGAGGCGGCCTATGCCGGCCTGGGTTTCGGGTTGGGCTTTTCCACCACCGTCGATCCGGCGGGAACCCTGATCCCGGCGACCGTGGGCGACCTGTCCTGGGGCGGCGCGGCCTCCACCGCCTTCTGGATCGACCCCAAGGAAGAGCTGATCGCCATCCTGATGACCCAGCTCTTGCCGTCCTCCGCCTATCCGATCCGCCGGCAGCTGCGGACCCTGGTCTATTCCGCGTTCACGGAATCGAATGTTTAGGGCCGCGCCCTTCCCTTTCACCCTCATGGCTGGCGCATGCCGGCCATCCATGCCGTGAACGAACGGGCCAACCCATGGGCGCAGGATTCATCTTGAGAAACCGTCGCGGCGGCGCCTTCAGGGCATGGGTCGCCGCGACAAGCGCGACGATGACGGTTGAAAAAGAGCGCCAGGCCTAAGCCCCCGCTTCCCCCAACTGCCCTTCCCACTTAGCCACCACCGACGCCGCCACCGAATTGCCCACCACGTTGGTGGCGCTGCGGCCCATGTCCAGCAGGTGATCCACGGCCAGGACCAGCAGCAGGCCGGCCTCGGGCAGGTGAAAGAAGCTCAGAGTGGCGGCGATCACCACCAAGGACGCACGCGGCACGCCCGCCATACCCTTGGAGGTGACCATCAAGATCAGCAGCATCAGGATCTGCTGGCCGATGCTTAAGGAGATCCCGTAGGCCTGGGCGATGAACAGGGTGGCGAAGGTGCAGTACATCATCGACCCGTCCAGATTGAACGAGTAGCCCAGGGGCAGCACGAAACTGGCCACCCGGCGCGAGACGCCGAAGGCCTGCAGGGCCTCCAGGGTGCCGGGATAGGCCGCCTCTGAACTGGCGGTGGAGAAGGCCAAAAGGGCCGGCTCGCGGATCAGGCCGAACAGGGTCAGCACCCGGCGGCCGATCACCGTGGATCCGGCGGCCAGCAACACGCCCCATAGGATGGCCAAGGACAGATAGAAGCCACCCACGAACTTAGCGTAGGTGATCAGTACGCCGACACCATAGTGGGTCACCGTGGCCGCCAGGGCGGCGAAGATGGCCAGGGGCGCCAGGCTCATCACATAGCCAGTGACTTTCATCATCACCCGCGCCACCTGCTCGGCCAGGGTGATCACCGCTGGAGCGCCGTTGGGCGTGGAGGCGATGGCCAGGCCGAACAGCACCGAGAACACCACGATCTGCAGGATCTCGTTCTTGGCCATGGCGTCGACGATGGAGGACGGGATCACATGGGCGACGAAATCCTTGACGTTGAAGCTGGACGTATCGACCACGTGAGCGGCGGCCGCCGAAGCCGCCGGCGGGGCCAGGCCCATCCCCGGCTGCAGCAGATGCACCATCATCAGGCCAATGGTCAGGGAAACCAGCGAGGCGCCGATGAACCAGCCCATGGTCTTGGCCCCCACCCGGCCCACGGCGGCGGCGTCCTCCATATGGGCCACCCCGGCGATCAGGGTGGAAATCACCAGGGGAGCGATGATCATCTTGATCAGCTGCAGGAAGGCGAAGGTGACGACGCCGAAATAGCCTTCCCACCGGGTGCGCGCGGCCTCATCCGGCAGCCAGCCATGCAGGCCGTAGCCGGTGGCGATCCCCACCAGCATGGCGGTGATCAGCAGGTAGGTGAAACGGCGATTCATGCGGAGGGTCCCCGAGTTTGGGGCAACATAGACGAGCGCGCGCTGGCCGAAAGTGGGAGCCTCACCAGGTGTCGATGAACCGCCGCCGCTCGGTCTCGACCCGTGGCGCGCGCGATTTCAGCCCCCGGGCGATCCAGGCGCGAGAGTCCACCGGGTCGATCACCGCGTCGATCTCCAGCACCTGGGCCACATTGACCGCCTTGCCGCGCTCATAGCTGCGGGCCACCAGCTGGTCGAACAGGGCCTTTTTGGCCGCGGGATCGGTCTCGGCCTCCAGCTCCTTGCGGTAGCCGAGGCGCACGGCGCCCTCCAGGCCCATGCCACCGAACTCGCCCGTAGGCCAGGCGATGGTGAAGAAGCTGGCGGGAAAAGTGCCGCCGGTCATGGCCTGGGCGCCCAGGCCATAGCCCTTGCGCAGGACGATGGAGAAGATCGGAACCTGCATGGCCCCGGCGGTGACGAACATGCGCGAGCCGTGCCGCACGGGCGCTGTCTTTTCGGCGTCCGGCCCGACCATGAAGCCGGGGGTGTCGCACAGGGACAAGAGCGGCAGGTCGAAGGCGTCGCACAGCTGCATGAACCGCGCGGCCTTGGTGGCCCCGTCGGCGTCGATGGCGCCGCCGAGCAAGCGCGGATCGTTGGCGATCAGACCCACGGGCCGGCCCTCGATGCGGGCGAAACCGGTGATCATGCCCTTGCCGAAGCCGGAGCGGATTTCGAGGAAGCTCGCCTCGTCGACCAGCAGCCGGATCAGGGCCCGTACATCATAGACGCGCAGCCGGTTTTCCGGGATCGCCCGGCGCAGCCGGCGCTGGTCGGCGCAGGTCCAGTCGGCGATCGGGCCCTGGAAATAGGCCATCAACCGGCGGGCCAGATCCGCGGCCTCCAGCTCGTCTTCGGCCACCAGATCCACCACGCCATTGGTGTCCTGCACGGCGATCGGACCCACCTGTTCGGGGGTGAAGACGCCCAGGCCACCGCCCTCGATCATGGCCGGCCCGCTCATGCCGATGGTGGAATTCTTGGTGGCGATGGTGATGTCCGAGCAACCCCAGAAGACGGCGTTGCCAGCGAAACAGCGGCCGGCGGCGATGCCGATGCGCGGGGCCAGGCCGCTCATTCGTGCATAGAGCTCGAAGGTGGGCACATCCAGGCCGGTGGCGCCCAGCCCATCGGTGTCGCCGGGCCGCCCGCCGCCGCCCTCGGCGAACCAGATCACCGGCAAGCGCTCTCGCTCGGCCACCTGCAGGATACGGTCGGTCTTCTTGTGGTTGGCGGTGCCCTGGGTGCCCGCCAGCACCGTATAGTCATAGGCCAGCACCGCGCAGCGACTGCGTTCCTCGCCGAACAGATCGCCATTGACCGATCCGATGCCAGTGATCAGGCCGTCGGCGGGAGTGTTGCGCATCAGGTCGTCGGTGGAGCGCCGGCGGCGCTGGGCGGCGATGGCCAGGGCGCCGTATTCGATGAAGCTGCCAGCATCGACGATGGCGTCCACATTCTCGCGGGCGGTGCGCATATGTAGCTTGTGGCGCTTGGCCACCGCCTCCGGCCGGTGAGCGTCCAGGCCGAAATCGCGCCTCTGGTTCAGCTCCGCCAGGTCGGGGCGGATGGCGTCCAGGTCGACAGCCTCCTCGGTCTCGCCAGCGTGGTGGTCGACTTCCGCCGGTTCGATGAACAGGATCGGCTGGCCCTCAAACAGGGTCTCGCCGATGCGGGCGGCGACGGCGCGCACCCGGCCGCCGGCGACGGCCTCGACCAGGTGCTCCATCTTCATGGATTCCAGCACCGCCACCGCCTGGCCCGGCCGCACGAGGTCGCCCTGGGCGACGCTGATGGAGACCAGCAGCCCTTGCGTGGGGGCGCCGAGGGGCTCGGTCCCCACCGGGGCGGCCTCAGCCGCGTGGCCGGTGGCCGCGCTCGCTGTATCAGGCTCGAAAAAGCGCGTTGAAACCACATCGCCCTCTTCCAGCAGGCCGGCGATCTCCCGCTCCACCAGCCGGGTGAAGATCCGCCCCTCGCGCACCTGCGGCCGCGCGACCAGGGCGCGCAGGATCGGCAGGTTGGTCTCCACTCCGGTCAGGCGAAATTCGTCCAGCGCCCGGCCGGCCTTGGCCAGGGCGGCCGCGAAATCGGAGGAACGGTCATGGACGATGACCTTGGCCAGCAGGGAGTCAAAATTGGGATTGGTGGCGTAGCCGGCATAGCCATAGGTGTCGACGCGCACACCGGGGCCGGACGGCGGCTCAAACAGGCCGATCACCCCACCGGTGGGCTTGACTGCGCCGATGGCGTCCATGGTCTCGGTATTGACCCGCAGCTGAACGGCGTAACCGATCAGCGTCGGCGGCGCGCTGAGGCCCAGTTCGGCCAGACTGCGGCCCTGAGCCACTTCGATCTGGGCGCGGACCAGATCCACCCCGGTGACTTCCTCTGTGACGGTATGCTCCACCTGCAGGCGCGGATTGGCCTCCATGAACACGAACCGCTCGTCGTCGGCATCGGCGTCGACCAGGAATTCGAACGTGCCCAGGCTGTCATAGTCCGCCGCCTGGGCCAGGGTCAGGGCGGCCTCGGTCAGGCGCGCGCGCAGGGCCTCGGACAGGTGCGGGCTGGGGGCGATCTCGATTAGCTTCTGATGGCGACGCTGCAGGCTGCAGTCGCGGTCCCACAGGTGGATCAGGCCGCCATGTTGGTCGCCCAGCACCTGAACCTCGATATGGCGGGCCACCGCGATCAGCTCTTCCACATAGAGCGCCCCGTCGCCGAAGGCCGCCTTGGCCTCGGAGGCGCAGCGGGTGAAGGCCTCTTCGATCTCGCTGGCGGCGCCGACCATCCGCATACCCCGCCCGCCCCCGCCGGCCAGGGCCTTGATCATCATCGCGCCGCTAGAGCCCAGGGCGTCGAAAAAGGCGCGAGCCTGTTCCAGGCTGGTCGCCGCCTGGGTCCCGCGCGCGATCGCCACGCCGGACTCGAGCGCCAGGGCGCGGGCGCGGGCCTTGTCGCCGAACAGGGCCAGGGCCTCCGCGCGCGGGCCGATGAAGGTCAGGCCCCGGGCGGCGCAGGCGCGGGCGAAGGCCTGGTTCTCGCTCAGAAAGCCGTAGCCCGGATGCACGGCGTCGCAGCCCGCCTCGAGCGCCGCGGCGATCATCACCTCTGCGTCCAGATAGGCTCGCGCGCCCACGCCCTTCAGCGCCATCGCCTGGTCCGCCGCGCGTATGTGGAGGGAGCGGGCGTCGTCCTCGGAGAACACCGCTACCGATTTCAGACCCAAGCCGGCGACGGCCCGGGCGATGCGCACGGCGATCTCGCCACGATTGGCGATGAGGACAGTCTTGAAGCCCATGGTGCGGATCCTGGATGACGGCAGGGCCGCCAACCAAGTCGAACAGTTGTTTGATGTCAAATGCGCAGAGGAGTATCCACGCTTTAGTTGACCGGACGCAGGGTGACATTGGGCAGCACGCGGACGATGGCGTCGTGCAGTTTCGCCAGCTCGATCGGCTTGGCCACATGGCCGTCCATGCCCGCCTCCAGATAGGCCGCGACCTGATTGGGCATGGCGTTGGCCGACACGGCGATGATCGGCGTGCGCGCCCGGCCGCTAGCGGCCTCTTCGGCGCGGATAGCCCGTGTGGCCTCGACCCCGTCCATCACCGGCATCTGGATATCCATCAGGATCAGGTCGACCGCATGGGCCCGCCAGGCGTCCAGCCCCATCTGGCCATTTTCGACCATCTCCGGCTCGACCCCAAAGGCCTGCAGGATGGTGCGCAGGACCAGCTGATTGGTGGGAATGTCTTCGACCGCCAGCACACGCAGGGCGCGGCCGTCCAGGCCGCCGATCGCTGGGGTGCGGACGGGCAGGGCCAGGCGCGCCAGCGGCAGCACCACGGTGAAGGTCGAGCCGCGCCCCTGGGTGCTGTCCACCTCGATCCGGCCGCCCATCAGCCGAGCCAGTTCGCGCGAGATGGTCAGACCCAGGCCGGTGCCACCGAAGCGCCGGGTGTTGGAGCCATCGGCTTGGCTGAACTTCTGGAACAGCTGAGGAAGCTGGTCGCTGGCGATACCAATACCGGTGTCGATGACCTGAAGCCGCAGGCCGTCGCCGCCGTCCAGGCCATAGCCATCGATGACCACCTGAACCGAACCTTCGCCGGTGAACTTGATGGCGTTGGACACCAGACAGTTGAGAATCTGCAGCACCCGGGTCGGATCGCCATGCCGCACGCCCTGCGCGTCGGACCGGACCTCGATATCGAACTTCAGGTTCTTGCGCGCCGCCGCGACCTTGCCGAAGTTTTCGATCACCCTGACCTTCAGTTCGTCGGCCTTGACCTCGCCGTCCTCGATCTCCATCCGACCCGCCTCGATCTTGGACAGGTCGAGGATGTCGTTGAGCACGGCCAGAAGATCCTCGCCCGACCGGCGGATCACTTCGACACGCTCGCGCTGGTTGGGGGCCAACTCGCCCAGGGCCATGATTTCGGCCATGGCCAGGACGCCGTTCAGCGGCGTGCGGATTTCGTGGCTCATATTGGTCAAGAACTGTGACTTGAGCACATTGGCCGCCTGGGCGGCGTCGCGCGCCTCCACCAGATCGATCATCGAGCGATGCAGCGCCTTGTCATTGGCCTGCAACTGACCCAGCAGCGTATTGAAGCTTTCGGTCAGTTGGCCGAACTCGTCCTGAGCCCAGCTGGGCACGCGCCCGGAATAGTCGCCGCTGTCGGTGACGTCGCGCATGGCCTTGGACAGGGCGTTGACCGGTTGAACCACACGGCTGGCCAGCCAACGGCCCATGAACAGGGCCATGGCGGCGGCGGCGAAGAACAGGCTGCCGCAGACCGCAAGATAACGCGGCAAAAGCCCCGCGAAATCGCGGCGCTCCGAGGTCATGACGATATCGCCGAGGGCCTCGCCGTTCTGGGCGATGGGCGCTCGAGTGATCACCAGCTCGCCCTTGGGGGGGCCAGGCGCGGGACTCGGCGCCCAGCGCATCACCGCCGCACCGGCCGCGTTGTGGACTACGGCCTCGCGGACGCCGGGGACGACACCAAGCTCGGCCGCCACCCTTCGAGCCGTGGGGATATCGCCACCGGCGAGCGCCGGCGCCACTTCCCGGGCCATAAGGCTGGTGAGCACGACACGGGCGCGAAAGTGATTGGATCGCTCCACTCGCCACTGCTCGAAAATGAACATGGTGCTGGCCAGCGCCAGCACCGCGATCGCGGTGGCGAGCGCCGTGATCGCGATCCGGTGCTCGAAGGTGATCCCCCGCGCGCCGATGGTCGGACCCGGTTCCAGCTCGTCGATACCCGTCAAAATCAACCCCGAGCTCCATCGGCAGCCGGGACCTTATGTCGCAACTTCCTAACGCTTCGCTTCACCAGGGCGTGAATTTGCGAGGCCGGCCGCGTGCAAAATCGGGTGCTCACTCTTTTTGATTGCGTTTTGTTCAGACTAGCTTAACCTTAACAGCACGGTTACCATTCTGAACGATCCCAACCTAGGAGAGACCAGTGGAAAAGGCGCTTATCGCTCAACGTGTCGCTAACAAACTGTTCGCCACCGAAAACGCTATCGACGCGGCGATCCTCGAAGCGACCCAACTGCTTGGGGGCATGATCGAAGCCCGCCAGGAAATCGGCTTTTCCGCCGTCCTCGGTTCGGACGCCGCCGCCAAGATCGGCGCGGCCCTGAGCGCCCTGACGGAAGCCCGCGGGGCCGTGGTCCACGCTCACAACGAATTGGCCGAAACCAAGCTGCGCCTGGGCATCCGCACCAAGCTCGCCGGCGTCGGCCCGAAGAGCTTTGGCGGCGAAGCGGTCGTCGGCGACGAACTGGCCCAGCGCCGCGCCAGCTAAGCTGCCGCTACTGCAAAATTAAGAATTTTAGGCTATCCGCGCTTCTGGCTCGTCCAGGGGCGCGGAATGTCGTTCAGCACATACTTTCAGGACATCAACACCCAGATCAGCCTGATTGTGCTGGTCTCGACCTGCCTGTTCACCTGGACCAAGGGCGGTCCGGCTGAACGGCAGGGGGCGATCCTGGTGGTGGTCAGTTGGCTTGGAACCGACTTCGCCCGCGCCGCCGCTGGGCTGACCATTCCCGCTTCGGTCATGTTTCTCTCCGACCTTCTGCTCTCCCTGGGGTTCCTCTACGTATCGGTTCGCTACAGCAGTCTCTGGCTGGGCCTGGCCATGCTGTTCGAATCTTTCTGCTTCGCCCTTCACGCCCTTCAGCTCGACGACACCGACGCGCCCCGCTGGCATGGCATGATCGTCTATCTGCTCTTGAACAACATCTTGAACTACCTCGTCCTCGTGACACTGGCGGGCGGGACGCTGGCGACCATGGGCAAGCGGGCGCAGGCCCGAAAGGCCCAGGCGCTAGCCCAGTCCAAGGCGGCCGGCCACACCACACGCCAATTCATAGTTCCGCAGCCGCCGCTCGCAAACAGCGTCTGAGCCAGGCCATGGGCGGGGTGTCGCCCACCTCCCGCCGCCACAGGGCCTCGACCTGGGTTGGCGGCGAGGGATAGGGCGCTTCGAACAGTTTCAGCCCATATTGGGCGGCGAAAGTGGCGGACTGCCGGCGCGGCACGAGTGCGGCCATGTCGCAGCGGCTGATGATCGCCAGGGCGCTGTGAGCATCCTGCACCGTCAGGGCCACGGTCCGGCGCAAGCCGGCCCTCGCCAGCACCTCGTCGACCTCGCCGCGATCGTCCCAGATCACCCGGCGCTCGACCCCGCCTTCGATGACCCGGCCATCCACGGCCCGATCCTCCTCCGACGAGGCCATGATCACGTGTGGCGTCGCCGCCAGGCCTTCCAACGTCAATGCGCCAGCCCGCGCCGCCGGATGATCGGCGCGGAGGGCCCAGACCATGGTCTCGGAGAACAGCGCCTCGCGGCCGTAGGTCGGAGTCGTACGGCCGAAGCCGCCGATCGCCAGGTCGATACGGCCCGTTAGCAGATCCTCGCCCAGCGAGCCGCCGGCCAACAGCAGGCGGACCTCGGCGAACGGCGCCGCATGGCGCATGGCGGCGATCACCGACGGCATCAACACCGTGGATGTATAGGCGCCCGCCGCGATCGTGAAGCGGCGCCGGGTCTCCGCCGGGACGAACTCAGTGGGAGCCAGGGCCAGTTGAAGTTGGCGCAGGCCCTCTTCCAGCCGCGGCGCTATGTCTTGCGCGCGGGGGGTGGGGCGCATGCCAGCCGGTCCGCGCACGAACAGCTCGTCCTGCAACACATATCTGAGGCGATTGAGCGCATGGCTGACCGCCGATTGCGACAAACCGAGCCGCACGCCAGCCCGGGTGACGCTGCGTTCTTCCGCCAGGGCATGGAACACCCGCAGCAGGTTGAGATCCAAGGCGGCGAAATGAATATCAGGCATATCCCCAGTGATATCTTGTCATTTGGCTCATGGAAGCCTTATCCCCTACCTGATCGACACTCATTCGCGATATGGCGTCCGTGAGTTGGTATTCATGGGACGGGCCTTGTCGCGCGCGCCCATCAATCCTCTATGCTGGGGACAGACCCCAACTTTTTGTGTGCGCCGTTCTCGGCGCGAACCTGGACCTTGACCATGAGCCAAGACGCGCCGCTGAACCCCTCCACCACCTCGGCGCCGGCCGCCCGCCCCACCGGCTGGCTGCGCCGGCTGCGCTGGCCGATCATGATCGGCGCGGTGGTGCTGGTGGTGGCCGCGGGGCTGTTCCTCTACCTGACCGGCGGCCGCTACGAGACCACTGACGACGCCTCCACCAACAGCGCACGTGTTTCCGTGAGCAGCAGCGTTTCCGGCCGGGTCATCGCTGTGCCGGTGCATGACGGTCAGCTGGTCAATGCCGGCCAGGTGCTGTTCCGCCTCGACGCCCGCCCGTTCCAGGCGGCCTATGACGAGGCCCAGGCCAATCTCGCCGCCGCCCGCCTGCAGGTGGAAGGCCTGAAGGCCACCTATCGCCAGCGCCAGGCCGACCTGAAGTCGGCGCAAGACAGCCAAGCCTATCTGCAAGGCGAGGCCAAGCGCCAGAAAAACCTGGTCGCGGCAGGCACCTCCACCCAGGCCCAGGCGGCGCAACTGGCCAGCCAGGCCGACCAGGCCAGCCAGCAGGTGGAGGCGGCGCGCCAGCAGCTGGCCAACGCCCTCGCCGCGCTGGGCGGTGATCCCAATATTGCGGTGGACCGCCATCCCGTGGTCGCCCAGGCCCTGGCCCGCACCTTTGGCGCCGGCCTGAACCGCAGCTATGTGGACGTGCTGGCCCTGCAGGATGGCATCGTCACCAAGGTCGACCAGCTGCAGGTGGGCGACTATGTCAACGCCTCGACCCCGGTCTTCACCCTGGTCTCGCCACGAGTGTGGATCGACGCCAATTTCAAGGAGAACCAGCTGGAATATATGCGCGCCGACCAGACCGCGACGGTCAAGGTCGACGCCTATCCGGATCGCCATTTCAAGGCGAGGGTCGAGTCCATCAGCCCGGGCACCGGCTCCAGCTTCTCCCTTCTGCCCCCTGAAAACGCCACCGGCAACTGGGTCAAGGTCACCCAGCGCGTGCCTGTGCGCCTGGTGTTCGCCGAGGCGCCCGATGTGCCCATGCCCGCGGGCCTGAGCGTTTCGGTGACCGTCGACACCACCCACAAGCGTCGCCTAGGGGGACAGGCGGCGGCAGGCGAACGGCGATGAGCGACATGGCCGTCGGCGCCGCGGCTCCCGCCAAGGCCGCCGGCGATCCCAATCGGGGCATCATCACCGCCTGCGTCATGCTGGCCACGGTGATGAACTCCCTGGACACCACCATCGCCAATGTGGCCCTGCCGCACATGCAGGGCAGCGTCTCGGCCTCGGCGGACCAGATCACCTGGGTCCTGACCTCCTATATCGTGGCCGCGGCGATCATGACGCCGATGACCGGTTGGCTGGCGGGCCGGTTCGGCCGCAAGCAGGTGTTCATGATCTCCATCGCCGGCTTCACCGTGGCTTCGGCCCTGTGCGGTGCGGCCACCAGCCTGGCCCAGATCGTCGGCTTTCGCCTGCTGCAGGGCCTGTTCGGCGCCGCCCTGATCCCCCTGTCCCAGGCGGTGCTGATGGACATCTATCCGCCCGAGGAACAGGGCTCGGCCATGGCCATGTGGGGCATGGGCGCGATCCTGGGCCCCATTGTAGGGCCGGCCCTGGGCGGCTGGCTGACCGACGATTTCAGCTGGCGCTGGGTGTTCTATATCAACCTGCCCTTCGGCATCTTCGCCTTCCTCGGCGTCTCGGCCTTCATCCACGACCACAAGAACGAGGACCAGGGCAGGATCGACCTGATGGGATTCGCCCTCCTGGGCACGGCCATCGGCGCCTTTCAGCTGTTCCTCGACCGCGGCGAAAGCCAGGCCTGGTTCGAATCCACCGAGATCTGGATAGAAGCCACCGTCGCCGCCCTTTCGGCCTTCCTATTTACGATCCACACAATCACCGCCGACCGACCATTCCTGCCACGCGCCCTGTTCACCGACCGCAACTTCATCAGCTCCACCGTGTTCGGCTTCTTCATCGGCATTCTGCTGTTTTCGACCCTGGCTTTGCTGCCACCGATGATGGAGGTGTTGCTCGGCTATCCGGTGATCACCACCGGCGTCGTCAGCGCCCCGCGCGGCGTCGGCAGCTGGCTGGCCATGTTCGTGGTCGGCCGGCTGGTCAATCGCTTCGACGTGCGCCTGATCATCACCGTGGGCCTGCTGGTCAGTTTCTTCGCCCTGAGCGGCATGACCCACTATTCCCTGACCATGGATTCCAGCCTGATCGTCTGGACCGGTGTGTTCCAGGGGTTCGGCATCGGCCTGATCTTCGTGCCCCTGACCATCCTGGCCTTCGGCACCTTGAACCCCAGCTATCGCGCCGACGGGGCGGGGGTGTTCACCCTGGTGCGCAACCTGGGCTCCAGCGCCGGTATCTCGATCATGCAAGCCCTGCATACAGAGAACACCCAGATCGTCCATTCGCGCCTAGTCGAGCCCCTGACCTTGGACAACCCCCTGATCCGCACCCTGCATGCGCCCTTCAGCCTGACCAATCCCGCGGGCGCGGCCCTGCTGGATCTGGAGGCGTCGCGGCAGGCCTCGATGGTGGCCTATGTGGACGACTTCAAACTCATGGCCATCACCGCCCTCGCCCTGATTCCCGCCCTTCTTCTGATGCGTCCGGCCAAACGAGCCCCCACCGATGATCTCCATATCCATGCGGACTAACAAGCGGGCCGGGCCCTGGCTGGCCACCGTCGCCGTCTCCAGCCTGCTCGCCGGCTGCGCTGCTGTCGGCCCCAACTACGCGCCGCCCAAGGCGCCCGTAGCCAGCGGCTATACGGCAGCGGACGACGACGCCAATCCTGGCCCCAGCCAGGCGGCCGTGGGCGACAAGGTGGTGGCCGAATGGTGGAGTCTGTTCCACTCGCCGGCCCTGGACCAACTGGTGCGCGAGGCCATCGCCAACAACCGCAGCCTGGCCGAGGCCCGGGCGCGCCTGGCGCAGTCCCGCGCCGAGATCGACGAACAAAGCGGTCTGCTCACGGCCGACCTGAGCAGCACAGTCAAGCGGGAACGGGCTAACTTGAACGCCTTTTCCGGCGGCGCCTTCAACCTGAAAGACCTGCCCCCCGGGCTGACCTTTCCCACCAATCCCGAGTTCAATCTCTATTCGGTTGGGCCCAGCGTCAGCTACAATCTGGACCTGTTCGGCGGTAAGCGCCGGCAGGTGGAGTCTTTGCGCGCCCTGGCCGAAGCTCAAGCCCGCGAGCTGGACGCCGCCTATCTGACCTTGACCGGCAAGGTGGTCGAGCAGGCCCTGGTCATCGCCGACGCCACCATCCAGATCCAAGACTTGAACGACATCGGGGCCAACGACCAGGCCGATCTGGATATGATACGCAGGGCCCAGGCCGCCGGCGGCGCCTCCAGGGCCGATGCGGCCCAGGCGGAGGCCGCCCTGGCCCAGGACCAGGCCATGATCCCCGCCCAGCGCCAGCGCCTGGCCGCCGCCCGCCACCGCATGGCCGTGCTAGTGGGCAAGGCGCCTGGCGAGTGGACGCCGCCGGGATTTGACGCCAGCTCCGGGTCGCTGCCCATGTCCCTGCCGGTCAGCCTGCCCTCGGAGCTGGTGCGCAACCGCCCGGACATCCTGGAGGCCGAGGCGCGGCTGCATTCCGCCACCGCGGATATCGGCGTGGCCACCGCGGCCCTCTATCCGAACATCACCCTGTCGGCCAATTTCAGCCTCGACGCCCTGACACCCGGAGCCCTGTTCGACAAGAGCTCGACCAGCTGGGCCGTCGGCGCCGGCCTCACTGCGCCGATCTTCCACAGCGGCGAGCTCAAGGCCAAGCAACGTGAAGCCAAGGACGCCGCCCGCGCGGCCCTGCTGGTCTATGAAGAGACGGTTCTGGAGGCGTTCAACCAGGTCGCCGACAGTCTGACAGCCATCGGCCACGACAACCAGGCCTATGCCGAGCAGGCCCGGGCCCTGGATGCGTCAAGCGCGCGCCTGGAGATGGTGCGCAAGGCCTATGGCGAGGGCGGCGTCAGCGCCGAACAGGTGGTGCGGGCCGAACGCGATTGGCGCCGCAACCGCCTCGCCCTGTCCGAGCAGATCACCGGCCGCTATGGCGACGCCGCACGGCTGTTGCTGGCCACCGCCAATGTGCCGGCGGGCGCGGCTTCAGGCCCGGAGGCCGATCAGCACTCCGGGCAGTGATCGGTGCGCGAGCGCTCGATCTGCAAGGTGGTGTGGTGGACGCCGAAACGGCGCTCCAGAGCGTGGGTCAGGCCATTGCGGAACTGATCCTCGCCCTCGCCCGCCGGACGCACTAGATGGGCGGTGAGGGCGGTTTCCGTGGTGCTCATGGCCCAGACGTGCAGGTCATGCACATCGGTGACGCCTGGCCCTTGCAGCAGGAATTCACGGATCCGGTTCAGGTCGGCGCCTTCCGGGGCCGCGTCCAGGGCCAGATCCACCGATTCCCGCAACAGCCCCCAGGTGCCGATCACGATCACCAACACCACCAATATGGTGGTTACCGGGTCGATCCAGCTCCAGTGCGTCAGGGCGATCAGGCCGCCGGCGACGATCACCCCCACCGAGACGGCCGCATCCCCCGCCATGTGCAGGAAGGCGCCGCGGGCGTTGACGTCATGGCCGCTGTTCTTGACGAACATCAAGGCGGTTAGGGTATTGACGACCACGCCGATGGCGGCGACGGCCATGACCAGGCCGGGCTGGACCGCCTCTGGGTGCACCAGCCGCTGGACCGACTCGACCACCAGGCCGCCGCTGACCAGCATCAACACGATACTGTTGGTCAGGGCCGCCAGCACGGTGGCCTTGCCGTAGCCATAGGTGCGCCGCCCCTTGGCCGGGCGCTTGGACAGCCATAGGGCCACCCCGGCGAGCACCAGGCCCAGCACGTCGGAGAGATTGTGCCCCGCATCCGCCACCAGGGCGGTGGAATGGGAAAGGAAGCCGCCGGTGGCCTCGGCCACCACGATCAGCACGTTCAGGCCGATAGCCAGGCCATAGCGCGGATCGTCGGGCGAGGCGTGGGCGTGGCCATGATGGCCGTGGCTGTGACTGTGGCTATGGTCATGATCGTGCTCGTGCTCGTGCCCATGATCGTGCTCGTGACCGTGGTCATGGCCAGGCGCATGATCGGCGCCGTCATGGTCGTGATGATGGTCGTGGTCGTGGCGATGGTCGCCCATGGCGGCTCGGCGATGCTGCAAGAACTGGATTTACCTCTAGGTAAACTGGCTCACGCGCCGACGCCAGCAGCAGCCGCCGATTGCGACACCAGAGCTTAGGCGTTAAGCGCGAGGCATGACCCTCGATCCCGTCACCCTCGCCCAGGACCTGATCCGCCGCCCGTCCGTCACCCCCGCGGACGCCGGAGCCATGGACGTGCTGCAAGACGCCTTGACCGCCATCGGCTTTCACTGCCGGCGCCTGCGTTTCGGCGAGATCGAAAACCTCTACGCCCGGCGGGGGGAGGCGGGGCCGAACCTGTGTTTCGCCGGCCATACCGACGTGGTGCCCGTGGGCGACGCCGCCGCCTGGAGCCGCGGGCCATTCGAGGCCCGGATTGACGGCGGTGTGCTGTATGGCCGCGGCGCGGTGGACATGAAGGGGGCGATCGCCGCCTTCGCCGCCGCTTCGGCGCTGGCCGAGGTCAAGGGCTCACTGTCATTCCTGATCACCGGCGACGAGGAGGGTGCGGCCGAGGACGGCACCGCCCGCCTGGTCGAGACCCTGAGGGCCGAGGGCGACCGCATCGACCATTGCGTGCTGGGCGAGCCAACCTCGTCGGCCCAGCTCGGCGACCAGATCAAGATCGGCCGGCGCGGCAGCCTCAACGCCTGGATCACCGTGGATGGAACCCAGGGCCATGTGGCCTATCCGCACCACGCGGCCAACCCGATTCCCCCGCTGATCCGGCTCTTGGCCCGGCTGCAGGCGCGGGTGCTGGATAAGGGCCATGCCGGCTTTCAGGCCTCGAACCTGGAGGTGACCACGGTGGACGTGGGCAATCCGGCGACCAATGTCATTCCCGCCCAGGCCAAGGCGCGGCTGAACATCCGCTTCAACCCGGCCCATGACGGCCAGGCCTTGATCGCTTGGCTGGCTGAGGAATGCGCCGCCGAGGACGCAGCCTTCGCCGGCAAGGTCGGCCTGACCACCAAGCTGACGGGGAACGCCTTTCTCACCGAACCGGGCCCGTTCGTGGAGGTCTGTGCAGCGGCGGTCGCGGACGTGCTTGGCCGCAAGCCGGAGCTCAGCACCACCGGCGGCATTTCCGACGCCCGCTTCATCCGCAGCCTGTGCCCGGTGGTGGAACTGGGTCTGGTCAACGCCACCATGCACGCGGTCGACGAGTGCGTGCCGGTGGAGCACATCCGCGACCTGACCAAGGTCTATGGCCGGCTGATCGAGCGCTATTTCGCGGCGTTCGGGTCGTAGTCAACCCCCGTCAGGTAGAGCCCGTCGGACGGCGCCACCGGCCCACAGGCATGGCGATCCTTGGCCTCCAGGGCCGAGCGCAGATGCGCCGCCGTCCAGCGGCCAATCCCAACCTCGGCCAGGCTGCCGGTCATGGACCGCACCTGGCGGTGCAGGAAGGAGCGCGCGGCGAAGCTCAGCAACACCTGCTCGCCCTCGCGCCACACCCGCACCTCGTCCAGGGTCTTGACCGGCGACTTGGCCTGACACTTCAGGTCGCGAAAGGTCGTGAAGTCGTGCAGGCCGATCAGGACCTGGGCGGCGGCGTGCATGGCCTCGGCGTCCAGCGGCTTTCTGAAATGCCAGACCCGGCCCTTGTCCAGGGCCGGCGGACTGCGCCTGGCCAGGATCCGGTAGAGATAGCGCCGCCCGGTGGCGGAGAAGCGAGCGTGGAAATCGCCCTCGGCCAAGGTGGCCTCGAGGATCGAGATCGGCTGGGGGACCAGGTGAGCGTTGAGGGCGTCGCGCACCACGTCCGGCTTCCAGGCCTTGGTCAGATCGATATGTAGCACCTGGCCGGTGGCGTGGACCCCGGTGTCGGTGCGCCCGGCGGCCTGCAGGCGCAGATCCTCCCCGCAAAAGGCCTTGACCGCACGCTCGATGGAGCCCTGCACCGTGGGCAGATCGGCCTGGGCCTGATAGCCGCAATAGGGACGGCCGTCATATTCGACCAAAAGACGGTAGCGAGGCATCAGCCCAAACGCGCCCCTGCGACGAGCGGAAAACCGCGCAGAAAGAGATCGGCCTCCTGAGCCGCCCGGCCCTCGCGCTGGGCGCGCAGCAGGCGAATCGCGCCGTCACCGCAGGCGATCAGCAGCCTGTCGTCCAGCACCTGGCCCGGTTCGCCCTCGCCATCCTCGACGGCCGAAAGCAGGGCCTTGATCCGGACCGGCCCGCGCTCGCCCGGCGCATAGGTCCAGGCGCCCGGAAAGGGCGACAGGCCGCGAATGCGCCGGTCGATCTCGATCGCCGACCGGCCCCAATCGATCTGCGTTTCGGAGCGGCGGATTTTCTTGGCGTAGGTGACGCCTTCCTCGGCCTGCGGCGTCTCGACGGCCTCGCCCCGCGCCAGGGCCTCCAGGGCGCGGACCAGCAGGGCCGCGCCGATGGGGGCCAGGCGGTCATGCAGCGAGCCTGCGGTTTCCAGGGCGTCCAGGCGCACCTGTTGGCCCATCAGCACCGGCCCCTCATCCAGGCCTTCGCTCATATGCATGACCTGGACCCCACTGAAGCGGTCCCCGGCCATCACCGCCCGCTGGATCGGCGCGGCGCCCCGCCAGCGCGGCAACAGCGAGCCGTGCAGGTTGAAACAGCCGAGTTTGGGGACGTCCAGGACCTCGCGCACCAGGATCTGACCGAAAGCCACCACCACCGCAGCGTCCAGCTCAAGGGCGGCGAAGGCGGAGACCTCTTCCGGATCGCGCATGGAAGCGGGGGTTCGCACGAGATAGCCGCGGCTTTCGGCGAAGGCGTGCACCGCCGAGGGCCGCTGGGCTTGGCCACGGCCGCGCGGCACCGGCGGCTGGGAATAGACCGCCGCGATCTCATGGCCCGCCTCGGCCAGGGCGGAGAGGGCGGGAACGGCGAAATCGGGGGTGCCGAGAAAGGCGATGCGCATGGGCAAGGGGTTTAGCGGGGCCAAGCGCCGCCGCAAAGCCTCAGCGGGAACCCGCCGCTCAAGCCGACCGTTGCAACCTCATCCGAAGGAAACACCAAGATGCCCTACGCCCGTACATTGATGATTTCACTGATGGCCTTGTCCGCCGCAGCCTGCTCCCGCTCCGACACCGATTCCGTCAAGCACGACCTGAAGGCTGCGGGCGGCGAGGTTTCGGCCGAGGGCCAGAAGATCCGCCAGGATCCCAATGTACAACAGGCCGGCGCCGACCTGCACCACGCCGCCAACGACGCGCGCGTGGCGATCCGCGAAGGCGCGGCCACGGCGGCCGACAAGACGGCTGAGGCGGCGGAAAAGGCTCGGATGGATGCCCATCGGGCCGCCGACGACGCCAAGGCCAAGGCCGGCGACCAGAACCAGAATTAAGCGGCCTTGGCGGCCTTCTTGACCTTGCTCACCGCGCGGTCGCGCTTCAGGCGTGACAGGTGGTCGATAAACAGCACCCCTTCCAGGTGGTCCATCTCGTGCTGGATGCAGACGGCGTACATGCCCTCGGCATCCTCTTCGATCAGCTCGCCCTGATAGTTGAGGTATTTCAGCTTCACCCGCGCCGGACGCTCGACCTCATCATAGATGTCCGGAATCGACAGGCAGCCTTCCTCGTAGGGGACAGTCTCTTCCGAGCGCCAGGTGATTTCCGGATTGACGAAATAGCGCGGCGCCTTGGGTTCGTCCTCGCGGGACAGGTCCATGACGATCACCCGCTTGGCCACGCCGATCTGGATCGCGGCCAGGCCGATGCCGGGAGCCTCGTACATGGTCTCCAGCATGTCATCCATCAAGGCGCGCAGGGCCTCGTCGACCCCGCCTTCGACGGGTGCGGAGACCTGCTTCAGGCGCGGGTCGGGCACGATCAGGATATCTCTTAGAGCCATGGGCTTCAGGTAGGTCAGCCAATTCCGAGCGTCAAGGTCGGCTTCTCAGCCGAATCGTCGCTGATTAGCTTGGTCAAGGGGCGAATTCCACCCTCCACCCCTTCCAGGGCCGGGATCTCCTTGCCCTCGTGATCCACGGCCAGATCCTCGAACCGGCGGGCCTGGGTCAGAACCTGGCTTTCCAGCGAGGCGACAAAGGAATTGTACCTGCCGACCGCGCCCTCCAGGGCCTTGCCGAGGGCCGCGGTGTGGCCGCCCATCACCGACAGGCGCTTGTAAAGCTCGCGGCCCAGGCTGGCGATCTGGTCGGCGTTGGCCGCCTGTTCCTCCACCCTCCAGCCATAGGCCACCGCCTTGCACAGCGCGAACAGGGTGGTGGGTGTGACCAGCAGCACCCGCTTCTCCATGGCCTCGGTCATCAGGTCGGGGGCGCGGTCGAGAGCGGCGGCCAGGAAGCCGTCGCCGGGCACGAACATGGCAACGAAGTCGGGGGAGCCCTCCTTCTGGAACTGGTCCCAATAGGCCTTGGCCGACAGGCCGATCATGTGCGCGCGGACGCTGGCGCCGTGTCGGGCCAGGGCCGCCTCGCGGGAGGCGTCATCGGCCGCGTCCTGGGCTTCTAGAAAGGCGTTGAGCGAGCATTTGGCGTCGATCACAAACACCCCGCCGCCGGGCATGCGCACCTTGACGTCCGGGCGGCGACGACCCTCGTCGGTGTCCACCGAGAACTGCTCCTCGAAATCGAAGCGCTTGGTCAGGCCGGCGGCCTCCAGCACGTTGCGCAGGGTCTGCTCACCCCAGCGCCCTTGCACGCCCGCCCCGCGCCTCAGGGCCGCCGACAGCTTGCGCGCCTCGGCCTGGGTGTCGGTGGAGGCCTGCATCAGGGCCGCGATCTGGGCTTTCAGGCCGCCGGACTCCTCGGCGCGGGCCTTTTCCACGGCGGTGACCTGGGCCTGGAACTTGGCCAGGGTTTCCGCCACCGGTTTCAGCTGGGCCTCGATGCGGGCCTTGGAATGTTCCTCCTGCGACTTGAAGGTCTCAGCCGCGCGGGTGACCAGCTGTTCGGCCACCACCTGGGCCGAGGCCGCCGCCTGGGCGCGCACCGCCTCCTGGATCTGTCCTTGATTGGCCTCGGTCATGCGCAGCCGCTCCTGCGCCCGCGCCAGCTCCCGATCCAGCTCCGCCGACCGGGCGCGCTCGCGGCCGAGCGCCATGAGGACCCCCACCAGACCAAGGCTGGTGATGACGGCGACGGCGGCGAGGATCAGGGAAATCGCGTTCATGCTCTGCTTTCTACGCGGAGTCGGAAAGCGCGCGAACCCGCAAGCGACCGCTCTAAAATTAGCCGCTCAGACCGCCTTCGCGGGGATTCTATAGCCCGCCCAGAACAAAACGGCAACGGATCCGCTCTAAGCCGGCCGTCGCGCCCTCAGCGCCTGAGCGATCGTCCCGTCGTCCAGCCAGTCCAGTTCCCCGCCCACCGGCACCCCACGCGCCAGGCTGGTGACCGAGACGCCGGTGGGGGCTAGGCGTTCGGCGAGGTAGTGGGCGGTGGTCTGGCCGTCGACCGTGGCCGGCAGGGCCAGGATAACTTCGCGCACCTCACCCGAGCCCACCCGGCCAATCAGGTCGCCGACACGCAAGGTCTCAGGCCCTCGCCCATCCAGGGCCGAGAGCAGGCCGCCCAGCACATGGTAGCGCCCGCGAAACGAGCCGCCGCGCTCCATGGCCCATAAGCCGCCGACCTCCTCGACCACGCACAGCAGGGCCGCATCGCGCGTGCGGTCGGCGCAGACGGCGCAGGGGTCGGAGGTGTCGAGGGCGCCGCAGGTGGAACAGGCCTGCACCCGCTCGGCCGCCGCCGCCATGGCCTGGGCCAGCGGGATCAGCAGCTGGTCGCGGCGTTTGAGCAGGGCCAGGGCCGAGCGGCGCGCGGATCGGGGTCCCAGCCCTGGCAGCTTGGCCAGGAGGGCGATCAGGCGCTCGATCTCAGGTCCGGCGGAGGCGGCCAAATGCGGCGTCTAGAACTTGGGAAAGCCGGGCATGCCGGCCAGGGGGCCAGCCACCGCCTTCATGGTCTCGGCCTGGGCGGCGTCCAGCTTCTTCTTGGCGTCGGCATGGGCGGCGACCATGAGGTCGGCCAAGAGCTCGCCCTCGCCCGGCCGCAGCAGTTCGTCGTCGATGGCCACGCCGGTCAACTCGCCCGAGCCCCGCAGGGTCACGCGCACCATGCCGCCGCCGGCCGCGCCTTCGACCAGGGTCTCGGCCAGCTGGGCCTGGGCTTCCTGCAGCTTCTGCTGCATGGCCTGGGCCTGTTTCATCAGGGCGCCGAGGTCTTTCATGGGGGGCTCCAAGTCGTCAAACTAATCGTCATCTTCCGGCGTATCGCCGTCTTCCACCGGCGGCGGCTCGACCACCACAGGCGCGCGGCGGATGCCCACGATCTCGGCGCCGGGGAAGGTCTGCATAACCGAGCGGACGAAGGGATCGGCTTCGATCTCGGCGCGAGTCTCGCGTTCCTCGCGCTTTTCTTTCTCCCAGGCGCTTTCCGCGCCACCGCCGCCCTCGGCCGCCACCAGCCAGGGCTGGCCGGTCCATTCCTTCAGGCGCGCCACCAGGCGCTGGGCGAGGTTGGAGGGCGCGCCGGGCGCCGGCTCATAGGTGATGGCGCCGGGGCGGAAGCTGATCGGGCGCATGAAGCGGTCCACGTCCAGCTTGAGCCCGATATCTCGCCGCGCCTCGATCAGGGCCATGACGTCGGTGAAGGACTCCAGCTTGGTGGCCGCTTGCGGCGCCGGGCGCGGGGCGACCATCCGGGCCTGGGCGGTCAAACCAGCCCCACCCCCGCCTCCACCGCCGGAGGACCCGCCACCGCCACCGGAGCCCCCCCCCGCCGGGGCGCCGTCGCGCAGGGCGCGCAGGGCTTCTTCCGGGCCGGGCAAGTCTGCAGCGTAGCACAGGCGGATCAGGGCCATGTCCACCGCCGCCTTGGGATCGGGGGCGCGGCGGGTGTCGTCATGGGCGCGCAGCAGCATCTGCCAGACCCGGGCCAGGGTTCCCGCCGAGGCGCCGGCGCCGATCGCCGCCAGCTTGGCCGCCTGTTCCTGCGGCAAGCCCAGGGCGTCCGGCCCCAGAGCCTTGGCCACCGAGGCGCTGTGGGCGTGCTCCAGCAGGTCCAGGGCCACCACCACCGGGTCGGCGCCATAGCCATAGAGGGTGCGGAACACCTCCAGCGCCTCGCCGGCGCGGCCCTTCATGGCCAGTTCGAACAGTTCGATGGTCTGGCCGCGATCGGCCAGGCCCAGCATGTCACGCACCACCGAAGCCGGCACCACTTGGCCGCCCTCCGCCTGGACGATGGCCTGGTCCAGCAGCGATTGGGCGTCGCGCACCGAGCCTTCGGCGGCGCGGGCGATCAGGGTCAGGCCTTCGGGTTCGATCCTCGCGCCTTCCGCGGCGGCGATCTGCTCCAGATTGGCGACGATGACCGGCGGCTCGACCCGGCGCAGGTCGAAGCGCTGGCAGCGCGACAGGATGGTCACCGGAACCTTGCGGATCTCGGTAGTGGCGAAGATGAACTTGGCGTGGGGCGGCGGCTCTTCCAGGGTCTTCAGCAGCGAATTGAACGCCGCCGTGGACAGCATGTGCACTTCGTCGATGATGTAGACCTTGTAGCGCGCCTGGACCGGGGAATAGCGCACCCCGTCCAGCATCTCGCGCATGTCGTCGACCTTGGAGCGGCTGGCGGCGTCCAGCTCCAGCACGTCCAGGTGACGGCCCTCGATGATCGAGCGGCAATGGACCCCATCGACGCTGAGGTCGAGGGAGGGCTCGTGGACGGTGTCGCTCTCGAAGTTCAGCGCCCGGGCCAGCAGCCGCGCGGTGGTGGTCTTGCCGACCCCGCGCACCCCGGTGAGCATGAAGGCGTGGGCGATGCGACCCGAGGAAAAGGCGTTGCGCAGGGTGCGCACCATCGCCTCCTGGCCGATCAGGTCCTCGAAGGTGCGCGGACGGTATTTGCGGGCCAGGACCTGATAGGCGGCGCCATCCTGAACGGGCGTGGGCGCCGGTTCGGCGTCGCCGAACATGGAGAAGGTCTTGTCGTCGCGTTCTTCCAGTTCCGCGATCTCGCCCGGCAGGTCGTCGTCCATCAAGGCCTCGGTTGGCGCCACCCGCGCGCAATGCGACTCGAACGCTCAAGGCGCTGTATGCAGGATGACTCTGATTGTCGGCGGGTGGAAGGCAGGGTGGAGACTGAACGGCGACCCGGAGCGAAACTCGTTGTGGCTGCTTCCTTCCGGACCTGACCAGGTTGGCGAGGACTCCGCCCGCCGCCAGCCTCCGAGGCCTATATCGCGGCTGATCGCGTGCGATGCAAGTCTCGCGCACGTCGCAGGGCTTTGCTAAGCAGGATTCCATGCCCCTCTCAGCCATCACCAATACCTTCGCCGGCAACCCCCTGGACCGCTCCAGCGAACGGCGCGCGGATCGCGACTGGGTGCGCGAACGCCTTGAGGATCTGGATTCCCTGGCCATCGCCCTGTGGAACGGCCGCCCCCTGGTGGAAGACACGCCCAAGGACGCCTCACGCCCCGACAAGGCGGTCCGCATCGCCTATCTGCCCACGGCCCTGGCCCGAGAACTGGCCGCAGGAGAGGAGCACACCCTGTTCCTGGGCCTGTGGAAAGGCGCCGCCGTCTTCGCCATCGACCTGGAGGGAGAGGCCGACCCGGCCAGCGGGCCACTCAACGGGTTCGGCCGCTTTGAGGACCTGCGCGGCGTCGCCCTACGCCTGCCCGCCACCGACGCCGCCATGATCGCCACCGCCAAGGCCATGTTCGAATGGCGACGCAAGCACGGCTTCTGTCCCAATTGCGGCCAGAAGACCATGACCGTCGACGGGGGCTGGAAGCGGGTCTGCGAAGCCTGCCGCACCGAGCACTTTCCACGCACCGATCCGGTGGTGATCATGCTGCCGACCTTTGGCGACCGCTGCCTGATGGGCCGCCAGGCTGTGTGGCCCAAGGGGATGTATTCCGCCCTTGCGGGCTTTCTGGAGCCTGGCGAAAACATCGAGGAAGCCTGTGCGCGGGAGATCAAGGAAGAGGCCGGCCTGACCGCCACCTCGGTGCGCTACCACTCCACCCCGCCCTGGCCCTATCCGTCCTCGCTGATGATCGGCCTGATCGCCGAGGTCTCCGACGACAACGCCGCCCCCGACCAGACCGAACTGGAAGAGGTGCGTTGGTTCAGCCGCGAGGATTGTCGCGCCCTGCTGCGCGGGGAGCTGCCCGGCACCTTCGCCCCGCCGCCCCTGGCCATCGCCCACCAGCTGATCAAGGCCTGGGCGGAGGAAGGGTGAGGCCCACCCGCCTCGTCACAACCGGGTTTGATGCTTAACCTGCGCCCAAAAAGCACCGGAGGGGTGAATCGCATGTCCTTGGCCACCGAGCTGCGCAGCCTGGATCGCCATCAATGGAGCGCGGTGACCGCCAGCTTCCTAGGCTGGACCCTGGACGCCTTCGACTTCTTTTTGATGGTGTTCATGTTCAGCGCCATCGCCAAGGAGTTCCACACCAATGTGGCGGCGGTGGCCATAGCCAGCACCCTGACCCTGGCGGCGCGGCCGTTCGGGGCCCTGGTGTTCGGCATGCTGGCCGACCGGTTCGGGCGCAAGCCGATCCTGATGATCGACATCCTGCTCTATTCTGTGATGGAGTTCGCCTCGGCCTACGCGCCGACCCTGACCACCCTGTTGATCCTGCGCACCCTGTTCGGCTTCGCCATGGGCGGCGAGTGGGGCATCGGCGCGTCGCTGGTGATGGAGTCCATCCCGCCCAAGGCCCGTGGCTTTCTATCGGGGGTGCTGCAGGAGGGCTACGCGGCCGGCTTCCTGCTGGCTTCGCTGGTGTTCTTCTTCCTGTTCGACAGGATCGGCTGGCGCGGCATGTTCATGGTCGGGCTGGTCCCGGCCCTGCTGATCGTGCTGATCCGGCTGGGGGTCAAGGAATCGCCGGTGTTCGAAGCCCAGCGCCACACCCTGCCCCAGCGTAGCCTGTGGGTGATCCTGGGCATCGGCGTGGTCGCCCTGGGCGTGTCCATGGGGCCGGCCCTGATCGGCGCCCTCGACAAGGCCTTCATGCTGCGCTGGGTCTATTTCGTCGACGCGCCCATCGCCCTGTGCGGCCTGTGGATGTTCCGCAAGCACTGGAAGATGGCGCTCTATACGGTGCTGCTGACCACCGCCTTCAACTTCTTCAGCCACGGCGCCCAGGATCTCTATCCGACCTTCCTGGGCAAACAGCATGGGCTCAACACCCAGGTCACCGGCAGCCTGACCATGATCGGCAATGTGGGCGCAATCGTCGGCGGCCTGTTCTTCGGCGCCTGGTCCGAGCGGCTGGGACGGCGCTACACCATCATCATCGCCGCCCTGCTGTCGCTGCTGATCATTCCGCTGTGGGCCTTCTCGCACACCGTGGCGATGCTGGCGCTCGGCGCCTTCGCCATGCAGGTCATGGTCCAGGGCGCCTGGGGGGTGATCCCTGTGCACCTGAACGAGCTGGCGCCGCCGGAGGCCCGCGGATCATTTCCCGGCTTCGCCTATCAGCTGGGCAATATCCTGGCCTCGGGCTGCGTGGTCTGGCAGTCGCAGATCGCCGAGTCGCGGGGCGGCGACTATGGTTTCGCCATGGCCCTGGTGGTGGGGATCGTCGCGGCGGTCATCGCCGTGGTGACCTTCTTCGGGCCGGAGCGGCGCGGGATCAGTTTCATCACCCAGGTGGAGTGATACCAGCGGCGGTTGGGTTTATGAACGTCCCAGCATGAGCACCGCCCTCGAACCTCAGGTCCTGGCCTCAGACCCCGCCGCCTCGGTGTTCGTCACCGCCAACGCCGGCTCGGGCAAGACCTCGACACTGGTCAAGCGGGTGGCGCGGCTGTTGCTGCGCGGGTCCAAGCCCGAGGCGATCCTGTGTGTCACCTATACCAAGGCGGCGGCGGCGGAGATGCAGCGGCGGCTGTTCGACGAACTGGGCAGCTGGGCGGTGGCGAAAAACGCCGTTTTGGCCGCCAAGCTCGCCGACCTTGATGAACGTCCGTCAGACCTGTCCGCGGCCCGCGCCCTGTTCGCCCGCGCCCTGGAGACGCCGGGCGGCCTGAAGATCCAGACGATCCACGCCTTCTGCGAAAAGCTGCTGCGGCGGTTTCCGTTGGAGGCCGGGGTCTCGCCGGGTTTCCAGGTGCTGGAGGACGCGGCCGCCGCCCAGGTGTCGGACTATGCCCGCGACGCGGTGGCCGAGTTCGCACAGGCGGCGCCGGACGGACCGGTGGGCCGCGCCTATCGCCATTTTTCGGTGGAGCTGGACTGGCGTGGCTTTCTGGCCATGTTCGCCGGGTTCGAGACCCGGCGGGCGGCGATCCGGGCCTATGTGGAGGGCTGCGCGGGCGGCGCCTACGCCCTCGATGTCTGGGCGCGCTGCGGCTTCGACCTTCCCACCGACCCGGCGAAAATCGAGCACGACGCGATCGCTGGGATCGACTGGGCGGCGTGGCGGCGGGCGGCCGAGGCGCTAAACGCCGGCACGCCCGCCAGCGACCAGCCACGCGCCGCCCTGATGCGGCTCATGGGTCCCAAGACGCCGTTCGCCGAGCTGTGGAGCGTGTTCGCCACCGCCACCGGCGAGCCTCGCGCGCGCCTGGCCACCAATTCGGTCGCACCGAGCGCCCGGGAATGGTTGACGGAAGAGCAGGCGCGATTGCATCAGGCTGTGGGCCAGCTGAAGGCGGCGCGAATCGCCCGCGACACGGTCCACGCCCTGACCTTGGCCCTGACCTATGCCGAGGTTTATGAGGGCGAAAAAGGCGTGGTCGGGGGCCTGGATTTCGGCGACCTGATCGCCCGCACCGAAGCCCTTTTGACCCGCCGGGCGGACGCCGCCTGGGTGCTCTATAAGCTGGACGGCGGCATCGACCACATCCTGCTGGACGAGGCCCAGGACACAGCCCCGGACCAGTGGGAGATTCTGTCGGCCCTCACCGAGGAGTTCTTCGCCGGCTCGGGGCTCGGGGGTCTGCGCGAGCGGACCCTGTTCGCCGTGGGCGACGAGAAACAGTCGATCTATTCGTTCCAGGGCGCAAAGCCCGAGCGCTTCCTGGCCGAGCGCGGCGCCTACAAATCTCGGATCGAGGACGCCGGCCGCCTGTTCCGCCCGGTGCCGCTGGAGGAAAGCTGGCGCTCGACGCCCGAAGTGCTGGAATTCGTCGACGCCGTGTTCGCCGATCCCGAGGCGGCGGCAGGCTTGAGGCCAACCGAGGAGGCTGACGCCGATGCGATCCGCCACCTCGCCCGCCGTTCGGCCGGCCATGGCGCCGTGGACCTGTGGCCGCTGGAGGAGAGCGAGCCGTTCGAGGAGCAGGACGCCTGGGCGCCGGTGGACCTGGAGCCGCCGGAGAGCGCCAACAAGAAACTGGCCCGGCGCATCGCCCAGGCCATCAAGGGCGCCATCGCCCGCGGCGAGGCGGTGCTGGACCGGGAGAGCCGCGCCTGGCGGCCGGTGCGGGCGGGGGATTTCCTGATCCTGGTGCGCCGGCGCCGGGTCCTGTTTCACGAGATCATCCGCGCCCTCAAGCGCGAGGGCGTGGCCGTGGGGGGCGCCGATCGGCTGAAGCTGTCCGAACATATCGTGTTCCAAGACCTGATGGCCCTGGGCCGCTTCGCCCGCTTCACCGCCGACGACCTGACCCTGGCCGCGCTATTGCGCAGCCCGTTTTGCGAGATCGACGAGACCAGCCTGTTCGACCTGGCCTATGACCGCGCCGGCTCGCTGTGGGAGACCCTGCGGCGCCGGGCGGACGAGCGGGCCGAATGGGGCCGGGCGCGGGACTTTTTCGCCTGGGCCCTGGCCGAGGCCGCCGCTCGCCCGCCGTTCGACTTCTATGGCCGGGCGCTGAGCCGCATAGACCCCGAGGGCCGTTCCATGCGGGCGCGGATGCTGACCCGCCTGGGCCGCGAGGCGGAGGACGCCATCGACGCCTTTCTCGGCCAAGCCCTGAGCCTGGAACAGGGCGGCACCCACGACCTGGAGCGCTTCCTGCACGCCATGGCCGCCACGGAAATCGAGGTCAAGCGCGAGCAGGAGGACACCTCTGGTCGGGAGGAAGGCGAGGTGCGGGTGATGACCACCCACGGGTCCAAGGGCCTGGAGGCGCCCATCGTCTATCTGCCCGACACCACGACCCGCGCCGGGGCCCAGGGCGGACCGTTGCTGGACGTCAAGGGCGGCGGGTTTCTGTGGGCGCCGCGCAAGGCCGACGATTGCCCGGCCTCGGCGGACGCCCGGGCGGCGCGGGAGGCGGCGGCGGCGGGCGAGAGCCTGCGCCTGCTTTATGTGGCCCTGACCCGCGCCCGCGACCGGGTGGTGCTATGTGGGGTCAAGACCAAGAACCAGTATTTTACGGGCAGCTGGTGCGACATGGCCGCCCGCGCCTTCGATCGGCCCGAGATCGCCGAGCGCACACGCCTGGTGGGCGAGGGGGGGGCCCAGGTGACCCGGTTCGGCGCCGATTCCCAGGTGGTCGCCGCCTCGGCCGCCGCGGCGAAAGCGCCCGCCGCCCTGCCGGCCTGGGCGCGCCAGTTCGCCCCAGTAGCGGCGGCGGCCACCCGTTATGCCTCGCCGTCGACCCTGGCGGAGGCCGAGCGGGGACCCTCCAGCTCACCCCTGGCCGAACGGGCCGGCCTGGGCCGCTATAGGCGCGGCGTGCTGGTGCACCGCCTGCTGCAGCTTCTGCCCGACCTGCCCCTGGACGAACGGGCCGAGGCCGCCGCCACCCTGCTGCGCCGCGAGCCGGACCTGACCCCCGACCAGCGCGAGGAGATGGCCAGCGCCGCCCTGGCCGTGCTGGAGGATACGCGTTTCGCCGCCGTGTTCGGCTCTGGGTCGCGGGCCGAAGTGGCCATCGCCGGCAGCGCGGCGGGACTGCCGCCCGGCCTGGCCATATCGGGCCGCATCGACCGGCTGGTGGTGGAACCCGGCCGGGTGCTGGTGGTCGACTACAAGACTAACCGCCCCGCCCCGCGCCGCATCGAAGAAGCCGACCGGGCCTATAGGGTTCAGATGGCCCTCTATTGGGCGGTGCTGTCGGAGGTCTTCCCGGGCCGGCGGATCGAGGCCGCCCTGGTGTGGACCGACGGACCAAAGTTGATGCCGGTGTCAGAAAAGATCATCGCCGAGACCCTGGCCTCGCTGCGTGCAAACGGTTGAACCCTGGGGTGGGTCTGCTTAGATGCCACGCCTGACGCCCCTAGCGGGCGATTTGCCTCCCAAAAGGACTTGGCTTCCCATGAGCACCGTCAAGGTCACCGACGAATCCTTCGAGCAAGATGTGCTGAAGGCCGACAAACCCGTTCTGGTCGACTTCTGGGCCGAATGGTGCGGCCCCTGCAAGCAGATCGCCCCCGCCCTGGAAGCGATCGCCGAAGAACTGGCCGACCACATCACCGTGGCCAAGCTCAATATCGAGGAAAGCCCCACCACGCCTTCGCGCTACGGCGTGCGCGGTATCCCCACCATGATGCTGTTCCGCGGCGGCCAGATGGCGGCCATGAAGGTCGGCGCCATGCCCAAGCAGAAGATCCTGGAATGGCTGAGCGAAACCGGGGTCCAGGCCACGGTTTGAGAGTTCTTCTAACTCTATCGCGGGCTCAACATTCAATAGGTCTTCGCCGGGCCCCCTCCCGGCGATCCATATGTGAACTTTCCGATTCGGCGGCAGGTCGATGACGGCTCGCTGGGATCCGTTCTCTTGTGATCCGCCCGGTCCTTCACGGCATGGATCACCGCGACAAGCGCGGTGATGACGGGCGGTTGGCGCCTACCCCATCGCCGCGCCGCCCGGGTGGGGCAGGACGCCGATCAGCCGGATGCGGAACACCAGCACGCTGTTGGCGGGAATCGGGCCGGTCTCATTGGCGCCGTAGCCCAGGGCCGGCGGCACGAACAGCAGCCATTCATCGCCCGGTCGCATCTGTTGCAAGGCCTCGACCCAGGCCGGGATCAGGCCGCTGAGCGCCGGAAAGTCGGCCGGGGTCCCCCGTTCGAACGAGCTGTCGAACACCTTGCCCTGTAGCGGCTTATCGGCGGGGCCGAGCAGGCGGCCCTCATAGTGCACCTTGATCTCGTCCGCCGGATTGGGCTTGGGGCCATCGGCGGCGCCCTTGGCGATGATCCTGTATTGCAGGCCGTCGGCCAGGGTGACCACGCCAGGCTGTTTGCCATTGGCGGCCATGAAGGCGTTGGCGGCCTGCAGGTTGTCCTGGGCGGCCTTGGTGTTGGGGCCACAGGAGACAAGGCCCAGGGCCAGGCCAAGCACGGCGAGAAGACGGGTCACGGGCGGTCTCCGGTCATTGGAGTGGAAGCGTCAGATCCGGCGGGGCGGATAGCCCCGTTCGCGCAGGGCGTCGACGATCTCATCGGTGTGGCGGGCGTCGCGGGTCTCGATCATCACGTCGAATTCGGCGCCCTTGGCCGGCACGTCCAGGGCCAGGCGGTTGTGCGCCACCTCGATGATATTGGCCCCCATGGACCCGATCACCGAAGAGACATTGGCCAGCAGCCCAGGACGGTCGTCGCCGCGGATCCGCAGGGAGACGATCCGCTGTTCGCGGACCAGCTCGCGGGTCAGGACCGAGGCCAGAAGCCGGGTGTCGATATTGCCGCCGGTGAGGATCAGCCCGACCTTGCGGTCCTTGAACAGGTTCGGATAGGCCAGGAGCGCCGCCAGGGACGCGGCGCCCGCGCCCTCGGCCACCGTTTTTTCCACATTGCAGTAGAGGGCGATGCCGCGCTCGAAGAACGGCTCCTCGATCAGCAGCACGTCCTCGATCATCGGCCGGGCGATGGAATAGCTCAGGTCGCCTACGGTCTTGACCGCGATGCCCTCGGCGATGGTCTGGCCGGAATTGGGCGTGTGCATGCCGCGCATGCGGGCGGTGAACGAGGGATAGGTGGCCGGCTCCACGCCAAAGATGCGGATATTGGGCGAGAGGTGCTTGGCCGCCGTGGCCACGCCGGAGATAAGCCCGCCGCCGCCGATCGGCACCGGCAGGATCTCCAGGTCGGGGGCGTCCTGCAGCATTTCCAGGGCGATGGTGCCCTGGCCAGCCATGACGTCGATATCGTTGAACGGGTGGACAAAGGTCAGGTCGCGCTCGTCGCACAGGCGGATGGCCAGGGCCTGGGCTTCGTCATAGGCCTCACCCTCGATCACCACCTCGGCCCCGAAGTCGCGGGTCTGCTGCACCTTCACGAACGGGGTGGCCTTGGGCATGACGATGGTCACCGGCACGCCCAGGCGCTGGGCGTGATAGGCCAGGCCCTGGGAGTGGTTGCCGGCCGAGGCGGCGATCACACCTCTGCGGCGCTGGTCCTGGGTCAGCTGCAACAGCTTGTTCAGGGCGCCGCGCTCCTTGTAGGCGGCGGTGAACTGCAGGTTCTCGAACTTGACCCACACCTCGGCCCCGGTGATGCGGGACAGAGTCTTGGAGTGACGGCAGGGGGTGCGTTCGATCTGGCCCGCGAGCCGCTCGGCGGCGGCCTCGATCTGGGCGAAGGTCAGGGTCATGGGATCAGGGAACCGGGGGGTAAGGGGCCGCGCAAGCTAAAGCGCAGCGAGACGGAGGGAAAGCCCTGTGGCCCTGCCCTGTTTTCAGCCTTCTATTTCAGTCCGCGCCACAGGTCGAGCCGTCGCATGGCCTTACCGGGCAGGGTCGAGACCTCACCCAGATCCCAGCTTTCGGCCATGGCGCGCATGCGGTACTGCGCCTCGCGCACCAGGGCCGCAGTCGAAAGGCGGCCGACAAAGCCGTGACCGATGGATTGGCGGGCGTTGGCGAACTGATGCTTGAACCGGTATTGGCCGGGGCCAAGGTCCAGATACCGGTACGGCGTGTTGTCCATCCATTTCAGGATGTCCTGAAACAGCAGCAGGCCAGGAGAATATCGGTCCATAGCCTCGTCATGGCCGATGATCCAGGCATGGACGGTGTGGCGGCCGCGCAGGTGCAGATGGGCGGCGACCACCTGGTCGCCGATGCTGAGGGTGAACAGCACCCCGCCGAAATCCGGATCGCGGCTGGCGAATAGCTCGCTGAGCAGGCGCAGGGGCCAGCCGGCCTCGAACAGGTCGGTCTGGCCGGTCTGGCGCATCAGCCGGCGCTTCCAGGCGATCAGCTTTTCGAACGCCATTTGCGAGCGCGAATAGGCCTCGAAGGTCACCGGCCCGATCTCGCGTTCGGCCTTGCGCCGGCGCTTGTCCAGGTCCTTGAACAGGCCGGTCTGGGCGCGCCGTTCGGCCGCATAGGCGGCGTAGCCGGCCGACAGATCGACGCCGTGGGAGACATCGAGGCCACGCAGGTGAGGGGAAAAAACTGGCTGTTCGGCCAGCATGTGCGAGAAATCGAGCCGGTCGACGTCGAGCGCCTGTAGAAGTTGACGCGCGTCCAGATGCAGGCCGGGCTCGGCGACCAAGCCTTGATAATCGCACATGGGCGCGCCGGTGGGCATGGCCGTGGCGCCGCGCAGGCGGGTGCTAAAGAAGCCTTTGGCGCCGTCCGCGCCTTCCAGCAGAGACACGCGCACGCCGCAGCGGGCGCCGCCCTGGGCGCGCTCCACCGCTCGCGCCCAGCCCGGACCCAGGAACGGGCTGTCCAGACCCGGATCAGCGGCCTGGAGTGCGCTCCAGGCCGCCATTTCCGCGTTGGACAACTGGCTGGGACGAATGATGTCGATGTTCAAGCAAGGGCCCGGTGTGAAATTCTCCGGCACCTTAGCCGCCGATTATTAGGGCAAGGTTTAGGTGAACGGCCTTCGCTCTCGTCAGGCGCGAGACTTTGGGCGCCACTCGCAACCTATGCGGCGATACGCGGTTGTGGCCCCACATAACGCGATTGCGGCCGGATCAGGCGCCCGCCGGCCAGCTGCTCGCGAGCGTGGGCGATCCAGCCGGCCACGCGGCCCATGGCGAAGACGCAGGTGAAGGCCTCGGGCGGAAAGGCCAGGGCCTCGAGCAAAAGCGCGGTGTAGAATTCCACATTGGTCTGCAGCGATCGGTCCGGTTTGCGGGCCTTGAGAATGGCCAGGGCCGCATCCTCCACCGCCTCGGCGAAAGCCAGGCGGCCTGGCAGCACATTGGAGCCCACCCCCAGCACCTTGACCGCCCGCTTCAGGGCGTCGGCGCGGGGGTCGCGCACGCGGTAGTTCCGGTGACCGAAGCCCATCAGCCGGTCGCCGCGATCCAGGGCCGCCTCGATCCAGGCGCGCGCCCGCTCGGGCTGGCCGATCTCGTCCAGCATCTCGACCACCGGGCCGGGGGCGCCGCCGTGCAGCGGCCCCTTGAGCGCGCTGATCCCGCCGACCACGGCCGAGGTCAGGCCGGCGCGGGTGGAGGCGATCACCCGGGCGGCGAAGGTCGAGGCGTTGAGCCCGTGGTCGCAGACTGTGACCAGATAGGCGTCCAGCCCCGCAACCTCGGCCGCGGTCGCCGGACCCCCCTTCACCATGCGCAGGATGTCGGCGGCGTGGCTGAGGCTGGGATCCGGCGCGATGGGCGGCAGGCCCTGGCGCGCGCGGGTCACCGCCGGGGTGAACACCGCCGGCGCGGCGATCAGGCGCAGGGCCACAGCCAGGTCGTCGCCGTCGGGCAGGCGCGCGGTCAGGGCGCGAATCGCCTCAATGGGGCCAAGGCCCTTAAGGGTGGCGTCCAGGGCGGCGGCCTCACGGAACACCTCGGCGCGGGCCTGGCCAAGGGCCTCAGCCAGACCGGCCTCATCCGGCAAATCGGGGAAGAAGCCCTGGAACAGCAGGGCGACCGCCTGCTCAAAGCGGGTGTGGCCGATCAGATCGTCGAGGGAGCGGCCGCGGATGATCAGGCGGCCGGCCTCGCCATCGACTTCGGACAGGATGGTGTCGGCGGCGATCACGCCTTCAAGGCCATCGGACATGGGACAGGCTCCTTTAATTTCGAGCCTGCATTTGTAGTCAAGACATGATATGGTCAATCTTGATCAAGATCATCAATGTTGATTTGTAAAATGCACGAATGGCTGACATCCAACGAGGCCCAAGTCCGACTGGGGGTCCGCCCTCAGACCCTCTACGCCTATGTCAGCCGTGGTCGGATCGAGGCCCGCGCCGACAGCGAAGACCCACGCAAGAGTCTCTATCGCGCCGCCGACGTGGACCGGCTATCGATCCGCAAGGTCCGCGGGCGAAAGGCGGCGCTTGTGGCCGAGGACGCCATCGCCTGGGGCGAGCCGGTGCTGGCCTCAGCCATCACCACGGTGCATCAGGGGCGTCTTTATTATCGAGGACGCGACGCGGCGATCCTGTCCGAGACCGAAACCCTGGAAGGCGTGGCCAGGTTGCTGCGCGGCGGCGATGGGGTCGCGCTGAAGCGCCGGCGGGCCGATCCGCCGCCAGCCGCCGCCAGCGGCCGTGCGCGGGTGTTCGCCGCCCTGGCCGCCCGGGCGGGGGCGGACGCGCCGGCGCGGGGCCGCGCGCCCATGGCCCTGGCCGCCGAGGCGGTGGGCCTGCTCAACCTGTTCGCCGACGCCGTGGCCGGCCAGACCGGAGAGGGGCCGATCCACACCCGCCTGGCCCTGGCTTGGGACCAGGAAGAGGCCAGCGCCGATATCATCCGCCGAACCCTTGTCCTGCTGGCCGATCACGAGCTGAACGCCTCCACCTTCGCCACCCGGGTCGCCGCCTCCACCGGCGCCTCCCTGGCCGCCTCCGCCCTGGCCGGACTTTCGGCCCTGTCCGGCCCCCTGCACGGGGGCATGTCGGCGCGAGTCCAGGCCTTCATGCTGGAGGCCGAGCGCCTGGGCGCCCAGGCGGCGGTGGCGGGGCGCCTGGCGCTGGGCCAGCCGATCCCAGGCTTTGGCCATCCGCTCTATCCCGGCGGCGACCCGCGCGCCCGTAGCCTGCTGGCCGCCTTTGAACCGCCGCCCGTGTTCGAGGATGTGAGACGAACCGCCGAGGCCGCCACGGGCCAGATCGCCAATGTGGACTATGTCCTCACCGCGCTGACGGCCGCGCGCCGCCTGCCTGAGGACGCCGCTTTTCTGCTGTTCGCCACCGGCCGCTGCGCCGGCTGGCTGGCCCATGCCCTGGAACAGGTCCAGACGGGACATCTGATCAGGCCGCGGGCGCGCTATACGGGGCCGGCGCTGGATTGAGCGTCCGCGCAAAATGCCGAGCTGGCAGCCGGAAAACATGAGACCGTTCCGCACGGGGCGGCTATACGCCGACGCAGGTCCCGGAACGGTGAAAGAGCGCCCATGTTGCACGACGGTTTGATCGCGATCCTGCTTGGCCTTGTGGAGGGGATCACCGAATTTATTCCGGTATCGTCGACCGCCCACCTCTTGCTGTCCAAGATGCTGCTCGGCCTGCCGGACGGGTTTTGGGACACCTTCATCGTGCTGATCCAGATGGGCGCGATCCTGGCCGTGGTGGTGATCTATTTCCAGAGGCTGTGGGGGGTGTTCATCCGCCTGCCGTCCGACCCGGCCGCCCGCCGCTTCGCCCTCAGCATTGGCATCGCCCTGATCCCGGCCATGGTGCTGGGCTTCGGCCTGCATGACGTGATTAAGAAGGTGCTGTTCGAGAGCCCCAAGCTGATCTGCTGGTCGCTCTTGATCGGCGGGATCGTGCTGGGGGTGCTGGATCGTTTCCGTCCCCCGCCGGTGATCGACAGCTCGGAGAGGATCCCGCTGGTCAAGTCGCTGCTGATCGGATTTTCCCAGTGCCTGGCCCTGGTGCCGGGCGTCTCGCGGTCCGGGGCCACCATCGCCGGCTCGCTGATTCTGGGCGTCGAGCGGCGCGCGGCGGCGGAGTTTTCGTTCTTCCTGGCCATCCCCACCATGGCTGGCGCCTTCGCCCTGGACGCCTGGAAGAGCCGCCACGACATCGACATGGGCCACGCCGGGCTGATCGGGATCGGCTTTGTGGTCTCCTTCGCCGCCGGGCTGCTGGCGATCAAGACCTTCATCGATTTCCTGTCCAAGCACGGCTTCGCCGTCTTCGCCATCTGGCGCATCCTGGTGGGCGGCGGCGGCCTGCTATGGCTCTATTTCGCGGCCCACGGCGCGGCTTAGAGCCGGCCTAGCCTCAGAATATCCACCACCGCCCCCACCTCCCCCGCCAAGGCGCCGGCGGGGCGGCGGATCAGGGCGTCGGCGCTGGCGAAGACCGAGACCAGGGAAGAGTCCTGGTCGGACATGGCTTCGGCTTGAAGCACGCCTTCGGTCATTGACAGCCGGGCTCGCGCCCAGTGCTCGCGCGGGCCATTGGCAGCTAGCGCCTTGGACAGGCGCGCCGTCTCCAGCCTTGGGCCGGGCTCGGCGCCCTGCAGGGCCAACAGCAGCGGGCGCAGGAACAACTCGGCGCAGACCAGGCCTGACGCCGGATTTCCAGGCAGGCCGACCACGCGGCGGCTGTCGGCCAGGAGCCCGAACCAGGTCGGCTTGCCGGGGCGCAGGCGCACGGTCTCGAACCGCAGCACCAGGCCCAGCCGCGCCAGGGCCGGCTTGACCAGGTCGTGATCCCCCACCGAGGCGCCGCCCAGGGTCACCACCACATCGCCGCCAGCATCCGCCACGGCGCCCGCGATGGCGTCCAGATCGTCTCCGGCGGTGGTGACGCTGATGGGATCGCCGCCCCAGGTCCGGACCAGGGCGCTGAGCGACGGGCCGCTGGAGTTGAAGATCTGGTCGGGGCCGGGCTCAGCGCCGGGCGGCACGATCTCTTCGCCGGTGGACAAGATCGCCACGCGTGGACGGCGGGCGACCTTGAGGGTGGGGCGCCCTGTGGCGGCGGCCAGGCCGATCCGCCAGGGGTCAAGCCGCACCCCGGCGCTGAGCAACAGATCGCCAGCGTGAAAATCGCCGCCGCTGGGGCGGATGTGGGTCGGCCCCGCGCCTGCCGCTGGCGTCAGGACCCGGTCGCCCTCGCGCCGGCTGTCTTCCTGCAGCACCACCCGGTCCGCGCCCTGGGGTACGGGGGCGCCGGTGAAGATACGCACCGCCTGTCCGGGCTCCAGCGGCCTGGCGTAGCCGTGGCCGGCGGCGCTTTCGCCCAGGATGGCGTAGGCCTCGCCCGGCCCGGCGACGGCCCAGCCGTCCATGGCCGAGGCGTCGAACGGCGGCTGGTCGCGGGTGGCTGCCACATCTTCGGCCAGGACCCGGCCCAGGGCGTCGGCCAGGGCGACGCTCTCCACCGTCGCCGGCGGCAAATCAGCCAGGATACGGGCGCGCGCCTCTTCGACCGGCAGGTCTTTCACGCCGGATCTCGCTTGAAGTCGCCCGAGGCGCCGCCGGTCTTTTCCAGCAGGCGCACAGCCTCGATGGTCATGGCCTTATCGACGGCCTTGAGCATGTCGTAGAGGGTCAGGCAGGCCACCGAGACAGCGGTCAGGGCCTCCATCTCGACGCCCGTGGGGCCCGTGGTCTTGACCCGGGCTATGACCGCGAGGCCTTCGCCGCTAGGCGCTTCGCTGACCTCCACCACCACCTTGGACAGGCTCAAGGGGTGGCACATGGGAATCAGGTCCGACGTGCGCTTGGCGGCCATGACCCCGGCGATCTCGGCCACGGCGCGCACATCGCCCTTCTTGCCGCCGCCGCCCAAGGCCAGGGCCAGGGTTTCGGGCTTCATTCGCACCAGCCCGGCCGCTGTGGCCTCGCGGGCGCTGGCCGGCTTGTCAGAGACATCGACCATGCGCGCGCGACCCTGGTCGTCGATGTGGGTCAGGCGGCTCACGCGCTGGAGCCTTTGAAGTTAGAGCGTGACGGCCGCTTCAATCGGCTTCCACCTAAAGCTGTCACGCTCTAGACCTCGTTCAGGCGCGGCATCAGCTCGACCATGTTGCAGGGCTTGTGCCGGCTGTCGAGCTGGGCGGCGATGACCTTGTCCCAGCCGTCGCGCACGGCGCCGTTGGAGCCCGGCAGGCAGAATACGAACACCCCCCCGATCAGCCCGGCGGTGGCGCGCGACTGCAGGGTGGACAGGCCCACCGATTGGTAGCTGACCAGGTGGAAGATCGCCGAAAAGCCGTCGATGCGCTTGTCGAACAGAGGCTCCAGAGCCTCGGGCGTTACGTCGCGGCCGGTGAGGCCGGTACCGCCGGTGGTGACGATGGCGTCCACCTGGCCCGAGGCGATCCAGCCCAGCACCTGGGCGCGGATGGCCGAGCGATTGTCGGCCACCAGGGCGCGGCCGGCCAAGGCGTGCCCGGCGCCGATGATGCGTTCGGCCAGCAGGTGGCCGGAGGTGTCGCTTTCCTCATCCCGGGTGTCCGAGACGGTGAGCACGGCCACGCGCACGGGCTTGAGGGTCAGGGCTTCATCGATCTTGCCGCCGGGGGCGGGGACGAGGGCGTTCATGGTTGGGCTTTCGGTGTTTTCGAAATTCCTGGCCTGTCTAGAGCATGTCACGCGATACCAAAATCCCCCTCACTCCCAGCGGGCAGCATCCTCGAGATCCCGTGCCGAGGGCTCGATCCAGCGTTCGCCATGAGGGCCGCGCTCCTTCTTCCAGAACGGGGCCCGGCTCTTGAGGTAGTCCATCAGGTGGTCGGCGGCCTCGAAGGCTTCGCGGCGGTGAGTGGCGGCGGTGGCCACGAAGACGATGGCCTCGCCGGGGGCGATCTCGCCGATGCGATGGACCACCAGCACGTCCTGCAGGGAAAACCGGGCTCGGGCGGCGCCGGCGATGCGGGCGATCTCGGCGTCGGTGAAGCCGGGATAGGCCTCCAGCACCAGGCTCTCGACATCCCCCTCGCCAGCCCTGGCCAGGCCGGTGAAACTGACCACGGCGCCGGTTTCGGAGCGGTCCGCGCAAAAGGCGCTCAACAGCGCGCCGGAATCGAAGGGCGCGGCCTGCAGGCGGACCATGGGATCAGCCCCCGCTCATGGGCGGCATGAAGGCGACCTCGGCCCCCGCCGCCAGGGCCATGTCGCCGCGCACCAGCACCCGGTCAACCGCCGCCTGCACCCCCTTGCCCGCCAAGGCTTCGGCCAGGGCTGGGTCCAGGCCGGCGATCAGCTCGCGCAAGGCGGTGAGATTGGCCGGGGCCGGCTCGACCACGCGCTCGCGCCAGCCGGCGATATCGCCCAGGCGCCCGAACAGCAGCACCTTGGCCACGGGCCTAGCCTCCGGTGGTGGACATATGCCGGACCAGGGCGGGACCCAAGCCACGGGCGATGTGGAAGTCGTGACCCTGAGGCTTGGCGTCGATGGCGTTAACGATCGCCGCCTTCAGGTCCTCGGAAGAGCCGCCAGCGCGCATCACCGCCCGCAGGTCCGAGGCGTCTTCGCGGCCCAGGCAGGTGTGCAAGGTTCCGGTGCAGGTCAGCCGCACCCGGTTGCAGCCTTCGCAGAAATTGTGGGTCATGGGCGTGATCAGGCCGAGCCGTCCGCCGGTCTCCTCGACCCGCAGATAGCGGGCCGGGCCGCCGGTGGACAGCGGCAGCTCGGTCAGAGTCCAGAAGCTTTCCAGCTGCTCGCGCACCGTTTTCAGCGACAGGAACTGGTCGGTGCGGTCCTCGCCGGTGTCGCCCAGAGGCATGGTTTCGATCAGGGTGATGGCCATGCCCAGGCCGTGGGCCCAGGTGATCAGGTCGGGGATTTCGTCGGCGTTGTCGGCGACCAGGGCCACCGCGTTGATCTTGACCTCGAGGCCCGCGGCCCGGGCGGCTTCGACGCCCTCCAGCACCTGGGACAGCTTGCCGCCGCGGGTGAGGCGCGCGAACAGATCCGGCTTGAGCGTATCCAGCGAGACATTGATTCGCCGCACGCCCAACTGCGCCAGGTCGGCTGCGTATTGGGCCAGGTGGGTGCCGTTGGTGGTCAGGGTCAGCTCATCCAGGGCGCCGGTCTTCAGGTGGCGGGCCAGGCCCGCGACCAGCTCCAGAAAGCCCTTGCGAACCAGGGGCTCGCCCCCGGTCAGCCGCAGCTTCTTCACGCCCATCTCGATGAACGCGGTGGAGACCTGGTCCAGCTCTTCCAGAGACAGGACCTCGGCCTTGGGCAGGAAGGTCATGCGCTCGGCCATGCAATAGACGCAGCGCAGGTCGCAGCGGTCGGTGACGGAAACGCGCAGATAGGTGACCGCGCGGCCGAACCCATCGACAAGGGCTGGGCGCTGGGCCGATGGTGCGGTGTGACCGGATGGGGCGTCGAAGGGCGTCATGAGCTCAATAAGATAGGCGGGAAATTGGATTGACGACAGGGGGGGGGCTGGAATCGCCGTTCGAAGCCCTGGTTCTGGCGGCCGGCTTGAGCTCGCGGTTCGGCGGCGGCAAGTTGCTGGCGCCCTGGCGGGGCGGCGTGTTGCTGGACGGCGCGCTGGCGTCCGCCATGGCGGCGCCAGTTCGGCGAGTGACGGTGGTGTGGGGCGCTGACGAGCGTGTTCCCGAAGCTGCGCGGGCCTGGGCGCGGGATCACGGCGTCGCGGAGAGGTTCAGGACCGCGGAGGCCGCGGCTCATGTTCAGGGCCTGTCAGCGTCATTAAAAGCCGGTGTGGCGGCGCTGGCGGCGGACTGCGCCGGCGTGTTCGTCTTCCTCGGTGATATGCCGCGTATTCCGGTGACGGTTCTGCAGCCCCTTGCCTTGGCTGTGCTCGCCGGCGCGCCCGCCGCCGCGCCGCGCTTTGGCGGGCGGCGGGGCCATCCGGTGCTGATCGGGCGGGCGCTATTTGAGGATCTGATGATCCTGGACGGCGATCGCGGCGCGGGAGATTTGTTGAAACGCCTCGGATCGGCCGTGGTCACAGTCGAGGCGCCCGACGACGGGGTGCTCTACGATATCGACCGGCCCGAAGACCTGGGCTGAACGCTCAGGCTCGAACCGTTCCGCGTTTTTAGCTTAGTGAACCGAGACCGGGGCCATCTCGTGGGCCATGGCGGCGGCGACCGCGGAATCGCGGTCGGTCATGACCGCCAAACGGGAGCCGTCAGCGCCATGCACAGCATAGAGCACCTGATCGGGGTCCAGCTCGACGCCTTCTTCGGTCTCGAGCGGTGTCGGGCTCAAAAGGTCTCGCACCCGGATCTGACGAACATAGACGAGACTTGGGGCGCCCAGGGCGGCGAAAGCTTCGTTGGTGAAGTGCGGTGTCATGATGACCACCTCCATTGACTATACAACTCTTCGACAGGCCGCGGGTTCAGCCGACCGTCCGAATGGGAATACGCTTGACCAGTTTGGCGGGCTCGGGCCGAACCACGTCGATATGCAACAGACCATGTTCTATAAGGGCCTGAGCCACCTCCATGCCGTCGGCCAGGACGAAGGTCCGCAGGAAGCCTCGGGCGGCGATCCCGCGATGCAGGAACGCCTTGTCCTCGGTGGCCCTCAGTTCGGCGTCCTTGCGGCCGGCGACGATCAGCTGGTTGTCCTCGACGGTCACCTGCAGCTGGTCGGGGGAGAAGCCGGCCACCGCCAGAGTGATGCGCACCTGTCCCTCGCCCGTCTCTTCCACATTGTAGGGCGGGTAGCTCTCGGAAGCGGCCTTGGCCGCCCGTTCGATCAGGTTCCGGGTATGCTCGAACCCAAGCAGAAACGGACTGTCGAACATAGGTGCGCGATTCATCGCGAAGTCCTCACTGATCAAGCGACTTCCCCCGCCTCGCCAAGGCCCTGATCAGGCGCCTCGCCACGGCGGAACCTACAATAGGTGGAGATTGAACCGCGTCGGTTCAAGCCGTCTCTATGGGCGCCAAGGGATTGGCCTTGAAGTGCTCCCGCGCAGCCTCGATGAAGGCGGCCACATTGGCCGAGCCGATGCGGCGCGCCGGGTGGACCGCACTCACCGGCAGAGGCGGCGGGTCGAACCCCGGCAGAACCGGGACAAGGCGGCCGGCGAGCACGGCGCTGCGCACCTGGTAGGAGATCGCCCGGGTGATGCCCAGGCCCGCCTCGGCGGCGGCGATGGCGGCGTCGGCGCTGTTCACCGCCAGGCGCGGGGCCACCCGCACCACGATCTCGCCGGCCCCGAACCGCCATTCGTTGGTGGCGCCTACGCCCTCGAACGCGATGAGGTCGTGGTCCGGCAGGTCGCAGGGCGCACGCAGCGGCGGGCGCGACGCCAGATAGGCCGGGCTGGCGGCCAGGACGCGGCTGACCTCCCCCAGCCTGACCGCCATCAGGCTGCTGTCGGCCAGGTCGCCGATACGGACGGCCACATCGACCCCTTCCTCCACCAGATGGATGCTGCGGTCCGACAGGGTGAGGCGGATCGACAGGTCGGGATTGTCGCGCAGGAGCCTGGTGACAACGGGCAGCACGTGCAGGCGGCCGAAGGTGATCGGCGCGGCAACCGACATCGCGCCCCGGGGCCGTGCGTCCTCGCCGCGCACCTTACGGTCCGCCGCGTCCAGGTCGTCCAGGATCTGGCGGCAGCTTTCCAGGTGGATCTGGCCGCGATCGGTCAGCCGCACGGACCGGGTGGTGCGGTTCAGCAGCATCAGGTCCAGCTCGTCCTCCAGCTGGGCGACCTGGCGAGAGATCACCGAAGGCGACAGCCGCAGCCGCCGCGCGGCCTCGGCGAAACTGCCCTGGTTGGCGACGGCGACAAAGGCGCGCATGGCGGCGAGGCGGTCCATGGATAATTGCTGAAACAGCAATAAAGACTTGTCAATGTCGGGGATTATCGCGACCACAGGGAGGTGTAGAAGGGCTTTTGAACCTCGGCGCCGCCTGGTACGGACCGAAGGAGAGCCCGGATGGCCTACGGATTTCTCGACCTCGCCTCCACGCCCAGCGTGATCGCCGCCCAGACCGCCCATGGCAGCCGACGCATGTGGGAGATGAACCATGATCGCGCCTTCGACCGCTTCACAGAGAACGAAGCCGGCTTTATCGGCGCGCGGGACAGTTTCTACATGGCCACGGTGTCCGAGACCGGATGGCCCTATGTGCAACACCGCGGCGGCCCGCCGGGCTTTTTGAAGGTGCTGGACGAGACAATGCTGGGCTTCGCCGACTTCCGCGGCAACCGGCAATATATCAGCCTGGGCAATGCCGCCGCGGACGACCGGGTAGCCCTGATCCTGATGGACTATCCGAACAAGGCCCGGCTGAAGGTTCTGGCCCATATGAGTGCGGTGGACTTGGCCGCCGACCCGGACCTGGCCGAGCGCCTGTCCCTGCCCGGCTATACGGGCCGGCCGGAGCGGGGTTTTCTGTTGCGGCTCGAAGCCTTCGACTGGAATTGCTCTCAGCACATCACTTCGCGCTATACCGCCGCGGAAATCGATGTGGCTCTCTCGCCGCTGCAGGCGCGCATGGCCGCGCTGGAGACCGAGAACCAGGCGCTGCGCGACCAACTCGCAAACCTGTCCGAAGAAAGCCATGCATGACTGACCTGGCTCAGCCCCGCCCGCCGCTGCCACCCTTCACCCGGGAGACGGCGGCCCTGAAGGTGCGCAAGGCCGAAGACGCCTGGAACCTGCGCGACCCGGCCAAGGTCGCTCTGGCCTATACAACCGATAGCCGCTGGCGCAACCGCAGCGAATTCCTGCAGGGCCGGCCCGCCATCATCGAATTCCTGACCCGCAAATGGGAAAAGGAAGCCGACTACCGGCTGATCAAAGAACTGTGGGCCTTCACCGATGACCGGATCGCCGTGCGCTTCGCCTATGAATGGCGCGACGTGGGCGGCGCCTGGTTTCGCGCCTATGGCAATGAGAACTGGGCCTTCGACGCCAATGGGCTGATGCGCGAACGCCACGCCAGCATCAACGACCTGCCGATCGGCGAGCAGGATCGCAAATTCCATTGGGATCGTTCAGGCCCCCGGCCGCAGGATCATCCTGGCTTGAGCGCACTGGGTCTATAGCGGAGCTTTGCAGCAGGGCGGAGGCGGGCGTCAGCCGGTCGCTTTGTGCTGTGCGGCCTGCGGCGCGGCCGACCAAAGCGGCGGCGGAAAGCCGGCGGCGTGCAGCTCGCCCAGCAATCGCCGCAAATTGGCGGCGTTGCGAACTGTGGCCTCGACGATCTGCGGCCAGGTCAGCGTGGCCTGCGGCACGATCAACCCGCCCTTCACCGCCGCGCAGGCGCCGACGGATTCCAGCTGGCGAACATGGCGTCGCACGGTCTCGCGCGGCAGGTTCAGGCGCGACGCCACGGCCAGCGCCGAGGTCGGATGGCGCAGTTCGTCCGGAACCTGGTCGTCCAGATCGGTGTGAATCATCTCAGACTGCTTGTCGAGATAGGCGACGTTGGCGTCGATTATGGCGCTGAAGATCAGTCCGGTCAGCAAATCGCCCCCAAACAGCCCGCGCAGCTCGTCCAGGGATCTCAGGCAATAGCCGGCCGTGATGCGAGAAATCGCCCGATGCGGCAGCGGCGGCCCAGCCAGGCCGGAAGCCGGTGGCGAGGGGCAGTCGACCCCGGCCCGGGCCAGATTCGCGAAAAGGTCTATGACCAGGCCTGTATTGGCTTTCATTGTCCGCCGGATGGCGTCCGAATTCACGGCCTGAGCCGAAGCGAAGACGCCCTGGGCGGTCTCCGTCAGCCATCCTTCGGCGACCAACTGGCTGACCTTGCGCCGGACGGTCTCGCGCGGCAGTCCCAGGGACAGGGCCAGCTTGTGCGGCCGTATGGGCCGGCGCAGGTCATCAGGTGTCTGGGCGTCCAGATCGGCATAGCGCTGAGAGGTTTCGGCGTTCCCGTCGATATGACCCACATTGGCGTCGCAGATCGCCAGAAACACCAACCCCTTGACCAGGTCTTGGTCGAACAGCTGCGACAACAGCCCCGCGTGCCGCAGAATATAGGTGTTGGTCAGTCTGACGATCACTCGTCTCAGCATCGACCTACCCGTCATCCGATTCGTCGGCCGGACAATCTATGCTCGCCCAATGGGCGCATCGTCCTCGCGGAATCGCCTCTCGATACCGGCATAAAGCGTCAGGGCTGCGAAAGTTTCAAGCCGTCGGCCTCGACGCGAACGCGCAGAGCGGCGAGGCCCGGGAAAGGCGAAGGCCCGCAGCGCTAACTGCGGGCCTCCATGGTGGAGCTAAGCGGAGTCGAACCGCTGACCTCTTGAATGCCATTCAAGCGCTCTACCAGCTGAGCTATAGCCCCGGGGGTCTCGGGTTCTGCTTCAGGGACTTTTGAGGGCCCCTGTCGCAAGGCGGCGGACACTATGCCGAGCCGGCTGGGGGATCAACCCCGTCCGGACGGCATTTTTTTATGCCCTCCGGTCAGTCTTCGCGATCGTCGGGAATGCCTTCGATCTCGTCTTCGAAATTGTCGTCCTCGTCCTCGTCTTCGAGGAACGGAACGTCGTCAGCCTCGTCTTCAAGCTCTTCGTCCTCGGCGAAATCCACGCCCAGATCGTCAGCCGGGGCCGCCGGGCTGCCTTCCGCCGGATCGGCGTCGTCATCGACCTCGACCACCTCGGCGGCGGCCGCATCGATTTCCGGGGTTTCGTCGACTTCGTCCTCGAAGCCGTCGGCCTCGACTTCGGGCGCCGCCTTGACGGGCTTTTCGTCGTCGGTCTCGTAATCCGGGGCCGTGGAGCGCGCCCGAACGCGGCGCGTTTTCAGCGCCTCTTCGGGATCGAACTGCGTACCACACTTCGGGCAAGCGGCCGGGCGTTTGCCCAGGTCGTAGAACTTGCTCTGACAGTTGGGGCAGATCTGTTTGGCGCCCAGTTCGGGATGTGCCAAGGCGTGACCTTTGTGAATGCAGTGCGAAAGCGGCGGCTCCCTTGCCACGCGAGAACGCCGCTGTCAAAAGCTGATCCCCTTTTTCGGGGCGCTCTTTGGAAGGATCAGGTCGCGGCATGGCGGCGCAAGCGTTGAAAGCCCGGCCCGGAGCAGCCCTGCGCGGCCGTATCCGCGCGCCCGGCGACAAGTCGATTTCCCATCGCGCCCTGATCCTGGGGGCGATGGCCGTGGGCGAAACGCGCATCGCCGGCCTCTTGGAAGGCGACGACGTGCTGCGCACCGCCGCAGCCATGCGCGCCTTTGGCGCCGAGGTCGAGCGGCTGGGCGACGGCGCCTGGCGGGTTGTGGGCCATGGCGGCTTTGCAGAGCCGCAGGATGTGGTCGACTGCGGCAATGCCGGCACCGGGGTGCGGCTAATCATGGGCGCGGCGGCGGGCTTCGACCTGAGCGCCACCTTCACCGGCGATTCCAGCCTGCGCAAGCGGCCCATGGGCCGGGTTCTGGACCCACTGTCGCAGATGGGCGTCCGCCACATGGGGCGCGGCGGCGGGCGGCTGCCGCTGACCCTGAGAGGCGGCGGACTCAAGGGCCTGACCTATCAGCTGCCGGTGGCCTCGGCCCAGGTGAAGTCGGCGGTGCTGCTGGCCGGCCTGCATGCTGACGGCGGGGTGACGGTTCGCGAGCCCGAGCCCACCCGCGACCACACCGAGCGCATGCTTCGCGCTTTCGGAGCCGTGGTGGAGGTCAGCGATGAGGGCGGGATGCGAGTGATTCGCCTGGCCGGCGGCCAGCCGCTGACCGGCACGATGATCGATGTGCCGGGCGACCCGTCCTCGGCGGCCTTTCCGCTGGTGGCGGCCCTGATCACGCCGGGCTCGGAGGTCACGGTCGAGGGCGTGTTGCTCAATCCCCTGCGCACCGGCCTGTTCGAGACCCTGCGCGAAATGGGCGCCGACCTGACCATCGCGAACGCCCGCGACGCCGGCGGCGAACCGGTGGGCGACATTACCGCCCGCTATTCCGCGCTGAAGGGCGTCGAGGTTCCGCCCGGGCGGGCGCCGTCGATGATCGACGAATATCCCATTCTGGCCGTGGCCGCCGCCTTCGCCGAAGGGCGCACCGTCATGCGCGGCATCGGCGAGATGCGGGTCAAGGAAAGCGATCGCGTGGCCCTGATGGCCCGGGGCCTGGCGGCCTGCGGCGTGGGCGTCGAGGAAGAGCCCGAGACCCTGACCGTGATCGGCTCGGTCCGCGGCAATCATCCGATCCGCGGCGGCGCGTCCGTCGTCACCCATGGCGATCACCGCATCGCCATGTCCCATCTGGTGCTGGGCCTGGCGGCGCAGGAGCCGGTCGGGGTGGACGAGCCCGGCATGATCGCCACCAGCTTTCCGGGGTTTGTGGCCCTGATGAACGGGCTGGGCGCGGGCATAGAATGAGGAGGCGTGCTGGCCGGGGTGACGTCCCCTCCCCCGTATCGCTGCGCGAGACAGGGGAGGAGAAGATATGACGCGTTCTCCCTTCGTCATCGCCGTCGACGGCCCGGCGGCCTCGGGCAAGGGCACCATCGCGGCAGGCCTTGCCCGAGCCTATGGCTATCCCGCACTGGACACCGGCCTGCTCTATCGCGCGGTCGGCATGGCCGTAGAGGATCTGGGCGACGAGGCCGCGGCCGTCGTGGCGGCGCGAAAGCTGGATCCGGAAGATCTCGAAAATCCGGTGCTGCGCAGCCGCGAAGCCGGCGAGGCCGCCAGCCGGGTCGCCATCTATCCCGGCGTCCGCGCCGCCCTGCGCCAATTCCAGCAAAATTTCGCCGCGCGCGAGCCCGGATCGGTGATCGACGGCCGCGATATCGGCACGGTGATCGCGCCCGATGCACCCGCCAAGCTGTTCGTCACCGCCCGTCCGGAGATCCGCGCCGAGCGTCGCTGGCGCCAGCTCTCGGGCCAGGGCGAAGCGGTCAGCCTGGACGAGGTCCTGGCCGATATTCGCCGCCGGGACGAGCGCGACAGCGCCCGCTCGGCGGCGCCCCTGACCGTGGCGGCGGACGCGGTCTTGCTCGACACCAGTGAAATGACTATAGAGCAAGCCGCCGATGCGGCCCGCCGCATCGTCGAGGCGGCGCGCGTCCGATGGGAAAAAACCCCATAGGGCAAATCCAACCGCGCCTTTGACCTCAGACGGCCGCGGGCGACTACATCCAGTGCGATCCAGGAACCTCAAACGATTCCAGGCCCGTGCTTTTCGGTTCAACCCCTAGCCAAGGGACGCGGGAGATCCGCGCCGACGCCTCGCGCGCGGCCGAAACCCGCTTTCCCCGTTTCGAAAGACAAATATCTCCATGGCAGACGATCTGAGCATGAACCCCAGCCGCGACGATTTCGCCGCGCTGCTCGACGAAGCCCTCGGCGGCCGCGATTTCCTCGAAGGATCCGTGGTCAAGGGTAAGGTCGTCGCGATCGAAAAGGACTTCGCCATCATCGACGTCGGTCTGAAGACCGAAGGTCGCATCCAGGTGAAGGAATTCGGCGTCGGCGAAGACGGCAAGGCCACCGTGAAGGTCGGCGACACCGTCGAAGTCTATCTGGAGCGTGTCGAAAACGCCCTGGGCGAAGCCGTCATCAGCCGCGACAAGGCTCGCCGCGAAGAAGCCTGGACCCGCCTGGAAGGCGTGTTCGCCAAGAACGAACCGGTGATGGGCGCCATCGTCGGCCGCGTGAAGGGCGGCTTCACCGTCGACCTGGGCGGCGCCTCGGCCTTCCTGCCGGGTTCGCAAGTCGACATTCGCCCCGTGCGCGACGTCGGCCCGCTGATGGGCAAGGAACAGCCCTTCGCCATCCTGAAAATGGACCGTCCGCGCGGCAATATCGTCGTCTCGCGCCGGGCCATCCTGGAAGAAGCCCGCGCCGAACAGCGCACCGAGCTGGTCAGCCAGCTGCAGGAAGGCGAAATCCGCGAAGGCGTGGTCAAGAACATCACCGACTACGGCGCGTTCGTGGACCTGGGCGGCATCGACGGCCTGCTTCACGTCACCGACATGAGCTGGAAGCGCGTCTCGCACCCCAGCCAGGTCCTGGCCGTGGGCGACACCGTCAAGGTGCAGATCGTCAAGATCAACCCCGACACCCAGCGCATCAGCCTGGGCATGAAGCAACTGCAGTCCGACCCCTGGGACGGCGTGGAGGCCAAGTATCCGGTTGGGGCCAAGTTCACCGGCCGCATCACCAACATCACCGACTACGGCGCCTTCGTGGAGCTGGAAGCCGGGGTCGAGGGCCTGGTGCACGTGTCGGAAATGTCCTGGACCAAGAAGAACGTCCATCCGGGCAAGATCGTCTCCACCAGCCAGGAAGTCGATGTGGTGGTGCTGGACGTGGATTCGTCCAAGCGCCGCGTCTCGCTCGGCTTGAAGCAGGCCATGGACAATCCCTGGGATTCGTTCCTGATCCACCATCCGGTGGGCTCGACGGTCGAGGGCGAAGTCAAGAACGCCACCGAATTCGGTCTGTTCATCGGCTTGGATAACGACATCGACGGCATGGTGCACCTGTCGGACATCGACTGGAGCGCCGCCGGCGAAGAAGCCATCCAGCGCTACAAGAAGGGCGAAATCGTCCGCGCCAAGGTGCTCGACGTCGATATCGAGAAGGAACGTATCTCGCTCGGCATCAAGCAGCTGGCCGGCGATCCCATGGCCGAGGACACCTTCCGCAAGGGTCAGACCGTGACCGTTACGGTGGTTGACGTGACCAGCGGCGGCATCGAGGTGAAGTTCGGCGAGGACGAAGCGCAGATGAGCGCCTTCATCCGCAAGTCGGACCTGTCGCGCGATCGTTCCGAGCAACGCCCGGAACGCTATGCGGTCGGCGATCGCCTAGACGCCCAGGTGACCAATATCGACAAGGCCGCCCGCCGGGTGTCCCTGTCGGTCAAGGCCCTGGAAATGGCCGAGGACAAGGAAGCCATCGAAAAGTTCGGCTCCTCCGACTCGGGCGCCTCCCTGGGTGACATCCTGGGCGCCGCCCTGCGGGAAAAGGCCAACAAGGAATAGGACGACCTTTCTTTGATCGCCCGTTTCGGCGGGCGGTTTTGGATCGGAATGGCGGCGGCCGGGCTTTCCCGGCCGCCGTTTTCTTTTGCGATTTAACCGCGGCGGACCCCAGGTTGCGTCCAAGGCGTGGGCGAAGTCGTCTGGATGTTAATATTTTCCCGGGCTAAGCCCTTGAACATCCTTCGCGAGTTGGTCATGGTCCGCGCGTTCATGGGGGTAGGGCCAAGCATGATTAAGTCGGAGTTGATCGCCAAGCTTGCGAGTGAAAATCCGCATTTGACCCAGAAGGACGTGGAACGCGTCGTCGGTGTCATTCTCGACCAGATGACCCGCGCCCTGGAGACCGGCGGCCGCGTGGAGCTTCGCGGCTTCGGGGCCTTTTCCGTGCGCTCGCGTCCCGCCCGCAACGGCCGCAACCCGCGTACCGGCGAGACCGTGGCGGTCAAGGCCAAGCACGTGCCCTTCTTCAAGAGCGGCAAGGAGCTGCGCGAGCGGCTGAACGCCGACGACGAATAACCCACTCCGGGCGCCGCGTCGCGATAAGCGGTTGACGGAGGCTGTGGTCGCGTCCAACCCTTGCCGCCTGGAAACGGGCCGAGGGAGCCGATAATGTTCAAGGAATTCCGAGAGTTCATTGCGCGTGGCAATGTCGTCGACCTGGCCGTCGGCGTGATCATCGGCGCCGCCTTCGGCGCTATCGTAAAAAGCCTGGTCGATCAGGTGATCATGCCGCCCATCGGCCTGGTCACTGGCGGCATCGATTTCTCCCAGCTCAAGGTCGTGCTCAAGCCGGCAGCGGCGGCCACCAAGACCGCGGAGGTGGCGATCGCCTATGGCGCCTTCATCAACACCGTCATCCAGTTCCTGATCGTCGCCTTCGTCATCTTCCTGGTGGTCAAGGGCGTGAACGCCTTGCGCCGCGAGCAGGCCGCCGACCCGGCGCCGCCGGCCGGCCCCACGCCGACCGAGGCGCTGCTGGGCGAGATCCGGGATCTGCTGAAGTCGCGGTAGTCGGTGTGGGATTGAACATCCCCTTGAACTTCGGCCGGTAAACCGCCTAATCCGCGCCATGCGCTCCGAACCCGTCGCCGCCAAGATCTGTGGCCTGTCCACGCCCGAGACCGTGCGGGCGGCGCTGGAAGGTGGGGCGGCCTTTGTCGGGTTCGTGTTCTTCGCCGCCAGCCCGCGCAACGTGCGGGCCGACTTCGCCGCGCGCCTGGCCGAGCCCGCCCGGGGCCGAGCCGGGGTGGTGGCGGTGACCGTGGATGCGGACGACCAAGCCCTGGACGCCCTGATGGCCACGTTCAAGCCCGACTTCATCCAACTGCACGGCAGGGAATCACCCGAGCGTGCGGCGACTGTCCGCGTCCGCACAGGGGTCGGCGTGATCAAGGCCCTGCCCGTCTCCGAATCCGCCGACCTGTCCGCGGCCTCGGCTTATGACGGGGTTGTGGATCATCTGATGTTCGACGCCAAACCGCCCAGGGACTCCAGTCTGCCTGGCGGTGTCGGGGCGAGTTTCGACTGGGCGCTGCTTGAGGGCCGGCGGTTTTCGCGGCCGCATTTCCTGGCTGGGGGGCTCGATCCCTGGAATGTGCGCGAGGCGACAAAACTGTCCGGGGCGCCCCTGGTGGACGTTTCTTCTGGCGTGGAGCGCGGGCCGGGGCTAAAGGACGCCGGCCTTATTTCGGCCTTTCTGGATGCGGCCCGCCGCGCCTGATCGCCTTGCCGCTTTGTCCAAACCTGTCAGGTCAGCGCTGTGAACGTCCCCGCCAAACCCAATGACTACAGCGCCTATCCGGACGCCGTCGGCCGCTTTGGCGACTATGGCGGCCGCTATGTGGCCGAGACCCTGATGCCCTTGGTGCTGGAACTGGACCGCGCCTATGCCGAGGCCAAGGCCGATCCCGCATTCCAGGCCGAGCTATCCGGTTTCCTGACCCACTATGTGGGCCGCCCCAGCCCGCTCTATTTCGCCGAGCGCCTGACCCAGCACCTGGGCGGGGCCAAGATCTATTTCAAGCGCGAAGAGCTGAACCATACCGGCGCGCATAAGATCAACAATTGCATGGGCCAGATCCTGCTGGCCCGCCGCATGGGCAAGACCCGCATCATCGCCGAGACCGGCGCCGGCCAGCACGGGGTGGCCTCGGCCACGGTCTGCGCCCGTTTCGGCTATCCCTGCGTGGTCTATATGGGCGCCACCGACGTGGAGCGGCAAAAGCCCAACGTGTTCCGCATGAACCTTCTGGGCGCCGAGGTCCGGCCTGTGACCAGCGGCGCCGGCACGCTGAAGGACGCCATGAACGAGGCCATGCGCGATTGGGTGACCAATGTGCACGACACCTATTACATCATCGGCACCGCCGCCGGCCCGCACCCCTATCCAGCCATGGTCCGCGACTTCCAGTCGGTGATCGGGATCGAGACCCGGGCCCAGATCCTGGAGGCCGAGGGGCGTCTGCCGGACGCCGTCGTGGCCTGCATTGGGGGCGGCTCCAACGCCATCGGCATGTTCCATCCCTTCCTGGGCGATGAGAGCGTGCGCCTGGTAGGGGTCGAGGCCGCGGGCCATGGCCTGTCCAGCGGCAAGCACGCCGCCTCGCTCACCGGCGGGCGGCCTGGGGTGCTGCACGGCAACAAGACCTATCTGCTGCAGGACGACGATGGCCAGATCATCGACGCCCACTCGATCTCCGCCGGACTCGACTATCCCGGCATCGGGCCGGAGCACGCCTTCCTGCACGATGTGGGCCGGGCGCAGTATGTCTCGGCCACCGACGACGAGGCCCTGGAGTGGTTCCAGCGCTGCGCCGAGCTGGAAGGCATCATCCCCGCCCTGGAACCCGCCCACGCCATGGCCCGCCTGCCGGACGTGGCGCGCGAGGTCGGCCCGGGCGGGGTGGTCGTGCTGCTGCTGTCCGGCCGGGGCGACAAGGACGTCAACACCGTGGCCGAGCATCTGGGGCGCCGCATTTGACCGTTCATCGTATCGACGCCCGCTTCTCCGCGCTGAAGGCCGAGGGCCGCGCCGGCTTTGTCGCCTATGTGATGGCCGGGGATCCCGACACGGCCACGGCGGCGGCCATCCTCAAGGGCCTGCCGGCGGCCGGCGCCGACATCATCGAGCTGGGCTTTCCCTTCTCCGATCCCATGGCCGAAGGGCCGCCGATCCAGCGGGCCGCCCTGCGCGCGCTCCAGGCCGGCATGACCCTGCGCGGAACCCTGGAGCTGGTGCGCGGCTTTCGGAAGGATGACGCGCAGACGCCGATCATCCTGATGGGCTATCTGAACCCCTTGATGTCCTACGGCTTCGACGCCTTCGCCACCGACGCGGCCCAGGCCGGGGTCGACGGGCTGATCGTGGTGGATTGCCCGCCCGAGGAAGCCGATCCCCTGGCCGACGCCCTGGACCGGGCCAGCCTGGCCCTGATTCGCCTGGCGACGCCCACCTCCGACGACGCGCGGCTGCAGGTGGTGGTCCGCCGCACCTCCGGCTTTGTCTATTATGTCTCGGTGGCCGGCGTGACCGGGGTCAAGGAGGCCGACGCCGCGGTTGTGGCCCCAGCCGTGGCGCGGGTGCGCAAGGCCTCTGGCCTGCCGGTAGCGGTTGGCTTCGGCATCAAGACCCCCGAGCGCGCCGCGGCCGTGGCCCGGGTCGCCGACGCGGTGGTGGTGGGCTCGGCCCTTGTGGACCAGATCGCCGATGGCGCTGGACACGACGCCTACGAAAATGTGACGCAAAGAGTTCTGGATACCGCGGCCGCTCTGGCCCAGGCTGTCCGCAACGCGAGAATCGATCAGGATTCCGTCCCGGCATGAGCATGTCTGAAGCCAAAGGCCCCCGCGGGGGACAGGGCGCCCCTCCCGGCGCATCGCCTTCGACCGTCAAGCCGATCCGCGAACGCGGCGGCTGGTTGGCTAAGATCGCGCCCGGCGTGCGCAATCTGGTGGCCAAGCGCGAAACCCCGGAAAACCTGTGGGTCAAGTGCCCGGACACCGGCGAGATGATCTATCGTCCCGACCTGGAGGCGGCCTTCTGGGTCACCCCCGCCGGACGGCACATGCGGATCGGCCCCGCCCTGCGCTTCGCCTACACCTTCGACGGCGGCGCACACGACGAGATCGAAGCGCCGCAGACCATCGACGACCCCTTGAAGTTCATCGAGGGCAAACCCTATCGCGACAGCCTGGCCGCCTCGCGCAAGGCCACCGGGGAGCGCGACGCGGTCTCCATCGGCGTGGGCGAGATCCGCGGCGTGCCGGCCGTGGCCATGGTGCAGGATTTCGCCTTCATGGGCGGCTCGCTGGGCTCGGCCGCGGGCGAGGGCTTCATCGCCGCGGCCCAGGAAGCGCTGAAGCGCGACGTGCCGTTGGTGGCCTTCACCGCCTCGGGCGGGGCGCGGATGCAGGAGGGCGCCCTGGCCCTGATGCAGATGGCGCGCACCACCCTGTCCATCCAGGACCTGAAGAAGGCCCGCCTGCCCTATATCGTGGTGCTGACCGATCCCACCACCGGCGGCGTCACCGCCTCCTACGCCATGCTGGGCGACATCCATTTCGCCGAGCCAGGCGCCCTGATCGGCTTCACTGGCCCGCGGGTGATCGAGCAGACCATTCGCGAGACCCTGCCGCCGGGCTTCCAGCGGTCGGAATATCTGGTGGAAAAGGGCATGATCGACCGGGTGGTCTCCCGCAGGGAGCTGCCCGCGACCCTGGGCTCGGTCTTGACCACGCTGTTGATGGGGCGCGCTCGCCGCCCGGCCGCCTGATCCCCATATCAGCCAGATGTATGATCCCCTGCGCGCCGAGGACGTGCTGGTCCAGCGCCTGCGGACCCTGCACCCTGCTCTGATCGACCTGTCGACGGACCGTATCCTGCGGCTGCTGGACGTGCTGGGCCGGCCCCAGGACAAACTGGCGCCGGTGATCCACGTGGCGGGCACCAACGGCAAGGGCTCCACCACCGCCTTCCTGCGCAGCATCGCCGAGGCCGCCGGGTTGAAGGTGCATGTGCTGACCTCGCCGCATCTGGTCCGCTTCGTCGAGCGTATCCGCGTGGCCGGAACCCTGCTGACCGAAGAGCGGCTGGAAGTCCTGATCAACGAGGTCGAGGCGGCGAACGCCGGCCAGCCGATCAGCTTCTTCGAAATGGCCACCGCCATCGCCCTGAAGGCCTTTGCTGACACCCCCGCGGACCTTTGCATCATCGAGGTGGGCCTGGGCGGCCGGTTCGACGCCACCAATGTGTTCGACGCCCCGGCGGTAACGGTGATCACTCCGGTGGACTACGACCACCTGGAATTGCTGGGTCCCGACATCGTCAAGATCGCCTGGGAAAAGGCCGGGATCATGCGCCATGGCCGGCCCTGCGTCTGCGCGCGCCAGATGGACGAGGCCTTGGCCGCGATCGAGACTGAAGCCGAGACGGTTGGTGCGCCGCTGCTGCTCATGGGGCGCGATATCGACGCCTTCGAGGATCAGGGCCGGCTGCGCGTGCAGCTTGAGGATCGCCTGCTGGACCTGCCGGCGCCCAGCCTGTTCGGCCAGCATCAGTTCGACAATGCCGGCCTGTCCGTGGCCGCCATCCTGCAGCTGAAGGACCCGCGCATCGACGAAGCCGCCCTGACCAAGGGCGTGACCACCGCCGTGTGGCCTGCGCGGTTCCAGCGCCTGACCGCTGGCCCCCTGGCGGCCAAGGCTCAGGCGCGCGGCGCGGACCTATGGATCGACGGTGGCCACAACCCCCACGCCGGCCGCGCCCTGGCCGACGCCGTGCGCCGCCTTGCGGCCAAGGACGGACGGCCGGTCAGCCTGATCGTCGGCATGTTCGCCCGCAAAGACGCCAAGGGCTTCTTCGCCCCTTTCGCGCCCCTGAAGCCGGCCCTGTTCACCACCACCTTCGACTCACCCAATGCGGCGACCGCCGAGGAGTTGGCCGAGGCCGCGGGTCAGGTGGGCATCACCGCTGGGATGGAACCCGACATCGCCGCGGCGCTGGACAAGGTGCTGGCCGCGGAAGGCCCCGCCCCGCACGTGATCCTGTGCGGCGGCCTGCACTTCGCTGGCGAAGCTCTGGCCATGAGCCCCGAGACCTGGCCGAGCTGAGGGCTCAGCCGCCCGGACGCCGCTCGATGTCATAGCCCGCGAACTGTTCGATCGAACGCGGGGCGATGATCAGCGACGAAACCCCCGGTGTGTCCAGAATGAAGCGCAGGGCCGCGCCGGGGACGGTCCAGCCGCGCTCGCTGGCCTGTTGGCGCAGGCCGGCTATGGCGTCGAAGGTCGCCGGAGTCAGAAGGTGATCGTAATAGCCCGGCGCGTCATTGACCCGGGTCCCCGGCTCGGCAGGCCGGCCCTGCTGATACTTGCCGCTCAAGAGGCCACCCGCCAGGGGACTGAAGGCCACATAGTTCAGGCCCTCGGCCTTGGCGAGGGGGATGACGGCCTCGAGATCGGCCTGTTCCAAATGATTGAACTGGTTCTGGACGTGGGTGAAGGCCGCCCGCAAGGCGCCGCTGGTGAGGGCCAGGACGGCGGTCAGGTCGGCCAGGCTGGCGTTGGAGACGCCGAAGGCGGCGATCTTGCCGGCGGCCAGGGCGCTGTCCAGCGCTTCCAGGGTTTCGTCCAGCGGCGTCTGGGGATCGAACTCGTGCATGTAATAGAGGTCGATCTGTTCCAGGCCCAAACGGTCCAGGGACCGATCGAGATGAAAGTCCACCTGGGCGCGGCTCAGGGGCCGGTCGCCCGGCGGGCAGCCGTGCGGATTGCCGAGCTTGGTGGCGATCTGGATGCGGGCGCGAAAGCCTTTGTCCTGAACCCGCAGCCATTCGCCCAACACGACCTCGCTGGCGCCGCCGCCATAGGTGTTGGCGGTGTCGAAACGCGTGAGCCCCAGGTCGCGGGCATGGTCGAGCAAGGCCAGGGCCCGTTCGCGATCGTCGCCCTTGTCGCGCAGGGCCGGTGACGAGCCCAGCCCGCCGAAATTGCCGCAACCGAAGAAGATCCGGTCCAGCTCGTCAGCCTTGATCATGGTGTGAGCGTCTCCCCGGAAGCCTAGAACGGGTCCTGGCCGTTGAGGATCGCGCCCAGTTTCGAAGGATCGATATTTCCGCCGGAGACGATGCAGACGATGCTCCCCTTGCCGGACCGGCCGGACAGCGCGGCGGCCACCGAGGCGGCGCCGGCGCCTTCGGCGATGACATGGTGTCTGGCGGCCAGCAGCCGAATGGCGTCGGTGATTTCGGCGAAGGAGACGCAGAGCGCTTCGTCGACGGTCTCGCGCACCAGGGGCCACATCTCGTCAAGCACCGTGGTGCTGCCCATGCCGTCCACGAAGCTCTGGTCGTGCTTGACCTTAGTCGGACAGCCGGCCGCGAGGGCCGCGGCGGCGGGCTGCGAGGCCTGGGACTCCACGGCGATCATCCGCACGTTCGGCTTCAGCCGGCGCATGACCGAGCCTATGCCGCTGATCAGGCCGCCACCGCCGAAGGGGGCGATGACGGTGTCGAACTCCGCGAGGTCCTCAAGGATCTCCGCGCCGATGGTGGCGTTGCCGGCCACCACAGCCGACTCGGCCACCGGATGGAAGAACGCTCCCTGCGCGCCGGCGAAGCGCCGGGTCATCAACACCTGCCACCAGTCGGCGAACGGGATGCGAATCACCCTGGCGCCCAGGGCCTCCAGCGCCGCGCCCTTGGTGGCGGCCGAGCCGTCCGGCACGACGATGGTCACCGGCAACCCCATGCGCCGAGCCGCCAGGGCCAGGCCCTGGCCGAAATTGCCGGCGCTGGCGCCCAGCACTCCGCCGCGCAGGCTGTCCGGGTCCCGGGCCTTGATGGCGTTGAGGGCCGCACGGATCTTGAATGAGCCCAAGAGCTGCAGGTTTTCGAGCTTGAGATAGATGTCGACGCCGGGGACCTCCGCATCGAGCCGCCACAGCGGCGTGCGAAGGGCGACTCCGGCGATATTGGCGCGGGCGGCGTCCACGTCGGCGGCAGTGGGAAGATGAAACGTGCTCATGAGGACCTTTCCGCCCGTCAGATTTCGACCGCTGGGCCGATGGCTTTGGCGCGCGCCGCCGCCTTGGCCTTCTTCCAGATGAAATAGCCCACGGTCAGCAGGCCTAGCCAGGGCACGCCCACGATCCAGGAAAGGCGCCAGTCCTTGTCCAGGGCCATGGTGATCATCAGGGCCGCCAGCAGCGCCAGGCCGGCGATCTGCATCACCGGAAAGAACGGCATGCGCACGGGCAGGTCGGCGGCCTTGTGGACCTGGCGAAAGCGCAGATGGCTGAACAGGATCAGGGCCCAGACGGTGATGGCGCCGAACAGGGCCACCCCTTGAAGATAGGCGTAGGCGCGCGGGGTGAACCGGGCCAGGCCAACTGCGATCAGGATAAACGCGCCCGACAGGACGGTAGCCGCCACCGGCGCGCCGGACTTGCTGAGCCGGCCCAGGATGGACGGGGCGTAGTCGCCGCGGGACAGGGAGAACAGCATCCGCGAGCACAGATAGACATTGGTGTTCATGCCCGAGAGGGCGGCGCTGATGATGACGAAATTCATGATCCCGGCGGCGTGGGGAATGCCGGTAAGGGCCAGCACCTTGACGAAGGGGCTTTGCGACACCGCCACGCTGCCGCCGGTCTGGGTCCAGGGGATGATGGCCGCCACCACACCCAGGGCCAGGACGTAGAACAGGAACAGCCGGATCGCCATGGTGCGCAGGGCCGCGGGAATGGCCTTTTCGGGATTGGCCACCTCGCCCGAAGTCACCGCCACCACCTCGATGCCGACAAAAGACAGCAAGCCGAGGATCACCGCCATCCACATGCCTTTGAGGCCATGGGGAAGGAAGCCGCCGGGGAGCTGGTAGAGGTTGTGCAGGCCCACTGGCTTTACGCCCAGCCCGAAGATATGGACCAGGCCCAGGATGACGAAAAGCACGATGGCCGTCACCTTGATCACGGCGAACCAGTATTCGACGGTCCCGAAATTGCCGACCGATCTCGAGTTCACATAGAGGACGATGACGGCGAAGCCCACAGACCACATCCACACCGGCGCGTCGGGGAACCAGTAGGTCATGTAGATGCCGGCGGCCACCGCCTCGAAACCGGTGGCGATCACCTGGGCGAACCAATAGGTGTAGCGCACCACAAACCCAGCCCACGGATTGAGGTAGGTTTCGGCATAGACGCCGAACGAGCCCGCAGCGGGGTGCATCACCGCCATCTCGGACAGGCTGAGGACCATGGCCACGGCGATGAAGCCGGCGATGGCGTAGCTGACCAGCACCGAGGGGCCAGCATAGCCGAGGGCGATGCCGCTGCTGAGGAACAGGCTGGTGCCGATGGCCCCGCCCAGGCTGATCATAACCACCTGGGCCTTGGTCAGGCCCCGATGCAGGCCCCCTTCGCGTTCCACCACTGATGGGTATTCCAAACCGCACCCCCCGGCCGGCTTTCCGGCGCAGGCTACGGTACATGAAATTTCATGTTTGGGGCGCTAGAGCCTTTCAGTTAGAGCGCTTCCTGGTCGCCAAACCGGATCCACTTTGGCGCGAAGCGCTCTAGGCTCCTTGAAATCAGACCACGGGCACGGCCATGCCGCGCTTCACCGCCGGGCGGTCGCCCACAGCCTGCAGCCAGAGATCGATGGAGGGGAAATCGCCCCAGGCGCCGGGCGCGCCCTGTTTAAGCATGGTCGAGGCGCCCAGGGTCCAGGCGTAGCAGGCGATGTCGGCGATCGAATAGTCGGCGCCGGCCAGATAAGGATGATCCTTCAGCCGGTTCTCCATCACCTGGAACAGGCGATTGGATTCGGCGGTGAAGCGTTCGATCGCTTCCGGCGATTTTTCCTGGGAGCGCATGACGAAGAAGCCCAGCTGGCCCAGCATGGGGCCCAGGCCGCCGATCTGCCAGAAGGTCCATTCCAGAGCAGCGTAGCGGGCCGGGCCCGATGGCGCGAGAAGTTTCCCGGTCTTTTCAGCCAGATAGACCAGGATGGCCCCGCTCTCGAACAGGCTCAGCGGGCCGCCGGGCGCGTCCTGGTCGACAATGGCCGGGATCTTGTTGTTGGGGGCGATCTTGAGGAATTCGGGGGTGAACTGCTCGTCCTTGCCGATATTGACGGCCTTGACCTCGTAATCCAGGCCGAGCTCTTCGAGGGCGATCGAAGCCTTGCGACCGTTCGGCGTGGTCCAGGTGTAGAGGGTGATCATTCGGCGGGTTCCCTATGGCGTCGATAGGCAAGTGGGGCGGGGCGCGGCTCAATCAAGTCATGCCCCCTTGGGCGCAGCCGTTCGGGGCGTTAGCTTGGCTCCATGTTGAACTCAGAAGATCTCGCCGCCCGCGCGACCGAACAGCTGGCCCGCCTGGTGGCTTTCGACACCACCTCGCGCAATTCGAATCTGGACCTGATCGGCTATGTGGAGGCGACCCTGGCCGAGATCGGCGTGGCCTCGCGGCGGGTGGTCAGCGCCGATGGGTCCAAGGCCAATCTGCTGGCCAGTATCGGCCCGGCGGTGGAAGGCGGCATCGTGCTGTCCGGCCATACCGACGTGGTGCCGGTGGACGGCCAGCCCTGGACCAGCGACCCGTTCGTGCTGACCCCGCGCGGGGACAAGCTGTATGGGCGGGGAACCTGCGACATGAAGGGGTTTCTGGCCCTGGCCCTGGCGGCGGCTCCCGGCTTCAAGGCCGCGCCGCTGAAGCGTCCGGTGCATCTGGCCTTTTCCTATGACGAGGAGGTGGGCTGCCTGGGCGCGCCGGACCTGATCGCCGAGATCGTGGCCAACACCCCCCGGCCGTGGGCGGTGATCGTGGGCGAGCCCACCGGCATGGAGGCGGTGGCGGGCCACAAGGGCATCGCCTCGTTCCGGGTGACGGTGAACGGCCACGAGGCCCATTCCAGCCAGACCCATCTGGGCCTGTCGGCCAATATGGCGGCGATCCGGCTGATGAGCTCGCTGGTGGCCCTGTCCGACCGGCTGGCGCACGAGGCCGATCCGGCCTCGCCCTTCACGCCCAAGGGCGCGAGCCTGACCATCGGCCAGGTCAATGGCGGCACGGCGGTCAATATCCTGGCCCGGGAATGCGTGTTCCTGTTCGACCTGCGCACGCCGGCGGGGATGGATCCCAAGGCGATCCTCAAGGACTTCTTCGCCGAGGTGGAGGCGATGGACGCGGCCATGAAGACGCGCTTTCCCGAGGCCGGGGCGCGGATCGAGCTGCGCGCCATCACTCCGGCCCTGGCCACCGAGGAGGGCGGCGTGGCCGAGCTGTTCGCCCGCCGCCTGGCCGGGGACAACGGCCCGGTGCGCGCCGTGCCCTATGCCGCCGAGGCCGGGCAGTTCCAGCAGGCCGGCTATTCCACGGTGATCTGTGGACCCGGCTATATCGACCAGGCCCACCAGCCGGACGAATATGTGGAGATCAGCCAGATGCAGCGAGGCGCGGCGTTCATGGCGCGGCTGGTTGAGGCGCTCTGCACGGACTAGGATCGGGGCTTACAGGCCTGGACTGGGGAGCGATCGCCATGCATCTGCCCGCGGAGGGTGATTTTCGGCTTGCGGACGACGGCGCCACGGCCCGGCTGGGGGCCGCGGTGGCCCATACGCTGGAGGCCGGCGAGGCGGTTTGCCTGTGGGGTCCCCTGGGCGCCGGCAAGTCGACCCTGGCCCGGGGCCTGATCCGCGCCCTGACGCGGCCGGATGAGGATGTTCCGAGCCCCACCTTCACCCTGGTGCAGTTCTATGACAGCCCGACCCTGCGCCTGGCCCATTTCGACCTCTATCGCCTGACCAGGCCGGAAGAGCTGGAGGAGGTCGGCCTGGACGAGGCCCTGGACAATGGCGCGGTGGTGATCGAATGGCCGGATCGGCTGCATGGCCATCTGCCGCCGGATCGACTCGATATAGAGATCGCCGTCGAGGGCCGCGGGGCGGCGGAAACCCGGCTGGCGCGCCTGACGCCGCATGGGAACTGGGAAGGACGGCCGATTGAGTTCTGAACGCGAGGCGCTGAAGGCCGCCTTTCTTGCAAGCTGTGGCCTGGGCGACGCGCGGCGGGTGACACTGACAGGAGACGCCTCCACGCGGCTCTACGAGCGCCTGCATCGGCCGGACGGGACCAGCCTGATCTTCATGGACCAGCCGCCGTCGGTGGAGACCGCCCCCTGCCCGCCGCAGGCCACCCCGGCCGAGCGCTCGGCCCTGGGCTACAACGCCAGCGCCCGGCTGGCCGCCGGGCGGGTGGACGCCTTTGTGGCCGCGGCCGGCTATCTGCGCGGGCGCGGCCTGTCGGCGCCACAGATCCTGGCCGCCGATCCGGCCCAGGGCCTGGCGGTGCTGGAGGACCTGGGCGACGATCTCTACGCCCGCCTGATCGACGCCGGCATGGCGGAAGAGCCGCTGTACGAGGCGGCCATAGACCTGATGGTCCGCCTGCACGCCGAACCGCCGCCGGCGGTGCTGGAGGCGGAGGGGGTGAGCTGGCCCCTGCTGACCTATGACACCCTGGCGCTGAAGACCGGCGGGGACATGTTCATCGAGTGGTGGCCGAAATATGCCGGTTCCGAGCCCTTCTCCGCCGAGGCCGTGACCGAGTGGAACGCCCTGTGGGCGCCGATCCGCCAGCGCGGCGAGGCCGGCGCCAGCGTCTTCGCCCACCGCGACTATCACGCGGAGAACCTGATCTGGCTGCCCGATCGCGAGGGCGCGGCGCGGGTCGGCCTGCTCGATTTCCAGGACGCCCTGCTGGCCCATCCGGCCTGGGATCTTCTTTCCCTGCTGCAGGACGCCCGCCGCGACGTGGCGCCGGACCTGGAGGCGCGGATGCTGGACCGCTATCTGGCCGCCCGGCCCCAGGTGGAGCGCGCAGCCTTCCTGGCCGATTATCGCGGCCTGGCCGCGCTGAACGCCATGCGCATCCTGTTCATCTTCGCTCGCCAGGTGGCCGGTTTCGGCCGCCCGCGCTATGCCAACCTGATGCCGCGGGTCTGGCGCACCCTGGAGCGGGACCTGGCCGAGCCCAGTTTCGCGGCCCTGCGCGCCTGGTTCGACCGCGAAATCCCGCCCGAGACACGCCCATGAGCGGCCCGACCACGGCGATGGTGCTGGCGGCGGGCCTGGGGACGCGCATGCGGCCCCTCACCGACCACAGCCCCAAGGCTCTGATCAAGGTGGGCGGCAAGGCCCTGATCGACCACACCCTTGACCGCCTTGTGGAGGCCGGCGTGACCACCGCGGTGGTCAATGTCCACGCCCATGCCGAGCAGATGATCGCCCATCTGGACGCCCGCTCGGCCCGCGATCCGTCCCTGACCCTGCACATCTCCGACGAGCGCGGCGGCCTCCTGGAGACCGGCGGCGGGGTGAAGAAGGCGCGGGCGCTGTTGGGCGAGGAGCCGATCTGGGTGGCCAATAGCGACTATGTCTGGAGCGACGATGGCGAGCCCCCGGCCCTGGCCCGATTGGCCGCCATGTGGGACCCGGTGACCATGGACGCCTGCGTGATCGTTGTGCCCAAGGACCGCACCCAGGGATTCGACACCCCCGGCGATTTCTTTCAGGACGCAGAGGGCGCCCTGACCCATCGGGGTGCGTCAATCACCGCGCCCCTGCACTGTTTCGGCGTACAGATCCTCGATCCGCGGCCGGTCTACGCCACGCCCGAGGATCGCTTTTCGCTGTTCCGCACCTGGATGGCCGCCGCCGAGCGGCGCCGCCTGATCGGCTTTACGCCCGACGGTTTCTGGATGCAGGTCGGCGATCCCGCCGCATTGGAGGCGGCGGAGGCGAGACTGCGGGCGGATGCCTGAATCGGCGCCGCGCGGAAATAGGATGCGGTGGTCGAGCCCGGACAGCGTTAGTCTTTGCGCCGACCGTTTCCATAGACTTGGCGCGGTGACATGACCGAGCCCTTTCTCGCCGCGCCATCGCCGCGGTGGTTCACGATCCCCGCGCACCGCCCCTTCGTCACCGATCTGGCGCGGGGCCTGTTCGACACCCTGGCGCCGCTGGGGCCGGAAGCCCTGTCCGAGGCCATCGTGCTGACGCCCACCCGCCGGGCCGCGCGCGCCTTGACCGAGGCTTTTGTGGACGTGACCGGTGGCCGCGCCCTGCTGTTGCCGCAGATCCGCGCCCTGGGCGACCTGGACGAAGGCGAGCCGCCGTTCGAGCCGGGGGATCTGGCCCTGGACCTGGCCCCGGCCATCAGCCCGTGGCGGCGTCGGTTCGAGCTGGCGCGGCTGGCGGCGGATCAGGCGCCGGCCCTGGGCCGATCGCTGGACGCGGTGGCCGCCTTGGAGCTGGCCGACGCCCTGGCCGCCTTTTTAGACAGCGTGCAGATCGAAGAGGCCGCTTCGCTGGACCGGCTGGGCGATTGGGTGGAGACCGAACTGGCCCGCCACTGGAAGATCTCCGCCGATTTCCTCCGCATCGCGGTGGAGGCCTGGCCGCGGCGGCTGGCTGAGATGGGGCTGGTGGACCTGACCGCCCGCCGGGTGGCGCTGCTGCGCCTGCTGGCCGCCCGCTGGCGCGGCGCCCCGCCCCCGGGGGTGCTGGTGGCCGCCGGTTCGACCGGCACGGCCCCGGCCACCGCCGCCCTGCTGCAGGTGATCGCCGCCGCGCCGCAAGGGTGCGTGGTGCTGCCGGGCCTAGACCAGGACCTGGCCGACAGCGCCTGGGTCCAGGTGGGCGAGCAGCATCCGCAAGGGGCCATGAAGCGGCTGTTGGACGCCGCGGGCGTGGATCGCCAGCAGGTGCGCTCCTTTTCCCAGCCCGCGCCCGGCGACGCGCGCGGCCGCTGGCGGCGCAGGATCGTTAATGAGGCCCTGCGCCCGGCCGAGGCCACCGCCGACTGGCTGGACCAGATCACCCAGCTGCAGAGCGAGGGCCAGGCGGCCGGGGTCGATCCCATCGCCGAGGGCCTGGCGGGCCTGACCCTGATCGCCGCCCGCAGCGAGGAGGAGGCCGCCACCCTGGCCGCCCTGGCCCTGCGCGAGGCCCTGGAGACCCCAGGCCGCACCGCCGCCCTGATCACCCCCGACCAGGATCTGGCCCGTCGGGTGTCGGCGCGGCTGGCGCGCTGGGGGCTGATGGCCGATTCCTCCGCCGGCGCGCCCCTGGCCGGCCAGCCGGTGGGGGTGCTGATAGGGCTCGTGGCCCGCGCCGTGGTCGATCCGCTCGATCCGGTGCTGATGCTGGCCATCCTCAAGCACCCCCTGGTGCGCCTGGGCCTGGAGCCACAGGCCCTGGCCGAGCGGGTCCAGGTTCTGGAGCGCTATGGCCTGCGCGGGGTGCGTCCGCGCGACTTGGCCGCCATAGCCCGCCGGCTGGCCAGGGCGTCCCAGGCGGATGGCCTGTCGGAACATCGCCGCGTGGCCCTGGACGACGCCGACCGCCTGCTGGCCCATTTGCAGCGCATCCTGGCCACGGCGCATGAGGCCTATACCGGCGGCGACGCCACGCCGGCCGAGGCCGCCCGCGCCCTGGTCCAGGCCATCGAAACCCTGGCCGAGGGCGCCGTGAGCGGCGATCTGGGCGCCCTGTGGTCGGGCGCGGCCGGCGAGGCGGCAGGCGGGCTGCTCGCCGCCCTGATCGACGAGAGCGAGGGCCTGCCGGAAACCACGCCGACCCAGTTCGCCGACCTGGTGGGCTCGCTGCTGGAGGGCGAGACCGTCCGCGCGGGTGGCGATCTCGACCCGCGCCTGCGCATCCTGGGCGCCCTGGAGGCGCGGATGGTGCGCGCCGACCTCTTGGTCCTCGCCGGTCTGGAGGAAGGCGTCTGGCCGGCCCCGGCGCCGGTGGATCCGTTCCTGTCGCGGCCCATGCGCGCCGCCGCCGGCCTGCCGCCGCCCGAACGGCGCATCGGCCTGTCGGCCCACGACTTCGCCCAGGCCGCCTGCGCCGGGGAGGTGATGCTGCTGCACAGCGAGCGGCGCGGCGGGGCGCCGGCAGTGGCCTCGCGCTGGCTGTGGCGGCTCAACACCCTGGCGCGCGGGGCCGGGACCGCCGTCCCGACCCGCACCGACCTGACCGACTGGGCGCGCGCCCTCGACGCGCCGCTGGAGGCGCCGCCGGCCGCCTTGCGCACTGCGCCTCGACCACGCCCGACCCCGCCGGTGGCTGTGCGGCCCACCGAACTGCCGGTGACTGGGGTGGAGCGCTGGGTGCGCGATCCCTACGCCATCTATGCCGGGCGGATTTTGAAGCTACGGACCCTGGAGCGGCCGGCCGAGCCGGTGGACGCGCGTATCCGCGGCACGGCCATCCACGCCGCCTTCGAACGCTTCGCCGTCACCCATCCCGACATCCTGCCGGCCCAGGCCGAGGCGATCTTCGCCAGCATGTTGATCGAGGCCCTGGTGGAGGCCGGGGCGCCGGAGGGGCATCTGCCGCGCGAGGCGGCCCTGGCCGCCAATGTGGCCCCCTGGGTGATCGAGCTGGAGCGCCGCCGCCGGCCCGGCGCGCGGCTCCTGATCGAGCAGCAGGGTCGCCACCGGTTCGCGGTGGGCGAGCGCCATTTCACCGTCACCGCCAAGGCCGACCGCATCGAATGGCGCGCGGCCGGCGCCGACATTCTCGACTTCAAGACAGGCAGCCCGCCCTCGCGCAAACAGGTGGAAAGCGGCCTGTCGCCCCAACTAACCCTGACAGCCGCCATCCTGCATTTCGGCGGCTTTGACGGCGCCGGCGAGATCCCGCCGGGGGACCTGGTCTATGTGGGGGTCAGCGGCGGGCGCGTTCCGGGCCGCGAGGAGGTGCGCGCCAGGGCGGGCGAAAGCCTGGTTCTGGCCCTGGCCGCCTATGAGGGCCTGCGCAAGCGGGTGGAACGGTTCGAGCAGGAAGCCACGCCCTATGTCTCCTGGGCCGCGCCTCAGTTCATCGACCAGTATGGGGGCGACTACGACCACCTGGCGCGATTGTGGGAATGGCACGTGATCGGCGAGGGCGAAGACGGGGGCGGGGAGTAGGACCCATTGCCGCCGCTTCGCCCCCCCTCTAGATTTGGGGCATGAGCATTCATACCAAGCCTGAAATTCCCGCCGACGCCTTGCCGGAGTGGCGGCTCGACGATCTGTTCTCCAGCCGCGAGGATCCGCGGGTGGAACAGACCCTGACTGAGGCCACTGAAGCCAATCACGCCCTGATCAGGCTCAAGGGCGCCTTCCTGGCCGCCCGGGGCGACGCCGAACGGCTGGGGGCGATGATCGCCGAGGGAATCTCGCTCTACGAAGCCGCCACCAACGGCCTGTGGGCGGTGGGCGCCTACGCCTCGCTGTCGGCCTCGGTGGCCCGGGACGATCCGGCCTGGGCCAAGTTTGAGGGCGACGTGCGCGCTCGCTCGTCCGCCATCGGCGCCGAAAGCCTGTTCTTCACCCTTGAGCTGAACGAGCTGGAGGAGTGGGAGATCGAGGCGGCCCTGCGCGCCGAACCCGCCGCCGCGCGGTTTCGGCCCTGGCTGCGCCGGGTGCGCCTGAACCGCCCGCACGAGCTGTCGGCCGACCTGGAGCACATGTTGATCGACCGCGCGCCGGCGGTGGCCAACTGGACTCGGTTGTATGACGAGACCCTGAGCCGCCTGGTGGCCCAGTGCGGCAAGGAAAAGCTGACCCTGGCCGAGGCGCTGAACCGCCTGTCCGACGCCGATCCAACCCAGCGCAAGGCCGCCGCGCAAGGCCTGGCCAAGGCGCTGGAGGAACGCACCCCAATCCTGGCCCTCAGCCTCAACACCATCGCGGCGGAAAAGCAGGTGGAGGATCGCTGGCGCAAGTTCACCGACCCGGCCCAGTCGCGCCATCTGGCCAACGAAGTGGATGCCGACGCTGTCCAGGCCCTGGAGGCGGCGGTGGTGGAAAGCTATCCGCGCACCTCGCACCGCTATTATGCGCTCAAGGCCAAGCTGTTGGGCCAGAAGACCCTGAACCATTGGGACAGAAACGCGCCGCTCGATCGCGCGGCGCCGCGGCGGTATGACTGGAACGAGGCCCGCGGAATGGTGCTGGAGGCCTTTTCCGACCTCGCCCCCGCCTTCGCCGACAAGGCCCAGCTGTTCTTCGAACAGCCCTGGATCGACGCGCGGCCCCGGGCGGGCAAGACCTCGGGCGCCTATTCGCACCCGGTGACCTCGCAGAAACACCCCTATGTGTTCATGAACTATATGGGCGAGCGGCGCGACGTGCTGACCCTGGCCCACGAACTGGGCCATGCGGTGCATCAGACCTTGGCGGCGCCCTTAGGGACCCTGCTGGCCGACACCCCCCTGACCCTGGCCGAGACCGCCTCGATCTTCGGCGAGGGCCTGGTGTTCGACCGGCTGCTGGCCGAAGCCTCGCCCGCCGACCGCCGCGCTCTGCTGGCCGGCAAGATCGAGGATGGCCTGAACACGGTTTCGCGCCAGATCGCCTTCCACCGCTTCGAGACCCGGTTCCACGCTGAGCGCCAGAACGGCGAGGTGGCGCCCGACCACATCGCCTCGATCTGGCTGGAGGTGATGGGCGAAAGCCTGGGGCCGGCGGTGAAGCTCAATCCCGGCTACGAGGTCTACTGGGCCTATGTCAGCCACTTCGCCCACGCGCCCTTCTATGTTTATGCCTACGCCTTCGGGAACCTGCTGGTGGAGGCTCTAGCCGAGGCCCGGCGCCAGGACCCCAAGGGGTTCGCGCCGTTGTACGAGGACCTGCTGGCCGCCGGCGGGACCCGGACCTATGTGGAGGCGCTGAAGCCGTTCGGGCTCAATCCGCGCGAGAAGGCGTTCTGGGCTTCGGGATGTGCGCGGCTGGAACGGCTGGTGGATGAGTTCGAGGCGTTGGTTTGAGGATTTCCAGAACAGCGAACTCCACCACAATGAAGGCGGCTGGCCCCGTGAGATGATAATCGGCGATCCGTCATCGATTGCTCTTGAAGCCGGCATCACTGAGGCTTTTGAACAACCTAGCCAACTGGCCCTCGGGTATTTTGCAATTCACATCTGCGGCAAGGTCTTTGGTGTGCGATCCCACGACGCGACCATGCTCGCTTGCTCCTATAACGCGATGAAGGCACGGCTTGACCGCCGCGGAAACCATGCTGTTCGGGATGCAAAAGATCGGGCAGCCCTTGAAATTGTTCGCCATTGCCAGGCGGCCATCTACGGCATCGAACACAACGCCACACTCCTCTCGGCAGATGAGGCTTTTGGCGGGAGATTGATGGCAAGCAACATCGTCTGGGCGCCTGACGGTGACGCCGCCTTCGATGACGGCGGACACGTTCTGCAGTTTGATGAAGGTAACGAGGTTCGGCTGATTGCTTTCAAAAATGAGATCGACTTCCAAGCCGTCATTTCATCTGTGGCGGAAGCATGGGTTCCAACAGCGATTTTCTATGAACTTCTCGCAGAGTGGTTGCGGTGGTTTGACTCAGAGCGACACGTTGGCCTCGGGTTGCGAACAAGGCATTGAGGTAGCGCTGCGCCAAATGGAGCAGTTATGAACGGGATCAGCTATTCCGACGCCCGGGCTGACCTCGAGCAGGTGATGGACCGTGTGGTGTAGGATCGTTCGCCGGTCGTGATCGTGCGGCAAAAGGGCGAGGCGGTGGTCATGGCCTCGCTGCCTGAATGGAACGGCATGGATAAGACCTTGCACCTGCTCTCCAACCCGACCAACGCCGCACGGTTGAGCGACGCGATGCGCCAATTCGATGCTGGCGGCTTAGCTGGTGAGACGGCCAATCCGACCACGGCCTGCGAACACCCATAAATATCGCTGATATCTCGATTGAGGCCTGCTCATAAGCGCGATAGCGTCTCGCCAAGCCGCCAAAGCCGGCGGCGCGAGGGGATCGACATGGCCTTGAAAGTGATCGGAACCGGGCTGGGGCGCACCGGCACCATGTCGTTGAAGCTGGCCCTGGAGCAGCTGGGGCTGGGCCCCTGCCACCATATGGTCGAGGTTTTCATGAACCCGCAGAGCGTGCCCTTGTGGCTGGCGGCGGGGGCGGGCCATCCGGACTGGGACGCGATCTTCGCCGGCTATGGTTCGATGGTGGACTATCCGGGCTGCAAGTTCTGGCGCGAGCTGATGGACTTCTATCCCGACGCCAAGCTGGTGCATTCGGTGCGCGATCCAGACGACTGGTTCGAGTCGACCCAGGCCACCATCTTCGCCCCCGGCTCGCTGGTGGACAATGCGCCGGAGCCCATGCGGGCCTTTTTCAACATGGTGGTCTCGGATTTCGGCGAGCATCTGCACGACCGCGCCTTCATGACCGACTATTTCAAGCACCATACCGAAGAGGTTCTGGCCACCGCGCCCAAGGACCGGTTGATCGTGTTCGAGGCTGCGCAGGGCTGGGCGCCGCTGTGCGAATTCCTGGGCGTGCCGGCGCCTGACGCGCCGTTCCCCAAGCAGAACTCCCGCGCCGAATTCCAGGCCCGGACCTCCGCCGGGCATGGAACTCCGCCGGATCCCGCCGTGATCAAGGCCGCGCTGGAGCAGGCCGCCGGGCGCTAACGCCCCGCCTTTTCCCGATCCCCGGGCCGGTAGTCCGCCTTCACGTGGCCAGCCAGTTCGGCCTCGGTGAACAGGACCGGCTTGGTCTTCATGGCCACGAACAGGGGAGTCTGGTCGGCATAGTGGGGGGAGGTGGCGTCCAGGGTGGCCGAGCCGAACTGGTGGATGCTCTGGGACGACACCACCCCGGCCTTGTCCCAGGTGACGAACATGATGAAGGTGTCGCCGGCCTCGGCGGTCAGGGTCCCGTCCTTTTGCGGGGCGCCATAGACCGCGCGGAAGGTGTCGGGGCCGCCGTCGATGGGCAGGTCCAGCGTGCCGCGGCGGATACGGTTGACCTGGCCCCATTCCGGATCGACCCGGCCGAAATGGGTCTTGAGCGCGGTGATGGCGTGATGCAGCGCCTCGATCGCCGGCGGCGGGTTGGGATTGTCATCCGTCTTTTCCGCCTCTGTCCCCATCAGGACGCCGAGGGCCGCGCCACGGCTCTTCACGTCGGTGCGGCGGTCCCAGCGGCGCAGGACGTCTTGGGCCGTCTTCAGGTCATTGTCCGCGCCCGGATCGATGGCCGTGACCTGGGCGATCATCCGGGCCAGGTCCGAGCGGTCGCTATAGGCGATGTCGAACTTGTGGGCGCGGAAACTGGCGTCGGTGACCGCGTGGTCGAGGCCAAAGGTCTCCTGTGCGCGTAGGGACCGGTTGGTCATGTTGGTCTGCAGGCCCATGCTGGCCGGAAAGTCGGCCGGCTTCAGTCCATCGGCCGGGTCGGTGGCGGCGTAGGGGGTGTTGTTGGAGTTGAACACCCAGCCCGACTTGGGATTCCAGATCTGAGGCACGCGGTCGAACGGCAGATAGCCATGCCAGATCAGGTCCGAGCGGTCGCCCGGCTGGATCTGGCTCCAGTCCGGTCCCTGGCGGCGCGCGGGGAACAGGCCGTTATAGACATAGCCGATATGGCCGGCCTGATCGGCATAGATGTAGTTGATCGACGGCAGGGCCTGCAGGGCCATGGCCGCGCGCCATTCGTTCCAATCGCGGGCCTTGTTGAGGCGGTAGTACTGTTCGGGTTGGCGCACCTCGTCCATGCCGGCGTAGCGCAGGGCGAAGACCCCGTGATCGGTGCGGAACACCGGCCCCTGGGCCGACCATTCCACCGGTTTTTTCACGGTGATGATCAGGGGTCCCCAGATCTTGACCCGGATCCTGGCGTCGGTTTTTTCGAAGGTCTTCCAGGCCCCGTCCAGCCTGTATTGGTTGGGGTCGGCCGGGTTGATGGTCAGCCGGTAGACGTTGGACAGGTTGGGGTCGTTGACGGTGTTGGCCCAGCCCAGATGCTCGTTATGTCCATGCAGCATGAAGGGCGTGCCGGGGAAGAAGCCGCCGGCCACGTGCCAGCCCTGGCCGCTGTCCAACACCGCCTCGTACCAGGCCACCTGGCCGGTATAGGGCTGGTGCGAATTGACCAGCAGGCGCGTCGCTCCGTCGACGGAGCGGGAGGGCGCCATGGCCACGCCGTTGGAGCCGATCGGCGGCGGAGGCTTGCCGCCTGTTTTGGCGGTGATGGTTTTGACCACATGGTCGAGGCCATAGAAGAACGGGGTGCGGAACACGAAGCCCGCATCCACGTCCTTGCCCGTGACGGGCAGGACGCCGGGAGCGACCTTGTCCGGGTGCAGGGCGGCGTAATAGTTGACGCCGTCGGCATAGGCCTCCATCACCTGGCGCACATCCGGAGGGATATCGCGGTCGTAGCGAGCGTCGATGGTCTCGCGCACGCGGAACAGGCGGACGAGATAGTCGGTCACCGCCCCCTTGGCCCCGATATTGGCCGCCAGCTGGCCGCGCGAGGTCAGCACCGCCTCCTGCAGGGTGGCGTAGTCGTCCTCGGAATGGGCGAAGCCGAACCCAAAGGCGGTATCGGCGTCGGTCTTGCCGCTGATGTGGGGCACGCCGAACTCATCGCGGCGGATGCGGGCGTCATAGGCGGCGGCGCGGGCGATCAGGCGGGCTGAGTCCGGCTCGGGCGGCTGGCTCAGCTGGTCGGACAGGATCACATAGGCCAGGCCCAGCACGATCAAGGCCACAAGCCACAGGCCCAGCTTAGCAAGTCGCCGCATCCGAATTCCCCCCGGTGCTTCGGCGCGCGTTTCCCGCTCACCTTGGCTGTGGGCGTATCACGGCGCGGGCGTGGGCTTCACTCAAATTCCTTCAAGCAAAGTCCTCCAGGAACCCCATCACCTGTTCGAGCACCACCGCGTCCTGCGCCACCAGGCGGTGGCCGAGGCCATCGACCAGGACCAGTTGGGCGCCGGGCCAAAGGTCGGCCATGATCTGGCTGGCGGCGGGCGGGCACTGATCGTCGTCCATGGAGTGGACGGCCAGGAGCCGCGCGGTCATGGACGGGACCAGGGCCTCGGCCTCGTCATGCTGGCCCAGCCGGGACGGCATACGCTCGCGCATTAGCTCGGCGGCGCGCTCCACCACCTCGGGCTCGTAACCGCGGCTGAGCTGGCGTTGCAGCCATTTCTCGCCAAAGCGGGTGGGGTCGCCGGAGCGGGGCACAGGCGAGGCGATCATCACCGCGCGTTCCGCCTGCAGGCCCTTGGACAAGGCCAGAATGCTGGCCGGGCAGCCGAAGGAATGGGCCACCAGGGTGTCAATGGGGCCGAGGGCGGCGGCAACGGCGATCAGCGCGTCGGAGGCGGCGTCCAGGCCATAGGCCTCGCTGGGAGAATAGCCGTGGCCCGGCAGGTCCAGGGCCACCACCGCTCGGCCGATCTTGGCGCATTCGTCGATCAGCGGGCTCCAGAGGGCGTTGTCGTCCTCCCAGCCGTGCACCAAGAGGGTGGCGGGGCCGACGCCCAGGCGCCAGGCCATGACCGGGCCGTGAGGGGTGTCCACCTCCAGGTCCTCGCCGTCGGCCAATTGCCGCGCCAGCCTGGGCCGCACTCGGCGTACGGGCTTGGCCGCCTCGGCCAGCATGGCCTCGGCGCGTTCGTCCAGATCGTCCGTCGTCGGATCGGCCACGGGCCCTCCGTTTGTTTCCTGTCCCAAGGTCTTTTTCTTTTTATTCGATTTCCACCGTCATCCCCGCGACGAGCACGGGGATGACGGGCGAAAATAGTCCCTACATCCGCTCGATGATCACCGCCGGGGCCATGCCGCCAGCGGCGCACAGGGTGGCCAGGCCCACGGCCATGTCGCGGCGTTCCAGCTCGTCGAGCAGGGCGCCGACGATGATGGCGCCGGTGGCCCCGATGGGATGGCCGAGAGCGATGGCGCCGCCATTGACGTTGACGATGGACGGATCGATGCCCAGGTCGCGCATGAACTTGATCGGCACCACGGCGAAGGCCTCGTTGATCTCAAAGAGTTCGATGTCCTTGAGGTTCATCCCAGCCTTGGCCAGGGCCTTCTTGGCCGCCGGGCCGGGGGCGTTGAGCATCAGTTCAGGGCTGTCTCCGGTGGAGGCCACGGCGCGGATACGGGCGCGCGGCTTCAGGCCATGGGCCCTGGCGTATTCCGGCGAGGCGATCACCACCGCGCCGGCGCCGTCCACCACTCCCGACGAATTGCCCGCATGGTGCACGTGGTTGATCTTCACGTCGGGATAGGCCGCCTCGACCAGAGTCTTGAACGTCATGCCTTCCTCGTCCAGCGGCACGTCATAGATGGCGGCGAAGGCCGGCTTCAGGCTGGCCAGGCCTTCCAGCGTGGTCTGGGGGCGGGGATATTCCTCGTGGTCCAGGGCCACCGAGCCGTCGTCCTTGTAGACGGTGACCAGGCTCTTGGCGAAATGACCGTTGGCGATGGCGTGGGCCGCACGCTGCTGGCTCTCATAGCCCAGGGCGTCCACGTCCTCGCGGGTGATGCCTTCCAGGGTGGCGATCAGGTCGCCGCAGACGCCCTGGTGCGGCTGGGGATGGATGGCGCGCAGGTGGGCGTTGCCGCTGTCCAGGGTGCCGGCCAGGCCGGGCTGGCGGGTCAAGGACGAGCCATAGGACATGGACTCCACGCCGCCGGCGATGACCAGGTCCTGCTGGCCGCTCATAACGCCCATGGCCGCAAGATTGACCGCCGTCATGCCCGAGCCGCAGAAGCGGTCCAGGCTAAAGCCGCCGGCCTTGATGTCGAACCCGGCGTCCAGGGCGGCCATGCGGGCGATACAGGCGCCCTGCTTGCCCACCTGGGTGCCGCAACCGGCGATGACGTCGTCGATCTCGGCCGTGTCCAGGTGGTTGCGCGCCGCCAGGGCCTTGAGCACCGTGGACAGGATGCGCTGGGGATGGACGTCGGCCAGGGCGCCCTTGCCCACCTTGCCCACGCCGCGCGGCGTGCGCGCCGCGTCGATGATCCAAGCTTCCGTCATGACCTCAAGTCCTCCGCCAGCCCTTGTGGCTCCGTCCGGCGCCCAGGTGACGCCCGTTCAGTTTCAATAGACCACCGTCCCCTACGGCGCCCCAGAGGTTTTTTCGCCGCCCTGGGGCGACGCCACGTCAATCTTCCGCCTCCGCCGCGCCTGTGCCACACCATCGGGCGACCACGTTTTGGAGACCGCGTCATGGGCGTCCTGCAAGTCGAAAAGCCGGCCTTCATGGCCGAGGAAGAGCTGAACATCTTCGAGGACGCGGTCTCCCGCTTCTTCGACCAGCACGCTGGGCCGGAGCAGATGAAGACCTGGCGCGACAATGGCGTGGTGGACCGCGCCCTGTGGACCACCGCCGGGGAGGCGGGCCTGTTGGGCGTGTCCATGCCCGAGGCCTATGGCGGCGCGGGCGGCGATTTTCGCCATGAGATCGTGATCATGGAGCAGATGGGCCTGAAGGGGGTCGAGGGCTTTGGCGTTACGCTGCACAACGCCATCGTCGCCCCCTATATCGAGACCTATGGCTCGGAGGAGCAGAAGCAGCGCTGGCTGCCCAAGATCGCCTCGGGGGAGCTGGTCACCGCCATCGCCATGACCGAGCCAGGCGCCGGATCCGACCTGCAGGGGGTGCGCACCACGGCCAAGAAGGTCGGCAACCACTATGTGATCAACGGCCAAAAGACCTTCATCACCAACGGCCAGACCGCCAACCTGATCTGCGTGGTGTGCAAGACCGACCCGTCGCTGGGCTCCAAGGGAACCTCGCTGGTGTTTGTCGAAACCGACGACGCCGAGGGCTTCGAGCGCGGCCGCAACCTGGACAAGGTGGGCCAGGAGGCCGCCGACACTTCCGAGCTGTTCTTCAACGACGTGAAGGTCCCCACCGCCAACCTCCTGGGCGCGGAAGAGGGCCGCGGCTTCATCCAGCTAATGGAAAAACTGCCGCAGGAGCGGCTGATCATCGCCTGGCAGGGCATGGCCATGATCGAGCGCGCCCTTGCGGTGACCATCGACTATGTCAAACAGCGCCAGGCCTTCGGCAAGCGCATCCTCGATTTCCAGAACACCCAGTTCAAACTGGCCGAGGCCAAGACCGAGGCCACCATCGCCAAGGTGTTCGTCAACCACTGCACCGAGCTGCATCTGCGGGGCAAGCTGGATCCGGCCACCGTGTCCATGGCCAAATATTGGGTCACCGACCTGCAGTGCAAGATCATCGACGAGTGCCTACAGCTGCACGGCGGCTATGGCTATATGGCCGAATATCCCATCGGCCAGATGTTCCGCGACGCGCGGGTGCAGCGGATCTATGGCGGGACCAACGAGATCATGAAGGTGCTGATCGCGCGGACGCTGTAAGGGGCCCTACGCCGCCGGCCGCACCGCGGGCTTGTCGCGCGGCGGTTTCGTCAGCTGCTGGGTCAGCGCCGTCACCCCGGCCAGGCCGCCCAGCTGCATGCTCTCCACCGCGGTCGACGGCACGATGACGATGGTCGAATTGTGCTTCAGGCCCTCGTACAGCATGTTCATGGCCCGCAGGTGGAAGGCGGTGGGGTTGTTCTCGTAGCTGGCCGCCGCGGCCTCGAACTTCTCGGCCACCTGGCGCTCGGAATCGCCCAGGATGATCCGGGCCTGGCGTTCGCGCTCGGCCTGGGCCTGCATGGACATGGCGTCCTCCAGGCCGCCGGGGATCAGAACGTCCTTCAGCTCCACCGAGATCACATTGACGCCCCAGGGCTGGGTGCGCTCGTCGATCACCGCGCGCAGGGCCTGGCCGATGATCTCGCGCCCCTCCAGCATGTCCGACAGCATGGTCTTGCCGATCACGTCGCGCAGGGCGGTCTGGGAGGCCCAGGAGATGGCGCTGCGAAAATCCTCCACGTCCAGGGCGGCCTTTTGCGGGTCGATCACCTTCCAGAACAGCACCGCGTCCACATCCACGGGCACGGTGTCCTTGGTCAGGGTCTTTTCGGCCTTGAAGGTGGTGGTGATCACTCGGATGTCGATCCAGTAGGGAATGGCGTCGACGATGGGGACGATGAAGAACAGGCCCGGCCCGCGCAGGGCCTCGAACCGCCCCAGGCGCAGCACCACCGCCCGCTCCCACTGGCTGGCGACCTTGACCGACACCCCCACCAGGGCCGCGACGACGAACACCACGGCCGCGACCCAGCCGGCCGGCCTGGGCCCGGCGGCGGCGTAGATCATTGAGGTCAGCCCCGCGCCCAGGGCGATCAGAATGAGGAAGAGGGTTTGGGGAATGGCGCTTGCGTTACGCATGGCGCCGCCTTTCGTGAAGGACGCGCGGGCGTCCCGGCGCCCGTCGCACCGGGACCGGCTTTGCAAGGTTCAACGCATAAGCTTGGGCTTGGTTGCCGCTTCCCGGACGACTACGGCGCGGCCTTGAGCTGACCGCGGATCTCGCCGCCCTTATGGGCCGCGGTGTGAACGTTGAAATACCACTGGCCGGCTTTCAGGTCGGCGACCTGGGCGTCGGTCAGGGTCGCCACGCCCGTGATGGGGCTGGCCAGGCTCATCATCATGATGACCGGCGGCGCGTTCACGCCGGGCGCGGCGGGTCCGTGGAAGTGAGCGGCCACGGCCGGCCCGGTCAGGCCGTCATAGGTCACCTTATAGCTGAAGGCCTTGGTGTCCGTGTCCAATGTCGCCTTCACTTCTCCTGTTCCCGTGGTCGCGTTCGCCGGGACCTCGTCCGAGCCTTTCAGCCCGGTGGTGAAGTTCAGTGTGGCCGCCTGCGCCCCGCCGGCGACAAACAGGCAAAGCGCCGCGGCGGCGCCAATCGATCCGAGCCGCATTGGGTTTTCTCCCTTGGTCTGGCTTGTGGTTAAGCCTTCCCTGGGCGCGAGACTACGACCAGCCCGGGCCGGGCGCCATCCCCAGCGGGGTTTGGCCAAGCGGGATTTGGCCAAGCGGTATCCGGAACGGTCGGACGGACGGCGCGTTGGCCCTGGGACGCGACGACCATGGAGGGTCGCCGCACCGTCCTCCTCCAACGAAAGAACACGATTATGAAGGCTCTCCTTCTGGCCGTCGCGGCGTCGGCCCTGCTCGCCGCCGCCGCAGGCCCCGCAAGCGCGGATCCGGGCCAGCGCGGTGATCAAGGCGATCATGGCGACCGTGGCGCGCAAGGCGACCGCGGCGAACATCGCGGCTGGGGCCACGACTACGGCGCCGCCGGCCACCAATGGCGCCGTCACGAGCGGATGGGCTATAACGATTGGAATAGCGCCCCGCGCATCGACTATCGCGAGCACCATTTGCGCCGGCCGCCCAATGGCTATGAATGGCGCGAGTCCAACGGCCAATATGTCCTGGCGGCCATCGCCACCGGCGCAATCATGTCCATCATTCTCAGCAGCGGCCACTAAGGCGGGGCGATCTCAGATCGATCCGTCGTCCCGGGCCTGGGCGGAGCTTCACACCGCCTATGCCCGGGCATGAGATAAGGACTCGCGGCCTTCCTTGACGCCATAATAGACGATCACAAACCCGGCGACGGGATCCGCCCACCACCAGCCGAATGCCGCGTTCAGGCCGACGCCGGCCAGCACCGCCGCCGCCAGGCCGGCGTCGATCAGGGTCACCCGCGCTTCGGTGCGCAGGACCACGTTGCCAAGCGCGCGGCCGGTGGCCAGCTTGCCATAGGCCAGCAAGGCCATGGCCGCGACCGTGATCACCAGCCAGGCCATGCCGATGGGGGAGGCGGATGGGTGACTGCGGGTGAGCAGGGTCCACAGCGACTGGGCCAATACATAGGCGGCCAACAGGAAGAAGGCCGATCCGATCAATCCGAGCGCCCGCTGCTCCCGATTGTCGGCCACCCCCTTCAGCTGCCAGATCACCACCACCGAGGCGAAGATCTCGATCAGGCTGTCGACGCCAAATCCCGCCAGAGCCGCCGAGCGCGCCTTGAACGCCGTGACCATCATCACCGGAGCGCCGGCGAGGTTCCACGCCAAGGTCATATATTCGAGCCAGAGGCCACGGCGGAAATGCCGCTTCAGATGCGGGTGATCGAGCGGTTCAATAGTCATGTGGAACCCACGGACCCGTTCTAGGTCAGCTGTCTCTGGATCGTATCCGAGCGGCTGCGATCGAATATCAGTTTCCCGTCTTTCAGGGCGGACAGGCGTTCCTTGACGTTATAGCTGTGGGCGTCGGAGGTCATGTCGATCTCGACCCGCATCTCGCAATCCCAGGCGTCGCGGCGAAAGCGGCTGGTTTGCGTCACCGTCCATTTTGAACTGTTGGCGTCGCCGGCCCGAACGGCCAGCTGCATGTTCGGCCCGCCGCCCGAAAGCTCGGTGCCCACGCCTGGAACCTTGTAGGGCTGTTCGGGCCAGGCGCCGCGGACGCGGACCCAGCCGTCCTTGTCTTGGGGCTGGATCTCCAGCACAGGCTCGCCGCGGGAAAAGCCGGCGTGGGTGATGGGGATGGGGAACGGGGCCTCGCTGGCGGGAATGGGGCGCACCGGCAGGGTGAGGCTGGCCTCCCCAAGATGCAGATCCAGGCTCGCCACCTCCGGCGAAGGCCAGACCAGGGGCCACAGGCTTTCGGAAATCGACAGCCGCAGGGTCGAGCCAGCCTTGAAGCGATGGGCGATCACGGTCAGGGGAACCTCGACCTCATAGGACTGGCCAGGGGTCAGGGCCTTCGGCTCCGCCTCCATGCCGTCCCGGAAAGCGAGATTGAGCAGTCCCGAGGTGACGAGCCAGGACGACCCGTCCGCCGCGACTTCACAAAGGCGCGCGGCGATCTTGGCCACGGGGCGATTGCTGGCGACCTTGAGGCGCAAGACCGGAATACCCAGAATTTCCAGGTTGTCGGTGAGCGGGGCCAGGTCGAACACCAGGGAGCGCGCATCGTCCGGCCGCTGATCCTTGGGCAGTTCGGCTATAGCGTAGGGGATCCATTCCGGCTTGGTCAGGCCGACGGTCTGGTCGCCCACATAGGCCAGGCGGCTGGGCGGCGGCGGCGCGGCCTGAAGGCGGCCGGGGGCGAGATAGAGCTTTTGCGGGGCGATGGTGGGCGACGGCCAGGCGGCTTCGGACGCCCAGCGCCCAGGAATGTCGCCCATGGCGGTCTCGGCCGGCGTCGAATAGGGCATGTAGAAGCGCAGCAGGGGCCCGTCCATCACGCCGGTGTCTTCGTCCGCCAGCCAATGGCGCCACCAGCGCAGCTCCTCATAGGCCCAGTCCAGGCCGGGGCCCGGGCGGCCGAAGTCGGGATAGATATGTCCCCAGGGGCCGAACAGCGCCTTTTTGGGCGTCTTGAGGCCGCGCAACAGCCGCTCGGCGGATTCGGCGTAGGAGTCGGCCCAGCCGTCGACCAGATAGACCGGGCATTTGATGGCGCCAGGATCCAGCCCCACCGAGCCGTGCCGCCAATAGGCGTCGTTTTGTTGATGCGACAGCCAGCGGGCGGCGATGGAGGGGGTGGCCTCCAGCCGGCGACGCCACATGGCCTCCCAGCGATCGCCGACAATGGCCGGGTCGGGCGGGCCGGACATCACCATTTCGAACCCCGCCGCCCATTTCAGATTGGTCAGGCCGGGCGAGCCGCCCACATAATGGGCGTCGTTCCAGAACCGCATATCGGTGGCGCACATGGGCATGATCGCCTTCAGCGCCGGGGGCGCCAGGGCGGCCACCTGCAGGGTGGAAAAGCCGCCCCAGGACAGTCCGCGCATGCCCACCTTTCCGTTGCACCAGGCCTGGCGAGCGAGCCAGGCGATGATCTCGGCCCCGTCCTGCTGCTCGCTGGCCAGGTATTCGTCGTGGAGCAGGCCATCGGAATCGCCGGACCCGCGGATGTCCACGCGGGCGAAGCCGACGCCCCGGGCGGCCAGTTGAGGCCCCCAGTGGTCGTCGATCAGGCGGTAGCTGTCGTGGGTTCGGTAGGGGATATATTCGAACACCACCGGAAAGCGCTCGCCGGGCGCGCCCTGCGGAATCCACAGGCGGGCGGCGAGCTTCAGCCCGCCGGCGACCTCGATCCAGACGGGTTCCTCGGCGCGTACGGCGTGACTCTTTTCAGCCATCGCGGGTTCCGATCGGGCTGATCCGGTCAAGCCCGGCGCCAGGCTCAGCAGAGGCTGTAGTCCAAGGCCGGCCAGGACGCTGCGACGTGGGGTCAGCATCATTCTTCTTCTTTTTGTTTTGTGAAGGCCCGCGAGGCAGCCAGGGGCCGAGCTTCGCGGGCATGGCCGGTGGAGCTCCAATGCCTTTTTTCGATGACCCCATCTAGATAAATCGCTTTGTCGCCAAGTGAACCCCAGGAACCATCCCCCAAACGGCCAAAACTGGCGAGGCGTCCCTTTACGGCCTGACCCCGTCTTCGGGCAGGCCGCTAAAATCTATGGGAAGTTGAGGCCAAGACAAAAATTTCAACGGAGGGGGTCAATCATGCCGCAATTTCCAGTGGCCGACACGAATATTCCAAACAGGAAACTTCGCCTCGCGGCGCTGCTTATGTCGGCGGCCAGCGTGTCGGCGCTTTGCTCACAGGCGGCCATGGCGCAGACCGCGCCGGCGGACAACAAGGTCCCCGAGATCGTCGTCACCGCCAACCGCTCCAACGCCGAGTCGCTGCAGCATGTGGCCGCCGCCATCTCGGCGGTGAATATCCAGCAGGCCGACCGGGCCGGGACCGGCAACCTGGACGACCTGGCGAAATTCACCCCGTCCCTGTCCATCACCGAGGGCGCGCCCGGCTACAACAAGTTCGACATGCGCGGGCTGACCACCGGCGCCTATGCCGGCTCGGACACCTCCGACCGCTCCCTGGTGGCCGTCTATCTGGACGACACGCCGATCTCCGTGCAGGGGCAGACGCCGGACCTGCGGGTTTATGACCTGGAGCGGGTGGAGATCCTGCGCGGGCCGCAGGGAACCCTGTACGGCGCCAGCTCCATGGCCGGCACCATCCGCTTCGTCACCGCCAAGCCGAACCTGACCTCCACCTTCGGCAGCCTGGAGGCCACCGGGGCCACCACCGAGCACGGCAGCGGCAGCTACAGCCTGCGCGGCATGTTCAACACCCCGCTGATCGCCGACCAGCTGGCGGTGCGGGGGACCTTCTATACCGGCGAGGACGGCGGCTATATCGACAATATCGGCCTGCGCAACAAGAAGGACGCCAACGCCAACCGCTCGACCCAGGGCCGCCTGGCCATCCGCTGGAAGCCGATCGACCGGTTCACCCTGGATTTCAGCGGCACCTATGAGAAGAGCAACGCCACCGGCCTCAACACGGCGCTGAGCGGCCTTCCGGCCTACACCACCTCCACCAATTCGGCGGAAGGCACCCGGGACGACTTCCAGCTCTATTCGCTGAACATGGACTACGATCTGGGCTTCGCCGACCTGATCTCCACCACCTCCTATACCTGGCGGCGGCTGGGCTACAGCTCCAGCATCGAATCCACCATCGGCTATTTCTTCCAGGACTATGGCACCGGCCTGCCGGTGGGGCCGGGCGCCTATCCGCTGTTCGAACAGCCCACCAGCTATAGCCAGCAGGTCGCCGATTCGATTCCCGCCGAACACTTCAAGATCGACAACAAGATCCAGGACGAGATGCAGGAAGTGCGCCTGGTGTCCAAGAACGACGGCCCGATCAAATGGACCGTGGGCGTCTTCTACGAACACCAGCGCCGCAACCTGTACCAGGACATCCCGACGCCAGGCTTCGACACCCTGTCCTATGAAAACCTGTTCTTCGGCCCGTTCAATACGCCCAACGGCCTCTACAACTCCAAGACCGTCGACGGCGCCTTCAACGCCAACGACATCTTTTCCGGCCTGCAGAATCTGGAGGAGCGGCAGGTCGCCCTCTATACCGACGACACCTGGCACGCCACGCCCAAGCTCGATCTGACGGCGGGAGTCCGCTACTTCGACTTTTCCGAGAATTATTACCTGTTCGAAAGCGGCGTCTACGGGGTGGTCGACCACGTGCCCCTGACCACCAATGCGGTGCAGAAAGCCAGCGGCTTCAATCCCCGCTTCAACGCCTCCTATCACATCGACCCGGACGTGATGGTCTATGCCGAGGCGGCCAAGGGCTTCCGCTATGGCGGCGCCAACCAGCCAGTGCCCATCGGCACCAGCGGCATCGCCGGCCAGTGCGCCCAGAACCTGGCCGGCTACGGCTACACCTCGGCGCCCCTGACCTTTGGGCCCGACCACCTTTGGAGCTATTCGGTGGGGGAAAAGGCCCAGCTGTTCGACGGCCGCATGACCCTGAACGCCGACGCCTATTATATCGACTGGAAGGACGTACAGACCCGGCTGGGCCTGAACTGTTCCTACTTCTTCACCGACAACAAGGGCGCCATCACCAGCAAGGGAATCGAGGCCGAATCCACCTTGCGGGTCACCCCGGAACTGACCTTCAGCTCCAACCTGTCCTATACGGACTCGGCGGCCAACGGGAACATCCCCACGGTCGGCGCCTTCGACGGCGACCAGACGCCCTATTTCCCCACCTGGATCGCTTCGGCCTTCGTCTATTACGACCGCAGCGTCGGCCCCGGCAAGCTGCACGTCCAGGCCAGCTATCAGTATCGCGGGCCGGAGCACACCACCTTCGACCCGTCCAGCACGACCCTGGTGAACGGGGTCCTGACCAAGAACGGCCCCAGTTCGTCCTTCGCGGTCATCCCGGCGCAGAACAATGTCAGCGCCTCCCTGGCCTATGATTTCGACCGCTATGAGGTTGGGCTCTACGCCACCAACCTCACCGACGGGGTCAAGGTCACCGACATCACCCGCGCCACCTATTACGCGCCCTACCAGGCCGGGAATTTCGAGACCGTGGCCCGCCCGCGGACCATCGGGGTCAGGGTCAAGGCGACGTTCTGACGCCGTGAGGGCTGGCCTTGGGCTGATGCGCGGCAGCCCAAGGCTTTAGCGCCGCTATAGCGGGATGAATCCAGGTCGAACCAGAGTCCGCCCATCCCGGCGAAGGCCAGGATGGGCGCAGATTGTATTGATCTGGACTGATTTCATCACACTCCAAGCTGTCCCTATTTTCCGTGTCTCACGCCAGGGGTTCACCCCCAGGGCTGGCTGTGCGCCGATCACCGCCCTTGAGATGGCGCCCAAAAGCCGAGTTTCGGAGCCGAAGTCATGGGCGGCCCACAACCGATGCCGCTGTTGCGCGTCGAGTAATGCTCTGTCAGGCTCATTGAATAGAGACCGATTTCAGCAAGACGAAATTACAGGATGGGACCTGGTTCATTCGGGTGGGGCTGCCGCGCACTTTGTGTCCGGCCAAGTTTGAGGGACCCATTAGTTTGGTGGGCGTCGATAGCGATTAGGCTGTTCCTGGGAAAACTGGAGCGCCGCCCGGCTAGCGAGAATCGTTGGCCGATCAGGGCGCGCGAACAACGGGGAATCCAGAGCCCCGCCCGGTTAATCTGAACCGGGCAGGGCTCTGGTGGAGCGGATCAAGGGAAGTCTTCTGGGAGGAAGGCGATGAAAAGACTGCTAGCGGCGAGCGCCGTCGGCTGCTTTGCTGTGGCCGTAGCTGTGGCCCTTTCGCAGTCGGCCCTTGCCCAGGAGCCACCGTCGGAGAGCCCCGAGCCGGGTCCTGCAACGGCGTCCAAGCCCCTGCCCACCGACTGGGGCTCGCCCGACGGCGGATCGGTGGTGATCAAGCCAAACCGGGCCTACACCATGATCCTGGACGATGCGAGCGCCCACAACTCGATCTTCAGCGAGGGCCACGTCCTGTCGAGCCAGCCGACGCCGGAGGGCGGCCGCATCTACCACCTGAAGCCCACTACGCCCGGCCAGGCCACAACGACCTTCGAGGTCATCGTCAAGCCGGACGGAAAGGCCGAACTTTGGATGACCAAGGCCGGCGCCCGCCACCTCGCGGCGCCGCTGAAGCCCTAGGGCGCGGACAGGTTGCGCGTGGCGGGCGGCGGCCTGCGCGTCCCTTGGCGTTTGGGCCAATGCCCAGCGGCCCGGACATTCATGACTGTCCATGCCTCGGCGCCGGATGCAGCGTCGACACGATACCTATGGCAGCTGATGTGGCTGTTTGGAGCGGCCCCCTGCTCGCTTGGGTTCGGCGCCTATCAGCGTCAAATCCTGAACCTGCCTACCCCCCCATCCCTTTCCCCATCGAGGGGCAAGAGCTTTTGGTGCGCGTCTCCAGGTCAATCCTCGCGCACCATGCTCGGCAGGTCGGCCGCGCGGGCCAGGACGCCGCCGGCGGCCCGGTCGAACAGCACCACCATCCTGGTCGGGTCCAGGGTCTGGGGCCAGAAGGTGAAGCCCTCCATCAGCTTCAGGAATGGCTGGGCGCCGCAGCCAGGGGTCTGGCAGTCGCGCTTGGCGGCGGGACAGGCCTTGTAGCAGCAAACCCGGCCCAGATAGGGCTGGGCCGGCCCCGGCGCGATCAGGAACAGCTCGATCTGGTGGTCGGCGACCCCGACCTGGGCCTGAGCCAGCAGGGTCTGGCTGGCCTTGATACGCGCCCGCCTGAGCATCTGCAGCTGGTCGTTACGCGAGACCCACACCGCCAGGTCGACATCCTTGCACTCGTGAACGATCTCGATCCCGTGGCGGCGATAGGCGCTGAAGCGCGGAACCTCGCGCCCCAGGGGGCCGGCGACCGAGCCGATCAGGGCGATGCGGTCAACGAAAGCCGCCTTGGCCAGCTCGCTGGCCACGCAGTCGGCGGCCAGGCGAAAGTCGCGCTGGCGACGCAGCATATAGGCGTCCTGTTCGGCGACCTCGGCGCGGGTGGGGCGGCTCATGGGGGGACTTTTCGAGGCGTCTAAGGCGGTGTCAAGCTCGACGCTGACCTTGCCGATCGCCTTCCTTGCTCCGCTGTCTCGCGACGGGCCGGCGGCGTGGTTGACGAGGGCATGGCCGGGGCGGCGGAGCGGGTGCGCGAGCGGGTTCGGCGGATCCTGGAGTCGAAAGCCTGGGAGTCCGGGGCCGAAGGGCAGGCGGCGGAGCGGCTGGACGCGGATTGTTAAGAGCGGTTGGAGGATGCGGCCGAGGACGAGGACGAAGATTTCGAGTTCGAGGACGTGGGCGCTGTGATGGGCGGGGTGCGTCGGGGGTTGGGGGTGGCGACGGAAGTTGAGGGCGAGCCTGCTGCGCTGGTGGGTTCGACTGCGGCGACAGCGGCGGTGGCGAGCCCCCTCCACCAGCCTGCGGCCCAGGTCGCCGAAGGCGACCGTTCGGCGCTTCTTACCCCCCCAATGGGGGAGGAATTGGTCGGCGGCGGCGGTGCGACCACGGCTTATTGCGAATCTGGGTGATGGCGCAGGGCGTCGGCTTCTGCTTCCGCAGAGACTGGCGTTGGGCGCGGTTCGCGGCCTCCACCACCACGCTGGCGCGTTAGCGCCGTGACGGAGGGGCGTTGCGACCCTCGAGGCCTACTCGTCCTTGGCGGGCGGGTCCTTGGCCGGTTTGCGCAGCTTGAGGTACCAGGTCAGGCCCCAGCCGATGGCGCCGCCCAGCACGGTGACCACGCCGATCACCCATTTCCAGATCGGGTCGATGCGGCCGATGGCCAACAGGATGCGGTCGGTGGCGCTGAGCTGGACCTGGACCTGGGCGTTATAGACCTCGATCGGCACGTCCTGGCCGGCGCCGTCTATGGTCACGTGGGAGGTGACCGACAGCTCCAGGGTGGCCGGGTCGGGGGTGTTGGCGGTGACGTCCCACAGCCAGGTGGGGTTGGCGATATCGGTGACGGTCTGGGTGGCGTCGCTGCGCGGGGTGATGGTGACGCCGGCGGGGCCGGTCAGGGTGGCGGTGACCGTGCGGCTGATCTGGGCCTGGCCGATCATGGTCTGGCCGTTGAAGGCGGAATCGGCGCTGTGAGCGCCCAGGGCCTCGATCACCAGTTTGAAGCTGACCGGCTGGTGCAGGATCAGGTTGGGCGGCGGGCGATAGACCAGCGGCATGGCCTTGGTCTGGCCGATCACGTCGGCGATCACCGGCTTGGGTCCGGGCGCGGCGGGGCCGCCCGGCGGGCTGGCCGACGAAGCCCCGGGCGACGGCGGACTGGGGCCGGGGCCGGGGTTGGGCGTAGCGCCGGGGGCCGGGCCGCCGTGCGCGTGATGATCACCGCCAGATGGCGGGGGCGGAGGCGGAGGCGGCGGCGGTGGTGGCGGTGGCGGTTGCGGTGGCGGCACAGGGAGGGGCGGCTTGGCCGAGGTGGCGCCATCGCCCGTGTTGAGCGAGGCCATGATCTCGTCCTCGGCCTCGGTCACGGCCTGCCGCTGGCAGGGATCCTCCGGCGGGGACTGGTCGCGCAGCTGTTTCAGGGCGGCGATGGCGACCTTGCGGCTGGCGCCGCTGGCGGCGATCTCGTTCTTGAAGGCGGCCACGATCAGGTCGTGGTCGGCGCGCAGGCAGCCGTGGCCGGCGGCGGCGGGCGCAGGGAGGCGCAGCTTGATCGTGTCGGCCAGTTCGCGGGCCCGCTGCTGTTCGGCGGGCTGCAGCACCAGATCGTCGGCGCCGGCCTGCAGGATCAGATTGAGAGGCGGATGTTCAGGCGGCTGGGCCTTGGCGGGCGCGCCCCGGACCAAGAGCAGGATCACAAACAGGGCCAATACCGCCGCCGCGGCGCGTCCCAGGGCCGACCGCCCCGGCGCCGTCCTGTGCGAAAGCCACCGCCCCCACGTCATCCCGCCCTCCAGGCCAAGGGGATTACTTTGACAATACAATCATTTGGAGTTGCGGTCTAGGCCGCCTCGCCCCTAGGCCGCAGCCGGACGTCTTGATAGGCTCGCCCGATTGTTTAAGGACCCGATCGCCCGTGGCGCACATCCTGATGCCCCTGCCCGCCCGCGACTTCGACCCCACCGAGGTCGGGGTCACGTGGAAGGTGCTGACGCAGCGCGGCCACAGGGTCAGCTTCGCCACGCCTGATGGGGCGCCCGGGGTGGGCGACGGGCTGATGCTGAGCGGCGAGGGGCTGGATCCCTGGGGGTTTCTGCCGGGCCTGAGGCGGCTGAAGCTGATCGGCTTGATGCTGCGGGCCAACGGCGATGGGCGGCGAGCCTATGGGGAGATGGCGGCCAGCGCCGAATTCAAGGCGCCGCTGCGCTGGGCCGATCTTCGGGCCCGGGATTTCGACGGCCTGGCCCTGGGCGGCGGCCACCGGGCGCTGGGGATGCGCGCCTATCTGGAAAGCGCCGAGCTGCAGGGGCTGGTGGCGGGCTTCTTTGCGGGGGGCAAGCCGGTGGGGGCCATATGCCATGGGGTGCTGCTGGCCGCGCGCAGCCCTGGGGCGGACGGACGCTCGGTGCTGTGGGGCCGCAAGACCACGGCCCTGACCTGGCGGCTGGAACAGGCCGCCGACGCCATCGCCCAGGTGGGGCGGTTCTGGGACCGTGGCTATTACCGCACCTATCCGGACGGCCCCGGCCAGCCGCGCGGGTACATGTCGGTGCAACAGGAAGTGACCCGCGCCCTGGCGGCGCCCGCCGATTTCCTGGACGCGGCGCCGGGCGATGCGGACTATGGCCTCAAGACCTCGGGGACCAGCCGCGACACTATGGAGGATGGCCGCTGCGCCTTTGTGGTGCGAGACGGAAACTATGTCTCCGCCCGCTGGCCGGGGGACGCCCACAGCTTTGCGCGGACCTTTGCGGACGTGCTGGAAGGCGTCCAGGGATGGTGAAGACCGCGGGGGCGTGGTTCGATCAAGGTGGCGCCATGCTCCGACCCCGATTTTCGCCGATCCTGGCCCTGATCATCGGCCTGTTGCTGGTGACGCTGGCGCCCGTGCGGGCCCTGGCCGGCGGCCTGGGCGACGATGTGCTGGCCGAACTCAACTATGCCCGCACCCACCCCTACGACTACGCCCAGGGCCTGCGCAGCGTCTGGCGGCCCAATGATCCGGACGCGGAATACGCCAATGGCGCGGCCGACAATCCCCGGGACCTGAGCGAGGCCATCGTGTTTCTGGAACACCAGCGGCCGCTGAAGCCGCTCAAGGGCGACCCTCGCCTGGCCGCCGCCGCCCAGGGCCACGCCACGCTGCAGGGGCCGCGCGGGGAGGTGGGTCATGCCGGGATCGACGGCGCCAGCCTCAGCCAGCGCCTGCAGCGCGAGGGGGTCTGGGCCGGCCTGTCGGGGGAGAACATATCCTATGGCTATGCCGACGCCCGGGACGTGGTCCGCCAACTGATCATTGACAGCGGCGTGGCCGGGCGCGGCCACCGCCAAAACATCTTCGATCCCGCCTATAGCGCCGCCGGCGTCGGCTGTGGCCGTCACCGGGTCTATGGCGCCATGTGCGTGATCGACTTCGCCGGGGCGATCGTGGTGCGGTGAGGAACCGTTTCCCCCTCGATGGGGGAAGGGCTTTGACGGCGACTACTGCGGCGCGGCCATGTCGTAGAAACGGCCCAGGTCGCTGCGCATCTGTTTCAGGGCGTCCGGGTTCAGATAGACCATGTGGCCGGAGGGGTAATAGGCGAAGGACAGGTTGGCCTTGATCGCCGGGTCCAGCAGCATGTGGCTGAGGTCGTGCTCGGTCTCGAAGAAGGGGGTGGCCATGTCGTACCAGCCGTTCAGCGAATAGACCTTCATGTGCGGGTTTTCGCGCATGGTCTGGGCCAGGTCGGCGGCCACGTCGGCCTCGTTGCTCTTCTGGCCGCCGGCGTTGATGAGGGTGTGGTGGAAGTCCCAGGCGTCGCCGGCCTTATAGTAGCTGGGTCGGTATTCCATATTGGTCTTGAACTTCAGCTCGTTGGTCAGATAGTCGCCGGCCGCGCCGACAAAGGCGCCGCTGATGGCGGTGTCGGCGGGGTCATAGCTGGTCTGTTCGCCGGCGGTGTCTTCCTCCTGGCCCAGATAGCGGCTGTCCAGGCGGCCGGTGATGCGGCCCTGGTCGCGCAGCAGCTCGCGGCGGAACCGCTCCAGATTGACCCGAAGCTTGGCCTTCTTGATGTAGTCCGCCGGCAGGCCGGTATAGGCGGCCATCTGGGTGGCCACGGCGTCGAACTCGGCCTGGCCGATGGTGTCGCCCTTGTAGAGGGCGGCGGCGTAGGGGCCTTGAGCCCAGGCGCGAACCTCAGCCAGGAAGGCGGCCTCGTCGGCGGGCTTGCCCGTGACGCGGTTATGGTACCAGGCGGTCGCCGCATAAGTGGGCAGGTATTCCACGTAGTTTAGGTCGAAGCCGGGATCGTTGACGATGGTGTTCAGCCAAGAGGACAGCAGGACCACGCCGTTCAGGTCGATCCCGCGCTGGTGCAGGTTATAGGCCAGGGCGGAGGAGCGGGTGGTGCCATAGGACTCGCCGAACAGGAACTTGGGCGAATTGGTGCGGCCGTTGAGGCTGATATAGCGGCTGATGGCCTTGGCGAAGGCGTCGGCGTCCTGGTCAACGCCCCAGAAGGTCTTGCCCTCGGTCTTGCCCAGGGGCCGCGAATAACCGGTGCCGATCGCGTCGATGAACACCATGTCGGTCTTGTCCAGCAGGGTGTCTTCGTTGGGGCCGAAGCTGAACGGGGCCGAGCCCATATGGTCGGCCGCGCCGGTCTTGACCCGCATGGGCCCCAGCGAGCCCATGTGCAGCCAGATGCTCGAGGAGCCCGGGCCGCCGTTGTAGAGGAAGGTCACCGGCCGGTGGGTCGCCCCGCCCTTGCCTGCGTCAGCGGTGTAGGCGACGTAGAACATGCTGGCCACCGGCTTGCCGTCATCGTCGCGGATGGTCAGGGTGCCGGCGGTGGCCTTGTAGCTCAGCGCCCCGCTGCGGGTCTGGGCCGAGTGGCTGGTGACCGACGTGGTCTCGTCGATCGGAGCGCGGGCGGTGGCGGCGTCGATTTTGTCGTCCGTGCTGTCCTTCTTGTCTGCGGCCGTGGCGTCCGTCTTGCCCGCGGTGTCGTCAGCGAAGGCCGCGGGGGCGGCGCTGAGCAAAAGGGCAGTGGCCAGCGCGGTCAGCGCGGTGCGTTTCATGGGCGGATCCCTCTAGTTTGGCTGCGCCCTGGCGAAGCGCTCGCCCCGAGCTTTGCCCGCGGCATACGCCAGGGTCGCGAGCGCGTCCACTTGGGGCAGGCGCTGCGCGGGTTAAGTTTGAGTCATGATCGGGGACCCGCGCGGTCAGCCCTGATAGGCGACCTGCCCGGCGATCACGGTCAGATTGGCCTTGGCTTTGAGGATCTCGGCCGGCTCCGCGGTCATCAGGTCGCGGGAGAAGACGGTCAGGTCGGCGCGCTTGCCGACCTCCAGCGTACCCAGCTCGTTCTCCCGGCCGATGGCGTAGGCCGCCGATCGCGTCAGCATGCGCAGGGCCTGAACCCGGGTCACCGCCTCGTCCAGCCCCCAGTCGGGGCCGGCGAAGCCGTTCAGGGCGTGGCGATAGCAGGCGGCGTAAAACTCGATCAAGGGATCGCCCTTTTCCACCGGCGCGTCGGAGCCTGCGCAGACCACCGCGCCGGACCCCAGTAGGCTGCGCCAGGCGTATGCCCCCTTCAGCCGCTCCGGCCCCAGGCGCGCCGGCGCGAAATAGAGGTCGCCGATGGCGTGCGAAGGCTGCATGGAGGCGGTCACCCCCATGGCGGCGAAGCGCGGCAGGTCGGGCGGCGACAGGATCTGGGCGTGCTCGATGCGCCAGCGGCGCTCGGTGCGGCCACTTCCCAGCACCGTGGTCATGGCGTCCAGGGCGTTGCGGTTGCCGCGGTCGCCGATGGCGTGCACCGCCACTTGGGCCTTGGCCGCCTCGGCCTTGCGCATCAGATCGACCATCACGTCCTGAGGGGTCACTACCAGGCCCATCCAGCCCGGCTTGTCCGAATAGGGCGCCAGGAGCGCCGCGCCGCGCGAGCCCAGGGCGCCGTCGGCATAGAGCTTGATCCCACGCACCCGCACCCGTCCGGTGGGGTCGGCCGAGGGGCCGTTGGCGAACACCTCGGCCGCCGCGACCGGGTCCATATAGGCGTCGACCCGCAGCCCCAGCGCGCCCTGGGCGGCCAGGTCTCGCAGGATATCGATGTCGTCCTGATAGACGCTCATGAAGTGCGCACCGGTCCAGCCGCGCGAGCGGTAGAGCCTGTCGGCGCGGCGCAGGGCCTCGCGCTTCATCGCTTTTGTCGGCTTGGGCAGGGTGCGTTCGACCAGGTCCATGGCGTTGTCGACGAACAGGCCCGCGGGCGCGCCATTCGGCTCGCGCAGAATCTCGCCCCCCGCCGGATTGGGGGTGGAGGCGGTGACCCCCGCCAGAGCGATGGCCTTGGAATTGGCTACCGCCGCATGGCCGTCGGACCGGCCCAGATAGACCGGGCGGTCGGAGACCACCGCGTCCAGGTCCGCTCGCGTGGGGAAGCGCTTTTCCGGCCAGTGGGTCTCGATCCAGCCTTCGCCCTGGATCGGTCCCTCGGGCTGCTGCGCCGCCCATGCCCGCAGGCGCGCCTGGAGGTCGGTGATCGAAGCGGTTCCATCGAGGTTGAGGGTCAGTTCCCGCAGGCCCACATCGGTGATGTGGCAATGGCAATCGACAAAGCCCGGATAGGCGGCCGCACCGGACAGGTCGATCGCCTTGGCGTCCGGCGCCGCGGCCCGCGCATCGGCCAGGGAGCCGGCGAAGACGATCCGGTCGCCCCGGGTCGCCACCGCCTCCACCCGCTCGCCATTCCCCAGTCCGGTATAGATCGGCCCGCCGGCGATCAGCAGGCCTGGCTCGTCGGCAAGGGCCGAGCGGGAGGCGAGCATCGACGCCGCGCCAAACGCCAGTGCGGACCGGCGAGTCAAGGCTCCGCCTTGCGAGATGCGTGTGTTCATCGGTTCCCCCAAGAGCGCTTCGATTTGAGCGCAAGGAGGTTGGGCGGATCGGCGAAGAGACACAATAGCCAGCTTGGCGAAGGCGCCACGGCCCTTGCCTTTCTGTTACCGGCGTTTAGGTGAGGTCCTCAGGCGGTGATTTTCCGCCCGGGCCGCCCGACGCGGACCAGCGACATTTCATTTTCGAGCGTGAGCGATATGGCCGACGATCAACCCAATTTCCCCGATTTTCCGCCGCCCCTGGCCGCCTATCATGGCCAGCAACCCGAGGCGCCAGATTGGTTCAAGGCTGCCATCGCCCAGGAGCCCGAGCGCGGCTTCATCACCGTCAAAAGCGCCCGGATCGAGCTTTTGACCTGGGGCCAGCGCGGCAAGCCGGGCCTGCTGCTGATCCACGGCAACACCGCCCATGCCGATTGGTGGAGCTTTGTCGCCCCGATCCTGGCCCAGGACTATCGGGTAGCGGCCATTTCGCTATCGGGCATGGGCGCCTCGGACTGGCGCGAGACCTATGATTTCGAGAGCTATGCCGATGAGGCCCAAGCGGGCGCCCAGGCGGCGGGGCTTTATGACGACGGTCAAAAGCCGATCTATGTGGGCCACTCGTTCGGCGGGGCCAATGTGTTCTATTCCGCTACCCGTCACCCGGACCGGATGAAGGCGGCGATCCTGGTGGACACCGGCTTTGGCGGGCCGCCCCCGGCGGCCGAGGGTTTCCGCGCGCCGGAACTTCGCAACAAGCCCAACCGGGTCTACGCCACCCTGGCCGACGCCCTGGCGCGCTTTCGCTTGATGCCGCCGCAGAGCTGCCGCAACACCTATATCGCTGACTTCATCGCCCGCCGCTCGCTGAAGCCGGCGCCGCTGGACGGCGGGGGCGAAGGCTGGACCTGGCGGTTCGATCCCTTGCTCTGGAACAAGCTCGATCGGGTGGCCCTTAGCTCGCTCAACGTTCCGCCTGGGCCGCACGCCCCCATGGTGCACATCTATGGTGAGAACTCCGCCATTATCCACCGCTTCTCCAGCGAGGCTGAACGCCGGGTGCCGGCGGATGTACCCAGCTTCGTCATCCCCGACTCCGAACATCACATCATGATCGACCAGCCCCTGGCCCTGATCGCCGCCCTGCGCGGGCTGCTGGTCAATTGGCCATAACACTGGCGCCGGCGGGGGTTTTGACAGGCAGAGACGCTTGGTCGCGCCCCCCGGAGTGGTCCCAGCCTTGAGCCGGGCGGCCGGATCGTATAGTCGCGGGGTCGTTTTGCGACCGAGCGCCCATCTTATCTGAGGGATACCCAAGGCATGGCCGGTAAGGCTTCTGATTACAATCGCGGCGAAATGGACATCCGCGAGCAAGCTGCGACCTTCACCGGCGTAATGACCGCGACCAAGTGGGGTTCGCTGGCCGTGGCCGTGGGCGTGCTGTTCTTCACCCTTCTGTTCTGCACCCAAACCGGTTTCGGCGGCTCGTTCGGCGCGGCCGCGGCCCTGGCCGTGGCGGGTGTCGCCACCCTGCGCGAGCGCGCGGGCGCCCACTAACAGCCTCCGCTCCGACGGAATCGGAGCGGACCTCTGCTTGATCTTGGACCCTGCGCCGAAGCGGCTTGCCGCTTCGGCCACTGGCGTTCGCACCTCGCTTTAGTCGCCCCGCATCACGGCGAACGTTACGTGATGGCTGGACATGCGCTGAACCCTCACTAACTAGAGAGCCAGAGACTTGGCCAGGGGGTTTTCAGCGGATGACAGCGCGTATCGCCGTCACGAAGGAACGTCGCGCCGCGGAAACGCGGGTGGCCGCGACGCCGGACAGCGTCAAGAAACTGATCGCTCTGGGCTTCGCCGTCACCATTGAGGCGGGCGCTGGAGCCTCGGCCTCTTATCCTGACGCCGACTATGCCACTGCGGGAGCCGAGATCGCCCCGAACGCCGCCGCCGCGCTGAGCGCCGCCGAGGTGGTGCTCAAGGTGCGCGCGCCCGCCGACGAAGAGATCGCGGCCCTGAAGCCCGGGACCATCGTCGTCGCCCTGCTCAATCCTTATAGTGACAGGCCGATCATCGAGGCCCTGGCCGCCAAGGGCGTGTCCGCCTTCGCCATGGAGTTCGTGCCGCGCATCACCCGCGCCCAGGTGATGGACGCCCTGTCCAGCCAGGCCAACCTGGCCGGCTATCGCGCGGTGATCGAGGCGGCGCAGGCCTATGGCCGCGCCTTTCCCATGATGATGACCGCCGCCGGCACCGTGGCCGCGGCCAAGGTGTTCATCATGGGGGTCGGCGTCGCCGGCCTGCAGGCCATCGCCACCGCCCGCCGCCTGGGCGCGGTGGTCACCGCCACTGACGTACGCCCCGCGACCAAGGAGCAGGTGGAAAGCCTGGGGGCCAAGTTCCTGGCCGTCGAGGACGAAGAGTTCAAGAACGCCCAGACCGCTGGCGGCTACGCCAAGGAGATGAGCCCGGAATACCAAGCCAAGCAGGCTGCCCTGGTCTCCACCCACATCGCCAAGCAGGACATCGTCATCACCACCGCCCTGATCCCCGGCCGGCCGGCGCCCAAGCTGGTCTCGGCCGAGCAGGTGGCGTCCATGAAGCCCGGTTCGGTGCTGATCGACCTGGCGGTGGAACAGGGCGGCAATGTGGTCGGCGCCAGGGTCGGTGAGGTGGTGGTCACGGACAATGGGGCCAAGATCGTCGGCTACGCCAACCTGCCGGGCCGCCTGGCCGCCGACGCCTCCAACCTCTACGCCCGCAACCTGTTGGCCTTCGCCGGCCTGCTGCTGAACAAGGAAGGGGCCTTGGCCCCCGACCTGGAAGACGAGATCCTCAAAGCGGCCCTGCTGACCCAGAGCGGCGCCATCGTCCATCCGTCCCTCAAGTCCTAAGCGCTCCGGAGCATCCGAGATGGAAGCTGTCGACCCGACCGTGTTTCGCCTGGCCATCTTCGTGCTGGCGATCTTCGTGGGCTACTACGTGGTCTGGAGCGTGACCCCGGCCCTGCACACGCCGCTGATGGCGGTGACCAACGCCATCTCCTCGGTGATCATCGTCGGCGCCATCCTGGCCGCCGCCGCGCAAGGGATCGGCGGAGCAGCCGCCAGCGGCGCAGCCGCGAGCGGCTCGGTGTGGATCTCCAAGGGGGCCGGCGCGCTCGCCGCCGGCCTGGTCTCGGTCAACATCTTTGGCGGCTTCCTGGTCACCCAGCGAATGCTGGCCATGTACAAGAAAAAGCAGAAATAAGAGCGGCTTGAGGGGCTCACCATGAACGCCAATATCGCCGCCATCGCCTACATCGTCTCGGGCGTCCTGTTCATCCTGGCGCTGCGGGGGTTGTCGAGCCCGGTGACCAGCCGGCGCGGCAACCAGCTGGGCATGCTGGGCATGGCCATCGCTGTCGGTGTGACCCTGATGACCCTGGCCAGCCAGAAGGCGCTGGATCCGGTCACCATCGGCCTGATCTTCGGCGGGGTGCTGGTCGGCGGTTCGGTGGGGGCGGTGATCGCCCGTCGGGTGCCCATGACTTCCATGCCGCAGCTGGTGGCGGCGTTCCATAGCCTGGTGGGCATGGCCGCCTGCCTGGTGGCCGTGGCCGCCATCTACACCCCCGCCGCCTATCACATCGCCACTCCCACGGGCATCAAGCTGGAAAGCCTGATCGAGCTCAGCCTGGGCGTGGCTATCGGCGCCATCACCTTCACCGGCTCGGTGATCGCCTTCGCCAAGTTGAACGGCAATATGAGCGGCGCGCCGATCATGCTGCCCGCCCGCCATCTGCTCAACATCGCCATCGGCCTCAGCGTCCTGGCCCTGATCGTGGTGCTGGTGATCACCGGCGGTGACGCCAAATGGGCCTTCTGGGGCATTTTCGGCCTGGCCCTGGTGGCCGGGATCACCCTGATCATCCCCATCGGCGGCGCCGACATGCCGGTGGTGGTGTCGATGCTGAACAGCTATTCCGGCTGGGCGGCGGCGGCCCTGGGCTTCACCCTCGAAAACACCACCCTGATCATCACCGGGGCCCTGGTGGGCTCGTCCGGCGCCATCCTGTCCTACATCATGTGCAAGGGCATGAACCGCAGCTTCATCTCGGTGATCCTGGGCGGGTTCGGCGGCGATGTGGCGACGGCCGGCGCCGGCAAGGTCGAGACCCGGCCGGTCAAGCAGGGCAGCGCGGACGACGCGGCCTTCATCATGAAGAACGCCTCCAAGGTGATCATCGTCCCCGGCTACGGCATGGCCGTGGCCCAGGCCCAGCACGCCCTGCGCGAAATGGCCGACAAACTGAAGGAAGAGGGTGTGGAGGTGAAATACGCCATCCACCCCGTGGCCGGCCGCATGCCCGGCCACATGAACGTGCTGCTGGCCGAAGCCAATGTCCCCTATGACGAGGTGTTCGAGCTGGAGGACATCAACGCCGAATTCCCCACCGCCGACGTGGCCTTCGTCATCGGCGCCAACGACGTGACCAACCCGGCGGCCAAGACCGATCCGCAGTCGCCCATCTTCGGCATGCCGATCCTGGACGTGGAAAAGGCCCGCACCGTCCTCTTCATCAAGCGCGGCATGGCCGCCGGCTATGCGGGGGTCGAGAACGAGCTGTTCTTCCGCGACAACACCATGATGCTGTTCTCCGACGCCAAGAAGATGGTCGAGGGGATCGTCAAGGCGTTGTAAGGCGGCGGGCGCTGGCCCCTTGATTGGCGCCCCCCGTCTTAGAACCGACACCCGAAACCTCTAGATCCAGCCCATGCGGCGAATCCCCAAAATTCTGGCTGGAACCACTCTCGCGATCCTGGCCTATATCGCCATCGGAGGTGCGATGGTGGCAGCGGCGTCGTTTCAGAGTCACAGGGGCCGGATGGTCGATATCGGCGGCCGCCGGATGCACCTGGTGTGCCAGGGCGCCAGGAGCGATGCGCCCACCGTCCTGTTCGAGGCCGGCGCCTTCGGCTTTTCCGCCGATTGGGGCGTGGTGCAGGACCGCGTCACGGCCCTCGGCTTGCACACCTGTTCCTATGATCGCGCGGGCCTGGGCCTGTCCGACCCCGGCCCCACGCCGCGCGACGGGCTGTCAGCCACCCGCGACCTGGAAGCCCTGCTCAAGGCGGCGGATGAGGACGGCCCCTATATCCTGGTCGGCCACTCCATGGCCGGGACCTACATACCGTTGTTCGCCAATCGCAATCGCGACAAGATCAGGGGCCTGGTGTTCGTTGACGCCACCCCGCCCGAGGCGATCGAGCAGCCGGCGGTGCGCGAGTTCGTCGGTCATTTCACCCGCGCCTCGCGACTGGCCAGCTTTGGCGCGCGCCTCGGCCTATATCAGCCCCTGGCAGGCACCTGGTTCGGCGACAAGATCGGCCTGACCCCCGCAGCGTCCGCCGAAAAGCGCCGCGCCTTCGCTTCGCCCACCCACAATCGCTGGGCCGCCGCCGAGGTCGCCCTGTGGCTGAAGACCGCCGACGAGGCCCGCGCCGCCGGCCCGCTCGATCCGAACTGGCCAGTGGCGGTGGTCACCGCCGGTCCGGCCGGCGCCCGCCCCGGCTGGAAGGAGATGCAGGCCGCGCCCGCGCGCCGCGCTGTCCACGGCTATGTGGACAATGTGGAATCCGCCGGCCACGCCACCCTGTTAGGGGTCAAGCACGCCGATTCGGTGGTGCGGGGCGTGGAGTTCGTGCTCAAGGCTCCGACCGCCTGATCGGGCGCCTCGGCGCCGCATTGAAATTCCAAACGAACCGGTAGACTCATCGGCCGATTGTCCGGGTTCGGAGCCGCCATGGTCTTGGGTCATACGCCGCTGAAACCGCGCGGCCAGTTCTCAGATATCGGCGGCCGGCGCCTGCACTGGGTCGAGGTCGGCCCGCCCATGGCCTCGCCAGTTGTGTTGCTGGAATCCGGCTCCTTCGGCTTTTCGGCCGACTGGGCGGTGGTTCAAGAGCAGCTTGCGGCGCGGGGCCATCGCTCGATCGCCTATGACCGCGCCGGATTGGGTTTGTCCGACCCGGGACCGCCGCCACGCGACGGTTTAGCCATCGCCAAGGATCTGGAAGCGCTGCTGGCCGCGATCGGCGAGCGCGGGCCGTTCATCCTCACCGGCCACTCCATGGCCGGCCTGCATGTGCACCTGTTCGCCGCCCGCAATCCCCGTCAGGTGGCCGGGCTGGTGTTGGTCGATGCGATCAGCCCGGACGGGGCCACGCACCCCCGGGTCCAGAGCTATGCCCTTCACTACGGCCGCCTCTCACGGCTCGCCGCCCGTGTGGCCGGCGCGGGGCTGTTGAAGCCGCTCAGCCGCTGGGGCGACGCCATCGAGTTGACCGCGGAAGCGGCGCGGCACAAGCGCTGGGCCTTCGCCCACGGGCCGCACAACCGCGCCGCCTCGGACGAGGTGCAGCACTGGGAGGCCTCCGCCCGGCAGGGGCGCGAGGCGGGGCCGCTGGACCCAGCCTGGCCAGTGGCGGTAGTCACGGCGGGGCCGATCCGTGGCTTTGGCTGGCAAAAGGCGCTGCAAGTCCAACCGGCCAAGGCGTCCCGCGCGGGCCACGTGGAGAACGTCACCGACGCCAATCACGCCAACCTGCTGGGCCGCCGCCACGCCGCCGCCATCTCCGCCGCCGTCGAACATGTTTGCAGCGCGTTGACGAAAACCGGATAGCCATGTTCCCTGAGTCGATTGGGGGATGCTGACATGCCGGCGGCGCTGAGACTGGAAGGCGTCACCAAGCGCTATGGCGACTTCGAAGCCGTGCACGATCTGAGCTTCGAGGCCGCCCAGGGACGGATCTGTGGCTTTCTCGGCCCCAACGGCGCGGGCAAGACCTCCACCATCCGCATGATCCTGGGCCTTGTGGAGCCTACGGCCGGCCGTATCAGTGTGCTGGGCGCACCGGATGGCCGCCAGGTGCGCGAAAAGATTGGCTTCCTGCCGGAGGAGCGCGGACTCTATCGCCGCATGACCCCCATCGGCGCCATCGCCTTCCTGGCCGGTCTGAAGGGCGTACCCACCGGAGAGGCCAAGCGCCGTGCCAAGGCCATGTTGGAGAACCACGGCCTGGGGGAGGCCATGAACCGCCAGATCCGCAGCCTGTCCAAGGGCATGGCGCAAAAGGTCCAGCTGCTGTCCGCCCTGGCGCACGAGCCGGAGCTGGTCATTCTCGATGAGCCCTTCTCAGGCCTGGACCCGGTCAATCAGCAGGAGCTGGAGACCATGATCCGGGATCTGGCCTTGCGCGGGGCCACGGTTCTGTTCTCCACCCATGTGATGCAGCACGCCGAGCGCCTGTGCGAACAGGTCGTGCTGATCGCCAAGGGCCGCAAGGTGTTCGACGGTCGCGTCGAGGCCGCCCGCGCCGCCGCGCCCCGCCGGCTCATCCTAGAGGGCGCACTGGACCCGGCCGCGGTCGCCGGCCTTCCGGGCTTGGCCGAGGTGGTCACCGAGGCGCTGGACGTTGGCGGGGTCAAGGTCAGCGCCATACTCACCGCCGGCGCCGCGGCCCAGGACGCTTTGCGCGCCGCCTTCGCCCTAGGCCTGGACATCACCCGTTTCGAACTCAAGGAGCCGCAGCTGCACGACGCCTTTATCGTGCTGACCGGCGGGCAGGCCCTGGCATGAGCCGTCTTCTTCGCATCGCGGGCCGCGAATACGCCGCCTATGTGCGCACCGTGGGTTTCTGGCTTTCCATGGGACTGATGCCGGTGGGCCTGATCCTGGCGGTGTTCGCCTCGACCCAGGCCGGCAGTGTGGCGCCGCCCCCGACCCTGGCCATAGTCGACCTGACCGGGCACGGCTATGCCGCCAAGTTGGAGCCGATTTTGGGCAGGCATGAGCCTGGAGGGCGCCCCCTGGCGCGGATCGAGCCGCACCCGCCCATCAGCGGCGCCGATCCTGCCGGCGCGCTGCGCAGCTATCTCAGTGGCGACAAGCGCCTGGCCGATGGCCAGAAGCTGGACGTGGCCGCCATCCTGCGCCCGGACGGCGACAGTGTTTCGGCCGACGTCTGGAACCGCAATCCGGGCGACCGCTCGGTGGAGGCCGCCCTGTCCGGCGTCCTGGGTGACCTGATACGCACCGAGCGTTTGGAGCGGGCCGGGATCGACGCCAAGACCCTGGCCGCCATCGACACCGCCTCGCCTCGTGTGGCCAGCTTCTCGCCCAAGGCCGAGGGCGACCGCGTGGGCGATCGTGAGCGTCTTCAGCTGGTGATCGGCCTGGGCATGGGCCTGCTCTTGTGGATGGTGGTGCTGACCGGCGCCGGCATCCTGCTCAACAGCGTCATCGAGGAGAAAAGCAGCCGAATTCTTGAGGTGCTGCTGTCCTCGGCCTCGGTGCCCGAGATCATGGGCGGCAAGATCCTGGGGGTGGCCGCCGTGACCGGCACGGTGCTGGGGGTATGGCTGACCATCGGCGCGGCCCTGCTGCTCAAGACCAATCCCGGCTCGGCGAGCTTGCTGGTCTCAACCCTGCTGTCCAAGGGTCTGCTGTTCTATTTCGCCTTCTATTTTGTCGGTGGCTATCTGATGTACGCGACCCTGTTCACCACCATCGGCGCCTTTTGCGAAACCACCCGCGAGGCCCAGACCCTGCTCGGGCCGTTGATGATCCTGCTGAGCGTGCCCATGGTGTTCATGAGCCAGGCCATGATCCATCCGGACGCGCCGCTATTGCAGATCCTGTCCTGGATCCCACCCTTCACCCCGTTTTTGATGGCCGCCCGCGCCGCCTCAGGCCCGCCCTGGTGGCAGGTGGCGGGCACCGGCGCCCTCATGTTCGCCGTGACGGGATTGGAGCTGCTGGTCGCCGGGCGGGCTTTCAGGGCCGGAGCCCTGTCCACCTCTCGTTTCGAGCCCAAGCACTTCTTCACCAGTTTGATGGGGCGCGGCACGTAGCGAGCAGAGCGGGTTGAGGAAAAGTGCGAAGCGGTCTTCCGCCCGCAATCCGCTCTAACTCTTCAGAGTCGATCATGCACAATCAGAGTCCTGGGCCGGACACCTAGGCCAACCCAACACGACAAAGGCCGCGCAGGCGACCCGCGCGGCCTCAAATCTTCAGTCCGTTTACGCCGGTTTAGGGGCGCACGGGCTTCTTCGGCGCGGCGATCAGGCCTTCGCGCTGGGCGCGCTTGCGGGCCAGCTTGCGGGCGCGGCGAACGGCTTCGGCCTTTTGGCGGGCGCGCTTTTCGGAAGGCTTTTCGTAATGCACGTGCCGCTTCATCTCGCGGAACGAGCCTTCACGCTGCATCTTCTTCTTCAGGGCCTTGAGCGCCTGGTCGACATTATTGTCGCGCACGAAAATCTGAACGATGACCAAGTCCTCCTAGAACGCTGCCGCCTGCCCGCCTCTGGGGACCCGCGCGAAACAGCGAACACGAAACCACCACCGGAAGAGCCTCTTCCGAATGTTGGCGGGCAAATATCAGAGGCCAGGTTAAATGTCTATGGCGAGACGGCCGCCAAGGCGTTGTATAGACTCATTTCATGACCGACGCCGCTGCCGAAGCCACAGCCGATTGGGCCGACCTGGCCGAACAGCGCGTGCTGGACGCCGCCTTGCCCCTGGCGAGCCGGCTGGGCTGGGGATCGCGGCTGGTGGCCGAAGCGGCGACGGCGACGGGCCTGGCGCCCGGCGAGGCGGCCCTGCTCCTGCCCAACGGCCCGAGAGACCTGGCGGCCCTGTTGTCGCGGCGCCATGACACGGCCGGGCTTGCGTCTTTGACGGGGGTCGACCCCAAGAGCCTGAAGATGCGCCAGCGCATCGCCCAGGGCGTCGAGGCGCGGCTGGAAGCGGCCATGGCCGACGAGACGGCTTTGCGCCGCTGGGCGGGCTTCCTGTCCCTGCCCGGCAACCTACCGCTGGCCCTGCGCCTGACCTGGGACAGCGCCAATGGCCTGTGGAGGTGGGCTGGCGATACGGCCACCGACGAAAACCATTATTCCAAGCGCGCTATCCTCTCAGGCATCTTGATCAGCACCCTGGCCATCCGCCTGGGGTCGGGCCGTGAAGCCGCCTCGACCTATCTGGCGGCGCGGATCGAGAATGTGATGGCGTTCGAGACCTGGAAGGCTGGGTTGAAGCCCGCAACCCTGCTGCGGGACGTGGCCGAGAGCCTGGGTCGGATGCGTTACGGCAAGACTTAGCGGCCCTCAGTCCTTCAGCGGCCACAACCGGTTGACGTGTCCCATCTTGCGCCCAGGCCGGGCGTCGCCCTTGCCGTAGTGCCACAGGCGCGCCTCGGGTTCGGCAGCCAGGCGGGGCCAGTCGTCGATCTCATCGCCGATCAGGTTCTCCATCTCCACCAGCGCCAGCGGCGCCACGGGTCCCAGGGGCCAGCCAGCGACCGCACGGATATGCTGTTCGAACTGGTCCACTTCGCAGCCGTCCAGGGTCCAGTGGCCGGAATTGTGCACCCGCGGCGCGAACTCGTTGACCAGCAGGCGGCCGTCCTTCAGCTCGAACAGCTCCACCCCCATCACCCCCACATAGCTCAGGCTCGTAAGGATGCGGGCGGCGAGGGTCTCGGCCTGGGCCTGGGCCGCCTTTGACAGGGTGGCCGGCGCGCGGGTGCGGCGCAGGATGCCGTCCTGGTGATGGTTCTCGCCCACGGGATAGGCCACCACATCGCCCTCGCGGGTGCGGGCGGCGATCACCGACAGTTCGCGGGTGAAATCGGCCGGGGCTTCCAGGATGGCGGGGGCGCGGGCGATGCGATCGAAGGCGGCCTCGGCGTCGGCGTGGCTCTCGACCCAGGTCTGACCCTTGCCGTCATACCCCTCGCGCCGGGTCTTGAGCAGCGACGGCGCGCCAAGGCTGTCGAGGGCTTCGCGAAGATCTTCCAGGCTGTCGACCGCGGCGAAGGCCACGGTCGGGGCGCCGCACTCATTGAGGAAGGTCTTTTCATCCACCCGGTCCTGGGCGACGGCCAGGGCCCTGGCGCCGGGCGCAACCTCGACCCCCAGAGCCTGCAATTTGGCGACCACCGCGGCGGGGACGTTCTCGAACTCGAAGGTGACCACGGTGGCCAGCCGCGCCAAGGCTTCCAGCGCACGGTCGTCGTCATAGGCCGCCACCAGGCCGTGGGTGGCGACGCGGCCGGCGATGGCGTCGGGCTCGGGCGACAGCACCAGGGTGTCGAAACCTAGGCGCGCGGCGGCCAAGACCAGCATGCGGCCCAGCTGACCACCGCCGAGAATGCCGATGGTTGAACCGGGGGTTAGGGGAAACACAGCCATAAGGCTTAATCCTCGACGCTCTCGGACACGTTTTCACTTTGGCGCGCGCTGTAGGCCGCCAGACGCTGGGCCAGAGCGGCGTCGCCCAAGGCCAGGATGCGCGCGGCCAGCAGGCCGGCGTTGCGGGCGCCCGCTTCGCCAATGGCCAGGGTGGCCACGGGAATCCCGCCCGGCATCTGCACAATGGACAGCAGCGAATCCATGCCTTTCAGCGCCCGCGACTCAACGGGCACGCCAAGCACCGGCAGGTCGGTCAGCGAGGCGGTCATGCCCGGCAGATGGGCCGCGCCTCCGGCGCCGGCGATGATCACCTGATAGCCGGCGGCCTTGGCGCCCTTGGCGAAGGCGTACATGCGCTCCGGCGTGCGGTGGGCCGAGACGATCCTGGCCTCATAGGCCACGCCCAATGCATCCAGGGCCTCGGCGGCGGCCTTCATGGTCGGCCAGTCGGAACGACTGCCCATGATGATGGCGACCGGCGCCGTCTGCGCGCTCATGCTGACTCCCCAAGGTCAAATTCCCGAAAGGCGTAGAGCCGCCCGGCGCGGAAAGGCGCGGAGTATAGGGCGGCGCATTGCGCCCGCAACCGATCGCGTTAGGATTCGGCAAAGCTTGGTGATTCCCGCCGTCGGGGGCGGGCGCGCAGGCGCGGGCGGTCGAGCATGAAGCTTCTGGGCGTAAGGGCCGATCCCCTGGCCGGCGTGCGTCGGAGAGTGGCCTTGCAGGCGGAGGCGGCGCAGTTGCCGAATGCGCCGCCGCCGGTCGATAGCGCCAAGTTTCTGGGTATCAGCGAGATTGAACTCACCCCCGCGGTGCGTGCGGCCCTGACCCAGCTGATCGGCGAAATCGAAGAGCTGCGCCAGGAAGTCGGGCGGTTGAAGTCACGGCTCAACGAAGCCGAAGACCTGGCCGACCAGGACGCGCTCACGCCCCTGCTCAATCGCCGGGCCTTCCTGCGCGAGCTGAAACGGATCTTGGCCTTCGCCCAGCGCCATGGCGCGCCGGCCAGTCTGATCTATTTCGGCCTGGACGGCTTCAAGGGGGTCAATGATCGTTTCGGGCACGCCGCCGGCGACGCGGCGCTGAAGGCGGTCGCCGAGCGCCTGTCCGCCCAGGTCCGGGGCGGCGATATCATCGGTCGCATCGGGGGCGACGAGTTCGGTGTCATCCTGGTCCAGGCCGATATGTCCGCGGCCCTGGCCAAGGCCGCCTTGCTGGCCGCCAGCGTCGAAAACGAGCCCGTGCCCTGCGGCGAATGGCTGACCCCGTTGAAGATCAGCTATGGCGTGCGCCAGATCGATCCATCCATGAGCGCTGAACAGGCGTTGGCGGCGGCGGACACCGCCATGTACGCGCGCAAACGGGCCGGATAAGGGCTCCTAAGCTATAATGTCCGGCGTCAACTGGTCTTCCAGGTCGGCGATCTTGTCGCGCAGGATTAGTTTCTGGCGCTTCAGGCGGGCGATCTGCAGCTGATCCGGCTGGGCGGCCAGGCTCATGGCGTGGACCGCGTCGTCCAGATCCTTGTGCCGTTGGCGAAGCTCCGCGATCCGGATCAGGATGGCGTCGTCGTTCGCCGCGAACTCGTCGTCGTCATACATGATGGCTCAAGGCTTCCAGCCGGCCGGCGCACTCGGCCAAGCCGAGCGAATCTAGCAAGAAATCAGGGGCCGGAAAATGGCCCGGCGAGCTGCTTGAGCGCAGAAATCGCCGGCGCCGGCCCGCCCCAGGCGTTCGATATGGCTAAGAGCACGCCGAGGGCGTCAATTGGTAAGCCGTTTGGGACCGGATCGATGGCTTCCAGCGCCCCCAGCAAAAGACGTTCGGCTTGCAGTTCGTCATCTTTGACACGTGCGAGCAGCGCCTCACGGTCCGCATCCTCAAAACCGGTGAAGCCAGCCTTGAGCCCTCGCCGCGCCTCGCGCAGTGGCCGGATCCCCGCCTGATCCCAGGGCTTCGCAATAGCTACCGCGCGGGTCATCGCAGCGTCCGATAGCGCAAAGCCGTCCTGCGTCGCCCACAGGGCCCAGAGGATCAGGCTCACGCACTGCCCATGCTGGTCCTGCAGGTCCAGACAGGCCGCCTCGACGCCCGGGCGGCCATAGACTCGCGTCGCCCAGTCCCAAAGGCTCAGGCTCACGGGGTCATTCCGGCTCGTCCGCGCCATCGATAGCCGCCTCGATCGGCCCGATGTCCTGGCCCCAGCGCCGCACGGGCGACCAGCTAAGACCGAACAGGTCCAAAGCGCGGCCCACCGACTGATCGATCAGGTCCTCGACCGTGCTCGGGCGGGCATAGAGCGCCGGCAGCGGCGGGGCGATGATGGCCCCCATCTCGGCTAGGCGGACCATGGTGCGCAGATGACCCAGATGAAACGGGGTCTCGCGCACCATCAGGACCAGGGTTCGGCGCTCCTTCAGGGTCACGTCCGCGGCGCGGCTGAGCAGGCTCGATGTCACGCCTGTGGCGATCTCGGACATGCTCCTGACCGAGCAGGGGGCCACGATCATGCCCAGGGTGGGAAACGATCCGGAGGCGATGGACGCGCCTACGTCCGCCAGCCGGTGGACCACCGAGGCTCGGGCGTTCAGGTCGGCTATTCCCAGGCCCGTTTCCTGTTTCAGGGTGAGCGCCGCAGCCTTGGAGGCCACCAGATGACTTTCGATCCCAAGATCGCGGCAGGCATCGAGCACCCTGAGGCCATAAGCCGCACCCGAGGCGCCCGAGACCCCGACGATCAAGCGGCGCCGTTCAGCCGATTCCATTCGCGCTCCTAATATACTTGCAGCCGACGCCCGCAAAATCGGCGCCGTCCCCGCCACGCTCGAACACAAAAGAAAGTGATCTGACGCAGGATCATGTGGGTGATTTACTTCAATCGCCATCAGCACGGAGGCGCAACCCATGGCTATACAAGCCCGTATTCGCGAACTTGGCTCCCGGCACGAATCCCTGGATCGCGCGATCCAGGAAGAATCGAACCGACCGGCCTCGGACGAAATGCGGTTGCGGGAGCTTAAGCGGCGGAAATTGCGGCTTAAAGAAGAAATGGAAAGCCTGCGCGCCAACATCCACTAGGGTGCGGCCGGCGCTGCGGCGACGGGATGTTCTGAAGCAATCTGGAGACAAGCCAGAGCGGTCCATTCGAGATCAGTGGATCGTTGGTTTCTTGGAAGGCTTGCCTGCGCAAGGAGGGCGTATCCGTTCGCCATGCGCTTTAGAACGAACAACCTGACTGTCGATTTGACCGGAATCGACAGGTTCGCTGTGGAATCGGTTCCCTAAGGTCATGGGGCTTGAACCTCGGCGCTTTCCGCGCGACACGGCTGCCATTCGTGCAAGTGGAGGCTTGAATGGCGGGTAAGGTGCGTGGCGGCGCGTCCGAGGCGATGGCTGGTCTGTTGTTTGACGGCATGACCATCATGGCCGGTGGGTTTGGCCTGTGCGGCATTCCTGAGAACCTGATCGCGGCGATCCGCGAGGCGGGGACCAGGGATCTGACCGTGGTCTCCAACAATTGCGGCGTCGACG
>DASXNV010000107.1:0-72409 GCA_036494815.1 Caulobacteraceae bacterium
ATCAAGATCTGAAGCGCTTCAGGCCGCGGCTCTCAGCTGGGCCAGGCTTTCGTCATCGACCAGGCCTTGAGCCTGGCGCGCTATAGCCCCGATCAAGGCGTCCTCGGTCAGGGGGCGGGCCAGATGCTGGTCAGCGCCGCAGGCGGCCGCTATCAGGCCGGGATCGGGCGCCGTGGCGCAGGTCAGAAGCACCACATGGGTCGGTGAACGCGCCTCCAAGGCTTCGGCGGCGCGGATGGCCCGGGTGGCTTCGAGCCCGTTCATCAACGGCATATCCGCATCCATCAGGATGACGTCGAAGTCCCAGGTCCGTGCGGCGTCCAGCGCCTCGAGGCCGTTCACAGCCAGGTGCAGGTCGACACGATCGCCGAGCATGATCTGGATGGTCTGTCGGTTGATCGGATGATCTTCGGCCAGCAACACGCGGGGCCGGCGCGACGCGTGAAAGGCGGCTGCAATCGGAAAGGCTGGCGAGGAATGGTCCATGGCGACGACTCGGCTCCGTGGCCGCCATTGGGCATCGAATTTACGAATAATCGGTAAGCAAGCGGACCCGCAGGGCGCGGCCAATTGGTCAGATCTTCTGACCCAGCCGACGCTGAAGGGTGCGGCGGATGATGCGCTTGATCTTGTAGACGCGCTTGTTGGCGTAAACCCACATCAGGATGGCGATGAACCAGCGCCGGGGCGGCGTCGGGGCGTACTGGCGGCCGAACTCGCGCACCAAGGTCAGAAAGCCGGCGCGCACGCCGAGCATGGTGTCGAAATCGGCCTCCTTGCGGGGCGGGCGGCGCTGGCCGGGGGGGCGAGGCGCCCCACGCACGACGAACTCGAACTGGGTGTCGGGGGTGGCCACTACGGTCTCATTCAAAAAGAACGGCGCCAACGCCACGAAGTCCCAGCCCCAGGGCGTGAGGCCATAGCGATCGCCGATCTGCGCCATCACCGCGGCGATGGGCTCGCGCCGAAACAGGCCGTAAATGGCGGTGGCGTGAGCGTCGAACATCAGTCCAAGCCGATCCAGCCGCGGCGCCATGTCGCGCGTCTTGATCACCTTGCCCTGAAAGGTTTCCATCACCCGGCCGACGGCGAGTTGCTTGTCAGGGTGGGCTTCCAGCACGCGCAGCAGCGTCTCGACATAGTTGAGGTCCGATCGGTCGTCCCCGGCGCGCCAGAGGAAGTAGGGGCTGGTGGCGGCCAGAGCCAGATCGCCGAAATTGGGCACGGCGCCCTTGTTGAACGGCTGGCGATAATAGCGCACGCGCGGATCGCGCTCGGCGTAACGGGCGACGATCTGCGGGGTTTCGTCGGTGGAGGCGTTGTCGAACACCAGCACTTCAAGGTCCTGGAAGGTCTGGCCGAGAATGCAGTCCAGCGACCCGGCCAGATGGTCGGCTCCGTTGTAGATCGGCACGCCGACGGTGACTTTGGCCAAGCTGACGAACCTCCGGGCGCTGCGCATCGTTTCGCCGGGACGGCGCGATCCGGCGGCTCGGACCCTGGTCTAGGCTGGCGCGCCTGCGGGCGTCAATTCACTCTCCCGGCGGCGGCGTTGGTCGGCTATCACCCTCCCATGATCCGCCTTCACGTCCCCAACGACCTGCGCTCCGGCGCCGACATCACCCTCGGCTTTGAGCAGGGCCGCTATCTCACCCTGGTCATGCGCAAGGTGGTGGGCGATGCGGTGGCCCTGTTCAACGGCCGCGACGGCGAATGGCGGGCCATCCTGGTCGAGGCCTCGAAAAAGGCCTGCAGGCTGCGGCTGGAGGCCCGCACGCGCGAGCAATCCTCGCCGCCGGACCTTGATCTGGTGGTCGCCCTGATCAAGCGCGCGCGGCTGGAAACCGTCATCGAAAAGGCCGCCGAACTTGGCGCACGCCGGATTCGGCTGCTGGTCACTCGCCGCACCATCGGCGACCACACCAATGTGGCCCGCCTGCAGGCTATCGCCACCGAGGCCGCCGAACAGACCGGCCGCCTGGACGTGCCGGAAATCGTCGCGCCTGAAAAGCTGGACCGCATGCTGGCGGGCTGGGCCACCGGCCGCCGGCTGATGTTCTGCGACGAGGCCGGCGACGACCCCGCGGCCGAGTGGGGCGGGCCGCAGGGGCGGGCGCGGCCGGTGCTGGATGTGCTGTCTCAATCGGCGCCCGGCGATCCATGGGCCCTGCTGATCGGCCCGGAGGGCGGCTTTGCGCCGGAGGAGCGTGAAATGCTGCGCGCCGCGTCCTTCGTCGCCCCGGTCACCCTGGGTCCGCGCATCCTGCGCGCCGACACCGCCGCCATCTCCGCCCTGACCCTTTGGCAGGCTGCGCTAGGCGATTGGGCGCCCACCCCTTGAGAGTAGGCGCCTTGGCGCCCAAATCGAGAACGCCTAGATAAAGCGCCGGACCGGGGACGCCTCCCCGCGGGTAGTGGGGGGTGTGTATGAAAGATGTCGCGCAAATGGGGCCGCCGCTGAGCCTTGAGGCCATGGCCGAACATCTGGCCAGCGGGAGCAAACCCGACAGCGAGCATCGCGTTGGCTCCGAACATGAAAAGTTCGTCTTCCGCACCAGCGGCCACGACACCGTGCCCTATGACGTCGATGAAGCCGGCCGCGGCGGCATCCACGCCCTGATGACCGGGCTGGAGCGCTTTGGCTGGAGCGGGGTCTATGAGGACAACCAGTTCGGCCACACGCTGATCGGGATGGAGCGGGGCGGCGGCAATATCAGCCTGGAGCCTGGCGGCCAGTTCGAGCTCAGCGGCGCGCCGCTGGAGACTGTGCACGATGTCTGCGAGGAGATCGGCCAGCACCTGACCGAGGCCAAGACTGTGGCCGGCGAGCTTGGCGTCTCCTTCCTGTCCCTGGGACATACCCCCGACTGGACCCGCGCCCAGATCCCGGTGATGCCCAAGGGCCGCTACGCCATCATGCGCGCCTATATGCCCAAGGTCGGCGGCATGGGCCTGGACATGATGTTCCGCACCTGCACCGTGCAGGCCAATCTGGACTTCTCGTCCGAAGCCGACATGGTCGCCAAGTTCCGGCTCAGCCTGGCCCTGCAGCCCATCGTCACTGCGCTATTCGCCAATTCGCCCTTCGTCGAGGGCAAGCCCACGGGCTTTCTTTCAAGTCGGGCGCGGGTTTGGACCGACACCGATCCCGACCGGACCGGCATGCTGAACTTCGTGTTCCAGGATGGTTTCGGTTTCGAGACCTACGCCCGCTACGCCCTCGACGTGCCCATGTATTTCGTCAAGCGCGGCGGGCGCTATATCGACGCCTCGGGCCAGTCGTTCCGCGCTTTCCTGGCCGGCGAACTGCCTGCCCTGCCGGGCGAGACGCCCAGCATTAAGGACTGGTCCGACCATCTCACCACCCTGTTCCCGGAGGTGCGGCTGAAAACCTATCTGGAGATGCGCGGCGCCGACAGCGCCCCTCCGGGCCGGCTTTGCGCCCTGGCCGCCCTGTGGATCGGCCTGCTCTATGACAAGGCCGCCCTGGCCGCCGCCTGGGACCTCTGCAAGGGCTGGGAGATCGCCGACCACGAACGCCTGCGCCTGGACGCCGCGCGCCTGGGCCTGAAGGCCACCGTCGCCGGCCGCACGGTCCAGGACGTCGCCCGCGACATGCTGGCCATAGCCCGCGAAGGCCTGAAGCGCCGGGGCCGGCTCAGCGCCGCCTTCACCGACGAGACCGGTTATCTGAACGAGCTCGACCAGATCGCCGACAGCGGCCTGACCCCGGCGGATCGGTGGCTGGCGCTGTACAACGGCGAATGGGGCGGGGAGATCGCGCCGATTTATGAGGCGGCGGCGTATTAGCGGTATGCCCGCCTCTTGCAGGCTGGCCTAGCCGGTAGGGACATCGTATATACCTTGTGCTTACTCGCTGGAGTCCGTTATGGCCAAAGAGGCGATGTTCACCCTGAAACTGGAGTCGGATCTGCGCGACCAATTCATGGCTGAAGCCGAAGCCGTCGACCGCCCTGCGTCGCAGATTGTGCGCGAATTCATGCGTGATTTCGTGCGGCGCCAGCGCGAGGCGCGCGACCATGACGTCTGGTTCCGCGGGCAGGTCGAACAGGGGCTTCTCGACGCTGAGGATCCGCGGGTCACGCGCATCCCTCATGAGGGGGTGGCGTCGAACTGGCGTCAGAGACGCGCCGAACTGGTCAAACGGGTCGGTGAGCACGGCGAGTGAAGATCGAATAGCTGCCAATCGCCGAGCGCGATTTCGAAAGCCAAATGACCTATATCGCTGATCGAAATCCCTCAGCCGCCATCGGTATGGGTGATGCGGTGCAGGCTTGTGTCGAGCGGTTGGCGGATCATCCTCATAGCGGTCGACCTGGCAGGGTGAAGAGCACGCGCGAACTGGTCGTCGGCGGCGCGCCGTTCGCGGTCGCCTATCGCGTCGAACCTGGCGTCGTTGTGATTCTCAGGTTGCTGCACGGCGCACAGTAGTGGCCGGCAGAGCTCTAGATCACGATGATGTTGGATCGAATCGATCCAAAATCATAAAACGTGATCGATTCTAAAAGCTTAGAGCGGGTTGCGGGCGGAAAACCGCTTCGCACTTTTCCTCAACCCGCTCTAGGACGACCTTGTTGTGGCCGCCCGCTCCGCCTAACCCAGGGGCGTTTCCACGTTCGGCGCCCAGTGCTCCTTCTGACTGCGCCCTGACCCGCTGTCGGTGTGTTGGACGACCTCGTCGATGTCCGGTCGGAGGTCTTCGTCCAACTCGTGGATCTCCACCTGGTCGGGATAGAAGGCCACCAAGCCACGGATCTGTTCGACCGCCGGATAGGGATCCTCATAGGTCCAGACCACGTTTTCGGCCACCAGGCCGTCGCGCATCACCGAATAGTATGAGGCGTCGCCCTTATAGGGGCAGTGGCTGTGGTGTTCGGTCCGGTGCAGGTAGTCCATGGCCACGTCTTCCCGCGGGAAATACTGCACGGCCTTGTAGCCGGCCTCCTTCAGGCTCACGGCCGCCTCAGTGTCGGCGATCAGGTGGCCCTGATAGAGGGCCTGAACCCGCTTGGGATTGCGGTGCAGGGTGATGGGGTGGTCGGGTCCGGGGATCTTCATGGGCGCGTCTCCTTCAGATCTTTTGTCTGGAACTCAACGCCCAGCGGCTGGCGAGGCTCCTTGGGGTCATATGGGCGCCGCGCCAAGCCGGCGAAACCCGCGCGCGCTGCTTCCAGCCCAGGATCGCATGGCCGAGGCCGCCCGGACACCCGGCCTGAACCGCCCTTGTGAAACCCCTGCCCGCGTGATCCTTTGCGCCGATCCCCGCTTTGGGGGCGATCGGCGCCGCCTGACCGGGTTTCGCCGCAACACTATGACTTTGCGCGGCCATGCGGGGGCAGGGCTGTTTGGGGCTGGCCGTCTATGTTCAATGTGGTGTTTGTCGTCGGTGTCTTCGTCACCGTGCTGACGGGGATTCCGGTGGCGCTGCAGATGCGCGGCCACCCGCGCGGCCTGTTCGTGCTGTTCTTCGCCGAGATGTGGGAGCGGTTTTCCTACTATGGCATGCGCGCCCTGCTGATCTTCTATCTGACTGAGCATTTCCTGTTCTCGGACACTTTCAGCCAGGGCCAGTACGCCGCCTACACCACCATGATCTATTTAATGCCCCTGTGGGGCGGCTTTCTGGCCGACCGCTATCTGGGCGCGCGCAAGGCGGTAGCCTTCGGCGCCCTGCTGCTGGTGGCCGGCCACCTGACCATGGCGGTGGAAGGCAAGCCGGCCGTGCAGACCCTGGCCTATGGCGGTCACACCTACCTGTTCCAGGCCGAGGGGCGGACGGGGACGCGGCAAGTTTGCCTGAAGGTCGACGGCGGCTGCTACAAGGTCATGGCGTCAAAGGAAGGCGGCATGGCCATCGGCGGTCTGCCGGCCAGTGCGTCCTTGCCGGCGACCCTGGCCAAGGGCGCCTACAGGATCGACGTGCAAAAGCGCGATCAGCGGTCCGTGGATATCTTCTATCTGGCCCTGGCCCTGATCATCATGGGCGTCGGCTATATGAAGGCCAATATCTCCACCATCGTCGGCCAACTCTATCCCCAGGGTGACCCGCGCCGCGATCCGGGGTTCACCCTCTATTACTACGGCATCAATCTGGGGGCCTTCTGGGCCGCGGTGCTGTGCGGCCTGGTGGGTCAGACCATCGGCTGGTGGGCGGGGTTCGGCCTGGCGGGGCTGGGCATGTTGGCCGGCTTTTTGGTGTTCATCTGGGGCAAGCCCCTGCTGGACGGCCATGGCGAGCCGCCGGATCCCGTTGCGCTGAAACGAAAGCTGCTTGGCCCGATCGATCTGGAGACGGGCCTGTATCTGGCCGGCCTGGTGGGCGTGGTCCTGGTCTGGTGGCTGGTGCGCCAGTTCGCCCTGATGGGCTGGTCGCTGCTGGCCGCCTGGGGCGCGGTGCTCGGCTATCTGGCTTGGTACATGACCGTCAAATGCGACAAGGTCGCTCGCGAGCGGCTGTTGCTGGCCCTGGTGCTGATCTTCGCCTCCATCGTCTTCTTCATTCTGTTCAACCAGGCGGGCTCTTCGCTCAACCAGTTCGCCGAGCGCAACACCGCCCTGCCGCACAACGGGTTTTGGACCATGACGCCGGGCCAGACCCAATCGTTCAACGCCGGCTTCATCCTGATCTTCGCCCCAGTGTTCGCCTTTGCCTGGACCAAACTGGCGCAGGTCAGGCGCGACCCCAATCCGGTGATCAAGTTCGGCCTGGGGCTGGTGCAGGTGGGCCTGGGGTTCCTGATCCTGGTCTGGGGCTCGCAGTTCCACGACGCCGCCTTCCGTGTGCCGGTGATTTTCCTGGCCCTGGCCTACCTGATGCACACCACCGGCGAGCTTTGCCTGTCGCCGGTGGGCATGTCGGAAATGACCAAGCTGTCGCCCACGGCTCTGGTCTCGACCTTGATGGCGCTGTGGTTCATGTCCCTCTCGGCTGGGGAGTTCCTCGGCGGGCTGGTCGCCCGGCTCACCGCCAGCGACACCGTCGCCGGCCAGGTGCTGGATCCCGGCAAGGCGCTGGGGATCTATGTGGAAACCTTCCGCAATATCGGCCTGGCGGGGATCGGCGTGGGGGTGCTGCTGCTGATCGTCAGCCCATGGCTTAAGACATTGGCGCATGGCGTCAACGACGCCGCCAACCACGCGGCGCTCTGAACCACAAACTTTTCCGGCCGCGCTCGTTCGGGCGCGGTCGCCCCAAACCGATCCTTCCCGCCTTGCTCAGGCGAGGCGGCCTTAGTTCACCAGGTCACGTGACCCGTGGCCGTGAGAAGGCCAACCATCATCACGGCGCCCAGGCCGATCATGAGCACCAGGACCAACATATCGATAACGTTTTCAGCCCGCTCGAACTTCGCAAACTTCGGCAGTTTGTGCATGGTGAGTCGCATAACCACTTCCCCATTGCTTCTGAAGCAAAGTCTGCACCCGTTCGCGTCTATGAACAAGCTTAACTGTTTGGGCCGGATACTGTCGATCAGGGGAGTGACTTCTGAGTCACTGTCGGCGATGTCTAAACGCTGGTGCCGCCCACGGTCAGGCCGGTGATTTTCAGGCTGGGCTGGCCCACGCCCACCGGCACGCCCTGGCCGGACTTGCCACAGACGCCGATGCCGGGATCGAAGGCGAAATCGTCGCCGATCATGGCCACACGGGTCAGGGCGCTGGGGCCGTCGCCGATCAGGGTCGCGCCCTTGACCGGGACGGTGATCCTGCCGTCCTCCACCAGATAGGCTTCCGTGCACTGGAACACGAACTTGCCGTTGGTGATATCCACCTGGCCGCCGCCGAAATTGGCGCAATAGAGGCCGCGCTTCATCGAAGCGATCATCTCCTCGCGCGGGGTGGTCCCCTGCAGCATGCCGGTATTGGTCATGCGCGGCATGGGCATGTGGGCGAAGGACTGGCGCCGGCCGTTGCCGGTGGCTTTCAACCCCATGAGCCGGGCGCTCATGCGATCGTGCATATAGCCCACCAGGATGCCGTCCTCGATCAGGATGGTGCGCTCGGTAGGCGTGCCTTCGTCGTCGATGGTCAGCGAGCCGCGCCGGCCTTGGATCGCACCGTCGTCGAATACGGTCACGCCCGGCGCGGCCACCCGCTCGCCGATGCGGCCCGAGAAGGCGCTGGTGCCCTTGCGGTTGAAATCGCCCTCCAGGCCATGGCCGACGGCCTCGTGCAGCAGGACCCCATTCCAGCCGGGGCCCAGCACCACGTCCATCTCGCCGGCGGGGCAGGCGACGGCGTCCAGATTGACCAGGGCCTGGCGCAGGGCTTCCTCCACCTGGTCCTTCCACCGGTCGGGGGTGATCCAGGCCTCGAAGCCGGCTCGGCCGCCGGCGCCGGACGATCCGGTTTCGCGCCGGCCGTCGCGCTCGACGGTCACTGAGACATTCAGTCGCGCCAGGGGCCGCACATCGCGCAGCAGGCCGCCGTCGGCGCGCAGAATCTCCACCACCCGCCGCTCTCCGGCCAGCGAGGCGCTCACCTGGACCACCCGGGGATCTCGGTCGCGAGCGAAGGCGTCGATTTCCTGCAGCAGCGCCACCTTGTCGGAAAAGGCCGGCGAGGCCAGGGGATTGTCGTCACCATAGAGGCGCGTATTGGTGGCCCGAGGCCCCTCGGCGGAGACACCGGCATAGCCTCGCTTGGCCAGGGCCGCCGAATCGGCCGCCCGGCGGATGGCGGCCTCGGAAACTTCGGAGGCGTGGGCGTAGCCGGCGGTTTCTCCCGCCACAACGCGCAGGCCAAAACCCTCGCTGGCGTCGTAGGAGGCCGATTTCAGCCGGCCGTCGTCGAACACAAAGGCCTCGCTCTCGGACTGCTCGACGAACAGTTCGCCGTCGTCGGCCCCGTTCAAGGCCTCGCCTAGCAAGGTGCGGGCGCGATTCGCGTCCACGCCGGAGGCTTCCAGGATTGACGGTGCGGAACTGTGGGCGGTCATCAGGGGCTCGCGAAATCGGGGCGACAAGCCTTCAACATAGGCGCGGGGCGCACGCGATGAAACCATCGCCGGCCAAGGCGCTCCAATCTCTTGGCAATATCGGATAGAGCGCGTATGCACGCCGCGAAGGCATGGGGGCCTTAAGGCAGGGATCCGGGCGGGAGCGCAGGGATCGACATGTTCGGCCCCCAGGGATTTATGTCTGTCGGTGAGGGGGCCGTAAGGTCTTGGTCGCCGGCGAAACGGATCGTGAGGACATGAGGGCTGAAGCTTTGTTGATGCGAAGGCTGCGAGGCGCCGTTTCGGCGGTGGGTGCGGCGGCCCTGATGGCGGGCGTGAGCGTTTCGGCGCGGGCGGCGGAAGTCGCCGCCAATCCGAACATCGTCGGCCAGCCGGTGGATGGCGCGATGGGGCTGCAGCCCGCCCACTCGAGCCTGAAGTTTCAGGCGATCCAGTTTCACGACTGGGTCCTGCTGCCGATCATCACCGTCATCACCCTGTTCGTGCTGGCGCTGCTGCTGATCTGTATTTTCCGCTTCAACAAGCGGGCCAATCCGGTCCCCGCCAAATGGAGCCACAACACCCCGATCGAGATCGCCTGGACCACTATCCCGGTGCTGATCTTGATGATCATCTCGGTGTTCTCGTTCAAGCTCCTGTTCGCCTATCACTCCATGCCGACCCCGGACCTGACGGTGAAGGCCACTGGCTATCAATGGTACTGGGGCTATGAATATCCCGACCAGAAGATCCCCGAATTCACCTCCAACGTCCTGACCAAGGAAGACGCTGCGGCCAAGGGCGAGCCCTATCTGCTGGCGGCCGACCATTCCATGGTGGTGCCGGTCAACAAGACCGTCCACGTGCTGGTCACCGGCGCCGACGTGATCCACGATTTCGGCCTGCCCGCCTTTGGCGTGAAGATCGACGCCGTGCCCGGCCGGGTGAACGACGCCTGGTTCAAGGCCGACAAGACCGGCATCTATTACGGCCAGTGCGACCAGCTGTGCGGCGTCAATCACGCCTTCATGCCGATCGAGATCCAGGTCGTGACCCAGCCGGAATTCGACGCCTGGGTGGCTCAGCAACACGCGCCGGCGCCAGCCGCGACCCCGGTCGCCGCTCCTGGCAAGACCGCGTCCGCCGCGCCGCAGCCCCTGGCGCTCAACACCCAAGCGCCCGTCGCGACGCACTGACAGTTCGAGAGAGTTGGAGATCATGGCGACCGCCGCTTCAGACCACCACGCAGATCATGGTCATGACGATCATGGCTACGCCCACACCCCGCCGTTCCTGGTGCGTTGGCTCTTCTCGACCAACCACAAGGACATCGGCACGCTCTATATCCTGTTCGCCATCATGGCCGGGATCATCGGCGGCGCCTTTTCGGGCCTGATCCGTTGGGAGCTGATGCATCCGGGGATCCAGGTGTTCACCGACCAGGGCATCCTGGGCTCGGGCATGTTCAAGGGCCACAACGGCTATAACGCCATCGTCACCGCCCACGGCCTGATCATGATCTTCTTCATGGTCATGCCGGCGATGATCGGCGGGTTCGGCAACTGGTTCGTGCCGATCATGATCGGCGCGCCTGACATGGCCTTCCCGCGGATGAACAACATCTCGTTCTGGCTGCTGGTGGCCTCCTTCGCCCTGCTGGTGACCTCGCTGTTCACCGAAGGCGGCCAAGGCCCCGGCTTCGCCGGCGGCTGGACCCTCTATCCGCCGCTGTCGACCATCGGCCATCCCGGGCCGGCCATGGACCTGACCATCCTGTCGATCCACTTGGCCGGGGCCTCGTCGATCCTGGGCGCGATCAACTTCATCACCACCATTTTCAACATGCGCGCGCCGGGGATGACCATCCACCGCATGCCGCTGTTTGTGTGGTCGATCCTGGTCACCGTCTTCCTGCTGCTGCTGTCGCTGCCGGTCCTGGCGGGCGCCATCACCATGCTGCTGACCGACCGCAACTTCCACACCCACTTCTTCGACGCCACCAATGGCGGCGATCCGCTGATGTTCCAGCACCTGTTCTGGTTCTTCGGCCACCCGGAAGTCTACATCCTGATCCTGCCCGGGTTCGGCATCATCAGCCACGTGGTCTCGACCTTCTCGCGCAAGCCGGTGTTCGGCTATCTGGCCATGGCCTACGCCATGGTGGCCATCGGCTTCCTCGGCTTCATCGTGTGGGCTCACCACATGTATGTGACCGGCATCCCGCTGGACCTGCAGGCCTATTTCGTGGCCGCGACCATGGTCATCGCCGTGCCCACCGGCATCAAGATCTTCTCGTGGATCGCCACCATGTGGGGCGGGTCGATCGACTTCAAGACGCCGATGCTGTTCGCCATCGGCTTCATCTTCCTGTTCACCATCGGCGGGGTGACCGGCGTGGTGCTGGCCAACGCCGGCATCGACTACTCGCTGCACGACACCTATTACGTCATCGCCCACTTCCACTACGTACTCAGCCTGGGCGCCGTGTTCGCCATCTTCGCCGGCTTCTACTACTGGTTCGAGAAGATGTGGGGCGTGAAGTACAACGAGATCCTCGGCGCCATCCACTTCTGGTTCATGTTCGTCGGCGTCAACGTGATCTTCTTCCCCCAGCATTTTTTGGGCCTGCAGGGCATGCCGCGCCGCTACATCGACTATCCGGTCGCTTTCGCGAAGTGGAACTATGTGTCGTCGGTGGGCTATATGATCACCCTGGTGGGCATGGCCGTGTTCTTCCTGATGCTGCTGGAAGCCGCCGTGCGTCGCCGCAAGGCCGAGGCCAATCCGTGGGGTGAAGGCGCCACCACGCTGGAATGGACCCTGTCCTCGCCGCCGCCCTTCCACCAGTTCAACGAACTGCCGCATATCTCGGCCGACTCGTCGCACTGAGGACTTGGCGCTAAACTCTCTGTAGGGGTTCGCCCCCGGGCGGCGTCCGGTCCAATTGGACGGGCGCCGCCCGCAGCGTTTTGACCGCAGCGCCCTGATTGGCGCCGGAGATCCTGAGCGAACTTGAAAGCGCGTATCTCTTTATGACCGACACCACCGTCCTGACCCCCAGCCGATCGACCCCCGCCCGTTGGCAGGACTATGTGGCGCTGCTCAAGCCGCGGGTGATGTCGTTGGTGGTGTTCACCGGGCTGACCGGCCTGGTCTGCGCCCGCACGCCCATGCACCCCGTCCTGGCTGGCGTGGCCATTCTGTGCATCGCCGTGGGCGCCGGGGCCTCGGGCGCGCTGAACATGTGGTACGACGCCGATATCGACGCCCGCATGCGCCGCACCCGCGGGCGCCCGGTGCCGATGGGCCGGGTCCAGGGCGCCGACGCCCTGGCCATGGGCATCACCCTGTCCCTGTTGTCGGTGGGGATGATGTACCTGGCCGTCAACACCTTGGCGGCTGGCCTTCTGGCCTTCACCATCCTGTTCTACGCCGTGGTCTATACCATGTGGCTCAAGCGCTCGACGCCGCAGAACATCGTCATCGGCGGTCTAGCGGGCGCGCTGCCGCCGGTGATCGGCTGGGCGTCGGCCACGGGAACCACACCGCTGAACGCCTGGCTGCTCTGCGCGATCATCTTTTTGTGGACCCCGCCGCACTTCTGGGCCCTGTCGCTCTATACGGCCGAGGACTACGCCGCCGTGGGCGTGCCGATGATGCCGGTGGTGCGCGGCGCCGCCTCCACGCGTCGCCAGATCCTGCTCTACAGCCTGGTGCTGATCCCGGTGGCCATCGCGCCGGCCTTCACCGGTCTGGCTGGGCCGCTCTATCTGGGCATTTCCGCCATCGGCGGGGCGATGTTCCTGCTCTTGGCGGGGCGTCTGGCGCTCAGCAAGGCCGGGGACAAGGGGGACGAGCGGGAAGGCCGGCTGTATGAGGTTCGCGCCGGCGCCACAGCCGCGCGCAACCTGTTCGCCTTTTCCATCGTCTATCTGTTCCTGCTGTTCGCCGGCCTGCTGGCCGAGCGCCTGATGGGTTTGGAGGCCCTTCGCTGGTGACCTTCAACCCGCCCGAAAGCGAAGAAGCCACCAAGGCCCGGCGCCGGCGCAGCATCGCCATCGCCCTGGCGCTGGGCGTTTTCGTGATCCTGGTGTTCGTGATCACCCTGGTGAAGATCCAGGGCCATGTGGCCGACCCCCATGCCTTCTGAGCCGTCAACCGCCGACCGGGCCAAGCGCGGCAACGCCCGCATCGCTCTGATCTGCGCCGGCGTGTTCGTGTTCATGACCGGCGCGGCCTTCGCATCGGTGCCGCTCTATCGCGCCTTCTGCCAGGCCACGGGCTTCAACGGGGCCGTGCCGCGCTCCGCCGGATCCACCGGGACCGTGCTGGCCCAGAGGGTCACGGTCAGTTTCGACACCAATGTCCGCGACCTGCCCTGGAGCTTCGCGCCGGAACAGGTCCATCAGTCGGTGCGCATCGGCGAGACGGGCCTGGCCTTCTTCAAGGTCACCAACAATTCCGACAAGCCGCTGACCGGCCGGGCCGCCTACAATGTGGTCCCGCTGCAGGCCGGTCTCTATTTTCGCAAGCTGCAGTGCTTCTGTTTCAACGATCAGACCATCCCGGCGCACACGACCATGCGGTTTCCGGTGGTCTATTTCGTCGATCCCGGCTTCGCTAAGGACAGCGACACCAAGGACTTCACCGACGTGACCTTGTCCTACACCTTCTTCCCCGCAACGGCCCCACCTGCAAAGGTGGCGTCAAAGCCTGCTCAAGGCCTTGGCGGAACGCCGAGAGCGGGGCTATAGCCTAGATTCTAACCCCCCGTTCGCGCCGGTGCTTCCGGCGCGGCGGCCAGACATTTCGAGGTTTAAGAGCGACATGGCATCCGGAGCCGTCAAGCACGACTACCATCTGGTCAATCCCAGCCCCTGGCCGCTGGTCGGATCGGTCGCCGCCTTCGTCATGGCGATCGGCGGGGTGATCTGGATGAAGGGCCTGTTCGGCCTGGAAAAACACACCCTATGGCCGTTCCTGGTCGGGCTTGCCGGCGTGCTCTACACCATGGGCGCCTGGTGGCGCGATGTGACGCTGGAAGCCAATGGCGGCGATCACACCCCAGTGGTCTCCATCGGTCTGCGCTACGGCATGGTGATGTTCATCGCTTCGGAAGTGATGTTCTTCGTCGCCTGGTTCTGGATCTTCTTCGAAATGGCTCTGTTCCACGGCCACCGCGTGCTGACGCCGGACCCCGCCGTCTCCGCCGCCTGGTCGACCTGGCCGCCCAAGGGCGTGGAGCTGGTGCCGGCGTTCGAGCTGCCCCTGGTCAACACCCTGACCCTGCTGCTCTCGGGCACCACGGTCACCTGGGCCCACCACGCCCTGCAGGTCGGCGATCGCAAGGGGGCCAAGATCGGCCTGTTCCTCACTGTGTGCCTGGGCGTGCTGTTCACCTCGATCCAGGCCTACGAGTATCACCACATCCTGGCCGACCACCTGTTCTTCTCCGAAGAAGCCGGCAATTCGGCGCTCTACGGCAACGCCTTCTTCATGGCCACCGGCTTCCATGGCTTCCACGTGCTGATCGGGACCATCTTCCTGACCATCTGCCTGCTGCGCCTCCTGGGCGGCGGTTTCACCCCGCAGAAGCATTTCGGCTTCGAAGCAGCGGCCTGGTACTGGCACTTCGTCGACGTGGTCTGGCTGTTCCTGTTCGCCTTCGTCTACGTCGTTCTTCCCGGCTTGAAGTAGCCGGGCATGGCGGGCGTGAACCCGATCGTCACGGGACTCGCCTGCCGCTGCCCCGCCTGCGGCGAAGGCCATCTGTTCGATGGCTATCTGAAGGTGGGCGCGCGGTGCGAGGCTTGTGGCCTCGATCTGCGCGCCGCCGACTCCGGCGACGGGCCGGCGGTGTTCATCATCATCATCGTCGGCATGATCGCCTGCTTTTCAGCGCTGTTCACCGAATTCACCTTTCACCCGCCCGTCTGGGTCCATCTGGTGCTGTGGCTACCCTTGTCGGCCATTTTGACCCTGGCTCTGTTGCGCCCGTTCAAGGGGGTGCTGATCGCCCTGCAGTTCCACCACAAGGCCTCCGAAGCGCGGAATGATCCGTCCTAGAGCGCGGGGCTTGCTGGGCTCCGCACATCGTGGTGATCGCGCATGACCGACGCCCCAGCCAAAAGACCCGGCTTTCCGGTCTTCCTGACCCTGTTCACCGCCCTGGCCCTGGCTCTGCTGGTCGGCCTCGGTGTCTGGCAAATGAAGCGCCTCCACTGGAAGGAAGACCTGCTCGCGCGCATCGCCGCCCTGCAGTCGGCGCCGCCTCGGCCGCTGGACGATCCTCTGCGCCGTCTGGCGCACGGCGATGATATCGACTTCACCCGGGTCGCCGCCGACTGCCCGAACCTGGAGCGGACGGTCTTCCTCAAGCTCTACGCCGTGCATGACGGGGAGGCGGGCTTTCGCATCATCACCGCCTGCGCCCTGACCGGGCAGCCCTATGCCAGCCTGCTGATCGACCGCGGCTTCATCCGCCAGGATGCGGTCGCGGGGCTGGCGGCCTCGACGGCCGCCCCCCTGGATCGCCCGATCGTCGGCGTGCTGCGGCGGGGCGATAAGAAGACCTTCGTCACCCCGGATAACGATCCGGCGGGCCGCCTGTTCTACTATCGCGACCCCGCCGCCATGGCCAAGGTTCTGGGCGTCAGCGGCGCAGCCCCGATCTTCCTGATGCTGGAGACGCCGGCCCCCGCGCCGGGCGGCCCGATACCGGCGCCGGTTCCCGCTGACATTCCCAATCGACATTTCGAATACGCCGTAACCTGGTTCGGGCTTGCGGCGGCCCTGCTGGTTGTTTACCTCGCCAGCCTCTGGCGGCGACGGTCGAGTTAGATGCAATACATCTCCACCCGGGGCGACAGCCCCCCTATCGGCTTTCTGGATGCGGTCCTGGCGGGCCTGGCCCCGGACGGCGGCCTCTATTCCCCGGCCGTCTGGCCCCTGCTGACCCAGGCGGAGATCGCGGGTCTCGCCGGCAAGCCCTATGCCGAGGTGGCCGCGGACATCCTGTCCAAATTCGCCGGTGACAGCATCAGCCGCGGCGACCTGGTGCGCATGACCACCGAGGCCTATGCCGGCTTCGACCATGCCGCCGTGGCCCCGCTCAAGCAGCTGGAACCCAATCTGTGGCTGCTGGAGCTGTTCCACGGCCCGACCCTGGCGTTCAAGGACGTGGCCATGCAGCTGCTCTCGCGGCTGTACGAGCACGCCCTGGCCTCCAAGGGGCGGACCATGACCATCGTCTGCGCCACCTCGGGCGACACCGGCGGCGCGGCGGTGGAGGCCCTGCGCGGGCGCGACAATGTCCGTATCGTGGTGCTGTTTCCGGACGGGCGCATCAGCGAAGTGCAGCGACGGTTCATGACCACGGCGGCGGACGCCAATGTCCGCTGCCTGGCCGTCGACGGGACCTTTGACGACTGCCAGTCCATCGTCAAAGCCATGTTCCAGTCCCAGGGCTTCAAAGAGGCCGTGGACCTGTCCGGGGTCAATTCGATCAACTGGGCGCGGATCGCCGCTCAGGTGGTCTATTATTTCACCGCCGCCGTGGCCCTGGGCGCGCCGCATCGGCCCGTGTCCTTCGCCGTGCCCACCGGCAATTTCGGCGACGCCTTCGCCGGCTATGCGGCCCAGCGCATGGGCCTGCCGATCGAGCGCATCATCCTGGCCACCAATGGCAACGACATCCTGGCCCGCGCCGTGCAGGACGGCCGCTACGCCCGCGGCCCGGTGCGCGAGACCCAGAGCCCGGCCATGGATATCGGCGTCGCCTCGAACTTCGAGCGGCTTTATTTTGAGGTGGTGGACCGCCAGGGCATGGAAACCGCCCGAGCCATGCGCGCCTTCGCCGAGGCCGGGGCTATCGACATCCCGCCCAAGGCCATGGGCGCCATCCGCGAACTGTTCGTCGGCGCCGGGATCAGCGAGGCCGACACCTCTAAGGCCATCGTCTCCACCCTCAACCAGACCGGCGAGCTGATCGACCCGCACACCGCCGTCGGCGTGGCCGCCGCCCATCGCCTGGGCGCTAAACGCGCCTCGACGCCCCTGGTGGTGCTCTCCACCGCCCACGCCGCCAAGTTCCCCCAAGCGGTGGAGGCCGCGTCTGGACGCGCGCCGGCCATGCCCGCCGCCGCCCGCGGCCTCGCCGGCCGGCCCGAGCGGATCGACAAGGTGGCGGCGGACGTGGAGACGGTGATGGCCTATGTCCGTGACTTTGCGGGCGTCTAGTCAGATCCCCAAGATCCACCGCCTGGCCAATGGCGTGCGGGTGGTGTGCGACCCCATGCCCGGGCTGCAAACCCTGGCCCTGTCGGTGGCGGTAGGCCGCGGGGCGCGCTCGGAGACGCCGGAGCAGAACGGCTGGGCCCACCTTCTGGAGCACATGGTGTTCAAGGGCGCCGGCCAACGCTCGGCCCGGGACATTGTCGAGACCATCGAGGCCGAAGGCGGCCAGATCAACGCCGCCACGGGGCACGAGCGCACCAGCTATCAGGTGCGCGCGCTACAGGGCGGTCTGCCGCTGGCCATGGACGTGCTGTCCGATCTGGTGTTGCGCCCGACCCTGGACGCCGGCGACCTGGCCCGGGAAAAGCCGGTGATCTCGCAGGAGATCGCTGAGGCGGCCGACACGCCCGATGATCTGGTGTTCGAACTGGCCCAGGCCGCGGCCTTCAGTGGCCACGCCCTTGGCCGACCGATCCTGGGCACCGACGCCAGCGTGGGCGCGGCCACGCAAGCCGCCCTGGCCGATTTCCACGCCAGCCTCTACGGCCCAGACGCCATCGTCGTCAGCGCCGCAGGGGCGGTGGACGAGGCCGAACTGCTCGATTTGGTCGAGCGCCGCTTCTGCGCGCCTGGCCAAGCGCCGCCGCCCGCGGCCAGCGGTCAGCCGACCTTCACCGGCGGCCAGGCGCCCGTCACCCGCGCGCTGGAACAGGCGCATCTGGTGCTGTTGTTGCCCGCGCCGGGCCTGCGCGATCCCGACTATTTCGCCCTGCGCCTGTTCGCCGAGATTCTCGGCGGCGGCATGTCATCGCGCCTGTTCCAGACCGTGCGTGAAGACCGAGGCCTAGCCTACGCCATCGACGCCTATGCCGACACCCATGCCGACACCGGCGTCCTGGGCGTCTATGCCGGGGCTGCGGCCCAGGATGCGGTGGAGGCGGCCAAGCTGTGCGCCGGCCAGATCGAGGCCCTGATCGGCCATGTGGAGGACAGGGAGCTGGCCCGCGCCAAGGCCCAGCTGAAAGCCGCCACCTTCATGGCCCGAGAATCGGCCCTGGCCCGCGCCGAACAGGCCGCCAGTCAGGTGTTGGTGTTCGACCAGATCTTCAGCGTCGAAGAGACCTCCGCCGCCATCGACGCGGTGGAAACCGCGGACCTGCGCCGCCTGGGTCAAAGGATCCTGGCCCCCGGGGTTTGCGCCTGTGCGGTGCTGGGTCCCAAACGAGCGATGAAGGCTGGCGCGGCCTTCCAGACCGCCCTGTTCAATTGAGCCGGCCGCTTTGTCTGTTCGCGCCATGTTTCCATGGTTTAAAAACATCCCTAAGCTGACCAGCGGGAGATAACGCCGATGGCGCTGCTGGACTGGATGGCTCCGGAGGCGGGCCTACGCCTGGAGGCGGGTGGCGTCATGCTGCGCCCGCCGCGCGCCAGCGACTTCGCCGCCTGGTCTGACCTGCGCCGGCGCTCGCGCGCCTTCCTTCAACCTTGGGAGCCGACCTGGCCGACGGACGATCTGTCCCGCGGAGCCTATCGGCGCCGACTCTTGGCCTATCAGCGCGACATGGATCTGGGCCAGGGCTATTCGTTCCTGGTTTTCCTCCCCGAAGACGACACCCTGGTCGGCGGCGTCACGCTATCCAACATCCGTCGCGGCGTCGCCCAGATGGGCACGATCGGCTATTGGGTCGGTGAACCCTTCGCGCGGCGGGGGTTCACCTTGGGCGCCGTGCGGGCCGTGATCGGTTTTTCCTTCGGCCGGTTGGGCCTGCACCGCCTGGAGGCGGCTTGTGTGCCGGAAAACGATCCGTCGCGTCGGCTGCTTCTGCGCGCCGGCTTCGACCTGGAGGGCCGGGCCAGCGGCTATCTGAAAATCAACGGCGCCTGGCGCGACCACCTGTTGTTCGGCCTGGTCCCCGCCGCGCCGGTCCCGCCCGAAAAATTTCGCGCCTGAAAGTCGGCCAGAATCGCCATCTGCACCCGCTGATGGTCAAAACTTAAGGTTTACCGGGTAAGTCCTGTGAGCGCGGGGCTGGAAACGCACCGCTAGTCAGCAAAACGCGGCGCAGGCACAGGATGGCATTAGGGTCGAAAGACCGATTTGTCTGGGACACCACGATGGCTCTGGAGGCTCTTGGAGCCGCCCAGGTCGTTCTGTGGACCTGGGACCCCGAGAGCGACAAGCTCCGGTTCACGGGGGCCGCCCGCGCCCTCGGGCTGTCGCCATTGGCGCCGGAATGCGCCTCCACCGCCGCCTACGCCCTTTGTCTGCCGCAGGATCGCGCGCTGATGGAGCGGGTGCTGACCGTGCGCCCGCCCGGCAGCGAGATCGGCGCCCGGGTGCGCATGCGCGGCGGAGAGACCTGCATCTGGCGCGGCGAATGGCTGGAGGAGGGCGGAGTCCGCGCCTCCGGCGTGATCGTGCCTGAGTCCAAATTCGCCGCCAGCAACAAGGACATTCTGACCGGCCTGCTGGACCGTCGCAGTTTCATCGCCCAGGCCCGGCTGCAATTGCGCACCCCCGGCGACTACACCCTGGTGGTGGCCGACCTCGATCGCCTGCGTCGCCTGAACGAGGCCCTGGGCCACGAGCGCGCCGACTTAGTGCTGGCCGCGCTTGGTTCGCGCCTGGCCGCCGCCTTCCCGCCGGGGGCCATCATGGCCCGGGTGGGTGAGGATGAATTCGCCGCCATGGTGTCCGGCGACCTCGAACGTCCGGCCGAAGTCATGCGCGCGTCTCTAGAGCAGCCGCTGCGCATCGCCGGCTTCGACATCGTGCCGACCTTGTCCATAGGCGCGGTGAGCGCCGAAGGCGGCGCCGACGCTCCGGAAGCGGCCGAGCTTCTGCGTCGCGCAGAACTGGCTGTGGAAAGCGCCAAGGCCGCCGGCCGCGGCGGCGCCGCCGCCTATGGCCGCGCCTTGGAAACGGACGGATTGTCGCGCCTGGCGATGGAATCCGACCTTCGCGGGGCCATCGGCCGCGGCGAGATCGTGCCCTATTACCAGCCGGTGGTGCGTCTGCAGACCGGCGCCATTTCCGGCTTCGAAGCCCTGGCCCGCTGGCGCCACCCCCGCCGCGGTCTGATCGCCCCAGATCAGTTCTTGCCCCTATGCGATGAGATGGGTCTGCTGGTCGAGCTGGGCGCCCACATGATGCGGGCCTCGGCCCTGCAACTGGCCGAATGGCGGCGCAACCACCACGCGGCCGGCGAGATCACCGTCAGCGTCAACCTGTCGGTGGGCGAGATCGATCGTCCGAATCTGGTGCGCGACCTCAGCGAGCTTCTGGCCGAAACCGGCCTGCCGCGCGGGGCGCTGAAGCTGGAGATCACCGAAAGCGACATCATGCGCGATCCGGAACAGGCCGCGGTGATCCTGCGCAAGTTGCGCGAGGCCGGCGCTGGACTGGCCCTGGACGATTTCGGCACCGGCTTCTCGTCCCTGTCCTACCTGACGCGCCTGCCCTTCGACACCTTGAAGATCGACCGCTATTTCGTCCGCACCATGGGCTCCAACGAGGGCTCGGCCAAGATCGTGCGCTCGGTGGTCAATCTGGGCCGGGATCTGTCGCTGGAGGTGGTGGCCGAGGGCGTGGAGAATGCGGTCATGGCCCGCTATCTGCTGGATCTCGGCTGTGACTACGGTCAGGGCTTCGGCTATGCGCCGGCCCTATCGGCCCAGGAAGCGGAAGTCTATCTCAACGAGAGCTACGCCGACGGGACCGCCCCAGTGAAGCTGCGCAGCTCGGCAGGTTAGGCCCGCCCGGCCTGCCCTGACAATTGTTCGGCGCTGACTCCGAGCCGCGCCAGGGCCTGGGACCATTTGTGGTCGTAGTCGTGGCTGAACAGCAGGGCCTCGTCCGGTTCGCAGGTCAGCCAGACATTGTCGCGGATTTCACGCTCCAACTGTCCCGCCCCCCACCCCGAATAGCCCAGGGCCAGGATCGCCCGGCGCGGCCGGCGGGCCGGGTCGGCCATGGCCTCCAGCACGTCGCGGGTAGCGGTGAGGGCGATGCCGTCGCCGATCTTGGCGGTGCTGTCAGCGTTGAGATAGTCGTCGGTGTGCAGGACGAAGCCGCGTTCGCGCTCCACCGGGCCGCCGATCAGCACCGGCTCCGGCGGCGCATCCGCCGCCGCATTGACCCCCAGGCGCTCAAGTAGGTCGGGCGAGGTCAGGCCGTCGATCGGGCGATTGACCACCAGCCCCATGGCGTGACCGGAATCGTGGGCGCAGATCAGAATTACGGCCCGCTCGAACCGGGGATCGCCGATGCCGGGCATGGCGATCAGGGCCCGGCCGGTCAGAAACTCGGCGGCGCATTCCGGCTCAACATGGTCGCTCGCGGGCATCGGCCATGATTGACGCGTCGTTGCGGCCTATTCAAGGCTCCTGTGGGCTTGGCGGCGCCCGTCATACCCCATATCAGTTCGCGGGCCGCCCGAACCGGGGGCTGAGATCTGGACAGGGAGACGCCCCATGGCGATCAAGGCTGGCGATACGTTGCCGCAAGCAAACTTCATGACCTTCACCGCCGATGGCCCGGCGCCGCTTTCCAGCGACGCCCTGTTCAAGGGCAAGACCGTGGCGCTCTTCGCGGTGCCCGGCGCCTTCACCCCCACCTGCTCGGCCAAGCACCTGCCGGGCTTCAAGCAACATGCCGCAGAACTGAAAGCCAAGGGAGTCGACACCATAGCCTGTGTCTCGGTCAACGACGTGTTCGTGATGAAGGCCTGGGCCAAGGATCAGGGCATCACCGACGAAGTCCTGATGCTGGCTGACGGCAATGGCGATTTCACCAAGGCCCTGGGCCTGGAGCTGGACGGAACCAAGTTCGGCATGGGCGCGCGCTCGCAGCGCTATTCGCTGGTGGCCAAGGATGGTGTGGTCGAGCAGCTGAATGTGGAGCAGGGCGGCGAGTTCAAGGTCTCGTCGGCGGACTATCTGCTCGAGCATATCTGACCCAGGACAGCCTCCTCTGTTCGCTGGGCGCAGGAGGCTGCAGGGATCTACCCCAACATCTGCGCCGTCATCGCCTCCAGCCCGTGTGCGCCAACGGTGATGGAGGCGACCGCGCTTGGCGCCTGGGCCAACAACGTATCGGCATAGTAGGACGCGAGAATGCGGCGGCGCTTGGCGTCGTCACCATCGGTGTCCTTGGCCGTGGCCGCCAGGGCGCCCTTGGCCAGCAGCCAGCCCCCAATCACATCGCCCGCCAGTTTCAGATAGGGCGTAGCCCCCGCCAGAGCGTCGGGCCCAGCGTGCTCGCCCAACCAGGCCGTGGCGGCCAGTAGCGCGTCAATGGCGTGGTCCAGGCGCTGGCCCAGTCCGTCGAGATAGGGGTTCGAGTTCCCGATCAGATCCATGGTCGTGGCGCGCATGTCGTGGATCAAGGCCTCGATCCCGCCGCCGCCGCCCGGGGCTAGCTTGCGGCCGACCAGGTCGATCGCCTGGACGCCATTTGTGCCCTCATAGATCGGCGCGATGCGGGCGTCGCGATAGTGCTGGGCCGCGCCGGTCTCTTCGATGAAGCCCATGCCGCCATGAATCTGCACGCCCAGGGAGGCGACCTCGACGCCGATATCGGTGGACCAGGCCTTGGCGATAGGCGTCAGCACCTCTTCGCGCAGGGCCGCGGCGGCGCGCTCGGCCTCATCGGTGGCGTAGCGCGCCAGGTCGGCGTTGACGGCGGTCAAGAGGCAGATTGAGCGCGCCGCCTCGATCCGCGCCTTCATGGCCACCAGGGTGCGGCGCACGTCCGGATGATCGAAGATCGGCGCCGGAGCCTCGCCGGTCCAGGCCGAGCGGCCCTGACGCCGCTCCAGGGCGTAGGCCAGGGCCTGTTGATAGGCGCGCTCGGCGATGCCGACCCCTTGCGCGCCCACATTCAAGCGCGCCGCATTCATCATGGTGAACATATGAGCCAGGCCCTTGTTCGGCTCGCCCACCAGTTCGGCCGTGGCCCCCTCGAACAGCATGATGCAGGTGGGCGAGGCGTTGATGCCCAGCTTGTGCTCGATACCGCCGGGCCGCAGGGCGTTCATTTCGCCCAGGGCGCCGTCATCGCCCACCAGGCGCTTGGGAGCCAGGAACAGAGAAATGCCGCGGCTGCCATTGGGCGCGTCCGGGAGGCGAGCCAGCACCAAGTGGACGATATTGTCAGCCACGTCGTGGTCGCCCCAGGTGATGAAGATTTTCTGCCCATGCAGCCGATAGCCGCCGCTTCCATCGGGCTCGGCGCGGGTGGTCAGGGTTCCCAGGTCCGAGCCCGACTGCGGTTCGGTCAGGTTCATGGCTCCGGTCCAGGCGCCGGAGATCATATTGGGCAGATAGGTGGCCTTTTGCGCCGCGGTGCCATGGGCGTGGATCGCCTCGATGGCGCCTTGGGTCAGCATGGGACAGAGGCTGAAGGCCATGTTGGCGGCGTGCATCATCTCGAACACCGCCAGTTCCAGGGCCTTGGGTAGGCCCTGGCCGCCAAATTCGGGGTCGGCGGCCAAGCTGGTCCAGCCGCCCTCGGAAAAGGCCCTGTAGGCCTCCGCAAAGCCCGGCGCGGCGGTGACCTTGCCGTTCTGATAAAGGGCGCCGGCCTTGTCGCCTGATCGGTTCAAAGGCGCCAGGATGTCCGAGGCTATGGCGCCGGCCGCCTCCAGCACCGCCGAGATGGTTTCGTGGTCCAGCTCGGCGAAGGCCTTAGTCTGGGTCAGCCGATCGATCTCGATCACCTCGGTCAGGGTGAACATCAGATCGCGCACCGGGGCGTTGAAGGACATGGCCGTCTCCGAAGGTTTCGACCGGTTCTAGGGGGTCAGGTCGGTGGGGCCAAGGCTTGGGCGCATGGCGCTATCACAGCTTCGTGAATGGTCGCATTTTTGGCGCCCGAGGCTCGTCTTCATGATCAGGCTTCTCACGTCTGACCCCGCCCCGGAGTTTCAATGGTTCGCGCCGGCCTCGCCCTCATCCTCGCTCTTATCGCCGGCCCCGCCCTGGCCGACATCACGCCGCCAAACCAGGATCCGGCTGCGGCGCCGGCCGGGACCTACGCGGCCGACAAGCGCCATGTGAGCGTCGTGGCCAAGGTCAGCCATATGGGCATGTCGGACTACACCATGCGTTTCGACCGGGTGGACGCCCAGTTCGCCTTCGATCCGGCCCAGCCCGAGGCGTCCAAGATCACCGTCACCATCGACGCCGCCTCGCTGGATGTGGGCGAGGACAAGCTCGACAAGCAGTTCGCCAATGAGTTCCTGGGCGCCGAGGCCCATCCCCAGATCACCTTTGTCTCCACGGCCATCCAACGCACGGACGCCACCCACGGCACGGTCACGGGCGACCTGACTCTCGATGGGGTGACCCAGCCGGTCAGCCTGGCGGTGACCTTCAATGGCTATGGCTCCAGCCTGATCGGCGGTCGACGCATGGGCTTTTCCGCCACCGGCGACCTCAAGCGGTCTGACTTCGGTTCCAAGGCCTGGCTGAGCCTGGTGGGCGATCAGGTGCATCTGATCATCGAGGCCGAGTTCACCCACCAATAGGCCGGCGCCCTTCACCTGGGCGCTCACGGGTGATAGGGCCGCCGGGAACGCGCGATCACGCCTTGGGCGCCGCGCCCGGCGGGGACGATGGCTGTTGGATAGCGGGCGACATTCAGGTGATGCGCAGCCGGGCGAGGCGGTCGCCGCCCTGCGCCGGGGCGGCCTGATCATCCTGCCCACCGAGACCGTCTATGGCCTGGCCGCCGACGCCGCCAACCCCGCCGCCGTGGCCGCGATCTATGCCGCCAAGGGCCGCCCCAGCTTCAACCCCCTGATCGCCCACGTCACCGGCCTGGCCGCCGCCGAGCGGTTCGCACGGCTGGACGCGCGCGCGCTTCGATTGGCCGAGGCCTTCTGGCCCGGCCCCCTGACCTTGGTCGTCCCGATCCACGCCACCGAAGCGGTCTGCGACCTGGCGCGGGCCGGGCTCGACACGGTCGCCGTGCGCGCGCCTGGCCATCCCCTGGCCCGGACGGTGCTGGAGGCGTTCGGCGGCCCGGTGGTCGCGCCCTCGGCCAACCGCTCCGGCCGGCCCAGCCCCACCACCTTCGCCGACGCAGTGGAAGAGACCGGTTTCGCGGCCCAGGCCGCCCTGGATGGCGGACCCTGCGCCGTGGGCCTGGAATCCACGGTCGTAGCGGTGCTGGACGGGCCGGTGCGCCTGCTTCGCCCCGGCGCAGTGACGCGGGCGCAGATCGAAAGCCTGGTCGGGCCGCTCGCCGAGGCCGAGGCCGACGCCAGGCGCTCGCCGGGGCGCCTGACCCTGCACTATGCGCCCAACGCCCCGGTGCGCCTGAAGGCGGATGGGCCGAAAGCCGGCGAGGTGTTCCTGGGCTTTGGACCGTCGCACCCCGATGATGGCTTGAACCTCAGCCCCAAGGGCGACACCCGCGAGGCCGCCGCCAACCTCTTCGCCTATCTGCGCGCCGCCGATCGCCGCCAACCTTTGGCTATCGCCGTGGCGCCCATCCCAGATGACGACCTGGGCGAGGCCATCAATGACCGCCTGAGCCGGGCGGCGGGGTTTGTGGGCTAGGCGCGTCTGGCCTGAAGACCTGGCCCAACCTATTCTGCCCCCATGACCAAGCCTGTTCCCGCCGACGTGCTCGCGAAGCTGAAATCCGCTCTCGGCGAGGATGGCTGGAGCGACGATCCCGATCGGTTGGCGCCCAAGCTGGTGGAATGGCGTGACCGGTGGCGGGGGACAACGCCGCTGCTGGCCCTGCCGCGCACCACCGCCGAGGTGGCGGCGGTGGTCGAGATCTGTGCTGAGGCGGGCGTGGCGATAACGCCCCAGGGCGGCAATACCGGCCTGGTGGGCGGGCAGATTCCACAGGGCGAGATCCTGCTGTCGCTGGAGCGGATGCGGGCGGTGCGCGATCTGGATGTGTTTGACGACGTGATCGAGGTCGAGGCGGGCGCAACCCTGGTGGCGGTGCAGGAAGCGGCCCTTGCGGCGGATCGTTTTTTTCCGGTGAGCCTGGCTTCGGAGGGATCGGCCAGCATCGGCGGCCTGATCTCCACCAATGCCGGCGGCGTCGGCGTGCTGCGCTACGGGACCATGCGCGCCCAGGTGCTGGGGCTGGAGGCGGTGCTGCCCAATGGCGAGATCTGGAATGGCCTCAAACGTCTACGCAAGGACAATACCGGCTATGATCTCAAACAGCTTCTGATCGGCGCCGAGGGTACATTGGGCGTGATCACCGCGGCCAGCCTGAAGCTCTATCCGATCCTGCCCTCACGCGCCGTGGCCTTTGTCGGCTTGCGTCGCCCCCACGACGCCATCGCCCTTCTGGCTCGGGCCAAGATCGAGACCGGCGGGGCGCTGGAGGCGTTTGAGCTGATCGGTCGGCCCGGCATGGGTTTGGTCATGAAGAACATTCCCGACCAGCGCGAGCCTCTCGCCGAGCCCCACGCCTGGTACGTGCTGATCGAGACCGCCAGCGGCGAGCCGGGAACCGCCGAGGCGGCCATGGAGCGGCTGCTGGCCCAGGCCCTCGAGGACGACCTGATTCAGGACGCCGCGATCGCCCAGACCGAGACCCAGGCCAAGGCGTTCTGGGCCCTGCGCGAGCACCAGTCCGGCGCCCAGAAGCCGGAAGGGCCATGCTGGAAACACGACGTCTCGGTCCCGGTGTCTCGGATCGCCGATTTCATGGTCGCCGCCGCCGCGGCGATGGACGCGCTCGAGCCTGGCGCCCGCGTGGTCGCCTTCGGCCATGTGGGCGACGGCAATGTCCATTACGATGTGCTGGCGCCGGCGGGCGTCTCGGGCGAGGCGCATGGCGCCCTGCGCGACGCCGCCGCGCGGCGGGTCTATGACATCGTCGCCAGCATGGGTGGCTCGATCTCGGCCGAACACGGTCTAGGCTCGATGAAGACCGACGAGGCGCTGCGCTACAAGCCCCCTGCCGAAATCACAGCCTTGCGGGCCATCCGCGCGGCGCTGGACCCCCAGCGGATCATGAACCCGCGCGTGCTGTTTTAGATCGCCGCAGAGCTTGTGCTCCAAAGCCTGGCTTTTGACTCGCGCTGGGCCGTAGGGCGGATTATCTCCGGTCCCATGCTGATCGTCCTGTCTCCCGCCAAGTCGCTCGATTTCACCCCCGCGGCGCACGACACCCCTCTGACCACGCCGCAGCTGAAGGACGACATCGCCGAGCTGGCCAAGGTCACGCGCAAGCTCAGGCGGGGCGACCTGAAGCGGCTTATGTCGATCTCGGACAAGCTGGCGGATCTGAACTTCGATCGATTCCAGGCTTTCGATCCGGCCTGCGACGACGGCCTGCAGGCGGTGATCGCCTTCAACGGCGATGTCTACGACGGCCTGGACGCGCGCAGCCTCGACAAGCAGGGCCTGGCCTGGGCGCAGGAGCGGGTGCGGATCCTGTCCGGCCTCTATGGCGTGTTGAGGCCCCTAGACGCCATCCAGCCCTATCGATTGGAGATGGGTATCCGCCTGAAGACCCGGCGCGGGTCCAGCCTCTATGACTTCTGGCGCAAACAGGTGACGCCGAGCCTCAACCAGGTGCTGGAGGCCCAGGCCGATCCGACCCTGATCAACCTGGCCAGCCAGGAATATTTTGGCTCGGTGGATACGGCGGGGCTGAAGGCCCCGGTGATCACCTGCCACTTCAAGGAAATCCGCCCGGGCGAGGCGCCGCGGATGCTCAGCTTCTACGCTAAGAAGGCCCGCGGTCTGATGGCGCGCTACGCCATCGACCACCGGATCGACCGGGCCGAGGCCCTGAAAGGGTTCGATAGCGCCGGCTACGCCTATCAGGCGGCGCTATCGACCGATGCGGACTGGACCTTCTGCCGCCCGCATCCGCTGGCCTGACCCCGTGACCTCCAGCGATCCCGTCCGTCGCCCGACCCCTTGCGTGGGGGTTGTCTGTTTCCGGGCGGGCGAGGTGCTGCTGATCCAGCGGGGCAAGGCGCCGCGACTGGGCCAGTGGAGCATACCCGGCGGGCGCATGGAGTTCGGCGAGAGCGTGCACGCCGCCGCCCTGCGCGAACTGAAGGAAGAGACCGGGATCGAGGCGAAAATCCTGGGCCTGGTGGATGTGGTCGACAGCCTGGACGCCAAGGCCGATTGGCATGGGGTGCTGGTGGACTACGCGGCGCGCTGGACTGCGGGTGAGCCGGTGGCCGGAGACGATGCCGCCGCCGCGCGGTTCCTGCCGCTGGACGAGGCCCTGTCCAAGGTGGACTGGGACGAGACCCGCCGGGTGATCGCCCTGGCCTGGGAGCGGTTCGGCGCGGCCGACGAGGCTTGACGGCCCGCCCATAAGCCGGCTCTTCGTCGAACAACTGTTCGAAATCGATCCGGGAAGGAACACGCCATGGCCTACGCGCCGTTTGATCTGAAGGGGAAGGTGGCTCTGGTCACTGGCGGCAATCGCGGCATCGGATTTGGCATGGCCGAGGCCATGGCTCAAGCCGGCGCCGACATCGTCATCTGGGGCTCGAACGCGCAGGCCAATCTGGCGGCCGAGGGCAAGCTGACCGACTATGGCGTCCGCGTCCTGGCCCAGCAGGTCAATGTGGCCGACGAGGCGGCGGTCGTGGCGGCCATGGCCGAGGCGGCGACCGCCATGGGCCGGATCGACACCGTGATCGCCAATGCCGGCATCGGCGGCGGGGCCCCGTCCTTCTCCGAGATGAGCGTCGAGATCTGGCGGCGGGTCTTGAGCGTCAATCTGGACGGGGTGTTCTTCACCTGCCGCGAGGCCTGCAAACATATGGTCGAGCGGGCCAAGGGCGGGGACGCCGGCGGTTCGATCGCGGTGGTCGCCTCCCTGGCCGCCATCGAGGGCGCCGCCCGCAACGAAGCCTATGCGGCCACCAAGGGCGCGGTGATCTCGCTGATGAAGTCGATCGCGGTGGAGCATGCCCGCTACGGCGTGCGCGCCAACGCCATCCTGCCTGGTTGGATCGCCACCGACATGACCGAAGGCGCCCAGAGTTCGGACAATTTCAACGCCAAGGTCATCACCCGCGTGCCCATGCGCCGCTGGGGCGAGCCAGCCGATTTCGGCGGCCTTGCGGTCTATCTGGCGTCGGACGCATCAGCCTTCCACACCGGCGACAGCTTCCTGATCGACGGGGGCTACGCGATCTTCTGATCGCGGAGGCCCGACCCGTTAAACCAAGGCTCCGTGGCAGTGCTTGAACTTCTTGCCCGAGCCGCAGGGGCAGGCGGCGTTGCGGCTGGTCTGCTCCCAGCCCTTGGGCAGGGCTGAGGTCGGCAGGGCTTCGCGCTGGTCGGCCGGCAGGGTGTCGGACAGGACGGAGCCACGCTCGTTCTCACCGGTCAGCGGGTCCATATGCACTTCGATCAGGCCGGGCGGACGTGGCGGCGGGGCGAGCGGGGCGGGATCCTCGAAGCGATATTCGATGGTCATCAGGATCCGGGTCACGCTCTGGCGCAGGTCGCCCAGCAGCTTTTCGAACAGCGAGAAGGCTTCGGTCTTGTACTCGTTCAAAGGATCGCGCTGGCCATAGCCGCGCAGGCCGATGACGTTGCGCAGGTGGTCCAGGTGCATCAGGTGTTCGCGCCATTGCAGGTCGATCATCTGCAGCAGGAAGTTCTTCTCCATGGCCCGGGCCTGTTCGGCGCCCAGCATGGCGTCGCGCTCGACCGCTCGGGCGTCGGCGGCGGCGACGATCCGCTCCTCGATCTCCTCATTGGCGATGCCGTCCTCGGCCGCCCAGTCCTTGACCGGCAGATCCAGGCCCAGGGTGTCTTTCAGCCGTTCGGCCAGGCCATCGATGTCCCACTGTTCGGCATAGGCCTTGGGCGGCAGGTGGCGCACCACCAGATCCTCAATGGTGTCGCGGCGCATCTCGGTGACGATCTGCGACAGATCCTCAGCTTCCATGAACTCCTGGCGCTGTTCGAACACCGCCTTGCGCTGGTCGTTGACCACGTCGTCGTATTTCAGGAGGTTCTTGCGGATCTCGTAGTTGCGTTGCTCCACCTTGCGCTGGGCGGTGGCGATGGCCGAGTTCAGCCACTTGTGGGTGATGGCCTCGCCTTCCTGGACGCCAAAGGTGCGCATGATCCCGTCCAGCCGTTCGCCAGCGAAAATGCGGAGCAGGTCGTCCTCGCAGGACAGGAAGAACTTGGACACGCCCGGGTCGCCCTGGCGGCCGGTGCGGCCGCGCAGCTGGTTATCGATGCGCCGACTTTCGTGGCGCTCGGTGCCCAGCACATAGAGGCCGCCGGCGGCCAGGGCCGCCTGCTTGCGCTCGGCGATCTCGGCCTCGATCTCGGCCTTCTTCTCCAGGGCCGCCTCGGGGGCGACCTCGATGCCCAGGCCGCGCTGCTCATGGCGCCAGCGGTCGACGCGCATGTCCACATTGCCGCCCAACTGGATGTCGGTGCCGCGGCCGGCCATGTTGGTGGCGATGGTCACCGCCCCCGGCACCCCGGCGTCGGCCACGATCACGGCTTCCTGTTCGTGATAGCGGGCGTTCAGCACCTGATGGGGAATGCCGATCTTGGTCTTGCCGTCCTGCTCGAAGCGATGCTTGGCCAGGATAGTCGCCAGGGTCTCGGACTTTTCGATCGACACCGTGCCCACCAGGATCGGCTGGCCACGCAGGTAGCAATCTTCGATCTGCAGCAGGATCGCTTCGTTCTTTTCCCGCTCGGTGCGATAGACCTCGTCGTCGATGTCGATCCGGGCGACCGCGCGGTTGGTCGGGATTTCGCTCACCTCCATCTTATAGATGTCGGAGAATTCCTGGGCCTCGGTGGCGGCGGTGCCGGTCATGCCCGACAGCTTGCTGTAGAGGCGGAAATAGTTCTGGATAGTGACCGAGGCCAGGGTCTGGTTCTCGGGCTGGATATCGACCTTTTCCTTGGCCTCGATGGCCTGGTGCAGGCCCTCGGACAGCCGGCGGCCGCTCATCATCCGGCCGGTGAATTCGTCGATCAAGATCACCTCGCCGCCCTTGACGATATAATCCTTGTCCAGGGTGTAGAGGGTGTTGGCCCGCAGGGCCTGGTTGATGTGGTGGACCACCGAGATATTGGCCGGATCGTACAGGCCGGCGGAATCGGCGGCCAAGTGGCCGCGTTCCTGCAATAGCTCCTCGATCTGTTCCGAGCCGTACTCGGTCAGGATCACCTGCTTCTGCTTTTCGTCGTGGTCGAAGGTGTCCGGATCCTGGATCAGTTCGCGGATCACCGCGTCCATGGTCTTGTAGAACTCGGACCGGTCCTCGGTGGGGCCGGAGATGATCAACGGAGTGCGCGCCTCGTCGATCAGGATCGAGTCAACTTCGTCGACGATGGCGAAGTGGTGGCCGCGCTGGACCATCTCGTTCACCGAATAGACCAGGTTGTCGCGCAGATAGTCGAAGCCGAACTCGTTGTTGGTGCCGTAGGTGATGTCGCTGTTATAGGCGCGCTGGCGCTCGCCCTGGCTCAGGCCATTGACGATCACGCCCACCGACAGGCCCAGGAAGCGATAGACCTGACCCATCCACTCGGCGTCGCGGCTGGCCAGGTAGTCGTTGACGGTGATCACGTGCACGCCCTTGCCGGCCAGGGCGTTGAGATAGACCGGCAAGGTGCCCACCAGGGTCTTGCCTTCGCCGGTGCGCATCTCAGCGATGCCGCCGTAGTGCAGCACCATTCCGCCGACCATCTGCACGTCGTAATGCCGCTGGCCCAGGGCTCGTTTGGCCGCTTCGCGCACCAGGGCGAAGGCTTCGGGCAGAATCGAATCCAGGCTCTCGCCCCCGGCGACCCGGGCCTTGAAGGCTTCGGTCTTGGCCTTCAGATCGGCGTCGGACAGGGCCGCGAACTGCGGCTCCAGAGCGTTGATCGACGCCACGCGGGCGTGCATCGCCTTGACCTTGCGGTCGTTGGAGGAGCCGAAAAGCTTTTTGGCGAAGCCGAGCATGCGAAGGAGATCCGGATAAAGCTGGCGGGATGACGGCCGCTTGGGGACTGCTCTAAGTCCTTGGCCTGCTCGAAAACCGCTGAATTTTTGCGCGCGCGAGACTTAAGCAGCGACCCCGCCAGTGTCAACGCAGGGCGGCTCAGATGGCGAGTTCCAGCGCGGGCCGATCAGAGCCGGATATTATCGATCAGGCGGGTGGCGCCAAAGCGCACGGCCAGGGAGATCAAGGCGCCATGGCTCACCTGGTCCAGCTCTTCCAGGCTGTCGGGATCGGCGACGCTCACATAGTCGACGCCGCCTTCCGGAACCTGGGCCAGGGTGGCGTGAACGGCTGCGCGCAAGGCTTCGGCGCTGGTTTCACCGTCAGCATGGCGGGCTTCAGCGGCTTTGAGCGCGCGGTAGAGCACGGTGGCCCGCTCGCGCTGGCTGGGGTCCAGATAGGCGTTGCGGCTGCTCATGGCCAGACCGTCGGGCTCGCGCACGGTGGGGCAGACCACCACTTCGCAGGGGAAATTCAGGTCGCGGACCAGTTTGCGGATCACCACGCACTGCTGGGCGTCCTTCTGGCCGAAATAGGCGCGGGTGGGCTGGGTGATGTTGAACAGCTTGGCCACCACCGTGGCGACGCCGGTGAAATGCACCGGGCGAACCGCGCCCTCCAGCCGCTCGGTGACGCCGCCGACCTCGATGCTGACATCGTAGCCGTCGGGATAGATTTCGCTGACTTCGGGGGTGAAGGCCAGGTCGGCGCCGGCGGCCTCGATCTGCTCCAGGTCCCGGGCCAGGGCGCGGGGATAGCGGCCGAAATCCTCGTGCGGCGCAAACTGGGTCGGGTTGACGAAGATGGTCACTGCGGCGGCCCCGCACTCGGCCTTGGCCCGCCGCACCAGGCTCAAATGGCCTTCGTGCAGAAAGCCCATGGTCGGCACGACGCCCAGGCCGGGCAGGGCGGCCCGGGCCGCGCGAAACTCGGCGATGGTCTTGCAGATCTTCACGCGTCGTCTTTCTTGGCGGCGACGCTCTGGGCGTCGGTCGGGAAGGCGCCTTGGCGCACCTCGTCGGCATAGGCTTTCAGCGCCGCCTCGATGGCCTTGCCGATCTCGGCATAGACCTTGGCATGGCGCGGCGGCTTGCCGTCGAACAGGCCCAGTATGTCGTGCCAGACCTGCACCTGGCCGTCGCAGCCGACCCCAGCCCCGATGCCGATCACCGGAATGGCCAGGCTCTGGCTGACCTTGCGGCCCAGGGCTTTGGGCACCAGTTCCAGCACCACGGCGAAGGCGCCGGCGGCCTCCAGGGCCAGGGCGTCGTCTAGCAGCTTCTGGGCCGCGTCTGCGTCCTTGGCCTGGGCCCGGGCGCCCAACTGGTGGGTGGACTGGGGCGTATAACCCAGATGGCCCATGACCGGCACGCCCAGCTGCACCAACCGCTGGATGATCGGGACCACGTGGCCCGCGCCCTCAAGCTTGACCGCCTGGACCCCGGCTTCCTGCATCATGCGGCCGCTGGCGCGCACGGCGTCTTCCAGGTTGGCGTAGGTTAAAAACGGCAGGTCGCCGACCACCAGGGCCGCCGTCGATCCCCGCACCACGGCCGCGGCGTGCCGGACCATATCCTCCAGGGTCACCGGCAGGGTGGTCGAATGGCCGTGCACCACCATGCCCAGGGAATCGCCCACCAGGATGATCGGCAGGCCGGCCCGGTCGACCAGGGCGGCGGAGGGGGTGTCATAGGCGGTGACCATGGCGATTCGCTCGCCTCGCCGTTTCATCGCCTGAACGTCGCGGATGGTGGTGCGCATATGGGCTCCCCCGCGGTCCCGGACGGTCCGCGGCACGCCAGTATCGCCCAGGCGGCGTGGGGGCAAGGGTGCTGACGTCAGGGAAGGATGGCGGCGCCCACCCCAGCGACGGGGCGGGCGCCGGTTGGGGTTCAGGCCGCCGCGGCCGCGCTCGGCCGCGCCGCCATGCGCTCGAACCAGGCGGTCAGGTTCTTGTTGGCCGGGTCCAGGGGCTGGCCGACCTGGGCGCCGAAGCCCAGGAAGACGAACAGCAGGATGTCGGCCAGGCTGATCTTGTCGCCGGCGATGAAGGCGCGGCCCGCGATCAAGCCGTCCAGCCAGGCCAGCTTTTCCTTGGCCAGCAGTTTCAGGTCGTCGGCGGCCTGCGGCAGGGTGCGCATGCGGCTTTGGAACAGAGCCAAGCCTTGCGAGTAGCGAAAGCCGTTGGTCAGGGGCTCGCAGACATTGATGTCCACCCGACGGGTCCACATACGCGTTATCGCCCGTTCCTCGGCGGTGTCGCCGATCAGAGACGGGCCCTCGCCGATCTCGTCGAGATATTCGCAGATGGCGGTGATCTCACAGAGCACTACGCCGTCGTCGAGTTCCAGGGCCGGGGTCTGGCCGGCGGGATTCTTGGCCGTATAGGGCGCCTGGCGGTTTTCACCCCCCATCAGGTCGATCTCCACCCGCGGCGGATTGAGGCTCTTTTCGGCCATGAACATCTTCACCACGCCGGGATTGGGCCCGATCGAATTATAGAATTTCATCATGTCTCCCCATCGCCGGCGATCTGGGCCGGTCTTCAGCGGTCATCGCCGGCGCGGACGGCCTGGCGACTGCGCGCAAACATGGCGCGCCGCAGCGAATATGGCTAGGAAGCGAACGTAACGGCGGGGCGCATTTTCGGCCCGGTGGGGCTTTTCGAAACGCGCATGCAGGCCAGCGTCATCCTATCGCTTTCGGTTCGGCGAGCCGTCCTGGTCGCTATTGTTGTGTGCGCCCTTTCAGGTTGCGGCAAGAAGGGCGCCCAGCCCGAGGCGCCCGAGCCCGGCGACGTGGCGGTCGCCACCGTCAACGGCGAAACCGTCTGGACCTCGGACGTCAAGCGCGAGGCGGCGAGCGAAGGCCTGATCGCCGAGGGCGATCCTCTGGACGCCGTCTCCGAGCCCTTCCACCGGGCGCTGGATGAGGTCATCGACCAGAAGCTGCTGGCCACGGAGGCGGTCAAACGCAATCTGGAGAACGAGCCAGCGGCCAAGCGCCGCCTCGCCGCCGCGCGCGAACATATCCTGGGGGACATGCTGGTTGAGACCATGGTCGAGCAGGCGGCCAACGATAACGCCATCCGCGGCCTCTATCAGGAGCAGCTCAAGCTCTCCAAACAGGCTGAGGAATTCCACGCCCGCCAGATCATCACCGCCAGCCAGGCGGACGGCGATGCGGTAAGGAAGCTCTTGGCCAGCGGGGCCTCGTTCGAGGCCCTGGCCATGGAGCGATCGATCGATGCGGCGACCCGGTTCAATGGCGGCGACCTTGGCTATTTCACCGCAGACGTCATGCCCGACACCTACGCCGCGGCGCTGAAGACCGCCAAACCGGGCGCCCTTGTTGGCCCGTTCAAGGCCGACGCCGGTTGGGTGCTGTTGAAAGTGGAGGATCGCCGGCCCGAGGCGCCCATCACCCTGGAACAGGCGCGCCCGCAGATCGTTCGCTTTCTGACCTATGACGAGGTGCGCGATCTGATCGAGAAGCTGCGCGGACAGAGCCGGGTCAGGGTGCTGATTGGGCCGGCCCAGGGCGGCGGCGCGCACGAACCGGCCTCGGCGCCCGCACCTGGGGCCGCCTCGGCCGCCGAGCGGGCCTTGACGTCGTTGGATACCCAGATGCACAGCAAAGGGCTGAGGAAGTCGCCATGAGCAAGCCCCCCCGCGCCAACCCCGCCGCCAAGGCGCTGGTAGCCGCAGCCAAGCCGGCCGAGATCGTGGGCCAGACCATCGAGCGGGCGCTGGACCCCCTGGCCGCCATGCTGAAGCACGCGGCGCTCAAACGCGTGGAGAAGGAGAGCCGTCAGTTCGCCTCCACCCCTGACGCGGCCAAGGCGGCCCCGGGCAAGCCAGGTCTGCAGATCTCGCCGCTGGCGGTTCCGTTTCCCGCCATCCCGCCCATCGGGGGCTGCGAACTGGCCACGGGCAGGGCCGGTTTCTACAAACAGGCGCGCGAGGATCTGCTGGTCCTGCGCTTTCCCAAAGGTGCGGCCTGCGCCGGGGTGTTCACCCGCCACGGGGTCGGCTCAGCGCCGGTGGACTGGTGCCGGCGTCAGTTGGCGGCCGGCGGCGGGGAAGAGGTCCAGGCCCTGGTGGTCAATGCCGGCTGCGCCAACGCCTTCACGGGCAAGCCGGGCGCGGATGCGGCCCGGCGGGTGGCCTCGGCCATCGCCAAGCGCTTCGACTGCCGCCAGCGCGACGTGATGCTGGCCTCTACCGGCGTCATCGGCGTGGTGCTGGACGACGCTAAGATCACCCATCGCCTGGCCGAGGTCGAGTCCAGGCTGGTCGAGGACAACTGGCCCGCCGCCGCCCAGGCGATCATGACCACGGACACCTTCCCCAAAGGCTCCTATGCCGAGGCCGATATCGACGGGGTGAAGGTCAAGATCGCCGGCGTCGCCAAGGGCTCGGGCATGATTGCGCCGGACATGGCCACCATGCTCGCCTTCATCGTCACCGACGCCACCCTGTCGCCGGCGGCCCTGCAGACCCTGGTGTCGCTCTACACCCGCTCGACCTTCAATGTGGTGACGGTGGACGGCGATCGTTCCACCAACGACACCTGCCTGCTGTTCGCCACCGGCGCTTCTGGAGCCACGCGCATCAGCCGCGCGGGAGATCGCCGCCTGGCCGATTTTCGCGACAAGCTGGAAGGGGTGATGCTGGACCTCGCCCACCAACTGGTGCGCGACGGCGAGGGGGCCACCAAGTTCGTCAAAATCAACGTCGGCGGGGCCGAAAGCGCCGCCTCGGCTCGCAAGATCGCCCGCACCATCGCCGAATCTCCCCTGGTCAAGACCGCCTTCGCTGGCGAGGACGCCAATTGGGGCCGCATCGTCATGGCCGTCGGCCGGGCGGACGAGCCGATCAACCGCGACCGGCTCGCCATACGCTTCGGCGATCTCATCGCAGCGCAGGATGGCGCGGTCTCCCAGACCTATGACGAGGCCAAGATGAGCGCTTACATGAAACGGGCCGAGCTTGAGGTGTCGGTGGATGTGGGCGTCGGGCGGGGCGCGGCCACGGTTTGGACCTGCGATCTGACCAAGCGCTATGTGGAGATCAACGGGGACTACCGGTCCTGACCGCCCAACCCCAGTCCACTCAGCCCGAACCTGGCCAAACCGAACCTGGCCAAACCGAACCGGGCAAGCCGATCCTGCTGGTCGCCGCCGCAGCCCTGGTGGACATGGATGGCCGGGTGCTGATCTGCAAGCGGCCGCAAGGCAAGCAACTGGCCGGTCTGTGGGAGTTTCCTGGCGGTAAGCTGGAGCCTGGCGAAAGCCCGGAAGCCTGCCTGATCCGCGAGCTTGAGGAAGAGCTGGGGGTGCGCGTTTCGAACGCATGTCTGGCGCCGTTCGTTTTTGCGTCCCACGCTTACGATTCGTTTCACCTAATCATGCCATTGTTCCTGTGCAGGCGCTGGGACGGCGTTGTCCAGGCCGTGGAGCACGAGGCGATCGCGTGGGTGAAACCCAACCAGATGGGCGACTATCCGATGCCGCCGGCGGACGCGCCGTTGGTGGCCTGGCTGCGCGACTGTCTCTGAAACGGTTCGCCCAGGACGATCGCGGAACCACGGCGATCGAGTACGGATTGATCGCAGCCCTGGTCTTCCTGGTCATCGTCACCAGCGTCACCGCCTTCGGCAACAAGACCACGACGCTGATGAACACGGTTTCAGCAGCGATCGGCGGCGCGATCGCGCCATAGGCTGAACAACAGCCTTCTCCCACGAAGGGAGATAAAGACTTCGCCCTTACCTCGGTCCGTCTGCGCTGGTGGCGTTGGCAGACGGCTTCGTGCGCGAGGTCATGCCGGCAGCGGCGGCGTCTTCGGCCACCTGTTGCACTTCGGAGGCTTCGGATTTGGGCGCAGCGACGCTGTCCGAGACCGGCTTTGACTTACGTTTGGGGGCTGGCAGCTGCGGCGTCACGGCGACCACGGGGGCGGTGTGGTGAGCCTCTTCCTGATCGCTTTTTTCGCGGTCGCGGCCGACCAGGATCAATTGCACGGCCAAGGTCGCGGCGACGCCGGCTAGAAAACCAAGCAGGGTCCAACCAAAGGGCCCAACCCCGCCGCTCTGTCTTGCCGCCATTCGATCCTCACAATGCCCGCTCGCGAACCCCGCGCCCAGGATGAACGCAAAGCTTGGCGGAGGCGTTCGCCTGATCTGACGTCCTAGATCATTTTACACGTGAGGGGACAAGATCGGCGCCGATAAGAGGCGCTCAATCGGCGTTTCAGCCTGTCAAACGCCGCTCCAGGTGCGCACTGGCCCCACGTCGATATGGACGAAATTGGATTCCGGATAAAAGCCTACGCCGCCGCGACCCAGACTGACCGCCGCCGCATGCAGGTGGTGCAGTTCCACGCCGGGCAGGCGCACGTCGATGGCCATGCCCTGGATGTGAAAGCTCTTCTTGGCCACCTCGGCGCTGCGTTCGTGCAGCAGGGCGTTGGTCTGGGGCGAGCGATAGCCCGAAATCACCTGGAATCTGGACCTGGAGCCGGTGCGATCGGAAACGGCGTCCAAAAGGTCGAGCAGGCGGGGATCGATTGTGTGCACCGCGCCGTTACGATAGTCGCGCAGATGGGTGTCCACCGCGGCGAGCACGTCAGGAATATACTGCCCCTGCTCCCAATAGACGGCCTCCATCGACTCGCCCGTGTGCAGGTTGTCCAGGCCGACGCTGCGCATGGCGGCCTGTGAGGACGCGCCGCGGCCGATCAAGATCTGCGCGCAGCCCATGGCGGGAGCGGCGGCGACACCAGCGCTGGCGGCTGCGCCAAGGCCAAACTTCAATAGCGATCGTTTTGAAAGCAAAGCTGTTTTCGCCCCACTGATTGGCGCCCCCCGGCGACCTGTGTGACGCAGGACACCCTAAGCCTTGCGTCGCGTCAAGCTTAGCTGCGGGCGCCTGCGGCGATCCGCTGCATGAGGGCGCTGTCCCAGTCATAGGGATCTGCGCGGAAATCGGCCATGCCATCGGGGCCCACAAAGGCCGTCCAATAGAACAGATAAACCGCGATGGGCGTCTGTAGCGGCGCGCGAACGGTCTTCTTGCTGTCGAGGGTCGTCTGCACCTTGTCGGGGGTCCAGACGTCGTCGCCGGTCATCAGGGCGTTGGCCAAAATCACCGGCCGTTCAAGCCGCACGCAGCCATGGCTGACCTGACGCGCATAGCGTCCGAAGGCGCTGCGGGTCGGAGTGTCGTGCAGATAGACGCCGTAGCGATTGGGGAAGTCGAACTTGACCCGCCCCAGCGCCGCTTTGGGGCCGGCCTTCTGCTGCAGGCGCGTGCCCCCCTCGGGGGTGGCGATCACAATAAAGTCATTGCGCTTGAGATAGCCGGGATGAGCCTTTTCCTTGGGCAACAGCTCCTTGGTGGCGATGCTGGAGGGCACGTTCCAGGGCGGATTGAGCACGATGCTCTGAATCTGCGACTGCAGCATCGGCGTCTGGTCGTCCGGCCGGCCGGTGGCGGCCCGCATGGACAGGGTTGGGCCATCCCCGTGGAACACGGTCAGGATGGCGGCGGCGATGTTCACCTGCACCCGGTCGGCGGGCAGGCTGGGCGGCAGCCAGCGCCAGCGCTCCATATTGGCCAGGATCTGGGCGACGCGATCCTCGACCGGCCGGTTGAGCGCGGCCAGGGTCGCGCCCTTGACCACGCCGGTCGGCTCCAGGCCATAACGCTTCTGGGCGCGGATCACCGCGTCCGCCAGGGGTTGGTCGAACAGGCCGATCAGTTTCGGGCGCGCAGCAGCGGCGAACACCGGATCCTCGATCGCCATGCGCGTGCGCAACTGGATCACGCGCGGGCCCTTGTCGCCCTGTTTGAGGTCTGGCCCGGCGTCGATGGCTTGCCACCCCCCCTTGGCGGCGATGGCGCGATAGGTGGCCAGGGCGCCGCGCAGGGATTGATAGCCCGAATAGGGCGGCGGCAGGCTATCTAGCCAGGCGCCCAGATGGTCGGTGGTCGCCGCGGCGATGAAGTCGGGCGTGGGATCGTATGGGGCGGGTCTTAGGCCCCATTCGTCGAGAAAGGCTGCGGCCGGCAGGCGGCCGGTATGCACCGCACGGGCATAGCGCAAGATAGCGGCGATCAGCTGGGTCTCACCATCCAGGCGCGTGTCTGTATTGGCTGACTGCAACAAGGCGTCCAGGCGCGTTGGCGTGAAGGCCTCATGAGAAAAGCCGTGGGTCTCCGCCTGAGCCAAGGTGCGGCGCATCAGGTCGACCTGATCTGGGCGCAAGGGAACAGACACCGGCGGCGCGGGGGGCGGGGCGGCAACTGGAGCGGGAACCGGAGCCGGAAGGGGCGGGGGTTGTTGAAGCGGCGTGGGCGCCGGCGTCGGATGCAGCTGGCCCTGGGCCAGGGCGGCGCCGGCCTGGCCTGAGGCGGCCAGGGCGGCGGCGGCGAGCGCAGCGGCGATCAAGGGGCGCCAGTCTCGCTGGCCAAACACCAACGGGCGCTGTCTCGCACCGAACTTCGTCTCACGTCGCATCATGTCGTCCAATATCCCATGGCCCGTGATGAAACGCGCGACCAGTCCTGCAGATAATGGAGTTCGCCGCCGATTTCGCGGGGGCGGCGACGGTTTCGTCACGGTGAGGCTTTTGAGAGACAAGGCGGCGGCCGCTCATCGCGCTTGGCCATACCGAATGTTCGGATCATGATGAGGGCATTCAAGAAGACCAACGCAAGATTAGGAACGCTATTGATGGATGCGCAGCACGCGTGGACTGGCTTGTCCGCGGACCGCCTGGAACGGATCACCGACCACCTGAACCGCAACTATATCGACCCTGGTAAGATCGCCGGTTGCCAGGTCGCGGTCAGCCGCCATGGCCACCCGGCCTATTTCAAATCCTTCGGTCAGATGGACCGCGAGCGGGCCAAGCCGATGGCCGAGGATGCGATTTTCCGTATCTATTCCATGAGCAAGCCGATCACCTCGGTGGCGCTGATGACCCTGTTCGAGCAGGGCTATTTCCAGCTGGACGATCCGGTCAGCCGCTACATCCCGGAATGGAAGGACCACAAGGTCTGGGTCTCGGGCGAGGGCGACAAGATGGAGTTGGCCCGGCCAAACCGGCCGATGAGCTTCCGCGACGTGCTCTGCCATACCGGCGGCCTGACCTATGGTTCGCTGCTGGCCGCCCTGGGCGCGCCGGACGACGGCCATCCGGTGGACAAGGTCTATGCCGAGGAGCGCGTGCGCCGCGGCAAGGGCGAGACCCTGCGCGACTTCGCCATGAAACTGGCCAAGGTCCCGCTGCGCTATCAACCGGGCGAGCGCTGGATGTATTCTCTGTCCACCGATGTCTGCGGCTATCTGGTGGAAGTGATCTCGGGCAAGCGCTTCGACCACTATCTGCAGGAAACCATCTTCGGGCCGTTGAAGATGGACGATACGTCCTTCGTGGTCGCGCCGGACAAGGTGGATCGCTTCGCCGCCAATTATCGCCGCCTGCCCGACAAGACACTGCAACTGGTCGATGATCCGGCGACCAGCGACTATCTGAGCCAGCCCAGTTTCCTGTCCGGGGGCGGCGGCCTGACCTCGACCACCGCCGACTATATGCGCTTTTGCGACATGCTGCGCCGGGGCGGCGAGCTTGACGGGGCGCGGATCCTGGGTCCGCGCACCATCGAGATGATGCACAAGAACCATCTGAAGGGCGGCGCCGACCTGACCCAGATGGCCATCGGCGGGTTTTCCGAGACCGCCAACGCCGGAGTCGGCTTCGGCCTGGGCTTCGCCATGAGCCTGGATCAGGTGACCACCGGCTGCCTGGGCGAGGGGGACTACTACTGGGGCGGCGCGGCCTCGACCATTTTCTGGGTCGATCCCAAGGAGGATTTGACCGTGGTGTTCATGACCCAGTTGATGCCGTCCGGCGCCTTCAACTTCCGCGGCCAGCTGAAAAACATCATCTATTCAGCAATCGAGGACTGACGCCAGACAACCCCTTCCTCCCTGCGGGGAAGGGGTATGGCGCGGTTTATGGTATTAAATTGGGCGCGCCCAAAATCAGCGGTCGGATTCGTCTCGTCACGCGTTTAAGAAGCAACGCGCGACTCTGAGCCGAGGAAGATCGACCCATGACCAATCCGCTGCTGCAACTGGGAACCGCCGGCCAGGCCGTGTGGCTCGACTTCGTCCAGCGGGACATGCTCGAAAACGGAGCGTTTCAAAGCCTGATCGAAAAGGACGGGGTCACCGGCGTCACGTCCAATCCGGCGATCTTCGAAAAAGCCATCGGCGGCAGCCCAGACTATGACACGGCCGTGAAGGCTTTCGTGGAAGGCGCCGACGGCGACCCCGCCACGGTGTTCGAGCACCTGGCGATCCAGGATATCCAGACCGCCGCGGATCTGCTGCGCCCGGTCTATGACCGGCTGAGCGGGCGCGACGGCTATGTCAGCCTGGAGGTCTCGCCTTATCTGGCGCGCGACACCGAGGCCACGGTCGCCGAAGCGCACAAGTTGTGGGCGGCGGTGAACCGACCCAATCTGATGATCAAGGTGCCCGGTACGGCCGAGGGCGTGCCGGCCATCCGCCAGCTGATCGGTGACGGGATCAATATCAATGTCACCCTGCTGTTCTCGCTGGAAGCCTATCTGGCGGTGGCGCAAGCCCATCTCGCCGGCCTGGAGGACTTCAAGGCCAAGGGCGGAGATGTCACCCGCGTCCACGGGGTGGCCAGCTTCTTCGTCAGCCGCATCGATAGCCAGATCGATGACGCCATCGACGCGCGGCTGAAGGCCGGCGCCGGGGCCGACGAGGCGGACCTGAAGCGCGTGCGGGGCAAGGTCGCCATCGCCAACGCCAAGATCGCCTATCAACGCTACCTGGACATGCTCGCCACCCCGCGCTGGACAGCGCTGGCCAGCGTGGGCGCCGCGCCGCAGCGGCTGCTGTGGGCCTCCACCGGAACCAAGAACCCCGATTATCCCGACACCCTCTATGTGGCGACCCTGATCGGCCCGGACACGGTCAACACCATGCCGCCCAAGACCATGGACGCCTTCCGCGACCACGGCCAGGTGAGCCAGAGCCTGACCGAAGATCCCCAGGGCGCCGCCGATATCCTGGCCGTCACCGAACGCCTGGGCCTCGACCTGGCCGGCGTCACCGCCAGGCTGGTGGACGATGGGGTCAAGTCTTTCGCCGACGCTGCCGACAAACTGTATGGGGCCGTCGCCGACAAGCGCATCCAGGTGCTGGGTGATCGGCTCAACGGCCAGCATGTCCAGGCCCCCGATGACCTCAAGACGGCGGCGGCCAAGCTGGCCGAGACGGCCCGCGCCAAGGGCTGGAGCCGGCGAATGTGGCAGGGCGACGCCAGCCTGTGGACCGGCCAGGACGAGGCCAAGTGGCTGGGCTGGCTGCCCGCCGCTCACGGCGATCGGGTGGATCTGGGCGCGCTGGAGGCCTTTTCGGCCGAGATCGCCGGCGCCGGCTTCATCCACGCCCTGCTCCTGGGCATGGGCGGCTCCAGCCTGGGGCCGGAAGTGCTGGCCGAGACCTTCGGAAGCCGGCCTGGCCATCCCAAACTATTGGTTCTGGACTCTACCGATCCGCACCAGATCGCGCGTTTTGAGGCGCAGATCGATCCGGCCCGGACCCTGTTCATCGTCGCCAGCAAGTCGGGCTCGACCCTGGAGCCGGATATCCTGCACCGCTATTTCTACGATGTGGCGTGCAAGGCGCTTGGGGCCGACAAGGCCGGCGCGTCCTTTGTCGCTATCACCGACCCAGGCTCCCAGCTTGAGTCCACCGCCAAGGAACAGGGGTTCCGCCGAATCTTCCTGGGCGATCCGGCGATCGGCGGGCGTTATTCGGTGCTGTCCAACTTCGGCCTGGTCCCGGCCGCCGCCGCCGGCGTCGACGTGCGCGCCTTCATGGCCTCGACACGTCTGATGACCCGCGCCTGCGCGGCCAGCGCGCCGCCCTCGGCCAATCCGGGAGTGGCTCTGGGTTTGGCCCTGGGCGCCGCCGCCCAGGCCGGACGGGACAAGCTGACCCTGATCGCCTCGCGCGGGCTCTCCGACGTGGGGGCCTGGCTCGAGCAGCTCATCGCAGAATCCACCGGCAAGCAGGGCAAGGGGATCATCCCGCTGGCGGGCGAGCCGGCCGCGCCGGCCGCCGACTACGGGAGCGATCGCATCTTCGCCTATCTGAGGCTTTCGGACCATGATCAGCCGGACCTGGACACGCATGTCCGCGAGCTCGAGGACGCCGGCCATCCTGTGGTGCGCATCAGCCTGGCCAATCGCGACAGCCTGGGCCAGGAATTCGTGCGCTGGGAAGTGGCCACCGCCATCGCCGGGGCGGTGATCGGCATCAATCCCTTCGACCAGCCGGACGTGGAAGCCAGCAAGATCAAGACCCGGGAGCTGACCTCCGGATACGAAAAGACCGGCGCCCTGGCCGGCGAAACACCGTTTCTGGAGGCGGACGGGATCGGCCTTTTCGCCGACGAGGCCAATGCCGCGGCCCTGACGGCTGACGGCGCGCAGACTCTCGAAGCCGTGCTGGGCGCCCATTTCAAGCGCGCCCAACCTGGCGACTATCTGGCTCTGCTGGCCTATATCGATCGGGACCATCCGCACACAGCGGCCCTGCAGGGCCTGCGCGAGCGGCTCTTGAAGCACACCAAGCTGGCCACGGCGCTGCAGTTTGGACCGCGTTTCCTGCATTCCACCGGCCAGGCCTACAAGGGCGGCCCAGCCAGCGGCGTCTTCCTGCAGATCACTCATGCTGTGGGCGCCGATCTGCCCGTGCCGGGACGCAAATACAGCTTCGGCGTGGTGCTGCAGGCCCAGGCCCGCGGCGATCTGGGCGTGCTGGCCGAGCGCGGCCGCCGGCACCTGCGGGTCCATCTGGGCGCTGACGTCGAGTCGGGCTTGAAGCGATTGATTGCAGCGGTCGAGCGCGCCTTGATCTGAAGCTGAGCCACCCTTGTGGCGCTCGTTTCCTTCTTTCCGCGAGCGAGCGCCCAGACATTGCGATCGCGGCGCCCGATCCTGATCGTATCGGCCAAGGTTGGTGCGCGAACTTCACCCGCCGCGTGCGACGGCTCGACCTTATGGACCGTCCGGCCTAAGACGGTTGTCTTCACAATGTTTCAGAGCTTGTGGGAGAGGCTTGGAGCGCGGGTTTGGGCAGCCAGCACGATATCGCCGATCTGCTGAGATGGGACACTGACGGCGCCGTCCGGGAAGAAAGCCATGCCCGGCTGATCGCTGATGAGCGGTTTGCGCACGCCGCTCGCGCCCTGGCTCGGAACATGCTGGCGGCCGGCGCCGCCGACAAGGCGCTGGATGGGGTGTTCAAGGACGCCGGCCGCTATGTGGCCGCCCTTTGGGCCATCTATCTGCACGTTTCAGGCGGCCTCACCCTGCCAAGGCTGAAAGAGATCTGCGCCTCGTCCGGCTTTGTCAGCCCGGGACGTGCCCGGGCTCTGCTGCTGTATCTGCGCTACCTCGGCTATATCCGGCTGTTGCCCGTCAAGGCGCAAGGCGAGCCCAACCGCTACACGCCCACCCCCAGTCTCATGCGTGTCTGGCGCAGCCATCTGGGGGCCGCGCTCGAAGCGGCAAGCCTTGCCGAGCCCGCCGTGAGGCTGGTGTTGGACCGGCTTGACGAGCCGCAGGTGTTCGAAACCTTCTCCAAGCTGCACGGCGCGGGCTTGCTGACCTCGGCGAGAGGGGTCGACCAGAACGCGGCTTTCATCCGCGTCTTCATGCACCGCCATGCCGGAAACCAGATCGTCTTCACCCTGGTGGCGGAGGACGACGAGGTTTTCCCGCCGCAAAGGCCCTTGCCGGTTTCGATCGCGGCGACCGCACGGCGGTTTCACGTCTCGCGCATCCACATCAAGCGGCTGCTGGACGAGGCCGAGCAGGAAGGCCTTCTGAAATACGATCCTGAAGGGGCCATTGTGCTGCAGGAAGCCGCCCGCGCCGAAATATGCTTTTCCTATTCGGTTCAATTGGTCCAACTGATCGTCGCTGCGGCCAGGACGGTGTCGGAGCGGCCGGACCTGTTCGCCGCGAAGAGCTGGGGCGAGGCCGTCCGCGCTTAGAAAGCCCTCAGACGACCTGGTGGAGCAGGGCTTCACCGGCGGCCAGACGGCCGCAGTTCTCCCGCGCTACCGCCACGCTCCGCTGCAGCGTCTCTGGGGTCAGCCAGGCGATGTGTGGGGCGACCACCACCTGTGGGAAGGCGAACAGGGGATTGTCGGCGCCCGCCGGTTCCACGCAGAACACGTCCAGGCCCGCGCCGGCGATGTGACCGCTGGCGAGGGCGGCGGCCAGAGCCGCCTCGTCGATCAGTTCGCCCCGGGCGGTGTTGACGATCACGGCGCCCTTTTTCATCCGCGCCAGGGCCGCCGCATCGATCATGCCGCGGGTCTCGGGCGTGGCGGGGACGTGCAGGCTGAGGATGTCTGCCTGTTCCAGCACATAGGCAAGGGGCGCGAAGGGGTAGGGGACTTCGGGCTTGGGCGCGCGGGCGGTATAGAGGATGTGGGCGCCCAGGGCCGCCAGGGCCGGGGCTACGCGACTGGGGCCGCCGCCAAAGCCGACAAAGCCGACGATGCGACCACAGATCTCGCCGGCGCTGTCCAATAGCTCCAGGTCCGGCCGTCCGCCGTCGCCGGCGCGGGTCAGGCGGTCGAAATAGGCCGCCCGGCGCAGGGTCGCCAGCATCAGCATCAAGGTCATTTCAGCCACCGCTTGGCTGTTTGTTCCCGGCATGTTGGCGACGGCGATCCCACGCGCCTTGGCCGCCTCAAGATCGATGGTGTTCACGCCCACGCCCAGCTTGTGGACCAGCTTCAGCCGTGGAGCGCCGGCCATAACCGTCGCGGTCACCGGCTTTAGCACATGCAGCAGCACGTCCGCTTCGCTCATCAGGGCTGTGAAGCCGGCCTCGTCGGTCTCGTCGACAATGTCCAGACGCGCGAAGCCGTCGAAGGCGGCGTGCAGGGTCTGCTCAAACCCAGGGCTCGCGCGATATTGCAGCACGATGTTCATGAGAGCGGCCCACGTGGGGGCCGAGCGGCGCCAGCGGCGGCGGAGCGGATGCCGAAGCACATGATCAAGGCCTGAGGTGTCGCCGATCCCCCAGCGGCAGGGCCGCGACAGCGTCCTCTTCGGCGCGCCGGGATGGATCAAGATAGGGGCCGAATTCGCGCGGGTGCACGAATTCCGCGCGATACCAGGGTTTCTGATGGGCGTCGAACACCTCGCGAAGCCAATCGATCACGCTGCGGATGCGCGCCGAACGGCTGGCGTCGCGCCGGCGTACCAACCACAGGCGAGAGGCTTCGGTCGGCAGATTGTCCAGCATGACCAGGCTCGGCTCCACCGACAAGATTGCGGTGGGCAGAGGACCGACGCCCCCACCCTGCTTGATGGCGAAGAAGGACACCGCGCTGGAATTGGTGACGATCCGCTTGCGCAGGAAATCCTGCATCGCCGCGGTGCGCGGATGCCAGGTCTCGCGATCGTGGTCCTGTGCGGCATGGTGGATATAGGGGTGGGTGGTCAGTTCCTCCACCGTGGTCGGCGCGCGGTAGAGGTCGAGATATTCGCGCGACGCGAACATGGTGTAGTGAAAATAGGCCAGAGGGACAGCCACCATGTCGGGATTTTTGGGCTGGCTGAAGGTCAAGGTCAGGTCGACGTCGCCGCCCAACGGATGATCGGCCCACAGGCCGCTGTCGATGATCAGGTCGATCTTGGGATGGGCGCGCAGGAATTCGGGCAGGTGCGGCGGCAGGAACACCCCCGCCACGCCATCGGGCGCGGCCAGTTTGACCCGCCCCTCGGGCGTGTTTTCGCTGTCGAGCACGTGGGTTTCGAAATTCTCGGCGGCGCGCTCCATGGTCAGGGCGCTGTCATAGGCGCGCTCTCCGGCCTCGGTCATGGTCACGCCTTGCGGCCCGCGGATCAGAAGCTTGGTGTTGAGGCGATCCTCAAGCCGGTCGACCGCGCGGGTGATGGTGGTCAGGCCGATATCGAGAGCCCGCGCAGCGGCGCCGAAGCTGCCGAGCCGCGCCACGGCCCAGAACAACCGTATGTCCGTCCAATCCGCTTTGCGTCGGACCACCTTCACCAAGGCTGATAGGCCCCCATCATTTTCGCAAGACCCTCTTGCAATCTTCGCGGGTCCCGAGAACTTAGCGCACGCTCTACCAAAGCTCCATGGCTACTAACAACTAGTAACAGGAGCCTTCGGGATGCGACCCTCTACCCTCAGTAGCGCGACGTGCGGCCCTATTGTAGCCGCGGCCCTGCGCGACGAGTTGGCGCTGTTCGGCCTATACCCGGCGGGAGCCGATGAGGTCATCGAAGCTCGCGCCTTCGCCGCAGGTTTGATCGGCGGCGAAATCGTCACCCCCGAGGCGCTGCAGATGGTCCACGAGCGCACCGGCGCCGGCCTGTTCGTCTATCGCTATGATGGCGTGCTGAGCGGGGTGATCGCCCTGGTTCTGTTGACCGACGAGGGGCTGCGTGCGGCCATGTCCGACGCTTTTGACGCGCTGGCGCCGAATCCGGCCCATGTGGCGCGGTTCGACCAGGACCCTGCGGGCGTCTATGGCTGGGGCATCGCCGCGGCTGATAAGGCGGCGGCCCGGCGGCTGGCCGAAGCGAGCGGGGCCATGACCAGTAACTCTATCGGCCACCTGCCTCATTTCGCCCGGGCGGCGACCGAGGCGGGCGCCCGCTTTATGGAACGCCTGGGCTTTCGCCCTTATCCCGGCTCTCGCAAGGGCCTGGTGTTGCTGGATCCTCAACGTGTTCGGATGGCCGCCGCATGAACGCGATCTCCCCGCACCCCCTGGGCGCCCGGTCGCCGCGCCCGGGCGTTAATGACATGCAGGTTTGCGTGGCGCACACCCTGAACGATCTGATGCAGGTGATGGCCATTCGCACCCTGGTCTATATGGGCGAGCAGGTCTGCCCCTATGACGAAGAGTTCGACGGCAACGACTTCGCCGGCGCCACCCACCTGATCTTGCGCAAGGCGGACGAGCCGATCGGCGTGGTCCGCCTGCGCTGGTTCGCCGATTTCGCCAAGCTGGAACGGTTGTCGATCCGCAAGGAATATCGTGGCGGGCCTGGCCTGATGATGCTTAGCCGCGCCGCCTTCGACCTGGCGCAACGTAAGGGCTACCGCCGCCTGATGGGTCATGCGCAGCTGCGTGTGGCGCCGTTCTGGAAGCGCTATTTTCAGGGTCGGGTGCGGGCCGGGCGCACGACCTTTGCCTTTTCCGACTACGACTATGTGGAGTTGGAGTTCGACCTGATCCCGTCGGACGACGCCATCACCATCGACACCGAGCCCATGGTCCTACTGCGCCCAGAGGGCGAATGGGACCGGCCCGGTGTCATCGATCGATCCGTCGCCAGATCAGCTTCCCAGGCCGCGCCGGCCAGTTTCGCGTAAGGACAACTCGCCCCGTGTTTGCGTTACGCCCAGAGCCGTCAACGGCCCCGCGCCACCTCGTCTGTCTCGATCTGGTCCGCTCGGAGATCCGAGTGGATGGCTTCGATCACTCCGGTCTGGGCCGTCGTATCGAGGCTTGCCGTCGTCTTTTGATGCATGCGCGTGGGCGGGGGTGGGACATTACCCATGTTCATCCCAGGTCGGCCTCGCACGCCGCGCGGCCGGTGGAAGGGTTGGAGCCCCTGCCCAGCGAGCGGCTGGTCTATCGCACCGGGGTTTCGGCCTTCTCCAACCGCATATTTCGGCAGGCGATCAAGGCCTCGCCGGAGGCTGAACTGATCCTGGTCGGCTTTTCGTTGTCGTCCTCCTGCCTGGCCACGGCGCTCACCGCCCACGATTGGGGCTTGCCCGTGATCCTGGCCGCGGATGCGGTGCTCGGCGGGCCATCGGAAAACCCCGAAGTGCGAGAGACGGAACGCTCGCTGCGATCGATCGTGGCGCCCTTCGTGCGAATCGCAGCAGCAGATGACCTCATCGAGGTGCGGCGGACCCTGCGCCTCGTGAGCAGTGCGGTCGCGTATGAGGGATAGTGGGCGTGTCTAGGGATTCGGTGGTGACCCTGCTAGCTCTGTTGGGCGAGTTGGAAGGCCATCTTGATGGCGAACCGGACCCCCAGCTTGTCGAGCTGCGCATGACCATCGGCGCCGCCCTGGCCGCGCTGCACCGCGCCGACGCCGAAGCCCGCCTGCGCATTCGCGACAGGTCGTTCACCGAGACGCTGCATTAGATGTTGGCCCGACAATTTGCTGGCGCATTATATTCCAGCGGCGGGAAGGATGCGCGATGGGCGTTGATCCGACAGCTTGCGGCACACCCGTGGGTGGATTGGTCGTTCATCTGGGGAGACCCGGCTTAGGGCTCGTCACGCGAAGCGGAGATGAGTTGGTCTTAGACCGTCAAAATCAAAGTGGTCGGTGTTTCGGCGCCACACGAGCACCTCGATTTCAACTTTGATCCGTCAGTAATTTTTTGGCGGCCTTGATGTGACTTTCGGTGCTGGCGTGATCGACACCCTCTATAGTAATCGCGAACATGCCGTTCTCAGTTCTTACAATCCATCGTTTTTCTTTCATATACCAAAGATTAAATTCCAGATGCTCAATCGGGCAGCCTAACAAGCGCTCGAGTTCAATATCTCCGACGCCCGGATCTTTAAGGTTTTTTCGGCGTTTGACGTAGAAAATCGATAACAGCTTGTTCTGAATGTCGATATCCCGATCGACGCCTTCACTGTCACTGGCTTCTTCGGCCAATTCTGAGCGGAAACTCGATTGATTTTTATACTCGATATCGTACTGCACGCGCTTGACTGGATCTCTGAGCGTATTGTGAGCCTTCAAGACTAAGTCGAAGCGGTCACGATCGGCCGTGGCGTGGTTGTCGGGGTGGTAGCGCCGAGCAAGATAACGAAAGACGCGCTCTACAGTTTCTGAATTGGCGTTCGGGCTAATTTCTAATATTTCATAATAATCGATAAAGCTAGATACTTCCATTCTAGTCCACCGCTCGGCTCATTAGAGGAAATTGACACGTTAACTCGATTTGACCACCCTCTTGCGAAGAGCGCAACTCACCGCAGCCATTGGATCGGCTGGGCCAAGACCATCACCACCGACGTCGAACCGTCGACTCGTGCGGCTAGCTTAGCGAAAGTCCAGCCATCAGCCGGATGGCATTCCGAAACGTATCTGCGAAGCGGTCCATCATGCGGCATCAAATAGCGCATCGTCCTTAATGTTGCGTCTACGACTGCACGGTTGACCAACATGATGCCTGCTGGCTCGACCCTCCTAGCTGCTCCATCCCGTGCCGTCGTTCGGTTGACGACTGCCAGATTTCCATCGGGCCACTGCATGATGAACCTTCATCCGATTGAAATCAGCCTCGGCGGCGTGCGCTTCAACGGAACCTGGCAGGTGCCGCCGCGCCTGGTTCAACGATCGAACGGAACTCCAACGCCCGCAGCGGACGCTTGTCAGCGCCTCAAGGCCTCAACCCGAAAACCCTACCCCAGACCCCAACCGGCGCGTTGTCCCGCGGGGTGCGCCAGGACGATCGGCGGCACGGCCGCGATAACCAGGAAGGCGGCCATCGCCGTCGCGGGTCCTAGGCTCGCCGCGCGTGTCGCTTTCAGCAACAGCCACCCACGATTGGAAGCGCCAAAATAGGCGGACGCTGTCGACGCGTAGCGACGCCACCCGAAAGATTGGATGCGATGACCGCGGCCCAGCCGAGATCCGGGTGGAGGCAAAGGCAGACGATCGACAGCAACAGCAAGCCCGTGGCGGTGTGGACGGCCTTATTCTAGTGAGGTCGACTCTCGAGACGGTCCAGGTAGGTCGACAAATCTTTGACGAATTTTCGGGTGGCTGGCGTGTCTGCGCTATCGGCGGCTCTTTCGAGCGCAGCCCCGATTTCTGTGATCGTCTGGAAGCCGAAACCGCCGCCTGATCCTCGCAAATTGTGCCCAATGATCACCACGGCCTCGAAATCAGACCGATCCAATGCGCCGTCCATGTCGAGGACGTTCTGCCGGCAGTTTTGCAGATAGGCAGGTGTTCGTTCCGCGAGCCTACGGTTGGCTCGGGACGTTTTGTCCTCTGACTCGAGGATAGGCGCCGGTCGCGCTGTCGATGCTGAGTAGTCCCTTATCGCCTGAAGAAGTACGTCCTGTTTGATGGGTTTGGTCAAATAGGCAGTGCACCCGGCCGCGAGACAGGTTTCCCGATCGCCCTTCAGCGCCGAGGCGGTCAAGGCGATGATCGGTGTCAGCGGGCGATTATTCGCCTTTTCCCACGCCCTGATGGTCCGCGTCGCGGTCAAGCCGTCCATGACTGGCATTTGCCGGTCCATCAGGACAATGTCGTAGTGGCCGGTCTTGAACATCTGGCAGGCGATCGCACCCGTTTCGGCCACATCGATCCGATAGGGCGTGTCCTCCAAGTAGGCCAGCGCGATCGTGCAGTTGTCGGGTGAGTCCTCGGCGAGGAGAATCTGCAGCTCGGGCAAGGGCGCCTCGGGTCCGATGCTGACCGCTGCGGCGGCTGGCCGATTAGTCTCGGCCCAAACTTCGAAGGGGACTGCGAATGCAAAGACGCTGCCTTTGTCGATCTGGCTTTCAACCCAGATGCGGCCGCCCATCAACTCGACCAGGCGCTTGGAAATCGTCAGCCCCAGCCCCGAGCCTCCGAACCTGCGGGTGGTCGATGAGTCGGCCTGGGTGAAGCGTTCGAACACTCGGCTCTGTTTTTCCTCCGAAATGCCGATGCCGGTGTCGCAGACGGTGAACCGGAGCGCCGTTGGGACAGCACAATCCCCATCTGGCTCGACACGGAGCGACACCTCGCCGGTCTCCGTGAATTTGATGGCGTTGCCGAGCAGGTTGAGCAGCACCTGACGCAGACGGGTCGGGTCGCCGACCAGGTCATTGCTGACGCTGGGCGCGATCTTGCACACCAGGGTCAAGCTTTTTTCGTGCGCCCGGGGCGCCACCATCTCGATCACCTTCTCCAGGTGATCGCTCAGCGAAAAGCCGGTGCGTTCCAGGTCAAGCTGCGAGGCTTCGACCTTGGACAGGTCAAGGATGTCGTTGATCAGGTTCAGCAGATTGTCGCCAGACCGGCGGAAGATCTGCACATATTTGTCCTGTTCGGGGGATAGGGCGGTCTTGGCGAGCAGATCGGCGATGCCCATGATTGCGTTCATGGGCGTGCGAATCTCATGGCTCATGCTGGCCAGGAAATCCGACTTGGTCCGGCTCGCGCTTTCCGCGGCGGCCTTGGCCTGTTGTAGCTCCACCTCGACCCGCTTGCGCTCGGTGACGTCGCGCGCCGCGGCGAACACACCCTGCAGCTTACGGTTCCGGTCGTAAAAGGTCGTAGCGTTGTAGGACACCAGTGTCTGCTTGCCGTCTCGCGCCCTGGCCGTCAGCTCGTAGTCAGTGACCGATTTCTCGTTCAATACCTGCTTGATTCCCGCCTCCGCCCGCTCCGGATCGGTGAAGCAGTCCTTGAATGGCGCGCCGATCAGCTCGTCGCGGGTGCAGCCGGTGAGGGCCTCGGTCTGCTTGTTGACGTCGGTGATGATGCCGGCGGGATCGATGGTCATCAGGGCGTCGATGTTCGATTCGATCAGCGAGCGGGTGTAGAATTGCTGGTCACGCAGCCGCTGATCAGACTTCTTCTGCTCTTCCTCGACGAGTTTCCGCGCCGTGTTGTCGGTGCCGATCAACAAATACCCGATGATGGCGCCCTGGGCGTCGCGCAGCGCTGTGACGGAAACGACCGCGGGGAAGCGGGTCCCGTCCTTGCGGATATAGGTCAGCTCGTAGATGTCCTCGATCCCGCGCGAGGCCTTGAAAACGAGCGCCTCGAAGCCAGGCTCAATGGTGGTCGCCAGCTCGACGCTCAGCGCCCTGGCGCGTGAGATCAGTTCCTGCGGATCGGAGATGTCGGCCGGCGTGATGGTATTCATTACTTCGGCGGCCGTGTAGCCGAGCATCCGCTCGGCGCCGACGTTGAAGATCTGAATGACGCCCTTGGCGTCGGTGGCGATGCTCGAGAAATTAGCGCTGTTGAAGATCGCGCTCTGCAGGGCTCCCGCCTTGACGATCGATTCTTCCGTCTGATGGTGCGCTGCGTCGGCCGCGGCCAAGGGGCTTGGACCGGACTCTGGGTTTGAAATGGCGATGACGTTTCCTTGCGAAAGGTCGCAACTATGAATGTGACGCGGCGAGCAAAATTTCAGGGCTCGCTTTGTAGGAGCGCGCGAACGGATATTTCGAGTTGGGCCGGCGAGTACGGCTTTTGGAGAAACTGCCCGCCGGACACGAAATGATCGGTCATATCCTGGGTCAGCGGGCTTCCTGACGTGTATAGCACGCGCAAGCCAGGCCGAAGCTTGATGGCCTCAGTGGCGATTCCATAGCCCGCGAGCGCCTCTGTGGACAGACGCAAATCGACAAAGAGCGCGTCGATCACTTGGGGAGACTTCAGGTGAGAAGCCGCCTCGCTAGCGTCAACCGCGAGTAGAACATCATGTCCCAAATCCTCAATGGTGAATTCGGCGGTGTCCCGGATGAACACCTCATCCTCGACGATGAGAATCGTGGCCATCACGCACTTAACAATTCTAAACTACGCACAATTCTACCACTCCCCGCTGCGCCAAATTTATACGGCGCCAGTGCGGCAACTCGCAAAGCCCTGAAAGGTTCCTAGATTTCGACACTTGTTTGAAGTCATTTTAGTATCAGGGAGTTTGAGGCGGCCTGGGTCCATATTCTTGACCACCAACTGCCGGCGCTTTTCCCCGACGCGGCGTTCTGGGACGCCTTGTCCGAAATATTCGATTGGCTGCACGGCCAAGCGGCGCCAATCCTGGCTCCAAACCCCATTGGTGGGGCTGATGCGCTGATCCGCGAGCGCATCATTAGTCTCCCATCAGGATCGACCGGTCAGAGCCATATTGATCTTATCCGGTTCGCTGCAGCGAACCGGCTGCTGGTCGAGATCGACTACCAGGACAAGACCGGTAGGCGCTCGACTCGGGCGATCGAGGCTTACTCGCTTCGTCGATCGCACGCGGGCGATGTTCGCCTGATGGCGGTGCGCGCCGAAGATGGCCAACCGCGGAGTTATCTGGTCAACAGCATCCTCGGGGTGCGGCCGACCCAGACCTCATTCACGCCACGTTATCCGATCGAGTTGCCACCGACTGGTCTTAAATCGATCCCGAGGGCAACCGATGAGCCGGCGGCCGTGTAGGGCAGAGCGGTCGTTCTTGTCCGGATGCGCGGCGATGCGGACACGAAATTGGGTTGGCAAGGCCAGGCGCCGGTTAACAAGAGCGGGACCTCGTCGGGCATCGCCTTACGCACCTGCGCGCTCGACAGCGCTCCTCAAAAGGTCATGGCGGAGGGGATGGCGAAATAGACGACAACGCGATCAGGCGGCTCCCTTGCGTAGACAAGATAGGCGCGGGCCGAGAGGCCTCCGCTGGCACGAGCGCGACGACGCAGCCATTCATCCAATGACGGATGGCGGACGTTGCTGGATGGCGCCACCAGAAGCTGAAGGATCCATCCCGATGCGCGCAATCTGTTCCAAGGACGGTCTCCTTTGTCTGAGATCTGCAGCGACCTTAGTCTGGCACATTCGATGCCGTCGGGGGCCGTTCACCCCAATAGATTCGATCCAACAGCTCCTGATCAGGATGCTGCTCGGCCCTCGCCGAACGCCAGTTGGTGGAGGGCGATGCCGGCGGTGGTGGCTACGTTTAAGGAGTCGAAGCCCGCGCTCATGGGGATACACACTCCCCTCGCGCTGGCGATCAGGTCCTCAGCCAAACCGTGGCCTTCTGCTCCCAGCAACAGGGCGGTGCGGTCGGCGCGGCGCAGGTCGATCAGGCGGGTCTCGCCGCGCGGGCTGAGGGCCAGGGTCTCAAAGCCCAAGCCTTGCAGCAGCGCCACGGAATCGATCTTGGCCGCCAGCCGGGCGAACGGGACCACCAGAGCGCCCCCAACCGACACCCGGATGGCCTTGCGATAGAGCGGATCGCAGCAGTGCGGGTCCAGCAGCACGGCGCTGACGCCGAAGGCGGCGGCGTTGCGCAACAGCCCGCCCATATTGTCGTGATTGGCGATGCCGAACAGGCCCAAAACGAGGGCGCGCGGGGGCAGGGCGCCCAGCAGGGTGTTCAGGTCCGGTTCCGGCGCGCGGCGGGCCAGGGCTAGGATGCCGCGATGGATCGGAAAGCCGACAATGGCGTCCAGCACCGCCTGGCCGGCGGCATAGACCGGCGTTTCCGCGGGCGCGGCGGCCAAGAGGGGCGCCAGGCGATCGATCCTTTTTTCGGCGATCAGGACCGAGACCGGCTCGTGGCGCGTCTGGGCCAGCAGCATGCGCAGCACCACCTCGCCCTCGGCGATGAACTGGCCTTGTCGGCCGACCAGATCCGCCTCGCGGATATTGCGATAGGCGGCGATGCGCGGATCGTCCGGATCGTTGATGGGGATGATCGGCGGCAGCGGCTTGTATCCTTGAAACGGCGAACTTAGGCAGCGACGAGGGCGGGCGCTTTGTTAAGGTCGAGACCCAAGGTTCACCACAGGTTCCAATACCATGCGCCAACAGCTACCCGACCAGGGGCGTGACTGGAACGGCTTCAGCCAGGTCATGCGCGATATGGGCGCCGGGGACGTGCAATGGCGCGACGGCAAGGCGGCGGTCTATGTGTTCAACGCCGGCGAGGCCATCGAGCGGGTGCAGAAGGAGGCCTATGTCCTCTACATGTCCGAGAACGGGTTGGGGCCTCTGGCCTTTCCTAGTCTGAGGGCGATGGAGGAGGCCATCGTCGATTTCGGCTTGAGCCTGTTCCATGCGCCCGAGGGCGCGGCCGGGAACGTCACCACCGGCGGCACCGATTCCATCACCATGGCCCTGAAGGCCGCTCGCGATTTTGCGCGCAAGGATCGCGGGATCGAGGGGCCGTTGAACATTGTTCTACCCCGCTCGGCCCACCCGGCCTTCGACAAGGCCGCCGCGGTGATGGAGATCGAGGTGCGGCGCACCCCGTTGCAGGACTTCCTGGCCGATCCGCAGGCCATGGCCGAGGCGACTGACGGGTCGACAGTGATGATCGTCGGCTCGGCGCCCTGTTTTCCCTATGGCCTGATCGATCCGATCGAGGCCCTGTCCGAGCTGGCGGTGGCGCGCGGCCTGTGGCTGCATGTGGACGCCTGCGTCGGCGGCTATATCGCCCCCTTCGTGTGGATGAACGGCGGCGCGGTTGCGGCGTTCGATTTCGAACTTCCGGGGGTGTCGTCCCTGTCGGCGGACCTGCACAAGTACGGCTACTGCGCCAAGGGCGCCTCCAGCGTGTTTTTCCGCAGCCAGGCCCTGCGCCAGCGCATGGTGTTCGACTTCAGTGACTGGCCGGGCGGGCGCATGATCACCCCCACCCTGGCCGGCACCCGCCCCGGCGGCGCCATCGCCGCGGCCTATGCGGTGATGAACGTGCTGGGGGTGGCGGGCTACCGCGCCAAGCAGGGCGAGGTGACGGCGGCGCGCGAGCGGATCGCGGAGGGCGTCATGGATCGAGGGTTCAAGGTGCTGGGCGCGCCGCAACTGGGTATCCTCGCCTTCACCCATGCCGAGCTCGACTGTATGGCCATTTGGGCGGGCCTGCGCGAACGAGGCTGGTTCACCAGCGTCACCACCGAGCCCAAGGGGCTGCACCTGATGCTGTCGCCCGTGCATCTGATGGTGGCCGACACCTATCTGGCCGACCTGGACTGGGCCATGGCGCGGGCGGCCGAGCGGTCGAAAGCCGTGGAAGCGGCGCGCTATTCTTGAAGCTCGCCCTCAGCGGTTCAGCAGATCCGCCACCTGCGCCGCATCCACCGCCTGTTCGCTGGCCGCCTGGGCCTGGACGCGGCGGGCGCGGCGATAGCCTTCGCGGCCTTTCAGGCGGTCCCAATAGGCGCGCACGTGTTCGGGAAAGGACTCATCGATGCCCAAGGTCTGGGCCAGCAGCAGGGCGTAACCTATGGAGATATCGGCGCCGGTGAACTCCTCGCCGCACAGATAGGGCTGGTCGGCCACCTGGGCCTCGACCCCGCGCAGGCGGGCCAAAAACCAGCGGCGATAGTCGTCGGCCACCTGGGGCTGGCGCCGATCCTCCGGCTCCAGCCGCGAATAGCGCAGCACCAGAGTCTGGGGAAAGGTCAGGGTCGCCTCGCCAAAGTGCAGCCCGTTCAGATAGGCGGCGTAGCGTGCGTCATTCGGTGGCACATCCAGCCTTCCGTCCCCGTGACGGGCGGCCAGGTATTGGACCATGGCCGCCGACTCGGTCATTCGCACCCCGTCGTCGAGCAAGGTCGGAACGGTGCCAAGGGGATTGATGGTCAGATAGTCGCGCGCCAGCGCTCGGGGCGGAAAGGGCAGCATCTTGAGCTGATAGACCAGGCCCAGTTCCTCCAGCGCCCAAAGCGGGCGGAACGAGCGCGCGTCCGAGCAGTGATAGAGCGTCAGCATGGTCTTCCCCGGGGTGTCCCGCGCTGCGTGGATCGCCGTATTCGCGCTGGATTCTCACCACGATCTTCGGTGGTCGGCGCGGCGCTGTCGAGCGCGTTCCGTACGCAATCGCCGTTGCAGGCGAGGATGTGGCGCCTCGCCAGGGTCGATTTTCAGCCCCGATCCGAAATTTGATGTTGACATCGTTTAGATCAAAGAGCAGATTTAGACAGCGTTTAGATTACGCGTCACGAATTACCCCGAGCCGACGCCCACGATGGGTCGGACGAGGCGCCAGCCACAATAGGCCGGCAAGGAAGCGTCCGGAAAGATTCCTCTCATGTCTCTTTCTGGAGAACCATCATGTTCCGTACCGCAGCCGCTATCCTGAGCGTCGCCTTCCTGGCCACCGCCGCCAACGCCGCCGAAATCAAGGTCTCCACGCTCGACAAGTCCCCGACCCAGGTCCGCGCCGCCGTTGGCGACGCCGCCTTCAAGGCTTGCAAGCAGGCCTATGCCGACGACGTCTTCGCCGTTTACGAGCGCGACTCCTGCGTCCGCGACTCCGTCGCCGACGCCCTGGCCAAGGCCAACGCCGGCTCCGCCGTCGCGGCCAACGCCCCGCACCAAAGCGCCGTGCTCGCGTCGCGCTAAGTTCGCGATATTCATGTTTTGGAACTGGCTCGCTTCTCAGGAAGCGGGCCAGCCTGCGTTTCAGGCTTGCGGGCTGGGTGAGCCTCAAGCCTCGTCGGGCGCGAACACCTCCGAGACGATCCGCCCGTCGAGATAGAGCGCCGCACGCTTCATGCCGTCGGTGATGAAGGGCGTGACCACCCGGCCGGCGGAGTCCACCGCGATCAGGCCGCCGTCGCCGCCCAGAGCGCGGATTTCTTCCAGCGTCGCCCGCGCAGCCTCGCCCAGGCCTTGGCCGCCGAAGCGCAGGCGAAAGGCCAGCTGCGCCGCCGCGGCCGCGCGCAGGAAATACTCACCCTGGCCGGTGCAGGAGATGGCCACCGTCCCGTCGGCCCAGGCGCCGGCGCCGGGCACCGGACTGTCCCCCAGCCGGCCGGGCATCTTGCCGAACACCCCGGCGGTGGAGGTCGCCGCCGCCAGCCGGCCGGCCCGATCGCGCGCCACGCAGCCCACCGTGCCGTGGGCCAGGTCGTCCTCGTCGGGCGTGTAGCGCGCCTGGGTGTACCAGTGGGCCGGATCCACCACCGGCTCCAGGCCCTGGCTGCGAGCGAAGTCGGCCGCGCCGACCCCGGCCAGCATCACGTGCGGGGTCTGCCGCATCACGCCCAGGGCCGCGCGCACCGGGCTCTTGAATCCCTGCAGGGCCGCCACCGAACCCGCCCTCTGGGTCTGTCCGTCCATGACGCAGGCGTCCAGTTCGTAGTCGCCGCGCCGGTTGGGCGAGGCGCCGCGCCCGGCCACGTAGAGGCCGGAGGCTTCCAGCGCCTCCACCGTCTCGACCACCACGTCCAGGGCCGGAGCGCCGGCCAGGAGCCGGTCGCGGGCGATTTGCACCAGGCCGCGCATGTGCTCGACCTCCTGCGAATAGTCCAGGCCCGCCCGGGCGCCGGCGCCGCCATGCAACGCCAGGCAAACGCCGCCATTCGTGGTCATTTCAGATCCGCCTTCCCCGACGTCCGCGCTGGCAGAACGCCGATAACCTACTACAATCGATCTCAAGACGACCGGGCGGACAGGCTCGGCAATGGAGGAGACCGCCATGGCGCGCGACGCTCAGATGATCGACCAAGCCCTTGCCGAAGCCCATTTGCCGGCTCTGTTGATGTCGCTGGTGCACGTCACCGGCGACACGGGCCTGCTTAGCGACGATATGCGGCCGGTCTACGACTTTTTCGCCGATGGCCGTTATGGCGGCTATTCGCAGGCCCAGCAGGACGCACTGCGCGCCCGGGCCAAGGATGTGCTCACCGCCTACAACGCCGGCGACGGGAGCCTGCCGCCTTCGCCGGACGAGGCGACCATCCGCCGGATGATGAACTTCGTCGCCGGGGCGGAGGTGCCAGAGCGCTATGTGCCCCTGCTCATGGAAGAGCTGTCGGTGGACGGGATCGACCAGAAGCTGCCGCAATGGGACACGCCGCAGCTGAAAGCCGCCGCCGCCAAGACCAAGGTCGTGATCATCGGCGCCGGCATGTCGGGCCTTTTGACCGCCATCCGCCTGAAACAGGCCGGCGTCGCCTTCGAGATCATCGAGAAGAACGCCGATGTGGGCGGCACCTGGCTGGAAAACACCTATCCCGGCTGCCGGGTGGACAATCCCAGCCACCTCTATTCCCTGTCCTTCGAGGCCAATCACGAATGGCCTCAGCACTTTTCCACCCAGCCCGTGCTGCTGAAATATTTCCGCGACTGCGCCGACCGCTACGACCTGCGGCCCTCGATCCGCTTCCAGACCACGGTCCAGGACGCGAACTATGACGAGGCGGCCAAGCTGTGGCGGGTGCGGATCAAGCGCCCCGACGGGGCGCAAGAGGTGCTGACCGCCAACGCCGTGGTCAGCGCGGTGGGCCAGCTCAACCAGCCGCGCCTGCCCGATATCGAGGGCCGCGACAGCTTCAAGGGCGAGGCCTTTCACTCCGCCCAGTGGCGCCACGACATCGATCTGACCGGCAAGCGGGTGGCGGTGATCGGCACGGGCGCCAGCGCCTTCCAGATCGTGCCCGAGATCGCCCCCAAGACCGGCGCGCTCATGGTCTTCCAGCGCACGCCGCCCTGGCTCGGGCCCACGCCGAACTATCATCACGATGTCACCGAGGCCGAACGCTGGCTGCTGCAGCACGTGCCCTTCTATGAGAAGTGGTACCGTTTCTGGCTGTTCTGGATGCTCACTGACGGCCTGTTGGACGCCATCACCACCGACCCCGACTACAAGGGCCCCGACACGGCGGTCAGCGAGGCCAACGCCATGATGCGCCAGATGCTGATCGAGGGCATGCGCGCCCAGGTCGGCGGCGACGAAGATTTGCTCGAAAAGCTTACCCCGCAATACCCCTTGGGCGGCAAGCGCTCGGTGCGCGACAACGGTGTCTGGATCGCCGCCCTGCGCCGCGCGAACGTACGGCTTGTCACCGAGGCGATCACCGAGATCACCCCGGCGGGGATCAAGACCGCCGACGGGGTTGAGCACGAGGTCGACGTCATCATCTACGGCACCGGCTTCAAGGCCAGCGAGTTCCTGCGCACCTACAAGGTTCGTGGACGCGACGGCGTCGAGCTGCACCAGCAGTGGCATGGGGACGCCCGCGCCTATCTGGGCATGACCGTGCCCAACTTCCCCAACTTCTTCGTAGTCTACGGCCCCAACACCAATATCGTGGTCAATGGCAGCATCATCTTTTTCTCCGAATGCAGCGTCCGCTACATCGTGGGCGCGCTGAAGCTGCTGGCCGAGACCGGCAAGGCGACCATGGAGCCGAAGCAGTCCGTGCACGACGCCTTCAATGAAAAGGTCGACGCGGCCAACAATCTCATGGCCTGGGGCGCGCCGCAGGTGACCAGCTGGTACAAGAACCAGACCGGCCGGGTCAGCCAGAACTGGCCGTTCCGCCTGATCGACTACTGGAACGCGACGCTGAAGCCGAACCCGGACGATTTTGTTTTGAGCTGATTTATCTCCGCAAATTTCGTTCATCCCGGCCGCTCACAGGAGCCCCCATGCCCGACTTCAAGACCCTGGCCTTGCCGCATATCCGCTTGCGCGCGGCTGTGCAGGGGCAAGGGCCTTTGGTGGTGCTGGTGCACGGCTTTCCGGAGTCCTGGTATAGCTGGCGCCATCAGTTGGCGCCGATCGCAGAGGCCGGTTTCACCGCCTGCGCCATCGACGTTCGCGGCTATGGCGGCTCGGATAAGCCGCAACCGGTGGAGGCCTACGCCATGGAGCGGATGGTCGAGGACGTGGCCGGGGTCATCGAACTGCTCAGCGCGGACCAGAAAGCCATCTTGGTCGGCCACGACTGGGGCGCGCCCATCGTCTGGAACAGCGCCCTGATCCGCCCCGACCGGGTGCGGGCGGTGGCGGGCCTGTCGGTGCCCTATCTGGGCGTACCCACCCGCTCGTTCCGGGCGGTGTTCGACGAGGTGTTCACCCAGCGCGGCAAGTTCTTCTACCAGCACTATTTCCAGAAGGAGGGGGTGGCCGAGGCCGAGATGGAAGCCAACCCGCGCGACTCCTTGCGCAAATTCTACTACGCCATCAGCGGCGACGCCCCCGACGGGACATGGCCCACCGACAAGACCACCGCCAACACCCTGCTGGACAGCTTGGTCGATCCCGACCCGTTCCCCGCCTGGCTGACCGACGCCGACCTGGATTATTTCACTCACGAGTTCGAAGCGTCCGGCTTTCGAGGCCCGCTGAACCGCTATCGCAACCACGACACCGATTTCGACTACCTGTCGCAGTTTCGTGGGCGGAAGATCGATCAACCGGCCCTGTTCATTGGCGGCGAGCGTGATCTGGTGCTGAGCATGTTGGGTCGTGGCGACCTGGTGGCGATGATGAGGGCCGAGATGAACGACCTGCGCGGCGCCGATATCCTGCCCGGCTGCGGCCACTGGACCCAGCAGGAACGCCCCGCCGAGGTGACCGAGCGGCTGATCCCGTGGTTGCAGGGGATTTGAGGGGCGCATCCGGCTTGCAACGGGTCAGCCGATGAGCTGCGGAGACGTCAATCTGGTGTGGGGGGTTAGAATAACTTCCCAGATTGGGTGTATAATCTACGCCGATACAAATTGTCGCGCCCAGGCAATGCGGGCATTCGCCGTCATTGCGCTGCATTGAATAGTCAGGCTATTTAGAGTTTTCGCAAAATACCTACGTATTTATACGTATGGCGCGCGGATGCTCGATTCAACTCCGATAAATTTTGTTGTGAGATGGATATTGTCTCGCAAATTCGCCCGACTGCGAAGTCGAGATGGCGATCAGCGAACGGTTTAGGTGAGGGGCGGAAATTGTTCGGCGGCGCCAATGATGTAACACCCCTTAAAGTGGGTATGTGCTGCCTATATTGAACGGCAATTGAAAACAATGCTCAAGTCTTCCTGTGCTGTCGGCGTTTTTAGCAGAAATGTGCAATAGACGTGGCGAATATGATCCAACATACAGAATATAAAAACACGGTTCCGTTTCGATGGAAGGTCGTTATTCTTTCTGTCGTTGCGACCGCAGTCGCGCTGATCTCAACATTTTCGATCTTCCTATGGCAGGATTGGGTCACGGATCGGACGTCATTCATGTCCGACAAGCTGAACCTCAACCGGATCATCGCAGATCAGGCCAGCTCGGCGATCCAATTTCGCCAACGGCACGACACCGAAGAAGCAAACGCCATTTTCCGATCCGACCCCGACAACTTGGCGGCCACCTATTTCGCCGCCGGCGGCAAGACATTGATTCTGAGGCGGCCGGGCGTCGCCGCACCCGATATCAGGCCAGATGGCGCGGCTCGTGCCGAGGCCCGTTTCGTCGACGGTAAACTGGAAGTCCATACGCCGGTGAGGAACGTGGGACGGCGCGCTGGTGAGTTGGTGCTGATCGCCTCCCAAGAGGATATATGGCGCCAGCTCGAGAGGAATATACTCATCGCGCTTGGCCTGTCGGTCTTGGCCACCGCCCTAGCCGCTGCGGCCGCCACCGCGCTGGTCAAGCGCGCCCTGCGTCCGCTTGAAAACCTCGACGCCGGGATTGCTGAGGTCAGCCGAACCAAAGTCTTCAACACTCAGGTCCAGGTCAGATCGCGCGACGAATTCGGTCGGCTGACGAGGCGCTTCAACACCATGTTGAGCGAGCTGAAGACCTACGACGAAAATCTACAGTTGGCCCTGGATGAGCTGACCGCCGCCCGGGATACGGCCGAAGAAGCCAATGTGATGAAGTCACAGTTTCTCGCCAACATGTCGCACGAAATCAGGACCCCCTTGAACGGTGTCCTGGGCATGGCCGAGGTCATGGCCCTCAACCCGCTCAGCCCAGCACAAAAGGAGCGGTTGGACGTCATTCAAAAGTCCGGCTCCAGCCTGCTTGCGGTGCTCAATGACCTGCTCGATCTGTCGAAGATCGAAGCGGGCCACGTGGAACTGGAACAGGCGCCGTTCGACATCGAAGAGGTCGCGTCAGGCGCCTACGCCGCCTTCACCTCGATCGCCAATAAAAGCGGGGTCTCGTTCTCGCTGGCCATCGCCCCCGAGGCCGCTGGCCGCTGGCGTGGAGATTCGGTGCGCGTGCGCCAAATCCTCTACAACCTCATTTCCAACGCGCTCAAATTCACCCAACAAGGTGAGGTTCATGTCGCCATCGATGCGGCGACGACGCCGACCGGCAAGACCTTGTCGATCCTGGTCGCCGATACGGGGATCGGCATCGCCCCCGAGGTCCTGCCCAAGCTGTTCGAGAAGTTCGTCCAGGCGGACAACACGATCACGCGCCGGTTTGGCGGCGTCGGCCTGGGGCTGACCATCTGTCGTCAACTGGCCGAGTTGATGGATGGATCGATTACAGTGGAAAGCCGTGTGGGGGAGGGCGCCAAGTTCCTGGTGATGCTGCCCTTGACCTGGCTCGGCCCGAGGGTCCGGCTTGCGTCTCCCCCGGTCGCCGTCGACAGTGGCAAGCCTTGCGAGAGCGGCTTCGACCGCCTGCGCATTCTCGCCGCCGAGGACAACGCCACCAATCAGTTGGTGCTGAAAACCGTGCTGCACTCGTTCGGCGTCGAGCCGATCATCGTGGAGAACGGGCGCCTCGCGGTCGAGGCGTGGTCGCGCGAGCGGTTTGACCTGATCTTGATGGATATCCAAATGCCGGAGTTGGACGGGGTCGCCGCCACCGGCGAGATCCGTCGCCGCGAGGCTGAATTGGGCCGGGACCGAACGCCGATCGTCGCCTTGTCCGCCAATGCCATGAAACATCAGGTCAGCGAATATCTGTCCGCAGGGATGGACGCTCACCTGGCCAAGCCGATCCAGATCGACAGGCTCTATGCCACCTTGGCCGCCGTGCTCGCGGGACAGCCCCTGGCCGAGCCTGAGTACAGAGCGGCCTGACAGTGCGCGGCCGTGGTCTGTTCGCGACAGCGGCGCTGGTCTGTCTCCTGTCCGCGGAGGCGCCGGCCTGGGCCGACGCCCCGCCCTACGCCACCACTGATACTGACATCGCCGACAAGCTCGAACTCAAATCCTTCCTCGGCTCAGAAGCGAAAAACCACTGGAGCGCCAACACCCTGGGTTTCGACCTCGCCATTCCCCTGGCGCCGCGATGGGAGATGACGGTCGTGCCGCGTCTCACAGCCGTGGATGGCCGGCGCAGGTCCATGGTCGGCTTCGGCGACACGGAAATCGCGGTCAAGTATCTGACCATGTCAGAGTCGGCGTCATGGCCCGCCATCGCCATCGAACCCAACCTGACCCTTCCCACTGGCAGTAGGCATATGGGAGACGGCTCGATCGCCCTGCAATTGCCCGTGTTGATCAGCAAGGGTTTTGGTCCGTGGCGCCTGTCGGGCCAATTCGCCTTCGAGCGCGATGTTATGCGCGCTCGCAATGATCGTGCGCCGCTCAGCCTGCTGCTCGAACGCACGGTCACCAAGAATGTCACCGTGGGCGCGGAGATTGCGGAAAGCCTGTCCATGCGCCGACCCAATCAAGGCCAGCTTGAGACGAATATTGGGGCCGGCTGGGCTATCCGTGACGGGTTGCGCCTTGAGGCGACGATCGGCCGACGTTTGGCTGGCGGCGGTGAACCGGCCGACGTCCATAGCTGCCTTTCGCTGGACATCGAACTCTGAAGTTCGATCGCCGGGTGGTTCAAGGGCGGCGGGGCGCCCGTTTCACGCAACGCCCGCGCCTTCTTATCGCGGCGCCCAACCGCCGAGCGCCGCGAGTGCGGCCTGCTCGGTCAGGGTTTTCGCCTTTTCCAGGCTCTCGGAGTCCCGTGAAGGACTGGACAGATTTATAAATAAAATCAAATAGTTATTCGGACACGTGTGCGCCAGTTGCACACGGATGTCCACCTCCGTTCGCGCGACGTTCTGCGAGAAGCTGCGCTACTTTCCGACTCACTAGAGTCACTGCGGAATTTCCGATGGCCGGATTGAGAGCTTCGGCACAGTTTCAGGGTTTAGGTCGGTTTCAGCGCGTGCTGAAATCGAGTATTTCAGTGAAATCGCTTGTCTAGTTTCACCTCTTGGACCATTTTCAGCAAATGCTGAAATCGCCAGAATCGATGAAATCATTGGAGAGACAAGCGGCGGACGCGCTGCGTCAGGTGCTTTCGGCGGCGCCGGCGATCCATGATCTGGCCATCGAGATAGAGTCGGCGCCCCACGAAATCGACCTTGTCGCGCGGTTTGCCGTGGGGGGCGTGCCGCATACGATCATTGGCGAAGTGAAGGCTTCAGGCCAGCCCCGTCAGGTGCGGGCCGCCCTGCATCAACTCCACTACCACCTCGATCAGCAGCACGGGACTGCCACCGCCCTGTTGGTCGCACCCTATTTGTCGGAGGCGGCGAGGGCGCTTTGTCGCGAACAGGACGTGGGTTTCCTCGACTTGGAAGGCAATTGCCGGATCGCCTTCAACAGCGTCTTCATCGAGCGCATCGTGCCCACCAAGCCCTCCGTCGCGCGACGGGACCTGAAGTCGCTGTTCACGCCTAAGTCCGCCCAGGTTCTGCGAGTCCTCCTGCGCGGGCCGCAGCGGGCTTGGAAAGTGGTCCATCTTGCCGAGGCGGCCCAGGTCAGCCTCGGCCATGTCAGCAACGTGCGCGCCGCGCTGGTGGATCGGGAATGGGCGCGGGTTGAGCCAGACGGCCTGCGGCTGACCGCGCCGGACGCCCTGCTAGACACGTGGCGTGACCGTTACGAGCCGCCGCCAGGGACCCGGCTCGGATACTACACGACCCTGCATGGCGGCGCCTTCGACAAGGCTATGCGCGCCGCCCTAGGCGGCAGGGGAGGGCCTAAGGCTCTCCTCGCGTCGTTCTCGGCGGCGCAATGGATCGCGCCGTTTGCACGATCCGCTAGCCAATATTTCTACGCCAGTGATGAGGGGCTCGAAAGGCTCAGCGCAGAGCTCCACCTCTCTTCCGCGGCGAAGGGCGACAACGTGGTGATCACGCGGCTGGACGATGCGGGACTGTTCCTGGACGCGGTGGAGCTGGCGCCGGGGATCTTCACCACTAGTCCGGTGCAAACCTATCTGGATCTCGCCGTCGCCGGCGAGCGCGGCCGCGAAGCCGCCGACCATCTGCGGCGGGAGCGGCTGACGTGGTCGACGTGACGCCAGCCGAGCCGCAGTCTGCGGCCGCCTACGACGATCGCACCACCGCCGCGGTCAAGGCCGTGCTGGTGGAGATCGGCCAGGTTCTGGGCAGCTTCCAGGGCAAGTTCGCCGTCATCGGCGGCGCCGTGCCGTAGCTTCTGCTGGAGAACGACGACATGCGCCACGTCGGCACGCTCGATGTCGACTTGAGCCTGCACGCTGAAGCGCTCGGCGATGGCGAATACGCCACCTTGGTCGAGGCGCTGATGGGGGCGGGCTACCAGCAACGAAAGGAGCTGAGGCGGTTTCAACTCGTGCGCCAGGTTCCGGCCGCCGACGGCGGCGGGCCGATCGACATCATCGTCGACTTCCTGATGCCGCGGGACGCGGAGATCGTGAAGAACGTCCCGCCGCTGATTAGCGAATTCGCCGTGCAGCGGGCCTCCGGCGCCGACCTGGCCCTGCGCTTCTATCAGATGGTGGCCATAGACGGCCCGGTGCCTGAAGGGGGCCGCAACCGAGTCGAAATCGCCGTCGCCTCGATCCCCGCCCTCTTGGCGATGAAAGGCTTCGCCATCCACGGCCGACACAAGCAGAAGGACGCCTACGACATCTACTACTGCGTCCGGAATTACCCCGGCGGGGTCGAAGAGCTCGCCGAGGCGTGCCGACCATTGCTCGCGATCGGAGGCGGCAAGGCGGGCTTCCAGTTCATCGCCGAGAAGTTCGACACGGCCGACGGCTATGGCCCCACCTGTGTGCGCCGGTTCGTCGAGGCCAGCCAGGTCTTGGGCGATCGGTCGCCGGACCAGTGGCAGACGGACGCTTTCGGCCAGGTCGACGCCTGGCTCCGGGCGTTGGGTCTGCGCGGCTAGGCCCCAACCTGGCCGACGTCTATCAGGCGTAAATCGATGACCGTTGCGCGAGCGCGAACATCTGGTCCGCAAGGCCGGCCGCTGCGATCCGGTCTGCCCGGACCGGGCGGGGCAGTGCGATTGTTCTCGCCCTCGGGAACGCCCTCGCCATCAGCTCCGACGCCTGCAGATCGCTGATCGAGATCATGATGCACAGCGGTCCTACAATGTCCTCGGCGTCCAGGAACGCCTGCAAGGCGTCCAGATAAGCCGTCAGATCCGCCTTCAACTCATAGAGTTTCACCCGTTCAGGCGTGGATCCGATGGGGTGGACGATATGCGCATGGACGAACCAGGTGTCGCCGACGAACAGCCGCTCGACAGCCTTCCCGGAGAAGCTATCGCACAGCGCCTCGCGACCGCCTTCGCACCCTTTGAACACGGCGCTGCGGCGATCGTGGATGCCAAAGATCGCCGACGCACTGAACCTGTTTAACCCCGAGATGTGGGGGCAGGTAGAGCGCTTCAAGCACTTCTACGAGCACACCTACAACCTCGAGAGCCGTGATAAGCGGGCGGTCGCGGGGGTCGCCAACCATTTCCTGAAGGCACGGCGGCTGATCGACCTCGCGATCAAGCTTCGCCCAAACCTGCAGTTCGACCACGATCAGCTCGAGAATCTTGGCTTCACGCCGGCCGCCAACAGCGACGAGATCGCCACGGTGATCGAGGCGGCGATCCTAGAACTCTATGCGACGCTCGACTGCATGGTGAAGGTGCATCGGGCGATCTATGGCGAGACCTCACGCGGCTTCAAGGACTCGACCCGGGCCACTTTGGAGCACCCAGAGAAGATCGAGGGCAGCGTCCCCGATCTGCTCAAGATGGCGATCGCCGACGCCAGGTTGCAAAAGCCGACGGTAATCGCCACCCCTGGCCGATTATAATCGCCACCGCTGGCCGATTGATTTCGCCACCTCTGGCCGACGTTTTCGCCACCCCCGACCGCGTGTGGATCCGCGGCTGACACGGAAGTCATCAACAGTATTGTCGCGCCCTTTTGCCAAGGGGGTGACGATGCCGAGACCGAGGTCGGAGATGAGGCGGATCAGGGAAGTTTTGCGGTTGAGGGCGCTGTTTGGGGAGAACCTGACGGCGATCGCCTCAGGGGCGGGTTTGGCCCGCTCGACGGTTCGGACCTACCTTCAGCGGGGCGTCCGCTTCGGCCCGCGTCCCAGTCGTCCGCCCCGGCCCTTGCTGTCACGCTTCGACTTGCCCGACGCCCCCGGCTCCATGCCGCTTGGCGTATTGGGCTTGATCTTGGGGCGTTGGTTCAGGTCTTTGAGACGGGCGATCTCATCGGCCTGCGCCGCCACCGTCTGCTCTAGCTGATTGACCCTGTCGAGCACCGCCACCAAAGCGGCCCGCAGCTCCAACTTCGAAAGATCGTCGACGTCTTGCGGCGCACCCATCGGAAGGGTGAATCAGAAACTGAGTCCGCCGCATAGGAAAAACTGAAATCACCCCGCCCGGGGTTTTGCTCCTGTTACGATGGCGGCGCAAGATTCGCTCACTGGTGTTCGCGGTCCCCGTCGTTTTCGTTCCTTCGCTGGCCTGCGAAATTGCCCACTCGCTGGTGGCGCCGACCGATGATGCCGGCGATCGCACCGACTCTTGATCACTCAAGTCGATCTTGAAATATCCGGAATTAGGTGGCATTTTGCCACCCTAGAGGAGTCCGTCATGGCATCGAGCTACTCATCGGTAAAACTCTCAAGCGCTTTCATCGATGAGGTGCGCCAGGAGGCGTCGATCGTTCACCGCTCCGTGGGCGCTCAGGTCGAATATTGGGCCAAGCTTGGGCGCGCCGTCGAGAATGCGCCTGGCTTTGGCATCGACCGAGTGCGTCAGGCGCTCGACCGCCGCCTCGCGCTGGAGACCTTGTCCGTCGAGGAGCAGGACGCTGTTTTCGACCAGCTCGACGACCAATTTGATAATCCTCCGGCGGAGGTGAAGGCGCAGTACGCCGAACTCGGCCGTCGTGAGGGGGCGGTCGGCGCCGACGCTCAGGGCAGGCTGGTTCGGCGCCAGGTGTCGGGCCGCTCGCGCCGGACCGCCTGAAGGCATGCCGGAGTCCGCCGCTCCGCCCATTCTGCATATTCTCGCGGGCCCGAATGGAGCAGGGAAGACGACGCTCTACGAGACCTGGGTTCGGCGGCTTACTGATGCGGAGTTCGTCAACGCGGATCGCCTTTGCCTGCAAGCCCTTGGTCGTCACGCGCTGACGCGCGAAGACGCGGAGCTTGGACAGCGGCTGGCGAATAAGCGACGAGAAGCCTTGCTGGTGGCGGGTGAGAGCCTCGTCACGGAGACGACCTTCTCCCATCCTTCCAAGCTCGACCTGATTACCCAGGCACGAGCCTTGGGCTACCGGATCGTCGTCTACCACGTGAACGTGGCGACGGCGGATTTCGCGGTCGCTCGCGTCACGGCGCGGGAGAGTCACGGGGGCCATCCCGTTCCGGAGGCGAACATTAGGGCCGATATGAGCGCAATCAGCCCTTGATCCGCCAAGCTGTGCTTATGGCTGATCGGGCCTTTGTTTTCGACAACAGCGCGCTCGGCAAGCCGCCTCAGCGGCTGATCTCTTTCATCGACGGCCACGCCAAGGCTATCGCAGTATCACTGCCGGAATGGGCCGCGACGCTTTGTGCTGCGGACGTAGGTCATGCTGACCCACCCTGATCTCTTCCGTTCAGGGCCAAAAGTTCGTGTTTTCCGCTTGGCCCAAAGCGAACTGATGGCTCTTAGCCGAACTTGAGACCGGCCACTCTAGGTCGCAGAGACAGTTGGCGTGCCGGCCGGGACACCCCGGATGAGAAGCTCGACGTGACACAACCTGGAGGGCGAGATACGGTCGGAACGGATCGACTCACGCCGCTTGGGCTAAGTACGCCTTGGAGGGGGGCGCGGGCGCGGCCTGGCGATCCGTAAGAGATGAAGCCAGCAACTCGCGCCATCACTGTCGACGCCACGATCGGCGCTGCGGATCGCCTGGAAATCGTGCCGGGCCCATCGATCGTTCCGACAGAGCGGATGAAGCTCTTTTCCCCATCCGATTGGGAAGGCTTCGTAAACGAGTGGGCCTCGAGCCTCGGGCAATACGGCTCGGTGGAGCGGACCAGCGGCGCCGGCGACATGGGGTGCGACGTCATTGGCGCTGTCGACCCGAATGATCCGAATAGCCTGTGGGACAACTTTCAGTGCAAACACTACGATCATGTGCTCGCTCCCAGCGACATCTGGATCAAATTCTGAAGTTCGATCGTCCGGTGGTTCAGGGGCGGCGGGGCGCTTGTTTCACGCAAGGCCCGCGCCTTTTTATCGCGGCGCCCAACCGCCGAGCGCCGCAAGCGCGGCCTGCTCGGTCAGCGCCTTCGCCTTTTCCAGGCTCTCGGAGTCGGCCCATTGAGGAAAGGGCGTGTCGTGACGCACGTGCCGCCCTGTTTCGGTGTGCTTCTGTTCGGTTCTGGC
>DASXNV010000108.1:0-32654 GCA_036494815.1 Caulobacteraceae bacterium
CCAACTATGCGGCCTCCAAGGCGGGCATGATCGGATTCTCCAAGTCCCTGGCCCAGGAAGTGGCCAGCCGTAACGTCACTGTGAATTGCGTCGCCCCCGGTTTCATCGCCAGTCCGATGACCGAGGTGCTCAATGATCAGCAGAAAGAGGGAATCATGGCAAAGATTCCCGCCGGTCGCCTGGGCTCGGGGGATGACGTAGCGGCCGCTTGCGTCTATCTGGCTGCAGAGTCTGGGGCTTACGTCACAGGCCAGACCTTGCACGTCAATGGCGGCATGGCCATGGTCTAGGCGTATCGGGGCGCGGCTAGTCGGACCCAAAGGAACATGCTAGGCGAGAGCCGATTGGCTGTTCCGGCAGGTTCCGACAGTCGAGCAATGGGTTTTCTTCTTTCGCGGCGGCGTCGCCGCCCGCGTCCAAACGAACAACAAGGGATTACTGCGTATGTCCGACACTCTCGAACGCGTGCGTAAGATCGTGATCGAGCACCTGGACGCCGATCCGGAGAAGGTCACTGAAAAGGCCTCCTTCATCGACGACCTGGGCGCCGACAGCCTCGACAATGTCGAGCTGGTCATGGCCTTCGAAGAAGAGTTCGATATCGAAATCCCCGACGACGCCGCCGAGCATATCCAGACGGTGGGCGATGCGGTGAAGTTCATTGACGAGCGTCTCGGCGCCTGATCGGCTCACCTGTTCCTATATGACCTCTCATGAGCCGTCGCGCCGCGCGCTGCTTCGCGGGCGGCGGCTTATGTATTTGTTGAGCTCGAGGAGCGTGGCATGCGTCGCGTCGTCATTACTGGACTAGGCATGGTCACCCCCCTGGGATTGGGGGTGGAACACACTTGGCAGGCCCTGTTGGCCGGAAAGTCCGGCGCCAACCGCATCAGCAAGTTCGATCCTACGGACTATGCCTGCAAGATCGCCTGTGAAGTGCCGCGCATCGACGGGCGCGGCGGCGGCGGCCCCGACGTGGCCGGCAGTTTCGATCCCGACAAGACCATGTCGCCCAAGGACCAGCGCCGGGTCGACGATTTCATCCTCTACGCCATGGCCGCGGCCGACGAAGCAGTACGCGACGCCAACTGGATGCCCGAGGACCAGGAAAATCGCCTGCGCACCGGGGTGATGATCGGCTCCGGCATCGGTGGCCTGTCGGCCATCGCTGACACCGCGGTCGAGCTCGAACTGAAAGGCCCGCGCCGGGTCAGCCCCTTCTTCATTCCCTCGGCCCTGATCAACCTGGCGTCCGGGCAGGTCTCGATCCGCTATGGCTTCAAGGGCCCCAACCATTCGGTCGTGACCGCCTGCGCCACCGGCGCCCATGCGATCGGCGACGCGGCCCGGCTGATCCAGTATGGCGACGCCGACGTGATGATCGCTGGCGGGGCCGAGGCCGCCGTCTGCAAGATCGGCGTGGCCGGCTTCATCGCCTGCCGCGCCATGTCGACCAATTTCAACGACACCCCGGAAAAGGGCTCGCGCCCCTACGACAAGGACCGCGACGGCTTTGTCATGGGCGAGGGCGCTGGCGTCCTGGTCCTGGAAGAGCTGGAACACGCGCAAAAGCGTGGCGCCAAGATCTATGCCGAGGTCGTGGGCTATGGCCTGGCCGGCGACGCCTATCATATCACCGCCCCCGCCGAGGACGGCGACGGCGGTTTCCGCGCCATGCAGGCGGCCATCGCCCGCGCCGGCATCGACCCCTCGCAGATCGACTATATCAACGCCCACGGCACCTCCACACCCCTGGGCGACGAGATCGAACTGGGCGCGGTGGAGCGGATGCTGGGCCAGGCGGCCGGCAGGACGGCGATGTCCTCCACCAAGTCGGCCATCGGCCACCTGCTGGGCGCCGCCGGCGCCGTGGAAGCCGCTTTCAGCGTGCTGGCAATCCGCGACCAGATCGCCCCGCCGACCATCAATCTGGACAACCCGTCCGTGGACACCGCGCTGGACCTGGTTCCGCACAAGGCCAAGCCGATGAAGATCGACTATGTCCTGTCCAACAGCTTCGGCTTTGGCGGCACCAACGCGTCGCTGATCCTGAAGAAGGTCTCGTGAGCGGCAAAAAGCCAAAGCCGACCTCCTCGCGGTCCAAGGACCTGCCTCCGCTCCGTCGCGCGACCATCGCCTTTGGCAGCGCCGGCGCCACCCTGGCCATCCTGGCCTTCATGCTGCTGGTCGCCGGATTCTGGCTCTACAAGGGTCCCGGCCCCGCCGCGCCCCATGGCGCCGAGGCCACCACGGTGGTGTTGCGCCAGGGCGGGGGCATCAGCGAGATCGCCTCCACCCTGCGCGGCAGCGGCGTGATCCGATCCTCCGCCGTGTTCATCGCCGCGGCCCAGGTGACCGGGGCGGGACGACACCTGAAGGCCGGTGAATACGAATTTCCCTCCCATGCCTCCCTGGCCTCGGTGATCGACAAGGTCCGCCGCGGCGAGATCGTCCATCACATGATCACCATCCCCGAGGGCCTGACCTCGGAGGAGGTTGTGGACATCCTGATGAACAATCCGGTCCTGAACGGCGCCGCCCCGGTGCCGGCCGAGGGCGCGATCCTGCCCGAGACCTATGAAGTTCGCCGCGGCGACGATCGCGGCGCGGTGCTGCAGCGGATGATCGATGCGCGCGATGTGCTGGTGCGCACCCTGTGGGCCCAGCGCCGCCCGGACCTGCCCATCGACACCCCTGAACAGGCCGTGACCCTGGCCTCGATCGTGGAGAAGGAGACCGGCTTGCCGGACGAGCGGCCCAAGGTGGCGGCGGTGTTCGTCAACCGCCTGCGCCAGCATATCCGGCTGCAATCGGACCCGACCATCATCTATGGTCTGACCCGGGGCAAGCCGCTGGGGCGCGGCATCCGCGAGTCCGAGCTCACTGGCATGACCCCCTACAACACCTATTTGATCGACGGCCTGCCGCCGACGCCGATCTGCAATCCTGGCCGGGCCTCCATCGCCGCGGTCCTGGATCCGCCGCCGAGCAACGACCTCTATTTCGTCGCCGACGGCACGGGGGGGCATGTGTTCGCCTCGACCCTGGAACAGCATCAAAAAAACGTCGAGCATTGGCGCGCCATCGAGGCGCATGCTCGTGCGGCGGCGAAGACGGGACACTAGGTATGGCGCTATCGGGCATGACCGGCTTTGCGCGGGTCGACGGCGCAGAGGGCGCCTGGACCTGGGCCGTGGAGGCGCGCTCGGTGAACGGCCGCAGCCTGGAGACCCGCTTTCGCGGCCCGCCGGGCTATGACAGCCTGGAGCGTGTGGCCCGTGACGCGGCCCAGGCGCGGTTCCAGCGCGGCCAGCTCAATGTCGCCCTGCAAGCCAAGCGCGGCGAGGCCGTCACCAGCGTGAGCATCAATCTCCAGCAGCTGGAGGCCTATCTGGCCCTGGCCGACCGCTATGTTCAGGGAGGACGAGCCGCTCCGCCGGCCATGGACGGCCTATTGGCCCTGCGAGGGGTCATAGAGGCCGCGGACGAGGCAGAGGAGCCTGAGGCGCGCGCGCCCATCGAAGCGGCCATGGCGGCCTCCCTGGCGGCTGCGTTGGACGCCCTAAAGGCCTCGCGGCTGGAGGAGGGCGCCGCCCTGGCCCCGGTGCTGGGCGGATTGGTGGACAAGGTCGAGGAACTGGTGAGCCAGGCCGAGGCCGAGGCGCAGGGCCAGCCCACCGTGCTCAAGGAGCGGTTCAGCCGCCGCATCGCCGAGCTTCTGGGCGAACGCAGCGACCTGGAGGACCGCATCGTCCAGGAGGCCGCCGCCATGGCCAGCCGGGCCGATGTGCGCGAGGAACTGGACCGCCTGTCCAGCCACGTGCAGGCGGCCAGGGTGCTGCTGTCCGCCGACGGCCCCGCCGGCCGCAAGCTGGACTTCCTGACCCAGGAATTCATGCGCGAAGCCAACACCCTCTGCTCCAAGTCGGCGACCACGGCCCTGACCGGCATCGGCCTGGAGCTGAAGGCCACCGTCGATCAGTTCCGCGAGCAGGTGCAGAATGTCGAGTGACCGTCACGCACCCCGCCGCGGCCTGATGCTGGTGATCTCCAGCCCCTCGGGCGCGGGCAAGACCTCGCTGTCGCGCCGCCTAGTGGCCGACCATGCAGAGCTGGAATTGTCCATCTCCGCCACCACCCGCGGCCCGCGGCCCGGCGAGCGAAATGGCCGCGAATATCATTTCGTCGATCCGGCGCGGTTCGCCGCCATGGTCGCCGACGACGACTTCCTGGAATGGGCCGAGGTGCACGAGCACCGCTATGGCAGCCCCAAGGCCCCGGTTATGGCTGCCCTGGACGCGGGGCAGGACGTGCTGTTCGACATCGACTGGCAAGGGGCCATGAGCATCGCCGCGGCCGCCGCCGAGGACGTTGTGCGGGTGTTCATCCTGCCCCCGTCCATGGCCGACCTCAGCCGCCGGCTGCACGCCCGGGCCCAGGACGCCGAGGACGTGATCGAACGCCGCCTGGGCCGCGCCTATGGCGAGATCGCCATGTGGGGCGAGTACGACTACGTCATCCTCAACGATGATTTCGACAAGGCCTATGCCGACCTAGCCCACATCTATCACGCCGAACGCCTGCGCCGGCCGCGGAACCCGTGGCTGAAGCCGTTCGTGACGAGGCTGCTGGACGAGAAGCTGGGGTAGGGCTTCTGCTTGGTTGGCTATCGCGCGCCCGGTCGCTGGCGCGCTGACTTGAGGAGCAAAACCACCCGTTTGTGACCTGCGATTTCAGCTACATCGGCAGCTGTCTCCTTCCATTCGTTTCGCACGGTATGGTCAGCGTCCAGATCAAGCAGAGCTTCTACAGTTACGAGATGGCCGTTCATCGCAGCGTAGTGCAGCGCTGTGTTGCCCATATCGCCAGAGGTGTTGACCTTAGAGCCTAACCGAACGAGGTCGCGAACGTCGGGCATATTCCCCCGCACGGCGGCTTTGTGCAGCAGAATATCGCCATCGCTATCTCGCGCATCGCACCCGGTGAATCTGAGAATATTCGGGTCCTGCTCATAGCATTTCGCGATTTCGCCAAATGACCGATCAATGATCGATTTGCCCGAGGCTTCGGGGCGCGGGCGCTGATCGGGGCTTCGTTTCATCAACTCTGCCCAAGAGATCGCGCTGAAATTGGCTATCAAGCGCAGAACTCATCCGGCTATGAAAGGCCCGGCAAGGAGCTTGAATCCGCCGCAATCAAAGCCCGCGCCAACTCCAAGAACCCCTCCACAGGCACCGTCTCCGCCCGCCGATGGGCCGCGATCCCGGCCGCTTCGCACAGCGCCTCGCCGCCCAGGGTCTTGAGACTGGAGCGCAGCATCTTGCGGCGCTGGCCAAAGGCGGCGGCCGTGACCTTCTCCAGGGCCGCAAGCAACGACGCGGCAGGCCGGTCGGGCAGGGGCGCCAGGCGCACCACGGCCGAGGCCACCTTGGGCGGGGGGGTGAAGGCGCGGCCCGGCAGGTCCATGACCAGGCTGGCCTCGCACACCGCCTGGGCGATCACCGCCAGGCGGCCATAGGCGTCCTCGTTCACCCGGGCGGCGATGCGCTGGGCCACCTCCTTCTGGAACATCAGCACCATCTGCATGGGCGGTGTGGCCTGGGTCAGCCATTTGATCAGCAGGGGGGTGCCCACATTGTAGGGCAGGTTGGAGATGACCTTGTAGGGCGCGCCGCCGGTCAGGGCGGCTTCATCGACCTGAAGGGCGTCGGCCTCGACCATGGTCAGCCGGCCATTGGCCGCGTCGGCCAACTCCTGCAGCAGGGGCAGGAAGCGCGCGTCCTTCTCCACCGCGATCACCCGGGCGCCGGCTTCCAGCAGAGCGCGAGTCAGACCGCCGGGGCCGGGGCCGACCTCGATCACCGTCACGTCGTCCAGCGGCGCGGCCAGGCGGGCGATCTTGCGGGTGATGTTGAGGTCCAGCAGGAAGTGCTGGCCGAACGCCTTCTTGGCGAACAGGTCGTGGGCTTCCAGGCTTTCGCGCAGGGGCGGCAGGTCGGCGAGGGTCACGGCGGGGTCGGTTCCAGAAAGTCAATTCCGCTCATCCCGGCGAAGGCGCCACGCGCTAGGTTGGGATCGGCGGGCTGAATTTCCCTTCTCCCTGAAGGAGAGGTGTTCCTTGGCCAATCCCGTAACTCAACGCTATGAACATTCACCTGGATGAGGGGTTGAAGTAAAGCTTATATTTATTTGAAAACTATGATGTTCGAACGAATCAGAAAGCTAAACCGAACCCCAGCGCCGCTCGGCGATCTCGCCGGCCAGTCGGATGGCGGCGACCAGGCTGTCGGCGCGGGCGAGGCCTCGCCCGGCGATCTCGAAGGCCGTGCCATGGTCGGGCGATGTGCGCACGATGGGCAGGCCCAGGGTGACGTTCACCCCGGACCAGAAGTCGAGCATCTTCACCGGGATCAGCGCCTGGTCGTGGTACATACACAGCACCGTGTCATAGCCGGCCCGGGCCTGGGCGTGGAACAGGCTGTCGGCGGGTCTGGGGTCGGAGCAGTTGATCCCGTAGTCGCGCAACCTTGCCGCGGCGGGGCGCAGGATCTCGATCTCTTCACGGCCCAGGCCGCCGTTCTCGCCGGCGTGAGGGTTGAGCGCGGCCATGGCCAGGCGCGGTGCGGCGATGCCGAAATCCCGCTGCAGGGCCAGGGCGGTGACCAGGCCCACATCGACGATCCTCTGCTCGTCCAGGTCGGAGGCGACCGCGCTCAGCGGCCGGTGGATGGTGACCAGGGCCGTGCGCAGGTCCCCGGCGGTCAGCATCATCACCGGACCCTTGGCGCCATGATAGGGCGTGGGCGGGGCCAGTTCGGCCAGGAACTCGGTATGGCCCGGAAACTTGAAGCCGGCGGCGTAGAGCGGCGCCTTGGCGATGGGGGCGGTGACCAGTCCGCTGACCTCGCCGGACAGGGCCAGGCCCACGCCCGTCTCGATCCAGCGGATGATGGCCCCCGCATGGGCCGGATCGGATTGCCCGGCGACCACCCGGGTCTGCAGTTTCAGATCGATCACCGGCAGGCTGTCGGCGAACACCTCCGCCGCGTCGCTGGTGCGGTTGACCCGGCGCAGAATGGCCTTGCCGGCTCCGGAAGCCGAGGCCAGCACGTCGAAGTCGCCGATCACCACGAATGGCGGCCCGCCCGCCCGCAGCGCGGCCCAGGCCTTGACGACGATCTCGGGACCGATGCCGGCAGGGTCGCCTAGGCTGAGGGCGAGCGGTTTTTGAATCACGGAAACTCGATGGTGGCCGAATTCTTCAGATCGCGGAGATAGCGCCGGGACACCAGGGAAAGCTGCTGATCCTGCAACTTTTCCTCGACCTCATCGCGGGAGGGCAGGTTCACGCCGCCTTGCCGGCGAGCGCAAAGCGCGATCAGGTGAAGGCCGGCGTCGGTGCGGATCGGATCGCTGATCTGGTCCGGCTGCAGGCCCTGGATAGCGTCACGGAAGGCCGGCGCCAGGTCCTTGACGTCCGCTTCCCCCAGGTCACCAGCCAGGACGCCGTCCACCGCGCCCGCCTTGGCGTCGAGGTCCGCGCAGCCCTTGATCTGATGTTTGAGCCCCAGCAGCTTCTGGCGGGCGGCCTCGATCTGGTCGGCGGTCGCGTCGCCCGGCAGGCTGATCGCCGCCTGTTTCAAGGTGACCATGTCCGTGCCAGCGCCGGCCCGCTTGTCACGCAGATAGACCACATAGACCCCGTCGCGGGCGACGATCGGCTGGGACAACTGCCCCGGGCGCATGGCCTCGACCACGTCGCGAACCTCCGGCTGGAGCTGGGATTCGGTGAGCCAGCCGGCGTCGCCGCCATTGGCCGCCGTCGCCGCGCCGGAAAACTGCCGTGCGACCGCCGCGAAGGGCGCGCCCTGCTGCAGCTGGGCGATCAGCTGGTTGGCGCCGTCCTGGGCGACGTTCATGCCGCCGACGCGAGCGGCGTCCAGAAAGATCTCGCTGACCTGGAACTGAGGCTTGGCGGCTTCCAGCTGCAGCTGGTGCAGCACGGCGTTGATCTGGTCGGGGCTGACCTTCATGCGCGAGCCGCCGTAACGGCCCTGGATCCATCGGGCCCAGCTGACCTGGGCGCGGATCTGCTCCTTCATGGTGTCGGGGCCGACACCGGCGCCGGCGAGGGCTTTCAGCAGTTGATCTCCGGTCATGCGATTACCCGAGGCGATCCGATCGATCTCGTGCTTCACATCAGTATCGTCGGCTACAATTTTGAATTTCTGCTCTTTTTCTTCCCGGCGTATCTCTTGAAGTTCAAGATGCTCGTCGATCAGGGAGCGCAACGCTTCCTGCTGAATTTGCTGCAGGGCCTGCTGGGTCGGCTGCACGCCGGACGTGACCATCAACAGGCGCATGCGCTGGCGCAGGTCATAGGTGGAGATAATCTGGTCGTTGACGATGGCCGCCACGCCTTCGCTCAAGGGATTGATCGGTCCGGCGGCGGCCGGAGCAGCGCCGGACGCCCCGGTCCCCACTCCCTGAGCCAGGGCCGGCCCGGCCAAAAGCGCCATGGCCATGGCGGCAGCCGAAACGGCCGCCGTCTTATAGGTCCGCGTCATCAACGAGCCAGTCCCTTTCCAAACAGTCAAAGCGCTCGCCTCAACGGAAATCGGCATTTCTGTATCCTTCATCGCCCAATGTGGCGAGCTTTAGGCGAACAAAGACGGAGTCTGACTTACCCAGACGTCCGATTTGGGTGTCTTCGTGCTGGTAGACCACTTCGACTTTGATGCAGTCATCCATATAGAGCAGGCCCACATCGCGAAGGCGCCAGTCGCTGACCTGCAAATCGCGCACGCCCATCAGACTGAAACCCCAATGCTTGGTGACAAAGAACTCACCAGCGCCTTCCACGTTGCGGGTTCGTCCGGTGATCTGGGTGTTGTCGTCGTCGTATCGCACATAGCCGCGCATTCTCGAACGCGCGAAATTGACGCCAGCCTCGGTGCTCTGGGCCTGCCCCGAATTATCCAGCAAGGCGCGCCCGAAGAACGAAAGCCCGTCCACGGGCGTTGTGTCGGCGGCGACCACCCAGTCGGAGTCGGTCTGGGTCAGGCCGGTGCGGCCGGGGACGATGTTGATGCCGGCATTGGCGCCCAGGGCGTTGCTTGCGCTCTGCGGGGTGAACAGGTTGAGCGGCGCGGCGCGCAGGGTGCGGCCCAGGAGCACGCGGGCGCTGAGCCCGTCGCCCCAGTCCACCGTGGCGCGACCGCCGATGTTCAGCCTTTGGCCGCCCTCATAGACGTCATAGCCGGAGAAGCGGTCGGTGCTGAACAGATTGGTTTCGTCGAAGGTGACGACCACGCTGTCTTCATTGGGAATATGCGGATCCAGCGAGACATTGGGCGATATGTCGAGTTGGGCCAGGGGTTCGAGCACGATGGTGGTGGCGCCCACCTGCTTGATGAACGGCCAGCTGAGATCGACCCCCGCCGTGCCGAGCCCCCGGCCGATCGATCGGTCGGTGTGATCGGTGGGCGTGGCGTTGGCCACGTTGTAGAAATCGGCCCGCACGTCCAGGAACGGCGCCACCCGGATGCCGTTGTCAAAGGTGAAGGTGCGCCGCCAATCGGCTTCGGCGGTGGCGCGCCGGCTGTCCGCGCCGGGCTCGGAAGGGTCGCTGGCGGCCTCGTTGGTGGTCAGGGCCACCGCACTGCCGACAAAGCGGATTCGCCCGCCCAGGACGTCCATATCCGGCTCGTAGCGCGCTTCGATCAGAGGGGCGACGATCGGGAAGGTCTGGCTGTTCTCGGTGACGCCGGCGCTGTTGGTGCGCAGGCCCTGGAAGTCCATCGCCGAGATCGACAGGTAGGAGCGGCTGTCCTGCCGGGTGGCGAAGATCTGGCTGACCAGCCGCTGCAGGTCGCCGTTGAACAATCCCTGGTTCTGATAGACGTTGGAGATGGCGTATTTCTGGAAGATCAGCGGATCGGACGCCCGGTCGAGCGTGAAGCCCCAATCCCATTTGTCGTTCAAGGCGAACTTGCCGTCGGCCAGGATGAAGGAGCGCGAGGTGTCGGCGCCGAACTGGTCGCCCTTGCCGTCGAAGTCCCGCGAATAGGTGTAGCCGACCCGGGCGTCCAGCTCGCCGGAATAGAAGCGCTCGCGCCATTCCAGATTAAGGAAGGGGTTCTGCCGGGTGCTCACGTCCGGCTCGATGATCAGCTCTTTCGACGGCGAGATCACCAGCAGATAGGGCTGGCGATAGGTGAAGCCGCGGGTCGACGAGCTGGATGGCGTGGGCACCAGAAAACCGGAGCTGCGCGGCGACGACGGATCAGGGTGCGAGAGGAACGGCGTGTAGAAGACCGGCACGCCTTTCACCAGGATCACCGCGTTTCGGTAATAGACCAGCCGGTGCTGATGATCCTGGATCACCTTCGAGGCGCGGATCGACCAGGTCGGCGTCACGTGGCTGCCGTCCGGCGCACAGACCGGGCAGGGAGTGAACACCGCCCGGGTCAACTCGTTGACCGTCTCGCTGCGCCGGACCGCCACATCGGCGGCGAAGGTGGCGTTGTCTGTGGTGTGCAGGGCGAAGCCCCGGGCGAACCCGGCGCGCATCTTGTCGTCCAGCACGGCGTGGTCGGCCGATTGCATCGAGCCGTCGGCCTCGATGATCTGGGCCGCGCCGTTGACGGTGACCGCGCCGGTGGTGACGTTGTAGATCACCTCCTCGGCCCGCAGGGTGCGTCCCTGATAGCGCGCCTCGACCTGGCCGCGGGCGGTCCAGGTGTTGCTGCGATCGTCCCGGACCAGGTTGTCGGCTTCGAGATAGAAGCCGTTCTGCCCCAGGCCGTCATCTGTGCTTACGGGCGCCGGCGCCGGCCTCACCGGCTTGGACGCTTCCGACGGCAATAGCGGCGAGGCTGAATTGGGGACGCGCACCGGCAATTCCGTGGCGGTCTGCGCCGCGGCCTCGGTCCCGCAGAGGATCGACAGGGCGCTCCCGGCCATCAGGCCGAGCTTCCCTACGCTCCGTCGAGCTCGTCTAAGGTCGCGCATCAGCCGAGACATCCAATCGCGAAACAGGTTTCGCCCCCGTCAAACGGAACAGGCCGCATCGCCCTAGCCGTCCTCGGTATAGCAAAGCAAGGTGAACCCGGACAAAAGCGCTAAGACCGGCGGCGTCCAGGCCGCCGCAAACGGCGGAATCGCCCCGGCTTCACCGAGGGCGCGGCAAAACTGATTGAAAAAGAACAGCACGAAGCCAAGGGCTACCCCCGATCCCGCCAGGCCCGCCAAGCCCCCCAGCCGAATCAGGCGCAGGGAGAACGCCGCCGCCAGCACCGACATGGCCGCGAGCAGCAGCGGCGTGGCCAACAGCTCATCCAGTTGCAGGCGATAGCCCGTCGCCGAGAAGCCGGCCAATTCTGTGTTCGATATGGCGTCCCACAGCCCCCAGAAGGGCACCGCCTTGGGCGAGGCGAACCGTTCCAGCGCTGTATGGCCGTTCAGGGTCGAGGGCAGGGTGAGACTGTCGTAGCGCAGGGCCTCGGATCCGGGGGTGGCTTCACGGGCGCCGGTCAGGACCCAGTAGCCGGGCATCAACTTGGCTTCCTGGGCTTCAATTCTGCGAGAAAATTCAACACCCTTCTTGTCTTTGCTGGGCGTCGACACGAAGAGGCTCACGCCTTTCAGCGTCAAGCTGTCGCCCACAAGGCCCTGGGTGTGCGCCCGAATAACGATCTGGGTGTGCGAATCGCCCTGGCGCAGCCACACCTCCTTGCCCGAGGCCACCGCGGCGCCCCGGCGCAGGGTATCGACGTCGCGCTCGAACCGAGCGTTCATGGCCGAGGCTAGCGGGTTGAGGATGGTCACCGAAACCAGGCCGATCACCATGGCCGCCCCGGCCGCCGGGAAGATGAACCGCCAGGCCGAGACCCCGGCGGCGCGCATGGCGATCAACTCACTGCGCCGGTTCAAATTGACAAAGGCGCCCAGGACTCCGAACAGGAAGGCGAAGGGCAGCAGCAGCAGGATCACCGAAGGCGCATGCAGCAAAGTGAGGCGAAGGGTCTGGCCGAAGCCCATTTCCGCGCCGACGCCCACGGTCCGGGACAATTCCACGAAATCGATCAGCATGATCACTGTGGCGATCACGCTCAGGGCAATGCCGACCCCCAACAGGGTGATTTCCAGCACATAGGACTCGATCCGGGTCAGCCGAAGTTTCATGCGCCTGCTTCCTGCAGTGCGCCCCGGGCTCTGCCGCGGCGGGCGACCGACCAACGGCTGGCGCGCTGACGAAACAGCTGGGCGAAGGCCCACCAGGCCCCGCCAAGGGGGATGGCGTACTGGATCAGGTTCAGCCACGGCTGGCCCGCGCAGGCGGCCTGGGCGCCGAAGCCGAGAATGCGGATCACGGCGGCGGCGGCGCAGACCACCAGGATCCGGCGCCCATAGCCCAGCCGGCTGAAGGCGCCGCCGATCACCGCGGCCAGGGCCATGGCCATGAAGGTGATATTGTAGAGCGGCGTAGCCAGCCGGGCATTGGCCTCGGCAAGCATCTTCTTGCGGTTCTGGCGCTCCCAAAGCTGGGTCAGGTCGGGGGCGACCAGCTCATGCAGATAACGGTCGGCGATCTTGTAGTGAACCAACTCATCGGGAGCCATAAACGGCGATAAATCAAATATATATTCTTCGAACTTAAGGTAATTCAGCACCCCGGCGGGGCTGAACGACTGGCTGGATCCGTCGCGCATGATCAGCACCGGGGCGGTCCCGCGCTTGGTGATCTTGCCCCGGGCGGCGATGTAGGTGGTGTCACCGCCTTCGGGCTTCTCTTGGAACACGAACAGATTGTGGAAGGCGCCGCTCTGGTCGCTGTCCTGGGCGTAGACAGTCAAGCCCACCGCGGGCTGGGTGAACTGGCCCACATGGATCAGGCTGGCGGCCAGGTCGGTGCGGACGCGAAACAGTTCCTCGCGCATGGCACGGTCGGCCCACGGCGCGATCCACAGATTCGTGGCCAGGCAGATCAGGGTGGCGAAGGCGGCCAGGCGCATGGCCGGCGAGATCACGCGCCACCGGCTCATGCCGCTGGCGAAACAGACCACGATCTCTTGCTCCGTATGCAGCCGGTTCAGCGCAACCAGGGCGGCGACAAACAGGGCGATGGGCAGCACCATGGCCATCAGCTGCGGCAGGGCCAGGCTGATGACCTTGATCAGCACCCAGGCGCTTTGCCCCTGGTTGACGATGATATCGAGCGCCCCGACGGTCTGACTTAACACCGCAACCGCCCCCAGGGCCAGAATGGCCAATAGGGTCGGCCCCAGCAGTTGCCGGAGCAAATATTTTTCAATGAGACGCATAGGCCTCCGCGCAGTAAAGCCAGAGCGGCCATTGCGGACCCCCGACTGGGTTGGCCACCTTCTACACGCGCCAGATGGGAGTCGCCAACCGCTGCCGGCCAGACTAAGGCGTTAGCCCAAGATTCTTGGAACAGGCGTTGCGCCGGGAGTACAGCATGCAGATCGAATTCGTCGCCCGTACCGACAGCGCCGCCGCCGATGGCGCGTGGGCTGTTAGCGCCTATGAAGCCGGGGCCTTGTCGCCGGCGGCGGCGCGGCTGGATGTAGCCTCGGGCGGCGCCCTGACCCGGGCCGTGGCGGGGGTGGCCTTCACCGGCGCCAAGGGCAAGAGCTTGGACCTGATCGCGCCCAGCGGCCTTTGGGCTTCGCGCGTGCTGCTGATCGGCGTCGGCGAGGCGGCCAATCTGGACACGGGCCGCGCCGAAAGCCTGGCCGCCGAGGCCTATCAGGCGCTGAAGACCAGCGGGGCCGAAGTGCTGACGGTGGATATCGCCGAGGATTCGCCCGAACTCGCCGCCCACGCGGCCCTGGGCGCGACCCTGGCGGCCTACCGCTTCGATCGCTATCGCACCAAGGAAAAGGCCGACAAGAAGCCCACCATCAAGACCGTGCGCATCGTCGCCGGCGACGTCGCCGTGGCCAAGGCGGCGTTCGAGCCGCTGTCGGCCCTGGCCGAGGGAGTGTTCTTCACCCGCGACCTGGTCTCCGAGCCGGCCAACATCCTCTATCCGGTGGAATTCGCCAACCGGGTCAAGGCGTTGGAAAGCCTCGGCGCCAGCGTGGAGATCCTGGACGAAGCCGCCATGGCCAAGCTGGGCATGGGGTCGCTGCTGGGCGTCGGCCAGGGCAGCGTGCGCGACAGCCAGCTGGTGATCATCCGCTGGAACGGCGCCGCCGACCCCAACGCCCAGCCGGTGGCTTTCGTCGGCAAGGGAGTCTGTTTCGACACCGGCGGCATCAGCCTCAAGCCCGCCGACGGCATGGAAGACATGAAGTGGGATATGGGCGGCGCCGGCGCCGTGGCCGGCCTGATGCACACTCTGGCCAAGCGCCAGGCCAAGGCCAATGTCATCGGCATACTGGGCCTGGTGGAGAACATGCCCGACGGAAACGCCCAGCGCCCGGGCGATATCGTCACCTCCATGTCCGGCCAGACCATCGAGGTGATCAATACCGACGCGGAAGGCAGGCTCGTGCTGGCCGACGCCCTCTGGTACTGCCAGGATCGCTTCAAGCCAAAATTCATGGTCGACCTGGCCACCCTGACCGGCGCCATCATCATCGCGCTGGGCAACGACTATGGCGGCTTGTTCTCCAACAACGACACCCTGGCCGAAAACCTGCTGACGGCCTCCAAGGTCTCGGGCGACCCCCTGTGGCGCCTGCCCCTGCCGGCGGCTTACGAAAAGCAGATCGACAGCATGGCGGCGGATGTGAAGAACACCGGCGGCCGGCCCGGCGGGTCGATCACCGCGGCCCTGTTCCTACAGCGCTTCGTCAACGACACGCCCTGGGCCCATCTCGACATCGCCTCCACCGCCTGGAAGAAGCCGTCCTCGATCCCCACCATCCCCGACGGCGCCACGGGCTTTGGCGTGCGTCTGCTCGACCGCCTGGTCGCCGACTTCTACGAGGATTGAGACCGGTAGCCGGCGATCATGACCAATACAGCTTGCGAAGTCTGGTTCTACCACCTGGAGCGCAGTGCTCTGGACCAGGTGTTGCCCGAACTGTTGGAAAAGACCCTGGCCCGCGGCTGGAAAGCCCTGGTGCGGGCCAGCGCGCGCGAGCGGGTCGAGCACCTGGACGGCTGGCTGTGGGCCTATAGGGACGACAGCTTCCTGCCTCACGGCCCAGTCGATGAGCCCTTCGCCGAACGCCAGCCGATCGTTCTGACCACGGCGGCGGAAAATCCGAACCAGGCCGACGCCGTGTTCCTGATTGACGGCGCCGAGGCGCCCGACCTGACAGCCTATAAGCGCTGCATCCTGCTGTTCGATGGGCGCGATGAGGCGGCGCTGGCCCAGGCGCGGGGGCGATGGAAGACGTTCAAGGCCCAGGGCCTGCCCGTGTCCTATTGGCGCCAGGGCGCGGAACGCGGCTGGGAGAAGCAGGCGTGAGGCGGCTTGTCCTGACGGCGGGGCTGATCCTGGCCCTGGCGGGTTGTCGCGATGACGATGACAGCTCGCCCGCGCGGCTGATGCCCAACACCGCCAGCCAGAGTCGGGTCAAGGAACAGTGCGACGCCCGTGACCTGGCCTATCTGGTCGGCAAGCCGCGCACTGAAATCCCCGTGCCGGTGGACCCGTCCAAGCGGCGGGTGTCCTGCAGCACCTGTTCGGTGGCCGAAGACTACCGCCCAGACCGCACCAATATCGTCTTCGACGCCCAGACCGGCCTAGTGATCTCGGTGACCTGCGGCTGACCTTGCGGGTCAGCTTAGCCGCGTGAAGCCGCCGGAAAGCTGGCCACGAAACTGCCACCGCCACCCGGCCGCGACCGCCAGGCCACCGTCCCGCCATGCCGCTCGGCGATCTGGCGCACGATGGACAGGCCCAGCCCCCAGCTTCCGGCCGCCTCGGCCCGGCCGCTGGGGCGATAAAAGGGTTCGAACACTCGCTCGCGCTCGGCTTCGGGAATGCCTGGGCCATGGTCGTGGACGCTGATTGTGATCCAGGCGCCGGATGGGCGCTGATCATGGGCCAGGGTGACCTCCACTGGCGGCTGGCCGTGCTTGCCGGCGTTCTCGACCAGGTTGCGGATGAGGCGGCGCAGCAATCGCGCCGAACCCTCGACTTCGAACGCGGCATCGCTCGGTCCCGCGTGGCTGACGGCGGCGCCGGCGCGCGCGGCTTCCTCGGCCGCCAGTCCCAGCACGTCCACGCGCTGCCGTTCTGGCGAGATGGGCGCCTGGTCCAGCCGGCTGGCCAACAGGATTTCTTCCACCAGGCCGTCCAGCTCGGCGATGTCCTGCACGATGGCGGGGCGCAGGGCGGGATCCGGATGGGCGGCGAACATCTCCACGGCCAGCCGCAGGCGGGTCAGGGGCGAGCGCAGTTCGTGACTGGCGTGGGCCAAGAGGGCCTTATGCGCCGCCAGCAGGCTTTCCACCCGGTCAGCGGCGGTGTTGAAACTGGCCGCCACGGCCGCGATCTCGTCCTTGCCCTCGATCCTGGCCCGGCTGTCGAGCTTGCCCGAGCCCCAGGCGTCCAGGCTCGATCGCAGGGTCTCCAGGCGGCGGGTGAGGCGGGCGACGATCGGATAGGCGGCCAGGCCGATGGCGGCGGCGACGGCCATCAGCATGCCCAGCATATGCGGCCCGGCGGGGCGGAAACGCTCCGGCGACTCGATCCACAGGCTGCGCCCGTCCGGCAGCCGGGCGCGCCAGATCCGCATCATCGCCTCATGGGCGCGCGGATCCAGCGGGCCGCCCATGATCAGGTCCGGCGCAGCGACGGTTCGCCCCCATTGCGCGGCGTCGATCGGCTGACCGTTCGCATCGATCAGCGCCACCCGGGCGCCGGTGGCCGTGGACAGCCGCTGCAGCACAGCCTCGACCTGTGCTCTCGGAGCGTCCTTGTCCGGCAGCAAGGCGCCCAGGGCCGCCCCTGGCGTCCCCACATTCATGGGCATGGGCTGCTCGGCGAGCCGGTGCCACAGCATCGCTCCAACTACCGCCACCAGGATCAGGCTGCCGAACAGCGTCAGATAGACCCGCCAGAACAGGCCGCGCTGGAGGATCGAAACCATCTCAGCCCTGGTCCTGCAGCCGAGCGAACAGATAGCCCGCCCCGCGCACGGTGATGATCCGCCTGGGATGGGCCGGCTCGTCCTCGATGGCGGCGCGAATACGCGAGATGTGCACGTCGATCGAACGGTCGAATGCTTCCAGCTCCTCGCCCTTGACCAGATCCATCAACCGCTCCCGCGACATCACCTTGCCCGCCTGCTGGGCCAGGACGTGCAACAGGTCGAACTGATAGGAGGTCAGGTTCGCCTCATGACCGTCGACCCGCACCGCCCGCGACCCAGGATCGATCTCCAGCCGGCCAAAGCGGAGCGTCGCGGCGGCCTCGCCGGTGGGGCCCTGGCGACGACGCAGGATGGCCTTGATCCGCGCTTGCAGCTCCCGCGGATTGAATGGCTTGGGCAGATAGTCGTCGGCGCCCAGCTCCAGGCCGACGATACGATCGGCGTCCTCGCCCCGCGCCGACAGCATCAGGATCGACACGTCGCTCTTGGCCCGCAACAGGCGGCAGACCTCAAGGCCATCCATGTCCGGCAGCATGATGTCGAGGATCACCGCCTCGTAGGGCGCGCCGTTCGGCCGCCTCCCGGTCACTGCTGCGACGCCCTCGGCGCCGGTGTGGCGCGCGTCAATGACGAAGCCGGCCTGGGTCATATAGGTGCAGACCATGTCGGCCAGCCGCACGTCGTCGTCAATGATCAGAAGCCTGCCGGTCATGCGCCCTCCACAGACAGTTAGCGCCGCCCCTGCGCCACAGGCGAGGGGCGGCGCGGCCGGGCGGACTGGCGGGTCGTATGGTCCTCAGGACTGCGGATGATGGTGGTGCTCGGCCATCAAGGTCGCCAGCTTGGCGCGCTGTTCGGGGGTCAGGACCTCGGCGGCGTCTGCCAGGGCCTGGACCGTGGTCTTGCTGGCCTGGTCGATATCGGCGATCCGGGCGGCGCGCAGCTGCTCCAGCGCGGCGCGGTCGATGGTCGGCGCCGCCAGCAGCCGATGCAAGTCGGCATGGGTCGAGGCCATTTTTTCATGCAGCGGCCCCATGGAATGGAAGGCCTCTTTGAGGATGGTCTCGATCTTGGCCTTCTGTTCGGGGGTGGCGTCCACCTGGGTCAGCAGGCGCTCGATATGAGCGTGCGCCGCCTTCATGCCGCCCATGCCGCCATGTCCGCCCATGCCATGTTCCATGGCCATCTCCATGGCGATGGCCGGTGCGCCGGACATAACGAGGCCCCCGGCCACGAAGGTCGCGGCGAAGGCCGCGCCCAACAACAGGCGGCGCAGGCCGACGCCCAGGCGGCGCGGGGCGGAGGGCTTGCCCATATCGGCGTTGGAAATCGGATCGCTCATGGTCTTTCACAGTCCTTTGTGTCGCTGAGCGGGCGCTCGTTCGGTCGAGGCCGCACGAGGACCCTAGTTGCGCGTCATTGCCGACGTTCGCGGCCAATGTTGCGTTTTGTAAAGACGCCACGTGGCGTTCAGACCGGCACGCCGGCGCCGATCTTGTCACGGGACATGACCACGTTGGTGGTGAACCGGCGCACATTGCCGTTGTCGAACAACAGCCTGCGGGTGAAGGCCTCGAAGTCGGCCATATCCTTGGCCACCACGATCAGGACGAAATCCGCCGCGCCCGTGACGTAGTAGCACTGCTGCACATTGGGATCGGCGCGGGCGGCCTTGCGAAAAGCGTCCAGCATGTCGGCGCGTTCGCGTTCCAGCTCCACCCCGACGATGAAGCTCATGGCCTGGCCCACGGCCGCGGGATCGACGATCGCCACTTCAGCGACGATCACCCCCAGCTTGCGCAGGCGCTTGATACGCCGCTGCACGGCGGCGGCCGAAAGGTGGACGCTGGCGCCGATGTCTTCGCCAGTGGCCCGGGCGTCCAGCTGCAGGCGCCGCAGGATTTCGCGGTCGAAATCGTCCAGAACGGATTCGTCGGCCATGCCGCACTAAAAGGCTCAAACTTGCGGCCTGACAACATCAAACAGCGCCAGAACGCGGCCCATCCGCAAGGTCGCCCGCTATGCTGCGTGCAGACTTCAAATGGGAAAAACTCATGTTCCTCAATCCTGGCCGGTCGCCCTATAGCTCCAAGGATCGCGACCTGATCGGCGTGCGCCACGCAGCCCTCGTCCAGAGCCTGCTGGGCTCATGTCCCGCGCACCAGCCGACGCCGCTTGTGTCACTGACCGCCAGCGCCGCCGATTGCGGCCTCGCCGGCCTCCATGTGAAAGCGGAATGGGCGCGCATGGGCCTGTCCAGCTTCAAGGCGCTGGGCGGCGGCTACGCGGTCGCCTTGCTGGTCCTGGCCCGGGCCGAGGCGGCGCTGGGCAGAACGATCGCGCCCCAGGAGCTGACCTCACCCGAGGTTCGCGCCATCGCGCAAGGCGTCACCGTAACCTGCGCCAGCGCCGGCAATCACGGCCTGGGCGTCGCCGCCGCCGCCCGCGTGTTCGGCTCGCAGGCTGTCGTCTTTTTGTGCGAGTCGGTTCCCGAATCCTTCGCGATCCGATTGCGCCACAGGGGCGCGGTCGTCACCCGGGCAGGCGCGACCTATGAAGACAGCATGGCTCACGCCGCCAAGGCGGCCGAGCGGTTTGGCTGGGTCCTGGCGCCGGACAGTTCCTGGCCCGGCTACACCCAGACCGCCCTCGAGGTCATGCGCGGCTATACCGTCCTGCTGCAAGAAGCCGCCGACACGCTGGAAGCGGCGGGCGGCCCCGCGAGCCACGTCTTCGTCCAGGCCGGGATAGGGGGCCTCGCCGGCGCCGCGGCCAGCTATCTGCGCGACCGCTGGGGCGAGGCCTTCAAATTCATCGTGGTGGAACCGGAAGGCTCGCCCTGCCTGCTGCAGAGCGCGCGCGAGGGCCGCCCGACCCACGTCACCGGGGGCGTCACAACCCTGGGCCGGCTCGATTGCTCCGAGCCTTCGCTGCTGGCCTTCGAGCTGCTATCGCGCCTGGCCGACGCCTTCATGCTCATCACCGACGCCCAGGCCGAGGCCGCCGCGAGCCGCCTGAACGGGCAGGGCGCCAATGTCTCGGCCTGCGGCGCTGCGGGGGCGGCGGGCCTGTTCGCCCTTTGCGGCGATCCGGCGGCGCGGCGCACCCTCGATTTCGACGCCAAAGCCCGGGTGCTGCTGATCGGCACGGAGGCGGCGGAAATCTTCATTGCCCCAGGAGAGTCCAAGTGATCGATCACCTAGAACTGAAAACCCGGGATATCGACGCCCATGTCCGCTTCTATGGCGATGTCCTGTCGCCCCTGGGTTACGGCCTGAAGGTGGACGGCGCCGCCAAGGGCTATGGGGACGGAACCTCCCTCGACCTGTTCTTCGTCGAGGGCGACGCCTCCAGCAACGTCCATTTCGCCTTCGCCGCCCCAAGCCGGGCGGTGGTGGACCAGGTCTATGAAACCGCCCAGTCGGCAGGCCACCAGCTCGACCGCCCGCCCATGCTGGCCCCGCACATTCACCCGAACTATTACGCCGGCTATCTGCGCGATCCGGACGGCCGGTTGGTGGAGTTTGTCTGTCACGGGGCCGAGTGACACGCCTTGCCCAGGCCATGGCGGCGATCCTAGGTTGTCGCCATGACCGTGACCTTGACCGAAGCCGAGCCCTCGCAGGCGCCAGTCATCCAAAATCTGGCGCAGCTCTACATCCACGATTTCTCTGAATTCTGGGCCGGGACGTCCAAAGGCGATCTGCTGCCCGACGGCCGGTTCGAGGCCTATCCGCTGGACGACTACTGGACGCGGCCCAACTGGTCGGCCCTGCTAATCTGGAGCGGCGGCGTCCTGGCCGGCTTCGCCCTGGTCAACGACCTGGCTCACTCCGGCCAGCCCATCGATCACAGCGTCGGTGAATTCTTCATCCTGAGAAAGCACCGGGGGCAGGGGGTGGGCCGTCTGGCCGCCGAGGCCGTCTTCGCGCGCCATCCCGGATCGTGGGAGGTCGCCGTGGCCCGCAAGAACCTCCAGGCGGAGCGATTCTGGCGCGGGGCCATTGAGCACGCCGCCGAGGCCACAGACATCCAGGAACTCGACCTGGCCGGCGACCGCTGGAACGGGCCGATCTTTCGTTTCGTCTGGCGCCGCCGAACGGGAGATCGACCATGACCCCGACGGCTCAGCGCCTCATGGACGCCCTGTGGCCGATCACCGAAGGAAGTCCGTCACCGCCGCGACCGTGTCGGCGGGGTTTTCTTCCATCACCCAGTGGCCGGCATGGGGGATGACCACGCCCTGGACGTTGGCCGCCGCCGCCTTGGCCACCACCGCCATCATCGGGCCGAAGGATTTCTCTCCGCCAATCGCCAGGACGGGCATGGTCAGCGGGCCGTGGCTCAGGAACTCATGGTTGTCGATCACGTCCTGATCGAAGGCGTGGAATTGCTCGAAACCGTCGTGCATCGCCCCTGGGCGGGCGTAAAGCGCGGCGTAGTGAACGCGGCTGGCCTCATCGAAGTTCTTCGGATCGGCTGAGAACTCGTTCCAGAATCGGTCGAGATAGATGCGCTCGCGGCCCTTCACGAGCCGCTCCATGTCCGGGCCCCCGAAGCGGAAGTGCCAGAGCAGGGGGCTCTTGAGAATTTCGTCCCAAGGCCCCACGCCGGGGATCGGCGCATCCATCAGGACCAGGTGGGTCACCCGTTCTGGCTGCTCGGCGACGAAGGCGTAGCCGACCATGTTGCCGATGTCGTGGGCGACCACATCCACCTTGCCCACGTGCAGGGCGTCGAGGACGCCGGCGATATCGCGCCCCTGGGTCTTCTTGTCATAGCCGGTGGCGGGGTGGGCGGACAGGCCCATGCCGCGCAGGTCGGGTACGACGATGGTATGGGTCTTGGCCAGCCTTACGGCCAGCGGCTCCCACATGTCGCCGGTCTCTCCATAGCCGTGGAGCAGCACGACGCCGGGACCATGGCCGCCCACGCGAACGAAGAGCGTCGTCCCGTTCGTGGCGACCCTCTCGGATTTGAAGTTCGCCGGATAGGGCTGAACACCCGCGATCGCCGAGCCGGCAAGTAGCGAGGCGCTCAGGACCAGGGCGGCGATCTTCAGCACGTCGGTCGCTCCCGTTTTGCTAGTCGTCCTCAGAATTCGCATCATCGGCCAGCATCTGACCAATAGCCATAGATAGGCTCGGCAGATGGGTCTGCGTGATATTCCAGACAATCGTCGGCTCGACGCGATGATATTCGTGTCGACGAATATTTCCGATCCCGGCGATCTGGGTCCAGGGCACGCCCGGATGAGCCGATTTCTGACCCTCGGGAATTCCACGACTGGCTTCCGAGATAATCTCCAGGCCGCGCTCAATGGCGCGCTGCAATGGCCAACTGCCGCTGAAGGTCCGCAGATCGACGCCGGTCAGCGTCTGTTCAATGCCGGTAATGACTTCGGCGATGTCCTCTAGCCGAACACGGACGCTTCGCATCCTGCTTAAAACACCTGGATGGCGGAGCCTTCGATGGAAGTTCGAAGCCGCGGGTGGATGCTTCCGCGGCTCATCACGTCGGCGCGGGCGTGCAATAGGTCGGCGACTCGATCTTGGAGGGCCACAAGCTCGACAAGGCTGAAACGAGGGTCGTCGAAATCGAAAAACAGATCGACATCGCTCTGGGGGCCGGCCTCGTTTCTTGACGCGGAGCCAAACAGAAACAAGCTTGATGCACCCAAGCGCCTCAAGTCAGCCGAATGGCGGCGCAGAGTCTCAAGGATATGGTCGCGGTCCATACGCTCACCCTACTACGGGATCGGGCGACTACAAACTAAGGCGCCGAGCCGATCGCCTGGACGAAGTCGAGGAACGCCCGGACCTTGGCTGGCGCCTGTCGCCGCGAAGGATAGAGGGCGTAGAGGGGAAAGAGTTCCTCCGCCCAGTCATCGAGGACCTGCACTAGGCGGCCGCTGTGGAGCCACGGGGCGAGGCCGAGCTCCAGGCTCTGGAACAGGCCCTGGCCGGCTTCACAGGCGGCGAGCGCGGCGGATGGGTCGTCCATCACCACCTGTCCGCTGACAGCGCAGGAGACAACCTGGCCGCCCCGCCGAAACTCCCACGCGAAGGGCCGGCCCGACTGAGGATCGCGGAACAAAAGCGCTTGGTGATCAGTCACCTCCTCAGGGCGCCGAGGCGCGCCGCGGCGCTCGATGTAGTCCGGAGCGGCGCAGGTGATCACCCGGGTCTCCAGCAGCTTGCGGGCGATCAGGCCAGGCGTATCGGGCTGACCAAAGCGGATGGCCACGTCGACGCCGCCACTCATCATGTCCTCCCGATGATTTGTGACGACAAGATCAAGGAAGAGCTGTGGGTGGCGGGCCAGGAATTCGGGAAGCCTTGGGGCCAGCACCGCACGGGCGAACCACGGATCGGCATTGACCTTCAGGCGCCCCCTGACGGTGGTGATCGAGGTCGCTGCATCTTCCGCCGCTTCCTGGATGGAGTTCAGCAGGGGCGAAACCTCGGCGTGGAAGCGGTGGCCTTCCTCGGTGAGGGTGACGGCGCGTGAGTTGCGGTGAAACAGCCGAACGCCGATGCCGCTCTCAAGCCGTGCGATGGCGCGGCTCACGCCGGAAGGGGTGAGGCCCAGTTGGTCCGCCGCGCGAGCGAAGCCGCCGTTCTCGACCACGGCGACCATGACGCCCACGCCGGAAAGCAGGCGCGCATCGAAGGACATGAGTGACTTGACGTCATCATAGCATGGACAAGGATGCGCTGGAAACATGTCGGGATCGGGAGAAAATTGAGGTCGAAAGCAAAGGAGAGACCCCCATGGATTTGAACGGAAAGCGCATCGTGATCCTCGGCGGAACGTCGGGCATCGGCTTGGCCGTGGCGCAGGCCGCAGCAGGCGAGGGCGCACAGGCCGTCATCGTCTCCAGCAACTCCGATCGCCTCGATCGGGCGCTGTCGAGTTTGCCGGCGGGCGCCGAAGGGCGCGTGGCGAACCTTCTGAGCAGTCTGGAGGTGGCTGCGCTGTTCGAGGACCTCGGCGACTTCGACCACCTGGTCTACACCGCCGGCGAGGCTCTGCAGATCGCACCATTGAAGACGATGGACATCTCCGCCGCCCGGAGCTTTTTCGAGCTGCGATACTGGGGCGCCCTGACCGCCGCCAAGGCGGCCCAGGGCAAGCTGAGGCCCGGCGGATCCATCGTCTTCACCTCCGGCGTGGCCGGCGCCCGGCCCGGCGGCGGCTGGTCGGTCGCGGCGAGCATCTGCTCCGCCATGGAGGGGCTGACCCGGGCCTTGGCGGTGGAGCTGGCTCCGATCCGCGTCAACATCGTCTCGCCGGGCGTGGTAAGAACCGCGCTGTGGCGCGAAATGGATGAGTCGGCTCGCGAGGCGCTCTACGCCTCCGAAGCGGGCCGGCTGCCGGTCGGCCATGTGGCCGAGGCGAGCGAGATCGCCGATGGATACCTGTACCTGATGCGCCAGACCTATGCGACCGGCCAGGTGCTGGCGCTGGATGGGGGAGGGCTTTTGGTCTGATCGCCAGGCCAGGGCGGCTGGGGTCGGGCGGGCGCAGAGCCCGGCCGCCCCCTTCACTGACAACGGCTGTCGTTGAGCGTAGGCTGAGCTCTATTGGCTGCTCGGAGGTTCAAATGGCTCGGCGTCAATTCCTCAGTCTCGTCGCAGGCCTGCCGTTGGTGGCTGCCCTTGGGGGCGCCGCTCGCGCAGAGAGCACACCGGCTTCTCGACGCCTGAACATCGTGATGAAAAGCGCCTGGGGTTCAGACGATCCGACCAAGGCGTCGTTTCCGTTTCTTCACGGCCATGCACTGATGAAGGCCGGGCACAACGTGCAGATATTTCTGCTCGGCGAGGCGGTCGGGCTGATGCGGATGTCGGAAGCCGAAGCTGTCGTTCCGGTGGGATGGCCACCGCTCATCAATACGCTCAAGGAACTCGCTGAGGCCCATGTGCCCATATACGCGTGCGGAGCGTGCTCGCGCGCCCGAAGCGTAACCGAAGCCGACCTGGCGAACTTCGGGGCTAAATTCGGGAGCCCGCCGATCTTCGTCTCGTTGGTCGAGTGGGCCGACCGGGTGATCACCGAATGAGCCGACGGTTCGGCGCGCCAGCCTCGAAGACAGTCCGAACTAGGCGGTTTTCGCCTTGGCCGGTAGCGACAGGCAATAGCCGAGCGTCACCGCTATCCCCGCCACGACCGCGCAGGACCCGGCCATCGCCGCCACCGGGATCGGCGCGAACGCCCACAGTCCGGCATAGGCGAGCCCGCTCAGTACCATTGACCAGGCTGCGACCCGCTGGGCCTGGCGGGCGCAGGCGTTCCGGGCGAAGGCCTTGGGGATTCGGTTGCCGTACCAGGCCATCCAGAGCCCGATAACGCCAGTGACCACGCGTCTGACCGTGTCGCCGTCGATATAGCCCAGCTTGCGCGCGAAGGTCGCGCCGAATGCCAGGGCGATCATGCCGCCGGCCCAGGCGAGAGCGCCGATCAGTTCCTTTTTCATCGTGCAGTCTCCTCCTTGGGCCCCGGCGCCTCCGCGCCCAGGCCGAACGAATCGATGAAGCCCAGCAGCGCTTCTTCGAGCACCGACAGCTTCAGGTGATAGATGACGGACTTGCCGGCCTTTTCGGCATGCACCAGGTCGGCTTCCTTCAGCACCGCGAAGTGAGCCGACATGGTCGGCTTGGAGACGTTGAACGGGTCGCTGAGCTCGCCCGCGCTCATCGGCCCCTTACGCAGGAGCTGCAGCACCCGCCGGCGGGTGGGATCGGAAAGGGCTCTGAACACCTGGCTCATGATGCGATGATTAGCTAATCATCGAAATGTGTCAAGGCGCGGTCAGGCCGCTTACGAGCGGAAGTTGATTGGGAACGTGTCCACACATTTAACGTTTATCTTCTGAGCAAAATCGGATCGCCGATCCTGCCCACGGACGCGCTTCGCGTTGCGAGGAACCACCATGAATACGCTGCTGATGGCCCCGCTTCAGGGGGCTAGGGGTAAACTTGTGCGCTTCGCGTCCTGGCTGGTGCTCGGGCCGATAACGGGGTCGCTGGCGTTCCTCTTCGTCGCCGATCTCAGGGCCGGCCGCCGGATCCGAGCCTTGATGTGGGTCGGTCTCGGCGTCGCGTTCTGGACGTTAGCCCCGATGCTGCTTGGGGTCGAATTGGATTATGTCCGGCGGCCCGGGCTCTGACGCCGAGAGCGGGCCGGTCGAACGGCGGCGCGGGGTGAGCAACTGCCATTCGACCTATCCTTCGTAGCGCGCTAGCGTTCGCCAGGAGCTGTACAAAGGAGGCTGGCGGGCATGAAAATTCTTAGCAGGCTGGGCCTATTGGCTGCCGCCATCGGGCTCGCCATCTGCCCGCCGGCGCTTCAGGCGCAGCCGGTAGGGCGCATCACCGGGATCGGCGGAATTTTCTTCAAAAGCAAAGACCCGAAGGCCTTGGCCAATTGGTACAGCAGCGTGCTGGGCATTTCGCTGGAGCCGTGGGGCGGGGCGATGTTCAGATCCGATGCGCCGGGCCATCCTCCGTTGCTGGTCTGGAGCGCGTTCCCCAGTTCCAGCGACTACATGGCGCCGTCGACACGTGAATTCATGGTCGACTTCGCCGTGGACGATCTGGATGCCTTCGTGGCGCGCCTGAAGTCGAAAGGGGTCCCAATCCTGAAACGCGACGACACAGAGCCGAACGGCAGGTTCGCCTGGATCGTGGACCCCGATGGCACGAAGATCGAGTTGTGGGAGCCCAAGCCAAAGTGATCGAGCAGATGTGCGCCGACGTCGGCCCCTCATCGCAGATCAGCCATCTCGTAGAACGGCCGGATTTCGATCTCGCTCGGCCCCGGCATGGGATTGGGGCAGCGCTTCACCCAGGCGACCGCCTCGTCCATATCCTTGACGTTCCAGAGCCAGAAACCGGCGACCAGCTCGCGGGTTGCGGCGAAAGGCCCGTCGATGACGGTCCGGTCCGGACCATCGAACGCAATACGCTTGCCCTGGGAGGAGGGCTTGAGGCCGTCGGCGACGAGCATGATACCCGCCTTGACCAGCTCCTCATTATATCGGCCCATCGCGTTGAGCAGCTCGGTGGTGGGGAGAACGCCCTTTTCGCTGTCTTCGGTAGCCTTCACGAGCACCATCACACGCATCGTCTGTCTCCTGTTTAAGCCGGCTTCACCGGCTTGGCGTCGGAACGACGAACGGGGCCTGCGGAAACCGACATCGTCCATTTGCATTTTGCGGCTAGATCCATTGTCTAAGCCGGATGGAGATGCCAGGGCAGGGCGGCTAAGGCCCGCGGGGCGGACGGGAGCCGAACATGAAACAGCCTATGCGCCTGAAGGCCTCATGCCGATGCGGCGCGGTCGTGCTAGAGGTGGCGGGCGCACCGATTGTGCACGCCGCCTGCTATTGCGCGAGCTGCCAGGAAGCGGGCCGGCGGATCGAACAGCTTGCCGATGCGCCGCCGGTGCTCGACGCCGATGGCGGGACCGATTTTGTTCTGTACCGCAAGGACCGCGTCCGTTGCCTGCAGGGCGGCGAGCGGTTGGAAGCGTTCCGGCTGGAACCGGACTCGCCGACGCGGCGCATGGTGGCGACCTGCTGCAACTCGGCCATGTTCCTCGACTTCACCAAGGGCCATTGGCTGACGGTGTATCGCGCTCGCCTGCCGGACGATGTCCCGCCGTTGGAAATGCGGGTCATGACCGCGAATCGGCCCGAAGGGGTCGTGCTGCCGGACGACGCACCCAACTACGCCGGGCACACGGGCCGGTTCATGTGGAAGCTGCTGACCGCCTGGGCCGCCATGGGCTTTCGGGCGCCTAAGGTGGCGGGCGTGACTTCCGCGTAACCGCGGCTCAAGCTAGCCTGAAGAACCCTGGGTGGAGATTTTGCAGCATGGCGAAGCTCGTCTTCGGTTTGTCGCAGTCCCTGGACGGCTATGTCGACCACCAGGAAATGCAGCCACCAGGTCCCACGCTCTTTCGTCACTTCTACGAGTGGGTGCGCGCCCTGAGCGGCAGTGTGTACGGTCGCCGCACGTACGAGGTCATGCGTTATTGGGACGAAGACCGTCCTGAGTGGAGCGCGGAGCAACGCGACTTCGCGACGGCGTGGCGGCGCCAACCGAAGTGGGTCGTGTCGCGCTTGTTGAAGTCGGTCGGCCCCAACGCCATACTTGTCCAGGATGACATCGAGGCGGTGATGCGTGGGCTGAAGGCGAGGCTCACTGGGGAGATTGAAGTCGCTGGACCGGACCTGGCGCGAAGCCTGACCGATCTTGGTTTGATCGATGAGTATCGACTCTACTTCCGCCCCTTCGTGCTTGGTCACGGCACGCCATTCTTCGCCGGCCCCCGGCCGCCGCTCCGCCTTGTGGCCAGCGATCCAATTGGCGAGGGCGCGATCAGGTTGACATATGTTCCTGCCTGATCTGGCAGAGGGGGTGACAGTCTCATCTGGCGGCTACATGCATCGAGTGCTGCGGCGGCCTCGAACGGCGGCGCGGCTTCACTCATGTCGAGCCTGAAACCCCTTGCGCCAGGTGATCCAGCCGACGACGATCGTCAGTGTCGCGACGACAAGTGGCGGCACGGCATGCCCGTATTCGCCGTGGAGTGTGACGGTCGTGAGCGCCCCCAGCATCACGGTGCAGCCGAGCGCTGAGCCCAATAGCCGGGTGCTTGCCCGCGCCAGCAGAACGGCGGTCGTGAGTTCCAGCAAGCCGGTCACAAAATGGAACCAGCGCGGATATCCCCACTTCAGGTATTCCTCGTAGATAGATCCGGCGGCGAAGATGTTGCTGAGCGATCCCACAACGAAGAAAGCGGCAAGAGCCAAGGCGAAGATCTGGCGCCAGGGAATTTTAGACATTTAGCCAGCCTTATCTGATGAGGAGATCACCGAAGACCCGTGCGCGCGCGGTCGACGAGCCGGCTTGTCTGCGCTGATTTCTGCGCCTTGAGAGGAACCTAAAACAAGACTCTTCATGTTTACCTCGATCTTTCTTAGTGTTAGCGCCGCAGCTCACGCTGCAGCGGCCCGTTGGGCGGCCGCGAAGACATCGCGAGCGGGGGTTGTTCCGGCGACGTGCTCCGCCCCCTTGACGCCGAGGTCCATCCATCCTGCATTCACAGCTTCAAACATTTCTTCGGCAGGTCCGGTTTGGCCCTTTGGGATACCGAACTGCTCGAAAGCTTCCGCCCAACCCGCACGCGGGACGGCAAAGGCCCTCACGTCGAGCTTAAGCACTTGCCCTAGTTGGGCTGCGACCTCATCCGCGCTGACCAGCGAACCGAGTTCGATGACCCGATGTCCCGGCCACGCCGGCCCGATCAGCAGCGTCGCCGCCTCGGCGCCGATGTCATTGGTCGCGACCATGGTCGATTTCCGATTCGTCGGGTTGTAGTAGACGGGTAGCGTGCCGCCCTGGGCGACATGCAGGCCGTAGAGAAAGTTTTCGAAGAACCCGCCGGCGCGCACATAGGCAATCGGCAGTGTCAGGTCGTGAAATCCTTTCTCCAGAAGCGACAGGGCCGTGATCATCCCCAGCCCGCTGGTTCGGTTCGCACCCATCGACGAGAGCGCGACCACCCGCGGCGGCGCTGCCTTTGTCAGCGCCGTGACATAGTTCGCGATCACGCTCTTCGCTTCTTTGAAATCAGGCGAGGGCGCCCATATGGCCGGCAGCATGAGGAATGCGCCTTCAACGCCGTCCAGTGCTCGCTGGATGGCGGCCGCATCAGTCCAGTCGCCGTCGACCAGCTCGACCCCTTGGTCCGCCCAGATCGCCGCCTTTTCGCGATCACGGACCAGCGCGCGGACCTTCTTGCCTTGGGCCAGCAAATGCCTTGCCGTTGCGCCGCCGACTTTCCCCGTAATTCCCATTACTAAAAACATGCGTTTGCTCCTGGCCCTGTAAGGTCTACGTATGAGGGCAGGTCTCATATAAAGACCATTATCCTGCGCCGTAAGGAGGCAGGTTTATGTAACCAGGAGAGGCCAAAGGAACCCGACATGAGCACCGCATCCAGCGCAATCGAGAGATTCGGCCGATATCAATCGGACGACGCGCAGTCCGAACAGCCCGTTTGCTGCCCCGTGCGCGACGTGCTTGACCGGATCGGCGACAAATGGAGCATCCTCATGATCATGACCCTCGCGATGCGACCACAGCGCTTTAGCGAGTTGCACCGAGCCATCCGAGACATCTCCAAGCGGATGCTCACCCAAACGCTGCGTGATCTGGAACGCGACGGGCTGATCACCCGCCATGTTTTTCCAACCACGCCGCCGAGCGTCGAATATCGTCTGGCGCCGCTAGGCCAATCCTTGCTGGAGCCGATGGCGAACCTCATCGATTGGGCCGACCGTAGCTACGCCGATATCCACGCCGAGCGCGCCCGCTTTGACGCCGCATCCAGGTGATGTCCGCGCTAGAACTTCAGTTCCGATGTGAGGTCATCTGGCGGTCGGAACTAACGGCCAAAAGGCTGCGACCAGCTGGTCGAAGAGGTCGAGAGCAGGGTGAAGGCGCACGACATGCTTGCCCACGCGTGCGGGTTCTAGCCGAAGTGCGACTGAGGCCGGGCGCAGGATGACGGGGAGGGCGCGGCTTGTCACCCGGTTCTGCACGAGGTTGGCAGTCGGGCGGCGGGCGGGCGCGAAGCCCTCAGTTCGCGCAGAGCCCGACCGCCGATCCGTCGCACGGGCAAGGCAGCTTCGTCTTTGTTTTCCGAGTGCGCCGTCAGGCGCGCGAGGCACGTAGGATCGGCACGTAACTAGCGTTGCTGGTGGGTGGCAAGATGCCCGTTCCGATGGCACGATGCCCGGATGAAAGCTCTCTTCCCCTGGCTTGCTGCACTGGTCGTTCTTGGTCTTGCTGCGCCTGTGACCGCCGCTGCGCCGTCGCCCAGCGCGGACGACACGCTGAAGGTGAAGCGGTTTTTGAGCAGCTATTTCCTCAAGAATGAGGACACCCCAGACCCTTCGGTCCATGTTGCAATGGCGTTCGCCGATCTCAAGGGTGACGGTCAGCTTGACGCCGTCGTTTACGTGTCGGGCGGCGGCTACTGCGGCAGCGGTGGGTGTACGACATTGGTGCTGGTCCCGAGCGCCAGTTCGTACAAGGTCATTATGGACGAACCCATCACCATTCGGCCGATCCGGCTGTTGAGAACCTCCACCAAAGGCTGGCGGGATATTTCAGTCGTCCGCAAAGGTGAGCTTCGTGGAGATCATTTCGAATACGATGAGATCGTGAGATCGTTTAACGGCTCCCGCTATCGGGACAAACGTAAGGTTCCGCTGATGGGATCCGCTCGGTTGCCGGGCAAGGATTTGATTGCGGCGGACAACGACGGCACGCCGCTTTATCAATAACTGGCAGCTATTTCGTCGCTCCAAACTGATCGACAAATTCATTGAACACCTCGGCAGGGGTTCGGAATCCTAAGCATTTTCGCGGCGTGGCGTTCATGCAACAGGCGAGGGCGGCGAGCTCCTCGGCGGTCTTGGTGGACACGTCCAAGTCCAGTGGCAGGAAGCGGCGCAGGCGGCCGTTGGTGTTCTCGACCGTGCCCTTCTGCCAGGGCGCCGATGGGGCGCAGAAGTAGCTTTGGGCGCCCAGGCTCTGCCTGAGGCTGGGAAAGCCCGCAAACTCGGTTCCGCGGTCGAAGGTGATGGATCGACGGCAGGCCGGCGGCAGTGGCCCGAGGTCGCGGACCAGGCCGGCCATGATGTTGGCCGAGTGCCGGCTGGGATTGCGGCTGATGAACAGATATCGGCTGCGCCGCTCCACGAGCGATGTGATGTTGTGCTTGCCGAACACCTGCCTGAAGGCCACCAGGTCGCATTCCCAATGGCCGAAGGTCGTGCGCTCGCCGATCTCGGCAGGGCGCTTACCGATCGTGTTGGCTTCCGGGATGCTCAAGCCTCTGGGTTTCCTCGCGTAGCGCGCGCGCCGGCGGCGACGCTGGCTCGGGAGATGCCGATAGAGCTCAGCGGCGCGGCCGGCAGGCCCATAGACGTAGCGATAGACCGTCTCGTGGCAGATGGCGGCCTCGGCGCGATCCAGGGCCAGGCGGCCGGCGATCTGCTCGGGCGACCAACCGTCCTTTAGCCGGGCGACGACATGGGCGGCCAAGACCGGGTCGCGGTGCAGCTTGGCCGATCGGCGCCGACGCATGGCGCTGATCTGGTCCGCCGCCATGGCGAAATAACCCCGCAGCCAGGGTCCGTCGTCGGTTCGATTGCGCCGCAGCTCGCGATGGATCGTCGACTTATGGCGGCCCAGCTGCACCGCGATCACCGTGACGGGGATCTTATCCTCGTGCAGGCGAGCGATCAGCTTCCGGTCGTCGGCGGTGAGGTGGTCGTAACGCTTTCCCATGCCGGATTCCCCCCGAAGGCAACTTGCTGAAAAACCTCAGAAGTCGCACCTCGAAATAGAATCCGCCGCGGCACAGACATTGTCTACGCCGGATAGAGATGTCGCGCTGGGCGCCAGATAGAAATGTCACCAGGGGATAGGTGAGGGGAGCGGGCGGGCGCGTAGCCCTCACAACGCGCAGAGCCCGACCGCTTCCCTCCGCACC
>DASXNV010000109.1:0-2988 GCA_036494815.1 Caulobacteraceae bacterium
GCGACTGCGTACCCACCCAGCACAACGGCGTTCCTGAGCCGGCCAGCTGGGCGTTGATGCTGATCGGCTTCGGTGGCCTCGGCGCCGCGCTCCGCAGCCAGCGTCGCCGCCAGGCATTGACGGCCGCCTAACTACGGTCTCGGCTTCGGCCAAGACAGGAAACCCCGGCTTCGCGGCCGGGGTTTTTGTTTGGGCGCGAGACCACCTGAGTTCCCTCTTGTCATCGGCCAAGATATTGAACCCGGCCGGCGCGGCCGGGCTTTTTGTTGTGCGCGATACCTGAATGTCTGATCACTCAGGCATTCGGCAGGTATTCACTACTGGTAGTTGTCCACCCTCAAGACCCTCCAAATAATTGAAATCGCTTGAGGAGCGATGTGGTTTGACACCACTTGGGGTGGGAATAAGCATGACCGCCGACGTCTCCCACCCGGGAAGCGCCAGTTATGGTTGTAACGGAGGGCACTACCATGAAGCTGAAGCTGCTTGCTGCCAGCGCTGCTGTGGCGTTGGGCCTTTTAGGTGCTGGAGCCGCCAACGCGCTGACGACCGTTTCGTTGGGCGCGGGGAATACGGATATATCCGGATTTCCCGCCCCCTATGGGAGCGTGTCCATCAACCTGCTCACGCCCACGACCGCTACCGTCACTTTTACAACCGATAACGTGGGAGTGTTTCACTACTTCTTCATCGACTCGAGCGCCGCGGACGTGAACGTGAACGCCACGTCATGGACCATCACCAATTTCGCGGATGTCACCTCTATCAGTAGTGGGGGTTCCGGAAATGTGGACGGGTTCGGAGTTTTCAACCAGACCACCAATCAAGCCGACGGCTTTGGCTCCCCGTCGACCTCCATCTCGTTCCTGCTGACCGACACCGGCACAACGACGTGGTCCTCGTCCGCTAACGTACTTACTCCCAATGCCAGCGGAGACTTTGTCGCCGCGCACATCGCGGTCTGCGACACCACATCTAACCCAACCTGCGGGTCCGGTGGCACGGGCGCTATTGCGACGGGCTTCGCCGCCGGCAGCGTCGAAATCAATCCAACTGGCGGCGGCGGCGGCGGCGTTCCCGAACCAGCCGCCTGGGGCCTGATGATCCTCGGCTTCGGCGGCATCGGAGCAGCGCTTCGCATGCAGCGCCGACAAAGGGCCCAGCTCGCCTGAGCAAGCTTTAGTTCCAACCAGCAGACCTGAAACCCCGGCCTTTCGAGGCCGGGGTTTTTGTATGGTGGATCGAATTGCCCCGCGTGACCGCCATTAACAGCGTCATCACCCCCAGGAACTAAACTCCGAGGCTTATCCTTGGACCGCACGCTGGGAAGGCCGCCTTGCCGGAGAGTCTGCATAAGGCGGCCCTTTTTCTCATCGGCCGCGCCGCGGGCGTGTTTCTCTCGCCAGGTTCCGTGTTCTCGGCCGCCTCGCTTTTCAGCGCCCTGGTGATCGCCTTCGCAAGCCTGGCCTGGACACGCCTCCGCCGAGGCAAGGCCGTGAAGGTTCGGGCGATGGCGCGGGCGTTGTTCCCTCGGCGTCTTTTGCGCAGCCCATCGAGCTGGGCCGATATGGGCATGTTCCTGTTCAACACCTTTCCGGCGGCGGCGCTGATCGGATGGGCCATCGCCTCGGCCAGCCAGATAAGCCGTCCGACCGCGCATCTCCTCAGCCTGGCGTTCGGCGGTGCGCCACTAGCAGGCGCGCCCGCAGGCATGGCCCGCCTCGCCGCGACGCTCGCCCTCTTCCTCGCCTATGAATTCGCCTACTGGCTCGACCACTTCCTGTCCCACAAGATCCCTGCCTTTTGGGAATTCCATAAGGTCCACCACACGGCCGAGGTGCTCACTCCGCTCACCGTGTTCCGGGTGCATCCCATCGACTCCCTGCTTTTCGCCAACATCACCGCCGCGGTGATGGGGCTCGTGGGCGGTGTCCTTGAGTATGCGTTCGGCGGGTCAGCGGCGCCTTTCGCGCTTTCGGGCACGAACATCATACTCGTGGCCTTTGCCTTCCTGACGGTGCACCTGCAGCACTCGCACATCTGGATCAGCTTCCGAGGTCCAATCGGCCGCATCCTCATGAGCCCGGCCCACCACCAGATCCATCACTCGGCGGACCCGGGGCACTTCAACCGTAACCTGGGCAGCTGCCTGTCGATCTGGGATTGGGCGTTTGGCACCCTGCACATACCTGGCCGCAAACGCGAGGCGCTGTCTTTCGGCGCTGAGCCCGCAAAGGGCGCGGCGGCGCCTCACTCTGTGACGGGGATGCTGCTCACCCCGTTCGCGCAGGCATCCAAACACCTGCCGCCAGCGCCACGGAGGCGGCCTATCGGCGCTATTGAGGCTGCGCTCGACTAACCCGCACCAGGCCGTGCGCGGCGTTGAGATCACGCCCGCCGCGCGCGATCAGGACCACTTGCTCGAGCCGGCTCATGCCCACCACCGCCGCGCTCAGCCAAAGCCACCCCTCCCAGCCGGTGAAGGCGGTCGCCGGCCACAGACAGAACAGCAGGAAAGCACCCACCTTCGCCGACCAGACGTGGAACATGAGAAGCCTGCGTGTCGCGAGCCAGGAGATTGCGAGATAGATGACCGGCCCGCCGAAGAGGATGGCGACCGCCGGCCATTGCCGAGCGATGAGCTGCGGGTAGGCCAGCGCCAGGAAACCCAGGATGGCGACGGAGAACAGATTGTCGACCACCGCGTCCAGCTGGGCCCCGAACTCCGAGGATTGCCTGAAACGCCGCGCGAGCCAGCCGTCCAGGAGATCGGTGGCCGCGGCCACGATGTAGAGACCGAGCGCGGCCCCAGGCAGGCCGGCCCATAGAAGACCGAAAATCGGCGCTACCAGCAGGCCTCGAGCCAGGGTCACCGCATTGGCCGGCTTGAACGCCCCGCGCTCCACGACCAGCGACAGCGGGAACGGGACGGCGTCAGGGGTCATCTTGCCGGGCCGCGGTCAGGCGCAGGGTCGCGGGGTTGGCGAG
>DASXNV010000110.1:0-81346 GCA_036494815.1 Caulobacteraceae bacterium
ACTTGTCCTTGGTCAACAGGCGCACCGCGTCGCCGCACAGATACATGTCGTTGCGCAGGTTCGGGGTCTCGGCCGCCGGCACATGGCGAAGGGAGCCATAGGTTTGCACCTGAGCTTCGATGTCAGTCGAAAGCACGGCCAGGGCGGCGAAGATCTTCGGATCGTTCAGCTTGTGGGTGCGCAGGGCGTCGCCGACTTCGGCCCGCGCGACGACAGTGTTGGGCGCGGGGAAGCCCACCGCGTGGGCGCGGAAGGCGACGCCGGCCGCCTCCGCCGTGCGTTCGAAGGCCGGCGCGGCGCTGTCGGGCAGGGTGCGGTTCAGCGCATAGGCCGTTGGGGCGGCGCCGATGAGGATCAGCATGATCAGGCCCATGCCCTTTTGGCCGTCATTGCCGCCGTGCGCGAAGGAGACGCTGGTGCAGGTGAGGATCAGCAGGCCACGGATCCACCAGGGCGGCGGCTGGTCGCTGGTGGGCGCCTCATAGAGGGTCTTGTTGCGCACCAGCACCTTCATCACCAACAGCAGCAGGGCGGCGCTGACGAAGCCGATCAGCGGGCTGAACAACAGGGCGCGGAACACGTTCACCGCCTGGGACCAGTCGACCCCGGAGGTCGCCTGGCCGCTCGGCGCCATCAGCTGGTTGGAAAGGCCGACGCCCATGATCGAACCGATCAGCGCATGGGAGGACGAATTGGGAATGCCCATCGCCCAGGTGCCGAGGTTCCAGATGATCGCTGCAATCAGCAATGCAAAGATCATCGCATAGCCGGCCGTGCTGCCCACCTGCAGGATCAACTCAACCGGCAAGAGGGTGATGATGCCGTAGGCCACCGCACCGGTGGAGACCATGACGCCAGCAAAATTGAACAGGCCCGACCAAACCACGGCCACCAGGGGCGGCAGGCTGTGGGTGTAGATCACCGTAGCGACGGCGTTGGCGGTGTCGTGGAAGCCGTTGACGAACTCGAAGCCGAGGGCGATCAGCAGCGCCAGGCCGAGAAGGGCGAAGACGCCGAACGCCACCGGCTCACCGACGCTGTGGATGTCGTGAACCAGGCCGAACGCGCCGTAACCGAGGCCGCCGCCCAGCAGCAGCAGGAACACCGCGCCGGCCGCGAGCGGCGGCCGCTGGTTGAGACGATGGCCCACGGGTCCGGATCCGGAGGGCAGGGCGATATCGACCATCAGCGAGCTCCCGCTCCATCATTTACAAATTCACGCTAAGCGTGATCTTCAACGGTTTCGTGACGGCGGGCGGCCGCGCGTTGACAATTTGGAGACCAGCCATGGCCGACCGGGTGGGACGCGTTCAGGGGAAGGTCGCCTTGGTCACCGGCGCGGCGTCGGGTCTGGGCGCTGAGGCCGCGCGCCGGCTGGCCCGGGAAGGCGCCACGGTCGTTCTGACAGATAGACAGAGCGAAGACGGCGAAGCCCTGGCCGATGCGATCGCGAGCGCTGGCGGACGGGCGGTGTTCTTCACCCATGACGTGACATCCGAAGAAGATTGGGCGAGGGCGGTGGCCGGAACCCTGGATCGCTTTGGCCGCCTCGACGTCCTGGTCAACAACGCGGGCGTCTCGGGCGGCGGCCTGCAACTGATGACTCACAGCCTGGAGGACTGGCGAAGAATATTGTCGGTCAATCTCGACGGAGTGTTCCTGGGGCTGCGGCATGCGGGTCCGGCCATGGCCCAGGGCGGCGGCGGATCGGCGATCAACATCTCGTCGATCCTGGGCAAGGTCGGTCTTTCCGGAGCGGCGGCCTATTGCGCCTCCAAGGGTGGTGTCTTGATGCTGACCAAGGCTGCTGCGCTGGAATGGGCGCCGCTGAACATACGGGTCAATTCCATCCATCCAGGGTTCATCGACACGCCGATGGTCGCCAATGTGCTGCATCAGGCCGAAAACGGTAACGAGATGCGCGAGATGATCATTTCTCGCCACGCCTTCGGACGGCTGGGCGTGGCGCGGGAGATCGCTGACGGAGTGGTGTTTTTGGCCTCGGACGAGTCCAGCTTCATGACCGGATCGGAGCTGGTGATCGACGGAGGCTATACAGCGCAGTAGGCGACGCAATAGGCGCCAGTTAGAGCCCCAGCCGATAGACCCGGTTCGCGGTGGCGCTGAACAGCGCGGTCTTCTCATCCGCTGAATATCCGGCCGCGATGAGCTTGAAGGCGTTCCACAGCACGTCGTAGCTGCAGCTGCAGATATCCACCGGAAAATTGCTCTCGAACATGCAGCGATCGGGGCCGAACGCCTCGATACAGGCCTCCACATAGGGGCGCCACTCCGCCGCCAGCTGGCTGGAGGTCGCGGGGGGCTTGGCCATGAACGATGCGAAGCCCGGAAAGGCCATGGCCAGGCCGCCGAGCTTGACCGAGACCTGGGGGCAGGCCGCCAGCGCGCGGATATTTTCCCGCCAGATGGGAAAGCGTTCTTCGCGCCGCTCAGCATAGCTGGCAATGCCCAGCGGGGTGCCGACATGGTCGAGCACGATCGGCGTATCCGGAAAGGCGCGGGCGAGATCGATCAGGTCTGGCAGTTGCGGTTCAAGCAGCCAGGCGTCGAAGGACAGGCCCAGGGGCGCCAATCGGGCGAAGCCTTGGCGAAAGCCTGGCTCAGCGTAGAGCCCGGCGGGCGTTCGCGCTAGCGGGCCTAGAACTGCGGGGTCGGCGTCGTGGGAGGCGCTGTTCCTGATCCCCCGAAAGCGGCCACCCCCGGCGGCGATATGCCTCTCCAAAACCTCGACAACCCGGTCGCCCAAGGTCAGGTCCGCATGGCCCACGATGCCGGCGCAGGCGCGCACCTCGCCGTAGAGGCCGCTGGCGGTCATGGCGGCCACGCCGTTGACGAATTCGGTTTCGCCGACGCAGCGCAGATGCTCGGGGCCGTCGGCGCGGTACATGACCCCACACTGCAGATAGACGGTCGCACGAATGTTATGGCCGCTGTTCAGATCCCCCAGCAACTCGTCAAGCAGATAGCGTGGACGCAGTTTGGCGACGTGCTCGAACGGATGCTGGGGCGCCGGTAAGGCGGCGATCTGAGCCGCCGTACGATCCCACAAATGATGGTGAGGGTCGATGATCGGCAGGCCTGGGTCGAGGATTGGCTCCCGTGGCGCGGCGGCTTCAATCATGGCCTGCAGACTCCCTATTGCGAACCTTGTTATGTCTTGCGGGATTTTGATGGCCGACGCGCCGGCGGATGACAAGCTGCGGTGAGCGAAACAAGAGTCTGCCGGCCAGTCGGGCGTGGGGGAAGCGAGACATGTATTCATATCGGCGCGTGAGGCGCTGGCGGGTCGCAGCGGCGATTTCGACCCTGGTCGGCGTTCTGGCCGCTCAGCCCACGCGTGCCGACGATGTGGTTGTCCTGCTGCGGCCTGCGCGGGTCTTCACCGCCGACGACGCCGTCACCCATTCGGGCTGGGTGGTGGTGCTGACCAATAATCGCATTACCGCGGTCGGCCCGGCAGACTCGGTCCATGCCCCGGCGGGGGTGCGGATCATCGAACTGCCGGGAACGACCCTGTTGCCGGGATTGATCGATATCCATTCGCACCTGTTCCTGCATCCCTACAACGAGGCCCTGTGGGACGATCAAGTGCTCAAGGAGCCGCTGGCCTATCGCACCCTACGCGCGGGCTGGCAGGCGACGGCGACCTTGATGGCGGGGTTCACCACTCTGAGAGACCTGGGCACGGAGGGGGCCGGCGACGCGGACGTGGGGCTCAAGCGGGCGATTCAGGACGGAATTGTCCCCGGGCCTCGCCTGTTCGTCGCCACCCGCGCCATCGTCGCCACCGGGGCCTACGGCCCGGCGCGCCGCAACTACGTGTCAGGCTGGGACCTGCCGCAGGGTGCGCAGGAAGCCTCCGGCGCCGCGGAGGTCACCAAGGCGGTGCGCGAGCAGGCCGCCCTCGGCGCTGATTGGATCAAGCTCTACGCGGACTACCGCGTAGGCCCCGGTGGCGCGACGCAACCGACCTTTACCCAGGAAGAGCTGAAGGTGGCTGTAGAGGTGGCCCATTCGCAGGACCATCCTGTTGCGGTTCATGCCGCCAGCGACGAAGGCATGCGCCGGGCCGCCGTCGCCGGCGTGGATACGATCGAACACGGGTATGGCGCCTCGGAAGCCACGTTCCGCCTCATGGCGCAGAAGGGCATCGCCTATGAGCCGACCCTGACGGCGGTCGAAGCGACCTCGATCTATTTCCAGCACTACATACCGGGCCAATCGCCGCCGACGCTGGCCATGCAGCAGGCTGAGCGAGCCTTTCGGCTGGCTCTGAAGCTGGGCGTGACCATCGGCTGCGGATCGGATGTGGGCGTCTTCGCCCATGGTGAGAACTGGCGTGAGTTGCATTGGATGGTGCGCGACGGCATGACGCCGGTCCAGGCCCTGCTCGCCGCCACCGCGGTCGACGCCAGGATACTGCGTCAAGCCGATCAGATCGGCCGCGTCCACCAGGGGCTATTGGCCGACCTGATCGCGGTTCCGGGCGACCCCACGACGGATATCACCGCGCTTAGCCGGGTGGTGTTCGTGATGAAGGATGGCGTGATCTACAAGACGCCGTAGATCCCGATGATTTTGGATTGAATCAATCCAAAATCATAAGACGTGATCGGCTCTATGGGGAGGAGCGGGTTGTGGAGGGAAAGCCGCTTCGCACTTTTCCTCAACCCGCTCTGTCAGGCTACCGAGGACAGGGTCTCTTCCTGAGCGTTCATCTCGCCGCCCAGAGCCATGTTCAGAGCCGCCATCAGGGCCGTCACGGTGACGGGCTTGGAAACGTGCCCATCCGCACCGGCCAGTCGCCCAGCCTCGCGATGTTCGGGCATGGCGTTTGCGCTGAGCATGATCACCGGGATATGGCGGCTGGCGCCCTGTTCCTCCTGCCGGATGATCCGGGTGGCCTCAAGGCCGTCCATGACCGGCATCTGCATGTCCATGAACACCACGTCGAACTGCTCACGGCGCACGGCTTCGACGGCCTCGAGCCCATTGACCACGGACACCGTCTCGACGCCAAACTGGTCGAGCATCATCCGCACAACCTTGCGATTGGTGTCGTGATCGTCGACCACCAGCACCCGGACAGGGCGATCCTCGGTCGGTGTGGCGCCTTCGCCGAAGAAGTCGTCGTCATCGACGACCGGCGAGGGGCCTGGCGCAAACGGCGCTTCGAACGAGAAGCGTGAGCCTTCTCCCGGCGCGCTTTGGCAGTCCATCTCGCCGCCCATCAGGGCCGCCAATTGGCGGGAGATGGCCAGGCCCAGGCCGCTGCCGCCGAAACGGCGGGTGATCGATCCGTCGGCCTGCTGGAACCGTCCGAAGATGCGTTCTTTTTCGCTGTCGTCGAACCCGACGCCGGTGTCGGCTACGACGAAGCGCAAAACGCCCGGGCGGGCCGTGGTGGCGGATATGACCACCTCACCGAAATCGGTGAACTTGACGGCGTTGCTGATCAGGTTGGTGAGGATCTGGCGCACCCGTGTGGCGTCGCCGATGAACCAGGACTCCAATTCGGGCGCGATCTTGGCGTCGAGGACCAGACCCTTGTCCTCGGCCTTGAGGCGCGACAGGCTGGCAACCGTACGCACCAGGTCCCCGGCCTGGAAGGGCGCGGTCTCGATGCTCATACGCCCGGCTTCAACCCGCGCCAGATCCAGCACGTCGGAGAGCAGGCGCTCGAGTGATTGGCCTGAGCTGCGGATAATCTCGACCATCTCGCGCTCACGACGGGGCAGGTCGCTGGCGGCGAGCATGTCGGCCACGCCGACCACGCCGTTTAGCGGGGTACGGATCTCATGGCTCATATTGGCCAGGAATTCGCTCTTGGAATTGCTGGCCATCTCGGCCTTCATCTGCGCCGCCCGCAGCCGCAACCCAATGCGCCTCTGCCAGAGCACCACACCCGCGGCGCAGACCAGGAACAGAGCTGCGAACGCGATGATCCAATATTGTGACCGGGCGGCCTGGCGCTGCAGTTCAGCGTCACGGCGAGCGGTCGACAACTGGTTCTGCAGCGCGCCGGTGATCTGATGAACGCCCACATTGAAGCGGCGCGCGTCGGCCTGTGCGTGGTTCAGGTCATAGGTGCGCAGGACCTCGAAGGCTTTCTGCTCTTTGCCCTGGGCCCGCAAAAGCTCGGCCTCCACCTGCTTCTCGCGCTCCAGGTTGGAGGTTTGGTTATCTACATTCGCCAATAGAATGCGAATGGCGTTGAGATCGGCCTGGGCGCCAGCGACGTCGCCCAGGCGCGCACGGGCGATCGCCCGTAGTGGCAGCAGGTCCCGCGCCAGGAATTCCGCGCCGCTCAGCTTGTTGTCCAGGCCCTTCAGGCATCCCATGACTTCCGCCGGCGTGCCGAAACTATCGGCGACCATGGCGCACATGTTCTGGTCCCAGACCCGCAGGTGCGGCAGGTCCGAGCGGGTGGCCAGCCTGTGGTGCACGCGGTAGAGTTCGCGGGCCAACTTACCGTCGCCCAGCTTCACCGCCATGTGCGCCATGTTGTAGACGCCGTCGAAGTCCGGGCGGGGATAGGCGGGATCGGCGAACTCGATATCGGCGCGCTGAAGCGCCTGGGCGCTGCCGCCCAGATCGTCGAGCACCATCAAGGTCAGGCCGATGTCTTCCCAGATGGTCGATTCAGCGGCGTTGGAGGCTGGATCGCCGGCGGGGATCAGCACCTCGGCTTCGGACAGGATCTTCAAAGCCGAACCGGTCTGGTCCTGATCGATGAGGATCTGGGATTCGACGCCCATGGCGTGAATGCGGGCGAACCAATCCGGCTCGCCCTGCGCGATCCGCGTGATTTCAGCCTGAACCGAAGGATCGCCGCTGTCATAGCGGGCCTTCAGCGCGTTGATCCGCGCCATGGCCAGATAGCGTTTGTCGCCTTGACGCTCGGCGCTGCGCTTGAGGAGGTCGTTCCAGTGGTTGAAGCGGTCGAATTCGGACTGGTTGAGCAGGGTCCAGGCCACGTGCTGCATCCGGCTGAGCGATTCGCGGCTCGCGCTCCGGCTCGCCGCATCGCCAAAGCGCTCGAGATCGGCGAAGCTGCTCTTGTCGGCGCGTTGTTCCAGGGCGAGGGCAAGTTGGGCTGGATCGACGCGTCCCTGGGCATGCGCAGGCGGCGTCGCAGCGGCGAGGCTCGCGCACACGCAGAGCAGCGCAGCGAAACTCACCGCCGGCCTCTTCGCCATGTGCAAACTCCAGCAACCACACTGTTCTGGCTTAGCTAACACAGCAAAGGTTTCGGAAACGCTATTAAGCGGCGAACTGCGTCGATGCAGCACAGCGATGGGGCGACAGGTGCGAAACCTTGGGCTCACTACGCTCGGTAGAGCAGTCTGATGGCGATGGGACCCAGTCCTCGACTGCATTTTACTGCCGGGCATCTATCCCCTTCTGGGAATAGACGGCACAATCATGGGGGTGCGGCGGCTGTAGGCGTCATAGGCGTCAGAACCCATTTCCTGGCGCAGGAAACGTTCCTCCAGGCGCGCCTTGGTCCAGAAGCCGAGGGTCATGGTCGCGGCGCCGGCGAGGGCGACGATCGTGCCCTTGAGCGCGCCCGTGGCGAAGGCGGCCAGGATGATGCCGGTGTAGATCGGATGGCGGACCAGGGCGTAGGGGCCTGTGTCGACGATGTGGTGATCGACCTTCCTGGTCACTGTCCCCGACCACAGTCGGCCCAGGTGAAGCCGCGCCCACCAGCAAAAGCCGAAGCCGAGCATGGCGACCGCCACCAGGCTCCAGCCGAACGCCTCGTCGATGTCCCACAGGCGTCCGGGGCCTTGATGGTCGTGGGTGCGGACGCCGAGCAGCAAAACGCCGCCAAGCATGGTTATGATCCAGTGGGGCGCCTCGGCCGCAAAGGATGGCCGACGGGCGGCGCGGTCGGCCCAGACAGCGGCGAACATCCATGACAGGATCCAGCCGTCCCAGACGAAGAAGATAGCTAGTTGCGGTGACACAACATTCTGACCCCAAGCTTGCGGGTTATTATCCGCCGGACCGGGTGCGACGCGAAGTCGAGCAACTTCAATCTATTGGTATCGCCATAGGATCAGGTCGCCCGGAAAACTGTCCGGATTCGAACAGGCCGGGCGCCGGGTTCGCCGGCTATCGCTCACGGCGATAGCAGAAGGTGTCCGGCATGCGCGGCATGCCGATGCGCTCGTAGAAGCTGACGGCGTCGGGCATCGACGCCAGGATGAGGCTCACTGTGGGGCCTAGTTCGCGGCGCACCTGGTTCAAAAGGCCCTTGCCGACACCCAGGCCTTGGGCGGAGCGGGATACCGCCAATTCAGACAGGTAGCAGCACCAGGAAAAGTCGGTGATGCAACGCGCCACGCCCACCAACGGGCGGTCCGACTGGTCCAGGCGAGCGGTGACCACCAAGCCGGCGGCGGAAAGCATTTGGCCCAACCGTTCGGGATCGTTGAGCGGGCGTGTCGCCCCCAGGCCCGACTCCGCCAGCACGCGAGCGAACTCGGACGCCTCCAGATCGGTTTGTCGGGCATAGATCACAGCGGGCTTGTCGGTCATGAGCTTGAGGCGTTGGGGTTGCGAAGGCGAAGCCAGCTTATTCCCCTCACCGTCGCCTTCACAACTTCGCCGTGACCGTATGAGCGCAGACGGAGTCGAGGGGGCAGGGCACGCAATTCGGTGCGCCACGCTTGCACAGCGCCCGACCGTGCTCGCGCAGACTGACATGGGCGTCGATCAGCCAGTCCCGGTCCATGATACCGTGCGTCCGCAACAGCTCGATGGCGGCGCGGTAGCAGGCTGCGTAGTCGCGCTGCTCGGCGACGAAGCCCAGCCGGGTCAAGGCCCGCACACCGTTGGACTCCAGGCTGGGCAGAGGCGCGACATCCGCAAACAGCAGAATCTTGCCCGCTCCCGGATCACCGATCACCGGGAAAGCCTTGAGCAAGGTCCTCGCCTTGGCCAGAGGCAAGCTGCGCAAAGCGCGATCCAGGTTGCCGTCGGCTCTGTTCAGCACGATCTCCGCTATGGCCCTCCACCGCTCGACTCGTGTTTCCGGCCGCATGCCGCCGCGCCGGGCGATGTCGAACAGCACGGCGCCGTCCGCCGCCGCGATCTCATCAGCCGTCAGTCCGACTCGTCTGGTGAATTCGTCGAACAGCCCCTGTCGGCGTTCGTCGTCGATGAGGTAACCGATGTTCTCCCACAGGATCAGTTGCAAGGGGTCGGTGAGGATCGCACCGGTCGGATATTGACGGGCCAAGGTGGCCAGGACGGTTTGCAGGCTTGGCATGATGGGCTGATCCTAAACCCATCTTTGTTTCCACCTGCACGATCAAGTTTGTGGCGTTGAGCGAGGCTTATGGCGGTCCCCGCTGAACTTCGTTCAATACAGTTCGCCTTAGACCCCCCGCGGGGCTAAACTTCAACTGATCCGGTCCTCTGACTGGATAGGCGCCAATTCAGGGCGGGGCGATGGACGCATTCAGGCAGATTCGCGCTGCGCGTGTTCGCTCCATCTTCGAGCGTCTGCCGGGCACTTCGTTGATCACCGTGATCAACGGCGCTCTGATTGTGGCGGTGCTCAAGCACGGCGACGCATCACTGGGGCCCTCGCTGTGGCTCGGACTGGTCGTGATCCTGGCGGCTGGGCGGGCCGGGTCCTGGCGCGTCTATCTGAGCGATGGGCGAAGTTCGGATCGCTTGCGCCAGTGGGAAGCTGTCGCCCTCATCGGCTCGCTACTATCCGGCGTGCTCTGGGGCGTTGGCGCGGTCTGGCTGTTCCCCGCAGACCAATCGGGGCAATGGCTGTGGATCTTCCTCATCGGCGGCATGTGCGCCGGGGCGGCGGCTCTGCATGCCGCGCACGCTCCGACCGCGCTCGCCTTCATCGTCCCAGCGGGCGCGCCATTGGCCGTGCGGTTGGCTTTGCAAGGCTCTGGTCAATCCCTGGCCGCCGCGGCGATGATCGTTGTGTTCCTGGCGGCCATGTCCTTCACCACCTTTCGTTTCAGCCGCCAGTTTGGTGAGATGCTCACCCTGCAGCTCGATCTTGAGCGGCGCACAACGGAGTTGGACGAGGTCAACCTTCGCCTGCGCGCGGAAATCGAACACCATCGCACGACTGAGGAGACGCTGCGACAGGCGCAGAAGATGGAGGCGCTGGGCCACCTCACCGGCGGAATCGCCCATGATTTCAACAATCTCTTGACGGTGATCAGCGGCAATCTGGACCTGATCCGCCGCCGGGCGGCGGACAACGAAACCATCCTGCGCCTCGCCGCCGCCGCCTCGCACGCCGCCAAGCGCGGCGCCGGCCTTACCGGCAGCCTGCTATCCTTCGCGCGCAAGCAATCGCTTCACCCTGAGCCGATCGACCTCAACGCCCTGATCCTTGAGTTCGCCCCGTTGCTGCGCCGCGCGGTCGGTGAGTCCGTGAGGCTCGAACTCGACCTGACCTCCGAGGCTTCAGCCGCCTATGCCGACGCCGCCCATTTCCAGTCCGCCGTGCTGAATCTGGTGATCAACGCCCGTGACGCCATGGCCGGCGGCGGAACGGTGACGATTTCCACCCGCAGCGCCGAGCTGGGCGGATCCGAGGGGGTTCTTGACAGCGACACCCATCAGGGCCGCGCCGTGGTCGTCTGCGTGCGCGACACGGGCGTCGGCATGCCGGCCGATGTCATGGCCAAGGCGTTCGAACCCTTCTTCACCACCAAGGACGTGGGAAAGGGCAGTGGCCTGGGCCTTTCCCAGGTTTATGGCTTTGCGCGCCAGTCGGGCGGCTACGCCACTATCGACAGTGCGCCGGGTGAGGGGACGTCGGTTTGCATTGTCCTGCCCGCCCTGGCCAGTGGCGCGCCGGGCCAGCTCCGTTCCGCTCCGGCGCCCATGGCGGCGACGACGGAGCGCTCCTTGCGGGTGTTGCTGGTCGAGGACGATAACGACGTGCTGGCGACCATACGCGAACAACTCGCCGTCAGTGGTTGGGAGGTTGTCGCCGCCCAGGAGGCCAAGACTGCGCTGGCCCTGTTGGAATCCGAAGCGGACTTCGCCGTCCTGGTCACCGACGTGATGTTGCCAGGCGGAGTTAGCGGCGCCGAACTGGCGCGCCTGGCGACGACCGCGCGGCCCGGCCTGCCTGTGCTCCTGATTTCCGGCTATCCAGGAACCGCGCTGGCGGCTCAGGGCGCGGTCGATGGCGAGTTCGAGGTGCTGCACAAGCCGTTCACCCATCCGCAGCTGGTCGAACGCATCCTGGCCGCGACAGCTGGCCGACAGGCCACTGCACCGGCGCCTCAGGCCGGCGGCTGATGGGCTGCGGCCTTCAGCGGAAGCGCAAGGGCAACGACACCTGAAACACATAGTTGGGCGCGTCGCGCGTGACGCCAAGCCCCAGCGAAACGTCGAGCAGAAGAGCGTGGGTGAGCACCTGGTCAAGGCCGACCTGCACCACCGAGGCCACCTGGTCGCTGCCGGGAATGGGGGCGCCATTGACGGTGGTCCGCCGCGTGAAGTCCTGGGTGAAGTTCAGGGAAAGAGAGGTGTCGGGGCTGACAGAAAGCAGGCCGCCGACCTGCCATTCAATCGAATCGCCCGGATGGACGCTCCCGAAACTCTGCTGGGTGGCAAGGTTGGCTCCGTAGGAAAGGGAGGTGAAGAACACGATTGGATCGGCGCTCTTCAGCGCCGTTACGCGCACGCCCGCGCGATCGCTCCCACTGCCGTTGGCGATCCCGGCGACCGAGGTGCGGAACGGATCGCGGCCGGTGGGAAAGCGCCAGGAGAAGGCCCCGATCAGGTCTGGCCGCCAGCCTTGTTCCTGCAGGAACTGGTGGCTCAATTCCAACTGTATGTCGCCGACGCCGGCGGCTGAGTTGGTCTTTTGCGATCCGTCCCCCAGCGCCGAATTTTCCCGCATCCAATCATAAGGCGCCTGGACCTCGAACTGGCTGCGCCACGGCAGGCCGACGCGCAGGCCGATCAAGCCGTGCAGGCCATCGTCGCGCAAACGCTGGCTGTCCACGGTGGAAACGCCCTCGGGAGTGTCCACCAGAACCAGGCCCTGGGTGACGCTGTGACTATAGGAAAGGCTGGGCGTGATCTCGGCGCTCCACTTCGGCAGAACCAGAGCGCCCCGCTCGACCAAGCCCCGCGAGAGCGCCTGCAGCGCGGCGTCATCCTCTGGCCCTGCGGTCGCCGGCGTTTGGGCCGCTGGACTGCCTGCTGGATCGATGACGGCGATCGCCGATGGCGACGGTGCGCGCTTTTCGGCTTCGAGGGCTTCGACCCGCTTCTCCAGGGCGGCGATGGCCTGGTCTCGCTGGCGCAGGGCGTCCAGCAGCTCGTCACGGTTGAGCGTCTGACCGCAGACGGGACCGGCGGCGGCCAGCAGCCCCGCAAGGCCGAGGAGGGCGGGTCTCATCACGGTCTTGGCCTCACATCGATCTCGGCCGCGGCTGTGCGCAGAGTCTGGCCGTTGGGGGTCGCGAACAGGCGCGTCGGAGCGTCCATGCGATTGGGCGGGTGTGGCTGGCTCGGGTCGACCACCGTGAACCCCAGGTGATTGGCCCATTCGGCTTCGAAAGTGTCCAGGCTAACGGTACGATTGCCGAACGCTGGATCCGCCAGCAGCAGCCGATCGCCGAGCCGCCCTCGAAGCACGACGAAATGGCGAAACCCGTGTGACCGGATCGGGACGATGACCGGCGCCATGCCGACTACATCGTCCAGGCCGAGCTCGCCATAACCACTGGCCTCAAGTCCCTGAGTCGATGCGTAGCGTTTCAGGTCGAGCAGGGAGAAACCCAGGCGCATGCGCACCAGGAGGGGACTGGTCTGGCGGAGCATGGCCAGGGTCACCTGACGTTCGGTGACGGGGCGACCGAGCTGATAAGTCATCACAGTGGCGATCGCCGCCGCCCCGCAGGTCAGGTCCCATTGCTGGCGCACGACCTGCGCGCGTCGCAACTCGATCATGCTGACGACGTGCTTGGAACCCACGCCTGCATCGTCGTCCGCCTGCACTGCGTTCGGCGCGGCCGCCGCGAGGGCCAGAGCCCCCGTGGCGGCTAATCCTAGGCCGACTCCGAAATGTCGCCCATATCGTAACCGGCGACCGTCAACGGGTCGCATGGGCTCGGGACGCCCACGACGCCGCCGCAGCGGCCGGCCGAATTGCGCCAACCAGCCCGTTGGCCTCGTCGTTCGGACCCGATGAGAAGATGATTTCGCCATCCGGACCTTGGGCCAGGGCCCATAGGCCCGGGATCACGACCGGTTTGCCATTGTCCTTCAATTGGCCCATGTACGCGCCCGTGGTGGCGTTGAAGGCGGTGATCACCCCGCTGCCGAAGTTACCCACCAACAGGGCGCCGGCGAATTCGCCGAAGCTCGCCGGAGCGATGGCCAGGCCCCAGGGCGCATTGAGCGGGCCGCTGGCCACCAACCGGCGGACGAACTGGCCGTGGGTGGTGTAGATGTCCACATAGCCCAGGCCGTGCCCATGAGCTTCGTCAAGGCCTTCGCCGTGCTTGGCGAAGGCGACATAGACCAAGCCATTGAGGGTCTGCACGTTGAACGGGGCGTAGCCCGCGGGCAGCGAAGCGTCGGTGAACGAACCGATCTGCTGAAACTGACCGTTGAACATGTCGACCCGATTGTTGGCGAAGTCGGCGGCGTACAGATATTGCGAGTGCTGAACCGGAGCGATGGTCAGGCCCTTGAACACTGCGCCGGTGGTGGAGTCGTTCACGGCGATGATGGCCTGGGTTCCGTTGACCGACGGGCTCCAGCCGGAAATGGTCCCGTCTTCGGTGTCGAACAGGAATATGCTGTGTCCGGTCTTGCCGCCTTGGGAAACCGCGAAGTCGCTGGCGGTCAGGCTGGTGAACACCGTGCCCGTCGGGGCGGCTGGCCCGCCGTCTGGCCCAGGGATGGACACTGTGAGGCCCAGCTTGGCGAAGCTGTTGGGGTCATAGACGGTCGAGGTGCCCGTTCCATTGTTGGCCACCCACAGGGGGCCGCCTGGCGCCGATGACAGGCCCCAGGCATTGACCAGGTCCGGATCGGTGGTCGGGGCGATGTTTGGGCGGTCGGCGATCAGATTGGCCACCTGGAAGTCGGTGCCGGCGACGACAGCATTCAACTGATAGTCGGTTAGCTTGACCGGTCCGGCCAGCGCGGAATGGGCCAGCAATCCGGCCAGGGCGACACCAAACAAAAGCGAAGTTTTCACGGCAGCCTCCTGTGTTGATACAGAATAAAATCCCGTTTCAATCGGTAGGGCGCGCAGGCCTCGCGGCGCGTGCAATCAGGTAACCGCCGCAATAACGCTTTCTAACGATGACGCTTTTCATCCACGGCGCGTGCGGGGGGGCGGCGACGTTTGGGGGGGACGAAATCAGCGTGATCGCCGGCGTTTTTGCGGCGATTGCTCTGTGTCGATACCCTCCCTGTCTACGGAGCGCGACAAGGGCGCTCCGGGCCTGTCCGTTTATTCCCCGTTCCGGATCAGAGGTTCAACTTGACGGGAAAAAAGTGACGGGAACCGCTCTAAAAGTGCGGATTGGCCGTGGAGGCGAGTCGATGAATTTTCCGCGCGCGCCTCATTGAACCTTTTTGCAGCTGGCCGGGATTTACCGGGCGCTCATTGAGCGTTGACGTCGTCAGTGGAAAGATGATCGCCTAACCAACTCCTACCGTATCTGACAGATGCTTGTAATGTAAATCAACATTACGGCTAACTGCTCGCGCGCGTCCCATATATACATACACTGTCTTAAGTGATGAGCAGTCGTCTTTTAATAACTGCTGCGCTCAGGATTTCAACGAATTGGGGATGAGAATGCTTTCAAATGTGGCGCGCAATATATTGCTGTTTTCGCCAGTCCAATGGTGCGTCATCTCTGCTATTCTCTGCTTGTTGTCATCGCCTGCGCAAGCTGTGCCGGCCTTTGCCGTTCAGACGGGTCAGCCCTGCCAAACCTGCCACATCGGCGGCTTTGGCCCTCAGTTGACGCCGTTTGGGCGTAATTTCAAATTGCACGGCTACACCCAGCGCGCCACCAGTTTCAGTGTGCCGTTCTCTGCCATGGCGATGGCCTCCTATGTCCGCACCAACAAGGACCAGGCCGCACCGCCGGCGCCGCACTATGGCGTCAACGACAATATCGCCCTGGACCAGTTCAGCCTGTTCTTCGCCGGCGGCCTTGGACCCCACCTGGGAGCGTTCATCCAGACCACCTATGACGGTATCGCCAGGGCCTGGAGCTGGGACAATTTGGACGTCCGCGCCACGACCGATCTGCCGATCAAAGGCGCTGACGTGGTCCTGGGCCTCAGCCTGAACAATTCGCCATCCGTTCAGGATGCCTGGAACACGCTGCCGGCCTGGGGCTATCCCTACACGTCTTCGGACCTGGCCCCCTCGCCGGGCGCCGCGCCGTTGGTGAATGGCGCATTGGCCCAGACCAGCCTGGGGCTCACCGCCTACGCCTGGATCAATGCTGAGGTCTTTATCGAGGGCGGCGCGTACGGCTCGCCGGGCGCCACCACCCTGACCCGATTGGGCGCGGATCCCACCTCGCCAGGCGAGATCGCCGGCATGGCGCCCTATGGGCGCATCGCCTGGCAAAAGCCGCTGGGGCCAGCCACGCTCGAGCTGGGCGCTTTCGGCCTGTGGGCCTCAATCCACCCAGGACTGGACCGCTCGACAGGCCTTACCGATCGCTACGCCGATATCGGTCTCGACGCCTCCTATGTCAGGCCCCTTCAAAGCGGCGATGTAGTCACGCTCAACGGGCGCGCGGTGCGCGAGACCCAGACCCTCAACGCCACCTGCGCCCTGGCCGTGGCGGGCCGCGACTGCCCCGACAACGACCTGACCGATGTTCGCGCCGACGCCTCCTACTATTGGCGCAACAAGATCGGCGGCACGATCGCCGTCTTTGACACCTCCGGTTCGGCCAATCCGACCCTGTATTCCGGCAACCGGACCTTCAGGCCCGACAGCAGCGGCTTGACCTTTCAACTCGACGGCACCCCATTCGGCGGCGCAGCGCAGCCGGCTCGCCGGATCAATCTGCGGGTGGGTGTCCAATACACACTGTACCAGCGGTTCAACGGGGCGGGCGCCAATTTCGACGGCGCCGGGACCAGGGCATCCGACAACAATAGCTTGCGAATATTCACATGGTTCGCCTTTTGATCAGAGCCTCTATCCCCTGGTCAGTGTTCCTGGTCGACGTTGCGGTCATGGCTCCGGTGGTCCTGGGTTCACTCCTGTATGGCATGGTGGGCCGCAAGGCGGGATCGATCTCCGGGTTTAACTAGTCGTTGGCCATGAAGGCGGCGGGGTTCGCCTGGACCCCGGATCGCCTGCGCGGTTATCTGCCCGGCGTCAAGATGACCTATGCCGGACTTAAGAACCCGTCGCAGCTGGACGACCTGATCGCCTATCTGGATTCATTGAAGTGAAGACTCCCCGGCTGGAACGTCTATGGCGACGCCTGCACCTGTGCTCTATAGTCGGGCCCATCGAGAACATCGCCGATCGCTGTGAACCTTTTCCCCGTGGGCAGGAATTAATCCAGGAGCACAAGGAAAGCCGATGCTGCGCAAACAGGGCACGGCTGGCGATCAGGGCGGAGCGGTCGCCCAATCCAGGCCGCACGACGATGTAGGCTTGATTGACCGGATCTCGAAAAGGGATCTGCGCGCGTTCGAGGATCTCTACCGGGTCTATCACCCTCGGCTGACGCGGTTCCTGACCAATATCCTTCGTCGCCCGCATCTGGTGGAAGAAGTGCTCAATGACACCATGATGGTCGTGTGGGACCGGCCGGGCGGCTACAACGGCGCCTGCAAGGTGTCGACCTGGATTTTCGCCATCGCCTATCGCAAGGCGCTCAAGGCCCTGCGGCGCCAGGACGAACCCCTGGAAGACAAGCACGCGGACTCCAGGGCGAGCCCCGAAGCCGACCCCGAGCAACAGGTCGAGCAGCGTCAGATCAGCGAGGTCCTGTTCGGGGCCATCGGCGAATTGTCCGCCGACCATCGCGCCGTTGTGGATCTGACCTACTATCACGACGCCGGCTATCGTGAGATCGCCGAGATCATGGCCTGTCCCGTGGATACAGTGAAAACACGCATGTTCCATGCCCGCCGCCATCTCAAGAGCAAGCTGGCCGGCCGGCTGGCGGACTGGTTGTAGGTCATGGCGACGGGACACATCATTCGCCTGCATGGCGACCGGCACCAGGAGGCCCAACTGCTGCTGCCGTGGTATGTGACCGGGCGGCTAGAGGCCGCCGATCATGCGCAGGTCGAGGCTCACCTGAGCCAGTGCCCGCAATGCCAGTCCGAACTGAAGCTTGAACAGCAGCTGAGCGCCGGATGCGCCGAGCTTCCCATGGACGTGGAACAGGGCTGGGCCGAGATGCAGCGCCGCCTGGCGCTCGGCCGGCCGGACCCTGGACCTATCGCCAGGATGCGCGCCTGGCTCAGGGGGGCTTGGCGCGCCGGGCCGCCGTGGCTGGGCTGGGCCCTGGCCGGGCAGCTGGCTCTATTGTTGCTGGCGGGCGTTTGGGTGGCGCCGTCCCTGCAACCCGCCCGCTATCACGCCCTGGGCGCGGCCCCGGCGCCGGCGAGCGGCAATGTGGTGGTGATGTTCCGGCCGGACACCCGCGAGCAGGATCTGCGACGGACGCTGAACGCCGCCCATGCGCGCCTGGTGGACGGCCCGACCGCGGCCGACGCCTATCTGCTGCATGTGCCCTCCGCCGAACGCGCCGCCGCCCTGGTCAGGCTGAAGGGGCAGGCCGATGTGGTGCTGGCGGAGCCGATCGATCCAGGCGGGCCACCCTGATGTCGCGCCTCTGCCGAAATCTGGTCCTGGGCCTCACGCTCTGGCTGGCCGCCACGGCGTCGGCTTTCGCCTCGGATGTGAGCCCCATCGCGCCGCAGCCCGACGGATCGTCCCAGCAGGTCCTTGTGCTTCTGCGTCTGCCGCCCGAGCATCTGCGCCCGCACACCGACTATGGCGGTGGCTATGGCGACGGCTTGGGGCGCAGCGCCCGCAATCGGATCGCCGGCCGCCTGGCGCGCCACCACGGCCTGACCTTGGTCGGCGATTGGCCCATGCCGCTGCTGGGGGTGGATTGCTTCATCATGGCCGTCCCCACGGGTCAGTCGGCGGATGAGGCAGCTTCCGGCCTGTCCAGCGAGCCCGATGTAGCTTGGTCCGAACCCATGCATCTCTATCACGGCCAAGGCGGGGCGTCGGCGCCCAACGATCCGCTGTTTCCCGCCCAGCCAGCGGCGCGGGCCTGGCGACTGGCCGAGCTGCATGAGGTCGCCACCGGGCGCGATGTCCGCGTCGCCGTGGTCGACAGCATGATCGACAAGGCCCACCCCGATCTGGCGGGCCAGATCCAGGTCAGCCAGAACTTCGTTCCCGACCATTCCGATGCGCCCGAGCAGCACGGCACCGGCGTGGCCGGGATCATCGCCGCCCGCGCCGACAACGGCCTGGGCATTGCCGGCGTGGCGCCCGAGGCCCGGCTGATGGCCCTGCGCGCCTGCTGGCAGACGACCGCCTCAAAAGCGGGCGACTTCGCCACCACCTGCGACAGCCTGAGCCTGGCCAAGGCCATCTATTTCGCCATCGAGCACAACGCCCAAGTGATCAATCTGAGCCTCAGCGGCCCGCCCGACGCCCTGCTTGGCCGGCTGCTCGACATGGCCCTGGCGCGCAGCGTCACCGTGGTCGGCGCCTTCGACCGCGACCTGCCCGGCGGCGGCTTTCCAGCCTCCCATGCCGGGGTGGTGGCGGTGACGGACGAGATTTCCGGCCCCGACATGGCCGGCCTCTATGTGGCGCCGGGCCGCGACGTGCCCACCACCCAGCCGGGCGGGCGCTGGTCCCTGGTCAATGGCAGCTCCTATTCGGCGGCGCATGTCAGCGGCCTTTTCGCCCTGCTGCGGGAACGCCTCCCCCGCGGTCGAGCCGCACTGACCCTGGTGACCGTGCATCCTGGCGGCGGTCCGATCGACGCCTGCGCCACGCTCCTGCAAGGGGAGGGGGCCTGCGGTTGCGCCTGCGCCCGGGCCCAACAGTCTTCGGCGATCGTGCGCCGGTAACGTGCTGGCCAGGCGCCCCTGTCTGCTCGGCGCGGTGCTCACCGCCCTGGCCCTGTGCCCTGCCTCCACCGCCAACGCCCAGCTGGGCGCCAGCCTGTCGCTGGACTCCGACGACCGGTTTCGCGGCCTCTCGCTCAGCGACGGCAGGCCGACCTTGAGCGTCAACCTGGCCTATGACCACGCCAGCGGGGCCTATGCCGGGATCTCGGCCATCGGGGCGGACACCGCTCATGCGGGGGTCGAGGCGCTGGGCTATACCGGCTATGTGGGCTATGCGGCGCGGATCAAGAATGGCCCTACCTGGGATGTGGGCGCTGCCAACACCGACATCACCAGCTACAGATATGGCCGCTACCGCTACAACTATTCCGAAGTCTATGCCGGGCTGGTCGGCGAGCATGTGAGCGCCCACGTCTATTATTCCCCCGACTATCTCGGCGAAGACCTGGACACGGTCTATGCCGATCTGGACGGGACCATCAGGCCGGCTCCCCAGTGGCGCCTGTTCGGCCATTTGGGCGTACTGGCGGCCGTGAGCGGGCGCGCCGAGCCACAGGGGCGGCGCCAGCAGTATGACCTGCGCATAGGCGTCGCCCGGGAATTCAAGGGCTGCGAGGTGCGCCTGGCCTGGACCACCCGGTCGGGTCACCTAGTCTATCCCGCCGGCTATCGCCAGTCGCCCGATGCGCTGGTGCTAGGGGCCAGCTATTTTTTCTGAACGGCCGCGATCGCCGCCAGAGCGCAACCCCGGCCTGTCAGACAATTACCCCCCTGTGAGGCGTTCGGGCCCGTTTGCGATCGCGGCTACGCGCCGAATTGCGGCTGACATCGCTCCACGCCCTTCTGAGCCTGGTCAGGTAGGCGCCGGCGTCCAGGCGTTCGGCGTGGAGCGCGCGGGCCGAGCGGCCGAGCCGCGCTCGCAGATCGTCGTCGCCGATCAACCGCCGCAACGCGCTCGCCAAGGCGATGGGATCTCCGACCGGGCATAGAAGGCCGGTCTCCCCGTGGAAAATGATGTCCGTCACCGCGCCGACGGGCGTGGCCACCACGGCCAGGCCATAGGCCATGCCCTCGATGACCGACAGCGGCAGGTTCTCGTCATGGGACGGCAGCACGAGGATGTCGGCCCCGCCAAGTAGGTGCTCGACCTCCGCCGGACCCACCCAGCCGGTGACAGCGACCAGATCCGCGATGCCCGCGGCGGCGACCTGGCTTCGCGCCTCCACAACCTCGCCATCGCCGGCCAGGGTCGCGCGCCATGGCGGCGATCGGTCCAGCTGCGCGAGCGCCTGGACCAGCTCGGGGACGCCCTTGCGAGGGCCGACCTTGCCCAGGAATAGAATCTGGATCGGCTCGCCGTGATGCTCATGCTCGTGCGGGTGCGCCGGGGCCACCGTGGCGTTGGGAAGGATTTCAACCTTCGCCCCGGGGGCTCGGCCGCAAACATAGTCCGCCCAGGGCCGGCCAAGCACCAGGACGCGGGAGGCGCTGTTAAAGATGTCGAGAATCTGCCCGGACAAGATCGGGCCGGTGGAGTCCCAGTACTGCCGGTATTGAGATCCATGCAGATGCAAAATGTACGGAACGCCCATTATCGTCGCCAGGCGGCACAGGATCATCTTTCGAATTGTGCTGCCGCGCTGGACAATATTGATATGCCACACGTCGATACGCCACGTCAGCGCCAGATATATGGAATAGATGACCGACGGGATGAAATACCTGAAGATCGACAGCGGCAGTGGCCCCGTCCCGCGGGTGGTGATGAACCGGATCTCAAAATCGCCATTCGGCGCCTTGCGGGCGTCGTGCCGGATCACGTCCATCATGCGGTCGATGCCGCCCTTGCCATGCTCGCCGAACGGCGTGGCGATGAGTATGTGCTGAGGGCGGGGCAGGCGCGCGCTCATACGAACCTCCCGATAAGAAATCGACACGCACAGCTCCAATAACGACCCTGGGTGTTGTAACTGACCGTTTAATAACCCTGGATATCATCGCGCACTTACTTTGATCCAGGCGACACGACAACTCGTAACGCTGTATATTGCAACAGAAATCCACCGCCGTTATAGGAATTAAGGCGCGACCCCACCATATATGCAGCCCATTGTGAGTAACGCTGCACAACAACATAAGGTAATGTTGGAATTCCGACAGCCACCTCGCGTCAATTCTTAGCCAACTCCTTCGACGGTTCGGCCGTCGCGCCGCCGGCAGGGCAGGGGGCGCCCATTTTGAGCCACCGGCCCCATCCCCGCGGCACGAGCATTGCTAGGAGCGGCGCAACGGCTGCCGTCGCAGCCATTTTTGGAAGGCGGATCGGGACGTCATGACGGTGCTTGAGTTCAAAGTCGATCAGCGGGCCGCGCTTGGGCGGACGCTCACCCTGGATGACCGGTTCGCGGACATCACCTTTGGCCTGCATGACCAGCTCGATCGGCTGCTGGCCCAGCCGGCCAGGACCTTCGAGAGCTTTTCCGAGACCGAGCCCCAGGGCGGGGTCTATCTGTTCACGGAACATGGCCGCCATCTCTTCGCCGGCCGCACCAGCCGCCTCTATCAGCGGCTGCTGAACCACTGCCGCGGCAGCACCAGCGAAAACCGCTCCCTGCTGAAGCTGAGCCTGATCGTGGAAGACACCGTCTTTCTCGCGCGGCCCATGCGCAAGGCGGCCTGGTCCGACGTGTCCAGGCTGCCCGGTTTCACGGAAGCGTTCGCCAGGGCCAAGAACCGGGTGCAAATGATGGATATCCGCTTCATCGAGGAACGCGACGACCTGGCCCAGCTATTGCTGGAAGTCTATTGCAAAGCGGTCCTCAAGACCCCGAACAGCCCCCACCAATCCATGTAGCCCGAAGGCTTGGGGCGGGGGCCAGCCTATCAAGAGCTGCTCCAGAATGGGCGTGAGCGTCAGGGCGGGGAAGTAGACCAGGCCGCCGAAGAGGACGACGACACCGATGACGAGACCGATAAACTGGGCGTTGTCTGTCGGCATGGCGCCAGCGGAAGGCTCGGCGCGGAGCTTACCGGCCAGGCTGCCGGCGAGGGCGAGCACCGGGACGATCACCGCGAACCGGCCGATCATCATCGCCACCGCCAGGGTCACATTGTAGTAGGGCGTGTTGGCGCTCAACCCCGCAAAGGCGCTGCCGTTCGTGGCCGCCGCCGAGGTGTAGGCGTAGAGGACCTCGGATAGTCCGTGCGCCCCTATCGCCTCCCGACCCGCAAGACCTGCGGGCAGAACCGCTGTGACAGCCGTCAGGCCAAGGGTGATCGCCGGCGCGGCCAGCGACGCCAGCATGGCGAACGGCACCTCGCGCGTTTCGATCTTCTTGCCCAGATATTCCGGCGTCCTGCCCACCATCAGCCCGGCGATAAACACCGAGATGATCGCGAACATCAGAATGCTGAACAGGCCCGAACCCGGCGCGCCGACGATCACCTCGCCGATCTTCATGTTGGCCAGAAGGATCAGTCCGCTGAGGGGCATGTAGCTGTCGTGCATGGCGTCGACCGCGCCGTCCGCCGACGCCGTGGAATCCTCTGCGAACAGGCTCGAGCCCGGCGCCGAAACGGACCTCCTTGCCCTCCATATTGGCGCCGGCGATCCCCATGCAGCGCCCGAGCCAGATCCATCCCCATCTCGCCCAACTCCTACAGCATCCGCAGCTGCGGCTCGGCCCGCTCCCGGTCGGGATCGGGGGCCGTGGCGCCAGGGAATGCGGGGGCGATGAACACAAACAAAACAAGAACACGATTCGGGCAAGGATCACGCTTTTTGGGTGAGGGGGCTAAAACGTGCCCGTCTCCCGGCCCAGCGCGGCCTCGCCGGTGTCGGCCAGGGCCTGCGTCAGCGGCTCGGCCTTTTCGATCGCCTGCACGACCTCCGACACCCTCAACCCGTCGAAAATTGTCCGCACGCGCAGGATGGCGTTCAGGTCGTCCAAGGCGGCGAACAGCCGGACCGCCGTCACCCTGACATTGGCGTCCAGGTCCAGATCGGCCAGCAGGCCCGAGCGCAGCTCGCTTCCCACCTCGATGGCGAACTTGGCGGCCACGTCGGCGGCGATGATCCTGGCGACCGTATCGCCAGGATATTGATGCTGGATCGCCTGCCGCATCAAGCTCAGGACCAGCTTGAGGCGGGTCGCTTCTGTCCACAGGGAAAAGGTGAACGCCCGCCGGGTGCGCCCGTCGCGCTCGGCCTTCACAACCATCTCGTGGTCCAGCTGTCGCTGCATGGCGGCGACCTGGTCTTGTGCGGCGGCCTCAGCTGCGGCGACCTGCTCAGCCGCGGCCGCCTTGACCGCGGCCACCTGATCGGCGCCCGCGGCCCGGGTCGCGGCGGCCTGCCTGGCGCCTGCCCGATAGGCCAACAAGCCGCCGGCCAGGGTGAGCGCCCCGGCGATGATCCCGCCGATCAGCGACCCGTAAAAGCCGCCCACCTCACGAAGATAGACATAGATCGCGTCAAGCGTTTGCGGGCTCAGCATGCCTTAAGCGCCTCCGTTGCGTGGCCCATGGGTCGATCCGTGCGCCCGACCCAGCGCCACAAACCAGACCTCCCCAAGCACCGCCCCGTGTCAACCGCTGCTGTCGAACCGGCGAGGGGGCTAGGGTGGCGGCACACGGAAGCAGGTTAACCTACCCCCTCGATCCGAGTAATTCCCAAACGGCTAGCAACCTATCTTATTGAGCGCATTTGCCCTGCGCTCTAAGGTTCCTATCGGGGGACGCAATGACCGAAACAGAAAAAGATCGCGAAGTCACGACACTTACTCGATGCCGCCGTTGATGAACGATAGGAATCAAAGACGATCTCGCACCACTTCTTACCGGAAGTGAATATTCGACTCAAGAAACGGTTATTGAAGCGCTTCAGACACTTTGGAAAGGCTCCAACGAAGATGCGCGAGGGCGGCTGGCGGTGCTTCAGATAACTTGGAACCTGCGTGCTATCGCCGAGCTATCAAGCTCTCATGAGAGCAGTAGAAGCCGCCTCTTGAAGTGAGACAGGGGATTGACGGGGCAGACTACCTGTCTCGTTAGGTTCGTCCTCCACGCCTCACGCCTTCCCCTTCTTCGCCCCCTTCGCTTTCCCAGCCCCGTTCAGCGCAACCGCCTCCAGAACAAGCGCCTTGAACGCCGCCTCATCGACCTCCACGCCCTCAGGGATGTCGATCGCGCGCCGGGTATTGCCGTCGAGGCTGGAATTGAACAGGCGGGCCGGGTCGGGCAGGGACGCGCCCTTGGCGAAGGTGAGCTTGACGACCTTTCTGTAGGATTCGCCGGTGCAGATGATGCCGTCGTGCGACCAGACCGGGGTGCCCATCCACTTCCACTCCTCGACCACGTCCGGGTCCGCCTCGGTGATCAGCCGGCGCATCCGGGCGAGGGTTTCTCCGCGCCAGTCGCCGAGGTCGGCGATCCTTTGCGTGATGAGCTGCGACGCCGACTGCCCCCCACTCGTGTCCGGCGGTTTCATGGCCTCTCCCCAGGCGGTGCGGATAGATTCGATGGCGAGACATCTAAGGCTGGCGCGGGCGCCGCGCCAGGGAATCCGCCACCACCCAGGCGGCGCTGACGAGCGCGAGGTTGAGGGCGTTCTCGCTCCAGATCCCACGGCTGGCGGGATCGGCAAGCAGCATCGGTGCGTGCACCAGCTGAGTGAATGAGGCGTACATCACGGTCAGCAGGATGGCGGCCAGGCGCCCCAGGCCGCCGTCCGCCGCCACACCACCGCAGCTCCCGCCACCAGCATGAACCCGGCGGCGGCATAGGCCAGGGCGGCGCGGCCGGGAGCGTCCTTGGGCACGGGTTGCCCCGGGTCGAAATTTCCCCAGGCCAGGCTGACCAGGGCCAGGGCCATGACGCCCAGGCCATAGACGCGCCAGCCGAGGGTCATTGCGGGTTTGTCTGCAGTCATGACGTCACCGCCTTCCGTTGTGAACGTTATTCCAGCCCCTTGACACCCCGGAACAAAACAAGAATAAGAACAAACAAGCAACAACTTCTTCACAGGGTATGCACATGGTTCGGTTGGCTCGGGAATCGCTGGCGCTTGCGTCTGTCGCCAGCTTCGTTTGGATGGTGCTTTCTGTGGTTACGCACGTGGCGTGAGTCGATTCGCCGTGATTGCGTAGGAGAGACTGGGCCATGGCCGACGGCGGGGATCTGGGGTTTGTGCACTTGCGGGTGCGCTCGGCCTATTCCCTGCTGGAAGGCGCGATCAAGGCCGAGGCCATCGGCAAGCTGGCGGTGGCAGGCGACATGCCGGCCGTGGCCCTGACTGATCGGGCCAACCTGTTCGGCGGGCTGGAGTTTTCCAGCTACACCAAGGATGCGGGCGTCCAGCCCATCATCGGCTGCATGTTGCCGGTGACCGGCCTGGGCGAGGGGCCGCCCGAGCGCTGGGCGCGGATTCCGGCTGTGGTGCTGCTTGCCCAGAACGAAGCCGGCTATATGAACCTAATGGCCCTGTCCTCGGCGGCCTATCTGGATATCGAGCCCTCGGAGGAGCCGGGCGTGCCCTGGAGCCGGGTCGCCGAGCACGCTGAGGGGCTGCTGCTGCTGTCCGGCGGCCCCGACGGGCCGGTGGACCCCTTGTTCTCCGCCGGGCGCACCAACGAGGCCAGGGCGGCGCTGGACGAGATGCGCCGGGTGTTTGGCGACCGCTTCTATGTGGAGCTGCAACGCCACGGTCAGGCGCGCGAAGCGGTGGCCGAGCCGGGCCTGGTGGCCTGGGCCTATGACAGCGACACCCCGCTCGTGGCCACCAACGACGTCTATTTCGCCGCCCGCGAAATGCACGAAGCGCACGACGCCCTGTTGTGCATTTCCGAAGGCTCCTTCGTGGGCCAGGACGAGCGGCGGCGGGTGACGCCCGAGCATGGCTTTAAGTCGTCCGCCGAGATGCGCCAGCTGTTCGCCGACCTGCCCGAGGCCTGCGACAACACCCTGGATATCGCCCGGCGCTGCGCCTATGCGGTCAAGAAGCGCGACCCGATCCTGCCCAGCTTTCCCACCGAGGCCGGCCGCAGCGAGGCCGAGGAAATGGCCCACCAGGCGCGTGAGGGCCTGGCCGCGCGCCTGGCCGCCCATCCGCCCTCGCAGCCCCTGGAAGCCTATCACGAGCGGCTGGAGCGCGAGATCGGCGTCATCAGCCAGATGGGGTTTTCCGGCTATTTCCTGATCGTGTCGGACTTCATCAAATGGGCCAAGACCCACGGCATTCCGGTGGGGCCGGGGCGCGGGTCGGGCGCCGGCTCGCTGGTGGCCTGGGTGCTGACCATCACAGACCTGGACCCCCTGCGCTTTGGCCTGCTGTTCGAACGGTTTTTGAACCCCGAACGGGTGTCTATGCCCGACTTCGACATCGACTTCTGCCAGGAGCGGCGGGAGGAGGTGATCACCTATGTCCAGAAAAAATACGGCGACGACCGCGTCGCCCAGATCATAACCTTCGGCACCCTGCAGGCCCGCGCGGTGCTGCGCGATGTGGGCCGAGTCATGCAGCTGCCCCTGGGCATGGTCGACCGCCTGGCCAAGATGGTGCCCAACAACCCCGCGGCGCCCACGACCCTGGCCAAGGCCATCGAGATCGAACCGCGCCTGAAACAGGCCCGGGACGAGGACGACAATGTCGCCCACCTGTTGGCGATCGCCCTGCAGCTGGAGGGGCTCTACCGCAACGCCTCGACCCACGCCGCCGGGGTGGTGATCAGCGACCGGCCCCTGACCCAGCTAGTGCCGCTGTACCGCGATCCGCGGTCGGAGCTGCCGGCCACCCAGTTCAACATGAAGTGGGTCGAGAGCGCCGGCCTGGTCAAGTTCGACTTTCTGGGCCTGAAGACCCTGACCGTGCTCGACCGGGCGCTGAAGCACCTGGCCAAGCGCGGGGCCAGCGTGGCCCTGGACCAGCTCCCCTTCGACGACGCCGCCACCTACGAGCTGATGACCCAGGGCCAGACGGTGGGGGTGTTCCAGCTGGAAGGGCAGGGGATGCGCGACACCCTGCGCAAGCTGCGCCCCGGCAGTATCGAGGACATCACCGCCCTGATCTCGCTCTATCGGCCGGGCCCGATGGACAATATCGACGCCTTCGTCGACTGCAAATTCGGCCGCAAGCCCATCGACACCCTGCATCCCTCCCTGGCGACGGTGCTGAAGGAGACCTACGGCATCATCGTCTACCAGGAACAGGTGATGCAGATCGCCCAGATCCTGGCCGGCTACTCCCTGGGCGAGGCCGACCTTCTGCGACGGGCCATGGGCAAGAAGAAGAAGGAGGAGATGGACCAGCAGAAGGTCCGTTTCGTCACCGGGGCCAAGGAAAAGGGCGTTCCGGAAAAGCAGTCCGGCTCGATCTTCGACCTGGTGGCCAAGTTCGCCGGCTATGGCTTCAACAAGAGCCACGCCGCCGCCTACGCCCTGATCGCCTATCAAACCGGCTGGTTGAAGGCCAATACCCCGGTGGAGTTCTTCGCCGCCTCCATGAGCCTGGACATCTCCAACACCGACAAGCTGGCGGTGTTCTACCAGGACGCCCGCCGCTCCAACGTCAAGATCCGCGCCCCGGACGTGAACCGCTCGGGCGCCGACTTCGAGGTGGAGGACGGCGAGGTGCTCTACGCCCTGGGCGCCGTGCGCAATGTGGGCCTGGAGGCTATGAAGCACCTGGTGGCCGTGCGCGAGGAGGGCGGGCGGTTCCAGGACCTGTTCGATTTCGTTGAGCGGGTGGATCCGCGCCAGGTCAATAAGCGCGCCCTGGAAAACCTGGCCCGGGCCGGCGCCTTCGACACCCTGCACCCCAATCGCGCCCAGATCGTCGCCGCCGCCGACGCTCTGATGGCCTACGCCCAGAGCATGGCCGCCGAGCGCGCCTCGTCCCAGACCTCCCTGTTCGGCGGCGAGCAGGTGGAGGCCGGCCGCCCGCGCCTGCTGTCCCGCGATCCCTGGACCCAGTCCGAACAGCTGGACGAGGAGCTGGCCGCGGTGGGCTTCTATCTCACCGGCCATCCCCTGGAGGGCATGATCGAGGTGCTGCGCCGCCGCCGCACCACCCTTTTGACCGACGCCATCGTCCAGGCCGAGGCGGGCGCCGAAGCCTTCCGCATGGCCGGGGTGGTGCGCCGCCGCCAGGAGCGCGCTTCGGCCCGCAGCGGCGAGAAGTTCGCCTTCATCTCCCTGTCCGACCCCACTGGCGAATATGAGGTGCTGTTCCCGCCGGAAGCCCTGCGCCGCTGCCGTGAACACCTGGAGCCCGGCCGCTCGGTGTCGATCCGCGTGCGCGCCAAGAGCTCGGACGGCGAAGTGCGCTTCTTCGGCGACGACGCCGAGCCCCTGGACAAGGCCATCGAGAACATCTCGGCCAGCATCCGCGTCTATCTGTCCCCCGCCTCCACCGACATGGAGGCCCTGAAAAAGCGCCTGCAGCCCTTCGGCGCCGGCGGGGCCAGCGGCCCCAGCGGCGAGGTGGTGCTGGTGGCCGGCCTGAACGCCGGCCGCGAGATCGAGGTCAAGCTGCCCGGCCGCTTCATGCTGGACGCCGCCGTGCGCGGCGCCCTAAAGACCGCGCCGGGGGTGACCTATCTGGAAGAGGTGTGACGGCCATCGCCCAACCCCTTGCCTTTTCCCGAACAATCGCCTAACCAGCGCGCCATCACACACGCAGACGTTCGGCGGCGCTCCGGTCAATCCCGGTTTGCTTCCGTTCCGGTCCCTTTGGGGTTTGTCTGCGGAGGCGCACCGGAAGAAGGAGAAACATCTATGGCGCTTCCTGAATTTTCTATGCGTCAGCTCTTGGAAGCTGGCGCCCACTTCGGCCACCAAACCCACCGGTGGAACCCGAAGATGGAGCGGTACATCTTTGGCAGCCGCGCCAATATCCACATCATCGACCTGTCGCAGACCATCCCCCTGCTGCACCAGGCCCTGGTCAAGGTGCGCGAAGTCGCCGCCTCCGGTGGCCGCGTGCTGTTCGTGGGCACCAAGCGCCAGGCCTCCGATCCGGTCGCCGGCTCGGCCCGCCGCTGCGCCCAATACTATGTCAATCACCGCTGGCTCGGCGGCACCCTGACCAACTGGCGCACCATTTCCGGCTCCATCGCGCGTCTGCGCGAGCTGGAAGGCGTACTGGCCGGTTCGGGCGAAGGCCGCTCCAAGAAGGAGCTGCTGCAACTGACCCGCGAGCGCGACAAGCTGGAACTGTCCCTGGGCGGGATCAAGGACATGGGCGGCATCCCCGACCTGATGTTTGTGATCGACACCAACAAGGAAGGCATCGCCATCCAGGAAGCGCGCAAGCTGAACATTCCTGTGGTCGCCATCCTGGACACCAACTGCGATCCGAACGGCATCACCTATCCGATCCCGGGCAATGACGATGCGGCGCGCGCGCTGCAGCTCTATTGCGATCTGATCGCCGACGCGGTGCTGGACGGTCTGGCCCAGGGCCAGGCGTCGCTGGGCGTCGATCTGGGCGCCTCGGAAGCCCCGAGCGAGCCGGTGCTGAACATGGTCGCCGAAGCCGGCGTGCCGACCGAAGCCGCGGTTGCGGCCGAACCGGCGGCGCCGGAGCCTGTGGTGACCGAAGCCGAGTTCACTCAAGCGGCGACGGCTGAAGAGCCGGCCTCCGCCGACGAGCCGGCCGCGAGCTGATCTTCTATCGCGGTGGTTTTGCGCCACCGCGACCCTATCTTGAACCTGGCGGCTGGGCTAAAGGCTCAGCCGTCCGATCCTATTTGAAACTGGAGAACCTCCATGGCGGAGATCACGGCCGGCCTGGTGAAGGAACTGCGCGAAAAGTCCGGCGCGGGCATGATGGATTGCAAGCGCGCCTTGCAAGAGAACAATGGCGACGTCGAAGTCTCCATGGACTGGCTGCGCACCAAGGGCCTGTCCAAAGCGGCCAAGAAGGCTGACCGCATCGCGGCCGAGGGCCTGGTGGCCATCGCCCTGCGCCCGAGCGGCGCCGGCATGACCGGGGCCGTCATCGAGCTCAACGCCGAGACCGACTTCGTCGCCCGCAACGAGCTGTTCCAGCTGGCCGCGCGCAAGACCGCCCAGGTCGCCCTCGACACCGACGGCTCGGTGGAGGCCATCTCGGCCGCCAAGACCGCCGATGGCGAAACCGTCTCCGACGCGATCACCAACTTGATCGCCACCATCGGCGAAAACATGCTGCTGCGTCGCGCGGCGCGGTTCGAAGTCGCTCAAGGCGCTGTCGCCGCCTATGTACACAACGCCACCGCGCCAGATCTCGGCCGCATCGGCGTGCTGGTGGCGGTGGAGGGCGCCGGCGATCAGGCCAAACTGCAGGAACTGGGCCGTAAGATCGCCATGCATGTGGCGGCCACCGCGCCCCTGTCCCTGTCCACCGACGACCTGGATCCAGAAGCGGTGGAGCGCGAGCGCGCCATCTTTACCGAACAGGCGCTGGAATCCGGCAAGCCGGCCGGCGTGGTGGAAAAGATGGTCGAAGGCCGTATCCGCAAGTTCTTCGAGGAAGTCGTGCTGCTCAAGCAAGCCTTCGTCATGAACCCGGACCAGACCGTCGAGCAGCTGGTCGCGGAAACCGCCAAGACCCTCGGCTCGCCGGTCGCGATCAAGGGCTTCGTGCGCCTCGCCCTGGGCGAAGGCGTGGAGAAGAAGCAGGAAGACTTCGCCGCCGAAGTCGCCGCCGTCACCGGCGGGGCCTGAATCGCGGCGGCGCTTCGTCCCGCAAGGGATGGAGCGCGCACCCGGCCCAATCGATGCAAATCCTGAGCCCCGTTTCGACATGGTCGGAGCGGGGCTTTTGCGTGGCGCCCATATAGCTTTGCCGGCCGGTTGCGCTCCGTTTCGTCAGACCCGGCGGTGGGAACACCTCGCCGAGATTTGCGTTGATGCTTTGTTCTTGATTTGGTCTGGCCGCCACCCCACCTTGGGTGCCGGGAGCCGCGCGCACCCAATTGGGGAGACTCCGAAATGGCGGATTATATGTCACCAACGCGCGGTCCTGGGGGGCAGGCTTGAGCCCCGCCGATGGCGCCCCGGACGCCACCTTCCGATCAGAACAGCCCCGCCCGGCCACCGCGCTCACCGCGCGCTACCAAGCCGTTCGCGCGCGAACCCTGGCCCTAACCACTCCGCTTTCAGCCGAGGACCAGGTCGTCCAGTCCATGCCCGACGCCAGTCCGGTCAAATGGCATCAGGCCCATACCACATGGTTCTTCGAGACCTTCCTCCTGCAGGCCTTCGACCCGGATTACCGGGCGTTCGACGACGGCTTCGGCTTTCTGTTCAACTCCTATTACGAAGCAGTGGGACCCCGGCGGGCCCGACCCACCCGCGGCCTGGTCACCCGGCCGTCCCTGAGCGAGGTGCGGGCCTATCGCCGGCATGTGGACGCCGCCATGGCCGAATTGTTGCAAGGCCGGCTGGCCGAGCGACCTGATATCGCCGCCCTGGTGGATCTCGGCCTGGCGCACGAGGAACAGCATCAGGAACTGATCCTGATGGATGTGCTGCACCTGTTCGGGCAGATGCCTGGTGATCCGGTCTATCGCCCGACCCCGCAGCCCCCCGCCGCCGATCCCGGTCCAATGATCTTTCACGCCTTCGCCGGCGGTGTCGTCCAGATTGGCCATGAGGGCGCCGGGTTCGCCTTCGACAACGAAACCCCTCGCCACGACGTGCTGCTGCAGCCCTATCGCCTGGCGGACCGCCTGGTCACCAATGGCGAGTGGTTGGCCTTCATCGAGGATGATGGCTATGGACGGCCGGAATTCTGGCTGTCCGATGGCTGGGCCCTGGTCCAGGCCGAGGGATGGAGCCATCCGCTGTATTGGCGACGAGACGTAGCCGGAGATTGGTTTGAGATGACCCTGGGCGGCGCGGTTCGCCTGGATCCCCATCTGCCGGTCAGCCATGTCAGCTATTACGAAGCCGACGCCTACGCCCACTGGTGCGGAAAGCGCCTGCCTACCGAGGCCGAGTGGGAATATGCCGCGGCCCAGGCCGATCGGGAGGAGGGCGGTTTCCTCGATCCCGAACGCCTGGCCCCTCGCGGCGCCGGCCTGGGCTCGGCTCTGCGCCAGATGTTCGGCGACCTGTGGCAGTGGACCGCCAGCGCCTATCTGGCCTATCCCGGCTTTCGCCCGGGCGCCGGCGCGGTCGGCGAATACAATGGCAAGTTCATGATCAACCAGATGGTGCTGCGCGGCGGTTGCTGCGCCACCCCTCCAGATCACGTGCGCGCCAGCTATCGCAACTTCTTCCAGCCGCACCAGCGCTGGATGTTCAGCGGCCTGCGTCTCGCGGACGACGGCGCCGGCATTACTCACCCGGATACGGACGAATTTCGCCGCGACGTAATCGCTGGATTGTCGACGTCGCCCAAGACCCTGCCCAGCAAATATTTCTACGACGAACGCGGTTCGGCCCTGTTCGAGGAAATCTGCCAGCTGGCGGAATATTATCCGACCCGGACCGAGATGGCGTTGCTGGGATCGGCGGCGTCTCAGATCGCCACCCATATTTCACCGAACGCCGCCCTGATCGAGTTTGGCAGCGGCGCCAGCCTGAAGACGCGCCTGTTGCTCGACGCCGCGCCCCAAATCGGCGCCTATATTCCCGTCGATATCAGCCCCGACGCCCTGGGCGTGGCGGCGGAGGCGATCCGCGGGCTCTATCCGGCGGTGGAGGTGGAACCGCTGGTGGGAGACTTCACCCAGCCGATCGACGCGCCGGCCGCCGCACGCAACCGACCGCGAACCGGGTTTTTCCCCGGCTCGACGATCGGCAATTTCGAACAGGACGAAGCCGTGGCCTTCCTGAGCGCGGCCAAGCAACTGTTGGGGACCGGCGCTCAGTTCATCGTCGGCGCCGATCTGGTGAAGGACACAAAGGTTCTGGTGGAGGCCTATGACGACGCCCAGGGGGTCACCGCGGCCTTCAATCTCAATCTGCTGACGCGCATCAACCGTGAGTTGGACGGCGATATCGATCTCGACCAGTTCAGTCACCGGGCGATCTGGAACCCCGACGAAAGCCGGATCGAAATGCATCTGGTCAGCCGGTCGGATCAGAGTTTTTCCATCGGCGGCGATCGTTTTTCAATGCTGGCCGGTGAGACCATCCACACCGAAAACTCGCACAAATATACGGTCGAAAGTTTTACGACTTTGGCGGCGCGGGCCGGCTGGCGCGTGGGCGCACAGTGGATAAGTCCTGCGCCGCAGTTCGGCGTCTTCCTGTTGCAGGACTGGGGCTAGGCCCGTCTAAGGCTTCGTGGGGAAATAACCGAGTCGCCCGAATCTAAATCCGCTCATCCCCGCGAAGGCGGGGATCCAGGTGAAACCCACCAAAACTAGCGGATGAATCTGGATCCCCGCCTTCGCGGGGATGAGCGGATGAAAGTGAGCGCGAACAAATCGATGCTTTTGTTTGTCAGCGGGCCCTAACCCAATGGCGTTGCGCCGAAATCAGGTCGGAGGGACTCACTCGCTCCGACACTCGGAGCGAGTGAAAAATTCGTTGGATCCCAAGGCGAGCTTAGGAACGCTGGTCCACCGGTTGGGTGGCCGGCGTGGCGCGCCGGCGACCGCCACCATGGGAGGCCTCGCCGCCCTTGCGGCCGGCCGCAGCGGCCAGGTCACGGTCCTGGGAAAAGCTGCGCTTTTCGTCAGGAACGCTCGCGCCGCCCTTGCGGGCGATTTCGCGCTGGCGAGCCTTGTCCATCGCGGCGAAGCCACGATGGGCGGGCTTGGATTGGGGGGTGGTCTGGTCGGGCATGACGACTTCCTGTTCACTGAGGGCGCCGAACGCGCGCCCTTTGAGGGGCGAGGGTCTCGATAAACGGAACTGCAGCCTGCCCCTTTACGGCCAAGTCCGGTTCCGCGTTCAGTGGCAACGCTTCAAATAGACCTAGGTTCTCGCGAAAGGGCCGAAAATTGCGGAATCAGCCTAGGCTTCACGCGGAAGTGAGGAGAGTCCGGGATGTCTGACCTGTCCGAGGCGCCGACGCCCAAGCGTTATCCGCCACACCACTGGCGGTTGTTGGTGGGCGCCGTGGTGGGGCTCGCAGTCTTTTTCCTGACGCCCTGGCTCGGCGCGCCGGCCACGTCCCGCGCCCTGATCGCATGGAATGCCGGCGCATGGCTCTATCTGGGGCTGACCTGGCGGCTGTTCCTGACCGCGACAGAGGAAGAGGTTCGCTGTCGCGCCTGCAATGAGGACGAAACGCCCTGGGGGCTTTTGACCCTGGTCATTTGCGCCATCATCGCCAGCTTGGTCGGGATTGTCGCGGCGCTGATCGCCGCCAAACACAACGCGCCGGAGGAACAGAACCTTGTAGCGGCCTTCGCCGTGCTGACCCTGGTTGTCTCCTGGCTGATGCTGCAGACCATCTTCACCCTGCACTACGCCCACCGCCATTTCGCCGTGGACAGCGACGGGCAGGTCCTGGGCGGGTTCCAGTATCCGGGCGAACCGGCGCGGACCTACATGGATTTTGTCTATCTGTCGTTCTGCATGGGGGCGACGTTCCAGGTGTCGGACACCAACGTCAATCGCGCCGTGCTGCGCAATCTGATCACCACCCATGGGGCGGTGGCCTATTTCTACAACACCACTATCCTGGCGCTGGGCATCAATATTCTATCGGGCCTGGTCGGGCACTAGGGGGAGTACGTCATCGCCGCGCCTGGGCTACTGATCCAGGCATTCCAGGCCAAGGGAGCGCGCGGCGCGCGCCAGGTCCAGTTCGGTATAGGGTTTGGCGACGACTGCCACCCCGCTGTGCCCCTTGAACCGGGCGCGCAATTCGTCTTCCTCGTAGCCGCTGACCATGATCACGGGCAGGCCAACGCGAAGGGCGCGCAGGTGCGAGACCAGATCGTCGCCCCGCCCGTCGGGCAGGCCCACGTCGATCACCGCAAAGGCCGGATACAGGCCGCCTTCCACCGCCCGAATCGCGGCCCGGGCCGTTGTCGCGACCACCGCTTCATAGCCGATCGAACGCAGGCTTTCCTCGGCGACGATCGCCACCAAGGGCTCGTCCTCCACCAGGAGCGCCGACAGCGACACGCCATCATCGCCCCGGACCGCTTCGATCATGCCACCGACTCCCACGCCGTACCCTAAGCCGCGTCTTGCCGGGAGAACCTAGGGCATTGGGTCGAAGGCGCCAATCCTAAGCCGCTCGAGGTCTTCGGCCTCAGATCCGTCCGCTGCGTTCAAGCTCAGCGATGATCTGATCGGCGGCCTGTTGCGCGGTCAGGGCCTTGGTGGAGACGGTGAGTTCCGCTGCTTCCGGCGCTTCATAGGGCGAACTGACCCCAGTGAAGTGGGCGATCTGGCCGTCCAGAGCCTTGGCGTAAAGTCCCTTCGGATCCCGGCGGATACAGTCTTCCAGCGGCGTATCGACAAAAATCTCGACGAATTCTCCCGGGGCGAACAGTTCGCGCACCATGCGTCGCTCGGCATGGAACGGTGAAATGAACGAGCACAAGACGATCGAACCGGCCTCGACGAACAGCTTGGCCACTTCGCCCACCCGGCGGATATTCTCCACCCGCTCGGCGTCGGAGAAGCCCAGGTCGCGGTTAAGCCCGTGGCGGACATTGTCCCCATCGAGCAGGAAGGTGCGGACGCCACGGTCATGCAATTCGCGCTCGACAAGATTGGCGATGGTCGATTTGCCGGAGCCGGACAGGCCGGTGAACCACAACGCCGCGGGCTTGTGGCCATTCAGCCGCTGGCGGTCCTCGCGGCTGACCAGCAGCGCCTGGCGGTGAATATTGGCGGCGCGGCGCAGGCCGAAATCGATCATCCCGGCGCCGACCGTGGCGTTGGTATAGCGATCGACCAGGATAAAGGCGCCGGTCTCTCGGTTCTCCGCATAGGGATCGAAGGCCACGGGCGAAGCGGCCGACAGATTGCAGACCCCAATCTCGTTGAGCGTCAGGGTGCGCCCGGCCAACTGCTCCAGGGTGTCCACATCCACCCGATGCTTCAAGGATGTGACCTTGACCGGCACATAGCGGGTGCCGATCCGCATCAGGTAAGGGCGGCCCGGCAGCAGAGGCTCGTCACCCATCCAGAGGACGTGGGCGGCGAACTGGTCGGCGACTTCGGGCCGTTCGGTGGGCGGACAGAGCAGGTCGCCGCGGGCGACATCCACCTCGTCGGCCAGGGTCAGGGTGACGGCGTCGCCGGCCCGCGCCTCGGCAAGGTCGCCGTCATAGGTGACGATGCGGCTGACCGTGGTCTCGCGGCCAGAGGCGGCGACAGTGACCCGATCACCAGGGCGCACGGTTCCCGAAGCGACCGTGCCGGAAAAGCCGCGAAAATCGAGATCGGGCCGGTTGACCCATTGCACCGGAAAGCGGAACGGCTTGGCCGCCGTGTCGCTCTCCACGTCGATGGTTTCCAGATGGCCGATCAGGGTCGGCCCCTGATACCAGGGGGTGTGGGCCGACGGCCAGGTGACATTGTCGCCATGGCGAGCGGACATGGGGATCGGCGTGATCGAGGCGAAGCCCAGATCCTTGGCGAAGCTCATGTAGTCCACGACGATCTGGTTGAAGATCGCCTGGTCGTATTCCATCAGGTCGATCTTGTTCACCGCCAGCACCACATGGCGTACGCCCAGCAGCGAGCAGATGAAGCTGTGCCGCTTGGTCTGGGTCAGCAGGCCCTTGCGCGCATCGACCAGGATCACCGCCAGGTCGGCGTTGGAGGCGCCGGTGGCCATGTTGCGGGTATATTGCTCATGCCCGGGGGTGTCGGCGACGATGAAGCTGCGCCGATCCGTGGTGAAGAAGCGATAGGCCACATCGATGGTGATGCCCTGCTGCCGCTCGGCCTCCAGGCCATCCACCAGCAGCGCAAGGTCCAGATCCTCGCCGGTGGTGCCATGGCGGCGGCTGTCGCGCTCCAGGGCGGCCAGGTGATCGTCCAGGATCAGCTTGGAATCGTAGAGCAGGCGGCCGATCAGGGTCGACTTGCCGTCGTCCACCGAGCCGCAGGTCAAAAAACGCAGAAGGCCGCGCTGGGCGATGTCGGGCGTTGTGGCCACGGTCGGCGCAACGAGGAGTTCGGTTTGTGCGCCGTCCATCAGAAATACCCCTCGCGCTTTTTCTTCTCCATCGACGCCGACTCGTCGGAATCGATCAACCGACCCTCGCGTTCGGAACTGCGCGAGGCGCGCATCTCACCGATGATGTCATCAAGGTTGTCGGCATGGGATTCCACCGCGGCGCTGAGCGGATAGCAGCCGAGCGAGCGGAACCGGACCCAGCGGGTCTCCTCGACTTCGCCGGGCAACAGCGGCATGCGATCGTCGTCGCGCATGATCAACAAACCGTCGCGGCGCACCACGGGCCGCGGCGCGGCGAAATAGAGCGGCACCACGGGAATGGCTTCGGCTCGGGTGTATTCCCAGATGTCGAGTTCGGTCCAATTGGACAGGGGAAAGACGCGGATGGTCTCGCCCTTGTTGATCCGGGTGTTGTAGAGGCGCCAAAGCTCGGGCCGCTGGTTGCGCGGGTCCCACACGTGGCCGGCGGAGCGGAACGAAAAGATGCGCTCCTTGGCCCGGCTCTTTTCCTCGTCGCGCCGCGCGCCGCCGAAAGCCGCGTCGAAGCCGTACTTGTCCAAGGCCTGTTTCAGGCCCTCGGTCTTCATCACCTGGGTGTGGACGGAGGAGCCCGACGCGATCGGATTGATCCCGCGCGCCAGGCCCTCTTCATTGATGTGCACGATCAGTTTGACGCCATAGCGCTCGGCCACCGTGTCGCGATGGCGGATCATGTCCTGGAACTTCCAGGTCGTATCCACGTGCAGCAGTGGGAAGGGCGGCTTCGACGGATAGAAGGCCTTGGCCGCCAAATGCAGCATCACGCCAGAATCCTTGCCGATCGAATAGAGCATGACCGGATTATCGAAGGCGGCGGCGACCTCGCGGATGATCTCGATGGATTCCGCTTCCAGGCGCTTGAGATGGGCTGAGAGTGGCCGGCGATCTGTAGCGCCAATAGGATTGGAAACGGCGGGCATCGAACAGTGAACTCCTTCCCCGCGCTGACTCTGCGCTCGCGGAATTGTGGTCCAATACAGCCAATGGCTCCGGCTCGCAGCGCATCTTATCTCGCCCGCGGGATAGAGAAGCTAATAATCAGATCGGCGCCAAGGGCAGGGACACGCGCGCCGTCAGTCCGCCACCGGAACGATTGTGCAATGTGGCGTCGCCGCCATGGGCGCGGCTGATCGAGCGGACCACGGGCAAGCCGAGCCCGATGCCGCCGGTGTCGCGGGATCGCGAGGTTTCGCGGCGATAGAAGGGTTCGAACACCCGCTCCCATTCCGCCTCGGGAATGCCGGGGCCCTTGTCGTCGATCTCGACCACGGCGCAGCCGTCTTCGGCGAAGACCCGAACGCGGGCCGCCGCGCCAAACTTGATGGCATTGTCCAAGAGGTTGTTGAACAGCCGCCGCAGATCGACCGGATCGCCTTCGACCACCACGCGCTCGGCGTGGTCGACCGCTACGTCCAGGCCGGTCTCGCTCATTTCGTCGGCCAGGCTTTCCAGCAGCGAGGACAGCTCCAGCTTGGCCCGGTCGGAGCGCTTGGACGCGTCGCGCACGAAGGCCAGGGTGCCGGAGATCATGGCCTCCATCTCGGCGATATCGGCCGCCATCTTCTCCCTCACGCCCTCCGGTGCGTCCTCCAGACGAAAGCGCAGGCGGGTGAGCGGCGTGCGCAGGTCGTGGGCGATGGCGCCCACCATGGCGGTGCGGTCATCCACATAGCGCGCCAGGCGTTCCTGCATCTCGTTGAAGGCGCGCACGGCCACCCCCACCTCGGCCGGACCGCGCAGGGTCAAGGGCGGCGCGCGCGGGTCGCGGCCCAGCCGCTCGGCCGCCGAGGCGAAGGCGGCGATGGGCGCGGCCAGACGCCGGGCGAACAGATAGGCCAGGGGGATCAGGGCGATCAGGCTCAGGCCCAGCCACAGGAGCAGGCGCCGCTGCCAGGGCGTAGGCCGCAAGGTGTGCTTGGGCTCCACGATCAGCCAGCGACCGTCCGGTTCATGTACGGAGACGGAAAACGGCGCGATGACGAAATGATCGTCCGCCAGGCGCCCATCGCGCGCGATCTGGCTGCGGATCAGGCGGATCGCTCGCCGGTCCGGATAGTGGGGAAAATCCACATAGATGGCGATCTTGTCCGGCGTTATGCCGATCAGGTCGCCCAGTTCATGCCGATGAAGCGCCATTTCCCGGGGGTCGAAATCCGCGCCGCGGGCCGGACGATCGGTGAAGCTCATGGTCAGGGGAGGGCGGTCCGTGGCGGGACCTTGCCGACCGGTCTTGATATATTGGGCGATCTCGCCGACCCGGTAGAAGTCCGGCACCGGCGGCGGCAGATTGAAGATCACCAGCAGATTGATGGCGATCGCCGACAACAGGCTGAGCACGCTGAGCGCCAGGGTCTGGACGAACAGGGTCGCCGTCGGCGGTCCACGGCGCGAGGCGCCGCTTTCTGGGGTCATGAGCGGGTGACGCGAGGGGTGAACACATAGCCCTCGTTGCGGATGGTCCGGATCAGCTCCTGGCCGCCGACGCCGTCGTCCAGCTTGCGGCGCAGCCGGCTGATCTGCACGTCGATGGCCCGGTCATAGGCGTCGCTGTCGGGGCCGCGGGCCAGGTCCAGCAGCCGGTCGCGGGTCAGCACGCGCTGGGGCCGCTCGATGAAGGCCTGCAGCAGGGTGAACTCGCCGCTGGACAGATTGACGATTACCCCCTGGGGCGAGCGCAGCTCGCGACGCACCAGATCCAGCCGCCAGCCGGCGAAGCTGCAGCCCGCGCCCAGCGGCGGCTCGGCCGTGGTCTTGGGCTCCTGCCGCCGACGCAGCACCGCGCGGATGCGCGCCAGCAGTTCGCGGGGATTGCAGGGCTTGGGCAGATAGTCGTCGGCCCCCAGCTCCAGCCCGATGATGCGGTCGGTCTCGTCGCCCATGGCGCTGAGCATGATGATGGCCGGGCTTTCGCCGCCCGCCATGCGCCGACAGATGGCCAGGCCGTCTTCCCCGGGCAGCATGATGTCGAGCACGATCAGATCGACGGTGCTGCGGCTGAGCACCGCTTCCATCTCCGGCGCGTCGGCGGCGGTCTCCACCGCATAGCCGTGGCGGCGCAGAAATTCGGAGACGGCGTCGCGAATGCCGGGGTCGTCATCGACCATCAGCAGGTGAGCGAGCGGGTCGTGGTCGGTGCGGCTCACGCCGGCTTGCATGTCTGGCTCCATGTCGCCCTTATCCCAGAAGGCGATAACATTCGGATTTCAAGTCTGTAATCGCGCGCTCAAGCCCCAAGCTCTTTGGCCATATCAAGGGCTTCATCGGACACGAAGGGGTTGAGTTGGCGCTCGGCGCCAAAGGTGGACATGGGGCCATGGCCCGGCACGAAGCGGACATTGCCGCCCAGGGGCCACAGCTTGCCGGTGATCGAGGCGATCAACTGGTTGTAGTCGCCCCGCGGAAAATCGGTGCGCCCGATCGAGCCCTGGAACAGCACATCGCCCACCTGGGCGAACTGGGCCTCGCGATGGAAAAAGACGATGTGGCCGGGCGTGTGGCCGGGGGTGTGCAACACCTCGAACTGCGTCTCGCCCAAGGTGACCACGTCGCCGTCGTCCAGCCAGCGGTCGGGGGTGAAGCTGCGCGCGTCGGGCATGCCATAGCGGCGGCCACTGTCTTCGATCTGGTCGATCCAGAACTGGTCGTCCCGGTGCGGGCCTTCGATCGGAACCCCGGTGGCGGCCTTGAGCGCCGCCGTGCCGCCGGCGTGATCCAGATGGCCGTGTGTGATCCAGATCTTCTCGAGCGTCAGGCCCTGGTTCTCGATAGCGCCGAGCAACCTTTGGACCTCGCCGCCCGGATCGATCACCGCCGCCTTCAGGGTCTTCACGCACCAGACGATGGTGCAGTTCTGCTGCAAGGGCGTGACCGGGGCGATCACGGCCTTGATGGGCAGGGTTTCGGCTTGCGGTGCAGTCATCAGGCTTCCGTGGCGAACTGGCGGTGTCGAGACCTTAGAATAGGCGCGTGATCGGCGATCACCAAACCGGCGTCCCGCCAGGGATTGGCCGGGCGGGAGATGACGTTTGGCTTCGACCCCTCTATGGCTGCAACCATGTTGCCGATCCACGAGGTTTTGCCCGCGCTGAAATCCCTCCTCGCGGCGCAAAACTGCGCGGTGGTCGTCGCCCCGCCCGGCGCCGGCAAGACCACGGTCGTCCCCCTGGCGTTGATGGACGAGGCCTGGGCGGGCGGTGGCAAGCTGATCGTGCTGGAGCCCCGGCGGCTGGCCGCGCGGGCGGCGGCGGCGCGCATGGCCTGGACCTTGGGCGAACCGGTGGGGCAGACCGTGGGCTTTCGTGTCCGTCTCGAATCCAAGGTCTCGGCCCGCACCCGCATCGAGGTGGTCACCGAGGGCGTGTTCTCGCGCATGATCACCGACGATCCGGCCCTGGATGGGGTCAGCGCGGTGCTGTTCGACGAGTTCCACGAGCGCAGCCTGGACGCCGACCTGGGCCTGGCCTTCGCCCGCGACAGCCAGACCCTGCTGCGCCCCGATCTGCGCCTGATCGTCATGTCCGCGACCCTGGACGGCGCCGCTGTCTCGCGTCTGCTGGACGAGGCGCCCATCGTCGAGAGCCTGGGCCGCAGCTTCGAGGTCGAGACCCGCTATCTTGGCCGCGACGCGCGCCTGTCCATCGAAGACCAGACCGTTCGCGCCGTGCGCAAGGCCTTGGCGGAAGAGCAGGGCGGGGTGCTGGTGTTCCTGCCGGGCCAGGGCGAGATCCTGCGGGTGGCCGAACGCCTGGCCGAGCGGCTCACCGATCCGTCGGTGGAAATTGCGCCGCTCTACGGCGCCCTGGACCCCAAGGACCAGGATCGCGCCATCACCTCGCCTGGGCCGGGACAGCGCAAGGTGGTCCTGGCCAGTTCCATCGCTGAAACCAGCCTGACTATCGCCGGCGTGCGGGTGGTGATCGATTCCGGCCAGGCCCGGGTTCCCCGCTACGATCCGGCCAGCGGCCTGACCCGGCTGGTCACGGTGCGGGTTTCGCGGGCCTCCGCCGACCAGCGCCGGGGCCGGGCGGGCCGGACCGAGCCCGGCGTCTGCTATCGCCTGTGGGACGAGCCTGAAACCCGCGCCCTGGTCGCTTTCGAACGCCCGGAGATCCTGGAGACCGACCTGTCGCGCCTGGCCCTGGACCTGGCCCGCTGGGGCGCCCGCAACGCCGAAAGCCTCAGCTTCCTCGACCGCCCGCCGGTGGCGGCCATGGCTGAGGCGCGCGCCCTGCTGATTCGCATGGACGCCTTGGACGAGGCCGGCGGCCTCACCGCACACGGCCGGGCCATGGGCGAGCTGCCCCTGCCGCCGCGCCTGGCCCATATGGTGCTGATTGGCGCGGCCAAGGGCGCCGGCCGCCGCGCGGCGCGCATCGCCGCCCTGCTTACCGAACGCGGCCTGGGCGGACGCCAGGTCGACCTGGCGGCGCGGCTGGACGGTTTCGCCCGCGACTCCAGCCCTCGCGCCAATGCCGCCGCCGGCCTGGCGGACCGCTGGGCCCGGATCGCCGGGCGAGCAGGGAGAGATGAGCCCATCGACGACGGCCTGTTGCTCGCCGAGGCCTTCCCGGAGCGCATCGCCAAGGCTCGGGGCAAGCCGGGCGAATTTCAACTGGTCAGCGGCCGTGGCGTGATCCTCGACCCGGCCGACGCCCTGGCGCGCGAGACCTGGCTGGCCATCGCCGAACTGGGCGGCGGCGACGCCCGCGACCGCGTCCTCCTGGCCGCCCGCCTGGACGAGGCGGCGCTGATGGACGCCTTCGCCGCGCGCATGGTCCGCGAAGAGCGCCTGGAATCCGGCGCCGGCGGCAAGCTGCGGGCCAAGGAGACCCTACGGCTCGGCCGGCTGGTGGTGGAAGAGCGGCTGATCAACGACCCGGACCCGGCCCTGATTCGCACGGCGTTGCTGGATGAGGTGCGCCGGCGCGGGCTCGCCGCCCTGCCGTGGGGGGCGGCGTCCAAGGCCCTGCGCGCCCGAGCGGCTTTTCTGGCGGCCGGGCAGGGCGATGCTCCGGCCCTGGACGACGAGGCGCTGATGGCGCGCCTGGCCGATTGGCTGGAGCCGCTGCTCAACCGCAAGACCTCTTTGGAGGCGCTACGGGCGTCCGACCTGGACGACGCCCTGCGCGGCCTGATTCCCTGGGAACAGCAACGGCGCCTGGACGCCGAGGCGCCAGCCCGCTGGACCGCACCCACCGGCTCGACCCACGCCATTGACTATGAGGCCGAGGGCGGCCCGCGCGTCGATATCCGCGTGCAGGAACTGTTCGGCCTGTCGGTCCATCCGACCGTGGGGCGCGGCATGCCCCTGACGTTAGCCCTATTGTCGCCGGCTCATCGGCCCATCCAGCTCACCAAGGATCTGCCAGGTTTCTGGAGCGGTTCGTGGAGCGATGTGCGCAAGGACATGCGCGGCCGCTATCCCAAACATGTCTGGCCCGAAGCGCCCGCCACCGCGGCGTCCACCACCCGGGCCAAGCCTCGCGGCTAGGCATTTTCTTCCAGATTTCCTTCAGTCCATGGCATGAAGCAGGGTCTGAGCATGAAGTTGCGACCCGACATTGCCCGATGACGACGGCGCGGCTAGCTTGCGCCTTCCTCGGACAGATTACCGGGTTAATAAAGGAATAGGGACAACCAGATGGCGAATGTCGGGGTAGCCGGCCGGGGTATCGGACGAATCTTTTTACGAAAATCGGTCGCCCAGATTCAGTCTGAGCACGAACATGGCGAACTGAAGCGCTCTCTGGGCGCGCTGAATCTGGTTCTGCTGGGCATCGGCTGCATCATCGGCACCGGTATCTTCGTCCTGACCGGCCGGGCCGCGGCCCAGTTCGCCGGCCCAGGCATCATGATCTCCTTCGTCATCACCGGCGTGCTCTGCGCTTTCGTCGCGCTCTGCTACGCCGAGTTGGCGTCGGCGCTGCCGGTCTCCGGCTCCGCCTATTCCTATACCTACGCCTCCATGGGCGAGGTCGCGGCCTGGATCATGGGGCTGCTGCTGCTCCTGGAATACGGCCTTGCGGCCTCCACCGTGGCGGTGGGCTGGTCCGGCTATTTCACCAGTCTCCTGCAGGGCATGCACATCTTCATTCCAGCGGCCTTGACCGCCGCGCCTGGGGTGGCGGTGACCGACGCCGCGGGACACGTGGTGGCCACCGGGATCGTCAATCTGCCGGCGGCCTTGGTGATCGGCGCGGTGACCACCCTGCTGGTCGCCGGGGTCTCGGAGTCGGCTACGGTCAACAACATCGTGGTCTTCATCAAGCTGACCGTGGTCATCGCCTTCATCATCATCGGCTCGCGTTATGTGCATCCGTCCAACTGGACGCCGCTGATTCCGCCGGAAATGCCCGCCAGGCCGGTGGGCACCCCCATGGACATGGGCCATCAGATCGGCCGCGCGCTCTGGGAAGTCATGACCGGCGCCGGTAAATCGCGCTACGGGATCGGCGGGATCATCCATGCCGCGGCGGTGATCTTCTTCGCCTATCTCGGCTTCGAGGCGGTCTCCACCGCCGGCGCGGAATCGCGCAACCCGGCCAGGGACATGCCCATCGGCATCCTGGGCGCCCTGGTTATCTGCACCATCCTCTACATCATGACCTCGGCGGTCCTGGTGGGGATAGTGCCCTACGCTTCGCTCGATAATCCCGCCCCGATCGCCACCGCCGTCAACCAGATCGGCCTGCCCTGGTTCGGCATCTTCGTGAAGCTTGGGGCCATCGCCGGGCTTTCCAGCGTGATGCTGGTGCTTCTCTACGGCCAGACCCGCATCTTCTACACCATGTCCAGGGACGGCCTGCTGCCGGCCTCACTGGCCCTGGTGCACAAGAAGTTCAAGACGCCGTGGGTCAACACCATCATCGTGGGTATCGCCGCGGCCTGCGCTTCGGGCCTTCTGTCCCTCGACGCGCTGTCGGACCTGTCGAACGTCGGCTCGCTGGCCGCCTTCGCCCTGGTCTGCATCACCGTGCTCTATCTGCGGGTCTCCAATCCGGAGCTCGAGCGCCCGTTCCGCACGCCCCTGTTCCCGTTCGTCCCGATCGCCGGGGCTGTGATGTGCGCGGTGCTGTTGATGAGCCTGATGGCCACGCCCGCCACCCGGAATTTCTTCCTGATCTATCTGGCCGGCGGCATCGCTATCTATTTCGTTTTCGGCATGTGGAACTCCAAGCTGGGCAAGGGAGAGTTCATAACCGGCCACGAAGCGGAGCCCATGGAGTTGCCGCATCGGGAAGGCTAGTCCCTGATGAGATAAGGGCGCGAGGCCGGTTCGCCCGGATCTTGCCGGCGGTCAGACCTCGCGCCCAATGTCCGCTTGCTCAGCTTACGCAACCGGATATCTTTCCAATCCGTTTGTGGTAGCCTGCCTCATTAGCTCGCGACAAACGGAGCAAACACCATGGCCTCAAGCGCCATCCATCCCTCGACAACTGAACCGGAACTGAAGCTGCACGCCGCCAGCTATCACCACTTCATGCTCGGCGTGAAATGGGTCGTCTTCACCCTCGGCGCCTTCATCACCTTTGCGACGCTTTGGTTCGCCACGCCAGCCGGCTTCCTGGGCGGCGCCGTGGGCGGGGCGCTGGTGTTCGCCGTGGGCGCCTACGCCATGAACCATGGCCTGGCCCATTCCACCGAAAGCGACAATCCGACCTAGGTTTGAGTTGAGGGTGATCCGGCTCGGCCGAGTCGGATCACCCCTGACCAGGCTGTGCTATTGCGGAGGCGGCCCATAGCCGCCGACCGGATAGATGCGCACGCGGTCGCCAAAGCTGACATTGACCGGCGCGCCGACCGGAATCGGCGATGCGTCCGCCTGCACAACCTCGAACTGGCGGCCATCGCGGCGCATGCGCACCGTGTAGGCGAAGCCCTGGTGGTTGTTGGCGCTCTTTTCGATGGCGTTGCCAAGGAGGGCGCCGCCGATAGCGCCGATGACCGTGCCGCCGGCCCGTCCGCCCCCGCGAGAGACGGCGTTGCCCACCAGGCCGCCACCCACCGCGCCGGCCACCGCGCCACCGCCGGAGGTTTCGCCGCCGCCGATGTTCACAGGCCGATAGCCGATCACCTCAGCCTGTTCCACCCGCGCCGGCGCGCCGACCTCATACCGGTTATAGCTCTGCGGCCCCGGGTCGCTGGCGCAGGCCGTCAGGCCGACCGACGTCATGGCAGCCAGCGACAAGGCCACCGCGCCTTTGCGCATAGGGGCGATGAAATTCGATCGAGACATGGGCTTACTCCTCGTCTGGTCTCTTGGGCCAATGGGCCGACAGAGCGCTCAGGCGCTTGAACCTCCGATGAACGGTCAACTCGGGTTGGAGTTCAGATTGCGGCGCAGCTTTGTGACGCTCACTCCGCTGTGGCGGCGTAGATCATGATGCCGGTGGCCACCGAGAGATTCAGGCTGTCGGCTCGTCCGCGCATAGGGATCTTGACATTGACGTCGCAGACCGCAGCCAATTCCGGCGGCAGGCCGGCCTGCTCGTTGCCCATCAAGATCAGGGTCGGCCGGCGATAGTCGGCCCCGTTGTGATCGACCGTGGAGGTCAACAGCGTGCCCACGACCGATCCCGTCCAGCCGCCGCGCCAGGCGATGAACTCGGCGACCGTCGCCTTGTAGAGCGGCACGGCGAAGATCGAGCCCATGGTCGCCCGCACCGCCTCCACCGAATAGGGGTCGCAGCAATCGCCCACCAGGATCACCCCGCCGCAGCCCGCGGCGTCCGTGGTGCGCACGATGGTCCCCAAGTTGCCCGGATCGCGCACCGCCTGCAGCGCCACCCAGCAATTGGCCTTCGACGGCTCGAGGCCGCTCAGATCGTGGAAGATCTGCGGAAAAACCGCGATCACCGTCTGCGGATTGTCCCGGCGGGAGACCTTTTCCAGGATCTCGCGATTGACCTCGATCACATCGCCGCCGGCCGCCGTGGTCAGTTCGATCGCCCGGCGCAGGATCGGCAGCGACGCGGCCTCCGGGCCATAGAGCAGGATCCTGGGCGTATGACCCAGGTCCAGCGCCTCGCCGATCAGCTTCAGGCCTTCCGCCAGGAACAGGCCGGTTTCGTCGCGCTCCTTGCGGAGGTGCAGGGCGCGCACGGCCTTGACGGTGGGATTGGTCAGGGAGGTGACCTGCCGCGCACTCAAGGCTCGGCGCTCCAGCGGGCGAAGAAGGACAGGCCGACGCCTCGCGCGACCTTTTCCGGATCGGTGCTGTCCTCCATCAAGGCCAACTCGCCCCAATCGATGCGGCCACAGCGCCCGGCCATAGCCTCGGCCATCAGTCCAGCCAGCGACAGGCCCGAAATGCGCTCGGCATAGCCGTTCAGCACCAGGAACGAGGCTTCGGGCGACAGCAGCTGCACGCAGTCTTTCAGCAGCTGCGGCAAGTCCTCGAACAGCCGCCAGACCTCGCCGCCGGGACCCCGGCCATATTTCGGCGGGTCGAGGATGATCCCGTCATATTGCGCGCCGCGGCGCACCTCGCGCTGCACGTAGCGGCGGGCGTCCTCGCAGATCCAGCGGATCGGACGATCGGCCAGGCCGGACAGCTCGGCGTTTTCCCGCGCCCAGCCTATGGCCTTTTTCGAAGCGTCCACATGGGTGACCGTGGCGCCCGCGCTGGCGGCCACCAGGCTAGCGACGCCGGTATAGCCGAACAGGTTCAGCACGCGGCCGGGCCTTGGGCGCAGATGATCCTCCAGCCAGGCCCAATTGGCCGCCTGCTCCGGAAAGAACGCCAGATGGCGAAAGGCGGTGAAGCGCCCTTTGAACTTCACCCCCCGCCAGGCCAGAGGCCAAGTGTCCTTGGGCTGGGCATTGAAGCGCCAGCGCCCGGCCTCTTCCTCGTCGCTGGGGTCGAACACGGCGTCCGCCGCCTCCCACACCGAAGCGGGCAGGCGAGGGGCCCACAGGCACTGCGGCTCGGGGCGCACCACGTGAAATGGTCCGTACCGCTCCAATTTTTTCCCATCGCCGCTGTCTATCAGGGCGTAGTCCTTCCACCCGCTCGTGCGCATGACGATGGGGCTGGGGGCGAGGCTGGGATAGGAAAGGCGGTTCATGCCTTCGAATTACGCGTTTCATGCCGCGCACGTCCAGTATGGCCGGGCTGGACAGGATCGTCGAAAGCGGTTCCCTTGCGATAACCGACTGTTTTTCGTTAGTGTCCTGTGAAGCTGCTGTTTAGGAATCGCCGACCGTGACGCTCATCGCTGTTCAGCCCGTCAAGTCCGCACGCAAGGCCAAGGGTGACGGCCACCTGCGTCGCGCCGAGATCCTGCGCGCCGCCGAAGCCATTTTCGTTCGCGACGGCTACCAGGGCGCCACGATCCGCAAGATCGCCGACGAGGTGGGCGTCTCGTCCACGGCGCTCTACATGCACTTCCGCGACAAGGACGAGATCCTGCTGGAGATCGCCGAGAACGCCGTGGGCGTGCTCCTGGCCAGCAACACCGAGATCGCCGGCCGCCCGCTGGACGCGGTCACCCGCGTGCGTTTGATGCTGGTGGCCTATATGCGGTTCGGCCTGGACAATCCCAACGCCTATCGCCTTGTCTATCTGTCCGGCCCAGACGAACCCCTGAGCGCCAAGCACGAACAGTTGGCCGAGATTTCCGCGCGTTGCTACGAGTGCTTCCACACCACCGTGGGCGAGATTGAAGCCGATGGCCGCTTGCCGGTGGGAAAGAGCGACCTGGCCGCCCACATCCTATGGAGCGCCTGCCACGGCCTGGTGGCCCTGCGCATCTGCCGTACGCAAATGGCCTGGGAAGACAACGAGGTCCTGATGTCGTCGATGCTGGACAGCGTCTTCGACGGCCTGCTCGCCCGCTGAACCCAATGCGCTGGATCGCGGGCGGCCTGGCGGCGAGCCTGATCGCCCTCGGCGGGGCGAGCGCCGCCAATCCTGCCTCCCGTGTCTTTTCCCTCGACCAGTGCGCCGATCAGTATGTGATCGCCCTGGCGCCGCGAAACTCCATCGTCGGCGTATCTCCTCGCGTGACGGCGGCCGATTCCTATCTGAAGGCGCAGGCCGCCGGCCTGCCAAAGCGGCGGGCGACGGCGGAGGCGGTGCTGGCCGCCCAACCGGACATTGTGGTGCGCTTCTGGGGCGGCGATGCGCGATTGGATCAGACCCTGACCCGCCGGCGGCTGCGGGTGGTGCGTATCGACGAGGCCGAAGATTTCAACGGCGTGCGAGCGAACATTCGCAAGGTCGCCGCGGCCCTGGGCCAGGCCCTGCGTGGCGAGGCGCTGATTGCGCGGATGGATGCACAACTGAGCCGGGGCGTGGGCGCCTGGCGGGGGCAGCCGGCCTTGTACCTGACCCCCGGGGGCTTCACGGCGGGGCGGGGAACCTTGATCGCCGCCATGCTGCGCGGCGCCGGCCTGAACGACGTGGCGCCGCCCGGCTATGGCCCCGTGCCGCTTGAGCAACTGGTCATGCATCCGCCTAGGCGTTTCGTGCTTGGCTTTTTCGAGGGCGATTCCCCCGCCGCCTGGGGACCTGGGCGCCAGGGCGTGCTGCGGCGGTTGGCCGCCACACGCATCGCCGACAGCCTGCCAGGCTCAATCCTGGGCTGCCCGGCCTGGTTCGCCGGCGACGCGGTGCAATCCCTGGCCGCCCAGGCCGGCCGATGACGGTTCCGCGCCAGACCCTGTTTCTGTTTTTCGGCCTGCTCGTACTGGCGGCGGTGGCCGTCGCGGTGGGCGAGACGGCCCTGAGCGGGGCTCAATATCGCCAGGCTTTTTCCGACCCTGGATCACCCCCCGGCGAGATCCTGTGGAGCCTGCGCGCGCCGCGGGTCGCTGTCGCGGCCCTGGTGGGCGCCGCGCTGGGCCTGTCCGGGGCCGTGCTGCAAGGCTTGCTGCGCAACCCGCTGGCCGAGCCAGGCGTGCTGGGCGTGTCCGCTGGCGGGGGACTGGGCGCCGCCCTGGCCATCGCGCTGGGCCTCGCGGCCGTTTCCGGGGCCGTTGAATTAGCGGCTTTGGCCGGCGCCCTGGCGGCGGGCGCCCTCGTAGCGTTCGCGTCGGCGCGGTTTCGTGAGCCCGAGACGCTGATCCTGATCGGCGTGGCCATCTCCGCCTTTGGCGGCGCCCTGACCGCCCTGGTGTTCAACTTCTCGCCCTCGCCAGTGACTTCGGCCGAGGTTCTGTCCTGGCTGATGGGGTCGGTGGCCAATCGCGACTGGTCGGATGCCGCCTGGGCCCTGCCGCCTATGGCGCTGGGACTGGCCCTCTGCCTGTATGCCCGCCCGGGCCTGTTGATGATGACGCTGGGCGAGGAGACCGCCGCCCTGTCGGGCCTGCCCATGGCTCGCCTGCGCGCCGCCGCCGTGGCCGGCGCGGCCTTGCTGACCGGGGCCGCGGTGGCCGCATCCGGCGTGATCGGATTTGTGGGGCTGGCCGCGCCGCACCTGGTCAGGGCCGGGGCGCGCAACGATCCCGCGGCGATCCTGGCGCCCTCGGCCCTGGCCGGCGCGGTGCTGATGGTCGTGGCGGATCTGTTAGCCCGCATCCTGCCGACCGAGGTGGAGCTCAAGTTGGGCGTGGTCACCGCCCTGTTCGGCGCCCCGGTCTTCGCCGCCATCGCCTGGCGCGCCGCCAAGAGCTGGCGGTCATGAGTTCGCTCGCCCAGCTTTCCGAAGCCAGCGTAAGCCTGGCCGATCGTCCGGTGTTGCAGGCCGCCAGCCTGTCCGTTTCAGCTGGTGAGATGGTGGGGGTGATCGGCGCCAATGGAGCCGGCAAGACCACCTTGCTGCGCGCGTTGCTGGGCCTGGCGCCGCTGACGGGCGGAACGGCCCGCCTGCAAGGGCGCGAGGTCGCCCATCTCTCGGACGCCGAGCGGGCCAGCCTGGTCGCCTATATGCCCCAGGAGCGGCGGGTGGCCTGGAGCCTGCCGGCCTGGCGCATCGCCGCCCTGGGCGCCACCGACCGGCCCGCCGGGGCCGCCCGCGACGCCGCCCTGGCGGGCCTGGCTCGCGTAGGCCTGGCGAACCTGGCTGAGCGTGGCGTGCTGGACATGTCCGGCGGGGAGCGGGCGAGGGTCCTCCTGGCGCGGCTGCTGATCACCCACGCGCCCTTGATGGTGGCCGACGAGCCAACGGCCGGCCTGGACCCCGACGCCCAATTCCTGGCGCTGGAGCGCCTGCGCGAGAAGGCTACGGGAGGCCGCGCGGTCCTCGTCACCCTGCACGACCTGACCCTGGCCGCCCGCACCTGCGATCGATTGATCGTGCTAGCCAATGGGCGCGTGCTGGCCGACGCCGCACCCTCGCTGGCCCTGTCGTCCGCCAACCTGGCCAGAGCCTTTCAGCTCGACGGCGCCCTGATCGACACCCCGGCGGGACCGGTTGTGGCCGCCAGGCGGTTGGTCTAGCGCCCGCCCCCTATGGGCGGAACTGCGGGTGGTGGCGGCGGGCTCGGCGCCTGGGCCATATAGCTGTAGCCGCCGCGCTTCAGGTCGCCGGACAGGTTCAGCGGCGCGCTCCCATTGTTGAGCCGCGCCCGATAGACCTGGGTCGCCTCCAGCACCCGCATCACATAGTTGCGGGTTTCCGAGAACGGGATGCACTCGACGAAATCCACCGGATCGACACTGGAGGAACGCGGGTCGCCGCAATAGGTGGCCCAGTCGGCGGGCCGGCCCGGGCCGGCGTTGTAGGCGGCGGCGGCCATGACGTAGGAGCCGCTGAAATCGCCGATCATGTGGCCCAGATAGCTGGCGCCCAGCCGCATATTGTAGTCCGGCTCGTCCAGCATGCCCGAGGAGTAGGGCTCGCCGATGCGGCGAGCCACAGCGTGGGCGGTCTCAGGCATCAACTGCATCATGCCCCGCGCCCCGGCGCCTGAGCGCACATGGGGGTCAAAGCCGCTTTCCTGGCGGGTGATGCCGAACACGATGGCCGCCTCCGGCGCCTCGGGCGAGGACGGCGCCAGGCGCACCGGATAGCCGCGCTCGGGGAGAATATGGCCGTGCTGCGCCGCGGAGCGCACCACCTTCATCGCAAGGTCCTGGTCGCCGTAGGATCGGGCCAGATCGACCAGCATGGCGCTTTCGGTGGCGTTAGGCAGGGTCTCGTCGATGGACATCACGAACACGTGGAACCAGTCGCGCTCGCCGAGGTCGCCCAGCAAGTGGGCGGCGCGGATCAAGTCGCGGCCTTCGAACCGCGCCCGGTCGGCGGGGGACGGGACCGGATCGTGGCCAAGCACCAACTCGGGGACGCCGGCCCGCTCTCCGGCGAGCTGACCATAGAATGTCGTGTTGTAGCGGGCGCCGACTCGATAGAAGGCCAGGGCCACCTCGTCCTCGCCCAGGGCCTCGGCGGTGCGGCCCCGCCAATAGAGCGCTCGCGCCTGGGTGATCGGCGCCTGACCCACCCGCTGGATCTCGCCGAAATGCAGGTCGGCGGCGGCGGGATCGTGCAGCTTGGTCAGGGCGATCCAGCCGGCGTAGAATTCCGCGCCGGTGAAGTCCTCGCCGAAGCCCAGGCCGGTATGGCTGGAAGCGATATAGGCGGCCTTGTAGTCGCCCACGCGCAGGGCGGCGTTGATCATCTGGCGGCGGACCGTCCAGTTGCGGTTGGCCGCATCATCATTGGGGGCGTCGGTGGGGAAATGGGCCACCAGGGCCAGGCCCTCCATGTCGAGCCCGCGATTGTGCAGATAGCGCGCGCGCTCGATGGCCAGTCCGGGGCTGTCGGCCACCGAGGGCGGCAGGTCGGCCACCAGGCCCGGCGCCCGGCTGGAATCCTCCCTCAGGGCCACGCGCGCCTCGGCCAGGGCCCGCTGATCGTCCGGCAGCAGAGGCAGCATGTCGCGCAGGGACTGACCTTGCGGGCCATAGAGCAGGGTGTCAGTGCGCTTGATGTGGTCGTCCAGGGTCAACAGGTCTCCGAACCGGTTGAACATCACGTGCTGCAGGCCGTCGTCCATTTCCTTGTTGCGCCACCAGCGGCGGATCAGGTCCTGGGCCTGCTTGCGCTGCCCCATCTGCTCATAGGCCGCGGTCAGGGCCATAGCGCCCTGGGGCGAAACCGGCTCGGCGCCGCCAAACCAGGCGATGATGCTGGTGGGGCTCTGCGCCGAGGCTTCGAGGATCTTTTCAGCCGCCTGCTGCCGGCGTTGGGCGCGAGGCCAGTTGGCCAGGTCGCGGCGCGCCTGGTCCAGCTGAAGAAAGGACAGCTGTTCGCCCGTGCTGTCGATGGTGGCCCACAGGGCCAGTTTGCGCGCCACCGGATCGCTGATCAGGGCCATGGCCGATTGGGCGCTGGCGCCGTCGCCGCGCTTGGCGGCGCTGAGGGCGCTGGCCAGGGCGCCGCGGTCCGAATCGCTCAGGGTTCCCGAGGGCGCCACGGCTGGAAACTGGATGATGGGGGCCGGCATGCTGGCCGTCGGATTAGCCGAGGCCACAGTGGTGGCGTCAGGCGTCCCCTGCGCGTCAGCGGCGGACTGCGCCAGCGCAATGACCGACAGAAGGGCCAATCCACGACCTAAAGACAGCGACAAAATCATACTCTCCGTTCGTCGCCCGACGAGCGCGGTTGCAGCGCACCCGTCCAGGGCCATATTGTCCGCGGCGAACACGGCCGCAATCGCGGTCGTCCCATCTCACGGCAATTTGCGTAATTCATGACCCTACCTCTCTTCCGGGGCGTCTTCCCCGCCCTGATCACGCCCTTTCGCAACGGCCAATTGGACGAAGACGCCTTCGTCGCCCTGGTCGAGCGTCAGATCGCCGGCGGGGTCCACGGCCTAGTGCCCGTCGGCACCACCGGTGAGACCGCGACTCTCAGTCATGATGAGCATAGACGAGTCGTTGAACTATGCGTCCAAACCGCGCGAGGCCGTGTGCCGGTAATTGCCGGAGCGGGCTCGAATTCGACGCAGGAGGCTATCGAGCTGGTCTCTCACGCCAAGGCGGTCGGCGCCGACGCGGCCCTGGTAGTGACGCCCTACTACAATCGCCCCAGCCAGGAAGGTATCTATCGCCACTATGCGGCGATCAACGACGCGGTGCAGTTGCCGGTGCTGGTCTATAACGTACCCTCGCGCACCAGCAGCGACGTCAGCAACGAAACCCTGGCGCGCCTGGCCAAGCTGCCCAATATCGTCGGCATCAAGGACGCCACCGGCGACATGACCCGGGTCAGTTTCCAGCGGCTGCTGTGCGGTCCCGACTGGGTGATGCTGTCGGGAGACGATCCCACGGCCCTCGGCTATATCGCCCACGGCGGCCACGGCTGCATTTCGGTCACCGCCAATGTGGCGCCGCAGGCCTGTTCGGCCTTCTTCAACGCTTGCCTGCAGGGGAATTTCGAGGCTGCGCGCGGACATCAGGACAAGCTGATCCGGCTGCACAAGGCCCTGTTCCTCGACGCCTCGCCGTCGCCCACCAAGTTCGCCCTGGCCAGGCTCGGCCTGTGCCTGGACGAAGCCCGCCTGCCGATCTCGCCCTGCGACGAGGCCGTGCGCCCGGCGATCCTGGAGGCCATGCGCGAGGCCGGCGTGCCAGCATGAAGCTGATCGCCGAAAACCGGCGGGCGCGGTTCGACTATTTCCTCGACGAGACCTTCGAGGCGGGCTTGGTGCTGACCGGCACCGAGGTCAAGGCGCTGCGCGTTGGCCGGGCTAATATCGCCGAGTCCTACGCGGCCACCGAAGGCAATGAGATCATCCTGATCAACGCCAACATCCCCGAATACGGACCGGCCAACCGCTTCAATCACGATCCGAAGCGACCGCGCAAATTGTTGCTGCATCGCAAGCAGATCGACAAATTGCTGGGCGCCGTGAACCGCGAAGGCCGCACCCTGATTCCCACCAAGCTCTATTTCAACGACAAGGGCATGGTGAAGCTGGAACTGGCCGTGGCCAAGGGCAAGAAGCTGCACGACAAGCGCGAGACCGAAGCCAATCGCGACTGGAAGCGCGAGCAGGGCCGGCTGATGCGGGACAAGGGATAGTCTTTGATGGGTGAGGGGGGCTCCATGCGCGGCATGGCCAAGGCTGCGGTTATGGCCGCATCGGTGTTTTTGTTGTCCGCGGCGCCAGCCCTGGCGGCGGATACGGCGGCCAAGCCCGCGCTCAAGAGCGACACGCCCGCCGCCTCGGCCGCCGACAAGCCGGAGGCGCCGCCGTTTCCCGCAGACGCAAGCGTCAAACAGACCACCCATGTGGCCGGCAAGACCCTGTCCTATACCGCCACGGTAGGTTCGCTGCCGGTGCGCGACGCCGAGGGCAGGAAGGTCGCCGAGATCGTCTTCACCGCCTACACCCTGGACGGGCCGCGTGATTCGGGCCGGCCAGTGACCTTCGCCTTCAATGGCGGGCCGGGCGCCGCCTCGGTCTATTTGAACCTGGGCGCCATCGGCCCTAAGCGCGTTCAGTTCGGGGCCCAGGGTGACAGTCCGTCCGATCCGGCGGTGCTGCACGATAATCCCGGCACCTGGCTGGATTTCACCGACCTGGTGTTCATCGATCCCGTCGGCACCGGCTATTCTCGCTCCCTGCTCAAGCCGGAGGAGACGGACAAGACGTTCTTCACCGTCCAGACCGACATCGCCTACCTGTCGCGCATCGTCTATGACTGGCTATCCAAGAACGGCCGCATGGCCTCGCCCAAATATGTGGTGGGCGAAAGCTATGGCGGCTATCGCGCTCCGGCCATCAGCCATGCCCTGCAGACCAAGATGGGCGTCGGCGTCTCCGGCATCGTCATGGTCTCGCCGGCCCTGGACGGGCGCAGCGCCGCTGATCCCGACACCTCGCCCATGTCCTGGGTGGCGACCCTGCCATCCATGGCCGCCGCCAACTATGAGCGCCAGGGCAAGGCTCTGACGCCCGAACAGATGGCGGACGTGGAGGCCTATGCTCGCACCGACTTCGTCACCGACCTGTTGCGTGGCCGCCAGGACCCGGCGGCGGTGGACCGCATCGTCCAGAAGGTGACGGTCTATACGGGCCTCGACGCAGTCGATGTGCGCCACATGGGCGGGCGGATCGACAGCCGGGCCTTCCTGCGCGACCTCTATCGCGACCAGGGCAAGCTGGGCAGCTGGTATGATTCCAACGTCACCGCCTTCGACCCCTATCCCTGGGCGCCGGACCAGCAGGCCGGCGATCCGATCCTGGAGGGCATCTTCGCCCCCACCACCTCGGCCATGGTCGATTTCGTCACCCGCGAGGTGGGCTGGAAGATCGACGCCCACTACGAGGCGCTCAACACCGAGGTGAACGAGCACTGGGAGAAGAACTGGTTCACCAGCATCGAGTCCGCCTCGGACCTGCGCCAGGCCCTGGCCATCGACCCCAAGCTGAAGGCCATGATCGTCCATGGCTATAACGACCTGTCCTGCCCCTATTTCCAGTCCAAGGTCGTCGCCGCTCAGATCCCCACCATGGGTTCGCCCGACCGCCTGCAGGTCAAGGTCTATCCTGGCGGCCACATGTTCTATTCGCGGCCGGAGAGCCAGGCGGCGCTGCGGCGGGACGTGATGGCCCTGTACGGCGCGCGGTGACCAGGGCGCCGCAGGTCCAGGCTTTCCTGAACGCCCTGGACCTGTGCATCGCCCATAGCCCGACCAGCCTGCCGGACACGGCGGGGTTCATGGCCCTTTGGCGCTCAAGGCTGGCGTCGCCAGGACGGCCCAGCCCTCAAACCCACGGCCACAAGGTCGAGGCCTGCGCGCATCTTGCGCCGGCGCTGAGCGCCCTGGAATCACAGCCGCCGCCGATCCGTCGTCTCGGCCAGGCCTTCGCCGCACTGGAACTCAGGCTGACCTGGGCTAAGCGAGCCTATGACGGGCCATGCGCGGATCGGTTCGCCCACGGACACGGCAACGCCGAGATCATAGGTCCCGGGGGCCTCGAAGACTGCGCCAGCATCGTCATCGGCGTGACTGTGATGGCCCCTGGTGTGGACTATCCCGAGCATTCGCACCCGCCGGACGAGCTATATATCGCCCTATCCGAGGGCGAATGGCGGCGGGGGCAGAGGGCCTGGTTCAGCCCCGGCGTGGGCGGCCTTGTGCGCAACACGCCGGGCGTCAGCCACGCCATGCGCTCCACCGATGCGCCTTTGCTGGCCATCTGGAGCCTGATCGCCTGATCCGTCCATCGGCCGCATTGATCCCCCAGCCTGTGGGGGCTAGCCTGATTTGGTCAGTGCGAACTGAACCCACGGAAAGCCCACCCCCTTGGCTTGTTGATCGACACGACTGAACCGCCGTTCGGCCCAAGCGCTGGCGCCTCCGGGCGCCGCACCCCGCGACCGCGCGTCTGTTGATCCCCCTCAAAAGCCCTCGGGACCGCCTTCATGGCCTTCTTTCGCAACGACACCGTCAATCTGCTCAATCTGCACTACGGCATCCATTCCCTGGCCCTGAGCGGGAGCGGGGCCTTCTTCGCCGCCTTCCTCTTGCATGCGGGGGTTCCAGCCCCGGCGGTGCTGGCCTCGCTGGCGCTGATCCTGGCCGGGCGTTTCCTCATCCGCCCGTTCGTCCTGACGCCGGCCAAGCGATGGGGGCTCAAGCCCATGGTCATCGCCGGCACGGTGCTGACCGGCCTGCAATATCCGCTGCTGGCCGAGGTGCATGGGGTCGGCTGGCCGCTGTTGGCCCTGTGCGCCGTCTCGTCCGTGGGCGATACGGTCTATTGGACCTGCTACCACGCCTATTTCGCCTCCCTGGGCGACGCCGATCACCGCGGGCATCAGCTGGGCGCCCGCGAGGCCATCGCCGCCCTGGTGGGCATTGTCGGTCCGCTGGCCACGGGCTGGGCGCTGACGACGCTAGGGCCTCGGATCGCGTTCGGGGCCACAGCGGTGGTGCTGGTGCTGGCGGCGGCGCCGTTGTTCGGCACCCGCAACGTGCCGGTGGTGGACAAGGCGCCGGGCGCCTTCCGCGCCGCCTTCGCCGGCATTTTGATGTTCGCGTCCGATGGCTGGATCGCCGCCGGCTATGTGTTCGTCTGGCAGATCGCGCTGTTTCGGACCCTGGGCGAGAGCTTCACCGCCTATGGCGGAGCCATGGCCCTGGCCGCCCTGGCCGGCGCCGCCAGCGGGCTGGTGCTGGGCCGGCTCATCGACCTGGGCCACGGCCGGCGGGCGGTTTGGCTGGCCGCCGGTTCGCTGCTGGTGGTGACCAGCCTTCGCGCCGTCAGCTTTGGAAACCCTGTCTTCGCCGTGATCGCCAACGCCGCCGGCGCCCTGGTGCCGGCCCTCTACACGCCGACCATGATGACCGCGGTCTACAACCAGGCCAAGCTTTCGCCCTGCGTCCTGCGCTTCCACATCGCCGCGGAGGGCGGCTGGGACGCCGGCGCGGCGAGCGGATGCCTGGTGGCGGCGGGCCTGTTATGGGCGGGAGCGCCCATCGGCGTGGGGGTTCTGTTGGCCCTGGCGGGGACGGCGTCGGTGTTCGTGCTACTGAGACGCTACTACAGCGGCATCGGCCTTCAGCAGCCCGCCGCCGGACTGAACCCCGTGGTGAGTTGACCCCATGATCGTGCGCCGCGCCACGTTCGACGATTGCGTCCGCCTCGCCACCCTTCGGCACGCCCTGTGGCCGCATCACGCTCCCATGGACCATCAGATCGAACTGGAAACCCTGCTCGCCAGTGCGACGGGAAAGACGGTGGTCTTCGTCGCCGATCTGGTGGCCGGCGGCATTGTCGGTTTCGCTGAAGCCTCCATCCGCCACGACTATGTCAACGGCTGCCACAGCTCTCCGGTGGCCTATCTGGAGGGATCTATGTGGCCCCGGACGCTCGGCGCACAGGTATCGCCCGCGCCCTGGTGGCGACTGTCGAGGCCTGGGGCGCGGCGTCTGGCTGCCGGGAACTGGCCTCGGACGCAGCCCTGAACAACGGCGCCAGCCACAGCCTGCACGCCGCCCTCGGCTTTGAGGAGACCGAGCGGGTGGTGTTCTTTCGCAAGCCGATCGTAGGGTAGGGGTGAGGGTCTGGCGCTTGAGGCCCGTCCGGGAATGCGGCCATGGCTCGTGAGGGGACTCTTTCGACGCCCACAGCGGACATGCTGAATTTCAGCGATGAGTGGTGCGGTCATGGCGCTATCGAAGAACAGTTGCTCGGAGCGAGGGGACGGTATTGGGCGAGAATGAGCACGGACGCATCATAGCCGCCCAGGCAAAGGCCGCCCTAACTCCGCTAGGCTTCCAGCGCATTGGCCGTTCGCGCGTCTGGCTGGCGGACCACGGGTATTGGCTGGGCGCAGTCGAGTTTCAGCCAAGTGGCTTTTCAAAGGGCAGCTACTGCAATGTGGCGGTTCATTGGCTGTGGGGCCTGACGCCGGACCTCACCTTTGACTACGGGTTTCACCGAGTTGGATCGTTTGCCGAGCTCAATGACACCGGAGCGTTCAGCGAAAACGTTGCTGGCATGGCTCGCGCTGCCGCGCAGTCAGCAGAACGTCACCGAGCGCTGTTCATATCATTGCCCGCGACCGCAGCCCTGCTGGTGAAGGACGAACATACCCAGGCCGACCCGAGCGGTTGGGGGGCCTTCCACGCCGGTGTGGTATGCGGGCTCATCCGGGACGAGGAAACGGCGCGACGCATGTTCGACCGCGTGCACTCCAGCGACGACCGCGACATTGATTGGGTGAATGAACGGTGGTTGGAGGTGGAACGACTGATGGCTGTCTTGGGTGATCACCTCGTCTTCCGAGCTGAAGTGCAAGCGTTGCTGGATGCCCAGCGGGTCCGCTTCAAGCTCGTCCCTTGCATCCTTCCGGAATGACACAAAGCGGACCAGTCGAATTTCTCTTGTAGGTCGCGCTATGCCGGAAGCCCCGCGTCGAGAAGTGGACGTTCGCCGGGACAGCCGCGAGGGGAGCCAAGCGTCGGAGCTTATCCACCAGCTGGCGCGCTTTACGGGCCGATAACCGCCATCGTCTATAATCCCCATGGAAGCCAGAGGGATCGATGTGGCCCAAGCGACGACCTTTGGGCGCAAGCGGGCGCCGGACCTCGCAAGGCCGCTGACGCCTCAACCCGAGCCTGAATTCGGTTTGAGCGCCGAGGCCGAGGCGTTTCGCGCCCAGCTCAAAGCCAGCGGCCCCATCGACAACTCGGGCTTCTCCGGCTGGCGCCGCAGCGTGCGCGGGCGGCGGCTGTTGGCCTGGTTCGCCACCTTCGCCCTACTGTCGCCGGGCCTGCTTTGCTTTCTGTTCCAGGCCCCGGACGAGATCTCCGGCGGATTGGAACTGGCGGGGTTGTTCGCCAGCTGGTGGCTACGCCGCGAGCGGCGGCGGCACTTGCAGCAGATCACCCAATGGGAGCCGCCGGCGGGCGAGGAGGTTTAGCCATCGGCCGAGTTTTGTAGTCTGAATCCCTATGTATTGCACATACGCGCTGAGCTAAGGGCCAGCCGAGAAACACCTCGCCCGTAGGGAGAGGGAGGGGCCCGCGCCGAAGGCGTGGGAGGGTGAGGGGTTTCGGGGTTTCAGGACGAACCCGATAGCGCCGAGCCCCTCATCCTCTCAACCGCTTCGCGGCCGGGCCCCTCCTTCTCCCTCTGGGAGAAGGGAAATTCGGCCGGCCGATCCTAACATCCAGCCCTAACCCGCCAGATACCCCTGCACCCGCTCGAACACCGCCTCGAACATGGCCGGGGTCAGGCGCCCCGTGTTCGTGTTCAGCCGGGAGCAGTGATAGCTGTTGAACAGCCGGTAGCCCGCCGCGTCGGTTTCCGTCCCATGGCCCGCCTCGGCGGCGGAGGCTTTCAGGCCCAGGGCGCGCAGCACGCTGCGGCGGGAGACGTCACCCAGGGTGACGATGGCTTTCAGGCGGGGCAGGGCGGCGATGCGGGCAGTGAGGAACGGCCGACACTGGCCTTCCTCGGCCGGCAGCGGCTTGTTGCCCGGCGGGGCGCAGCGCACGGCGTTGGTGATCATGCAATCCACCAGCTTGAGGCCGTCGTCCGGGCGCGCCTCATAGCTCCCTTCAGCGAAACCCAGCTTGATCAGGGTGCCATAGAGCAGCCAGCCCGCGTGATCTCCGGTGAAGGGCCGGCCCGTGCGATTGGCCCCGGTGCGGCCCGGAGCCAGGCCGACGATCAACAGGCGTGCGTCCGGATCACCGAACGAGGGTGCGGGGCCGTTGAACCAGTCGGGGTTCTGAGCCCTGTTATCATTGCGATACTCGACCAGGCGCGGGCAAAGCGGGCAGTCGCGGGCCGGTTCGGCCTCGCCTTCAGGAATCGGCATTCGCCTCGCGCTCGCTGTCGGCGGTTTCGCCCTGGATGAACCGGGGCAGGGGCGCCCGGGCCGGGCGGCCGATGATGGAAGCCAGGTCGGCCAGATCCACAAAGGCGTCGGCCTGGCGGCGCAGGTCGTCGGAGGCCATGGGCGGCTGGGACTTCATGGTCGAAACCACCGTCACCCGCACGCCCTTCTGCTGCACGGCCTGGACCAGACGGCGAAAATCGCCGTCGCCGGAGAACAGCACCACATGATCCACGTGGGGGGCCATCTCCATCATGTCCACGGCGATCTCGATATCCATGTCCCCGCGCCAGCGCCGGCGCCCTTGCGAGTCGGTATATTCGCGCGCGGTCTTGGTCACCAGCGAGAAGCCATTGTAGTCAAGCCAGTCGACCAGGGGGCGGATGGGGGAATAGTCCTGATCTTCAACCAGGGCCGTGTAATAATAGGCACGGGTCAACATGCCGCGCTTGCGAAACTCTTCCAGCAATTTTTTATAGTCTATATCGAAACCCAGGCTCTTGGATGACGAATAAAGGTTGGCGCCATCGATAAACAAGGCGATACGGTCATTGGGATAAAATGTCATGAGATCAAATTCCTGATTGAAATGCAGTCTCGATTCGATGACGCCGTTCTAGTCGCCTTGGGCGGCAATCTGAAGGGCGACTATGCGTCCTGTCAAAGATTGCTTGAGGCGGCTCTCGATCAATTTGCGGCGGCGGGTCTAACGCTCCTTCGCCGGTCGTCCTGGTGGCGGTCGGCGGCCTGGCCGGACCCTCTTGAGCCTGACTACATCAACGGTCTCGCGCTAGTCGAGACGACGCTCGGGCCAGGCGAAACCCTGACGGCCCTGCACACGATCGAGGCCCGGTTCGGCCGTTTTCGCGACCGGCCGAACGCGCCACGAACCCTGGATCTGGACCTGATCGCCCACGGCCGCACCGTGCTGCAAGGCGACCCGCTGGTCTTGCCGCACCCCCGGGCGGCGGAGCGATTGTTCGTCATGGGGCCGCTGGCCGAGATCGCGCCGGACTGGCGTCACCCCGTCCTGGGCGAGACCGCAAAGGCCCTGGCGGCCAGGGCCAGCGTGGGGCGAGACTCCGCGCCGGTCTGAAGGCTGTGCTTGCGGCATTGCATCAAAAGCCCAAAGCCTCTATTTTGTTGGGTTCTACTCCCCGAACTGAGGATTCCATGGCTCGCGTCACTGTCGAAGATTGCGTCGAGAAAGTCCCCAACCGCTTCAGCCTGGTGCTGTTGTCGGCCCACCGCGCGCGGGCGATTTCCGCGGGCTCGCCGCTGCTGGTCGATCGTGACAACGACAAGAACCCCGTCGTGGCCTTGCGCGAAATCGCCGACGACGTGGTCGACGCCGAAGGCCTGCGCGAAGGCCTGATCGTCAGCCTGCAACGGGTCGATGAGCGCGCCGACGCCGAGGAAGAGGCCGAGACCCTGGCCCTGCTGGCCGATCCCCAGCATCAGCATATGAGCGAACAGGAACTGGTTCGCGCCCTGCAGAGCGACCGAGACGGTGGTCAAGAGGAGCGGTACTGAGCGCCCCGGCGCCAGCTGTAGATCACCCATCGGCGGTACTTGAACCTGCCGATATCCCGGTCTTGGACGAACCCAAGCCGGACGCTGAACCCGCAGAGCCCAAGCCCGCCGCCAAGGCCCGGCCCAAGCTGCTGCGGCAGTATGAACTGATCGAGAAGGTCAAGAGCTACGACCCGACCGCGGATGAGGACCTGCTCAACCGCGCCTATGTCTATGCCATGCGGATGCACGGCTCGCAGACGAGAGCGTCTGGCGATCCCTATTTCGCGCACCCAATCGAGGTGGCGGGCATCTTGACCGACTATCGGCTCGACACCGCCACCATCGTCACCGCCCTGCTGCATGACGTGATCGAGGACACGCCGGTCACCCGGGCCGATATCGACCGCCTGTTCGGCCCCATCATCGGCGAACTGGTGGAGGGCGTGACCAAGCTGTCGCGGCTGGAGCTGGCCGCCGAGCACACCCGCCAGGCCGAGAACCTGCGCAAGTTCATCCTGGCCATCTCCCGCGACGTGCGGGTGCTGATGGTCAAGCTGGCCGACCGCCTGCATAATATGCGTACCCTGGAATTCATTCCCAAGCAGGAAAAGCGCGAGCGCATCGCCCGGGAAACCCTCGACATCTATGCGCCCCTGGCCCGCTCCATTGGCTGCCAGCGCATTTGCACCGAGCTTGAGGAACTGGCCTTCACCCACCTGAACAAGGTGGCCCGGGACGCCATCGTGCGCCGGCTGGAGGTGTTGCGCGCCGACCAGAGCGCGGCGGTGGCCGTGGTCAGCGGCGAAATCTCGGCCAAGCTGGAGACCGAAGGCCTGGCCAGCCGGGTCTATGGCCGCGAAAAGCATCCCTATTCGATCTGGCGTAAGCTGCAGCGCAAATCCATCGGATTTTCCCAGCTGTCGGACATCTACGCCTTCCGCGTGATCGTCAGCTCCGAGGAGGACTGCTATCGCGCCCTGGGCGTGATCCACCGCGCCTGGCCCTGCGTCCCCGAGCGGTTCAAGGACTTCATCTCCACCCCCAAGCGCAACAATTACCGCTCGCTGCACACCACGGTGGTCGGCCCCAAGGGGATGCGTATCGAGATGCAGATCCGCACCGAGGCCATGAACCGGGTGGCCGAGGACGGGGTGGCGGCGCACTGGCGCTACAAGGACGAATCCTACGGTTTCGACGCCGAAGCGCAGGAGGAGGCGGGTGGCCGCGATCCCCTGGTCAACCTGCGCCATCTGGTCCAAGTGCTGGAGCATGGCGGCGACGCAGAGGAGCTGGTGGAACACGCCAAGCTGGAGATGTTCCTCGACCAGGTGTTCGTTTTCACCCCCAAGGGCCAGCTGATCAGCCTGCCGCGCGGGGCCATGCCGCTGGACTTCGCCTATGCGGTCCACTCCGACGTGGGCGACACCACGGTGGGGGTGAAGATCAATGGCGAACTACGCCCCCTGCGCACGCCCCTGACCAACGGCGACGTGGTTGAGGTGATCCGGGGCGCCAAGGCCATCGCCCATCCCGAGTGGCAGTCCCTGTCCATCACCGGCCGCGCCCGTTCTGCCATCCGCCGGCACATGCGCCTGACGGAAAAGGAAGAATTCGCCCGCCTGGGCCGGGCCTCCATCGAACAGACCTTCGAGCGGGCCGGTAAGGCGAGGGCGGACGTATCCCTGCGCCCGGCCCTAGAACGCTTCGGCGCCGCCACCGAGGAGGATCTGTACGAGGCGGTCGGCCGGGGCCGCACGCCACCGGCCCAGGTGCTGGAAGTGGTCTTTCCGGGCATGAAGGACACCGAAAAGGCGGCCGCGGCGGCCCGGCGTCGGATCGAGAGCGGCAAGGGCGCCCGCCTGTTCGTGCGCGGTAGCGGCCTCACCGCTGGCATCTCCCTGCATTTCGACCCCGACTGCAACCCGGTGCCTGGCGATCGCATCGTCGGCATTCTGGAACCCGACGGCCGCGGCCTGACCGTCCACGCCATCGACTGCTCGCACCTGGCTGAATATGACGACCGCGACGACCTGTGGCGCGACCTGCAATGGACGCCAGAGGCCGAGCGCAACAGCCTTTCCCAGGCCAAGCTCAAGGCCACTATCCGAGACGCGCCCGGCGTCCTCGGCCAGACCTGCACCATCATCGGCGAGGCCGGCGGCAATATCGTCGGCATGCGCATGCACCATCGCCAGGGCGACTTCTTCGACGTGGATTTCGATATCGAGGTCCGCGACGCCCGACACCTGACCAACATCGCCGCCGCCCTGCGCGCCTGCCCGCCAGTGGAGACGGTGGAGCGCGCGCGAAGCTGAGCCTTTGCGCGCCGGCTGCTGAACGCTATTGAGCGGCGTCGGGCGCTAGAGGATTCCCATGACCGAAGCCATCACCTACCAGGGCGAGCCGGGCGACAACGGCTTGCGGGCCGCCACCGAGCAGCTCAGCAGCCTGCTGGTCGCCGGCGAAGCCCTGACCGCCGTGGCCCTGCAGCATCGCCTGTTCGCCCTGACCCACCGCCGTAACGCGGCCGCGGCCACCACCGGGCGTTTCATCTTTCTCAGCCGCCGCCTGCTGGGCGGTTATGACCCCGTCGACGTGCGCTGGCAGGATCTGAAGGAGGCCCGGCTCAAGGTCGGCCTGTTTGGCGCCACCGTCACCGTCGAATTCAGCGCTAACCTCTCCGACACCGCCGTGGGCGAGCGCGGCGCCGGCGTGATCGAGGCCAGCGGACTGCGCATCCCAGCCGCCCAGGCCCTGTACCGCGAATGCCAGGCCCAGGTTCAGGCCTGGCGGGAAAAGCGCCGCATGCGCTCCATCGAGGAAATGCGCGCCCAGGCCGGCGGCGTGCAGATCGCCACCGGCCTCTATCCGCCGAGCGGCGCGGCGGGCGCGGTTGCGACGGATCATCAGCAGATCGAAGCGACGTCCCGCCCCGTGACCCAGCCTGAGGACCCGGCTCAGCGACTGGCGCGCGCCAAGACCATGCTGACCCAGGGCCTGATCACCGACGCCGAGTTCGAAGCCATCAAAGCCAAGATCATCGGGTCGCTGTAGGCGCCTAACTCCACCATCTTTCCCCACCGCCCCAAAAGCGTTATCCAATCCCCATGACCAACGACGACGTTCTTGAAGAATTCCGTGCGGCCGGGGCCCTGCGGGAAGGCCATTTCGTGTTGTCCTCAGGGCTGCACAGCGGCGTGTTCCTGCAGAAGAACCTGGTCTTCATGCAAGCCTCACGCACCGAGCGCCTGTGCAAGGCCCTGGCGGCCAAGATCACCGCGGCCGTCGGGCCGGTGGAGGTGGTGGTGTCGCCGGCGGTGGGGGGCATCATCCCCGGCTATGAGACCGCCCGCCACCTGGACGCGCCCTCGATCTATGTGGAGCGGGAAGGAGGCCAGTTCAAACTGCGCCGCGGCTTTCACATCGAGCCCGGCGCCAGGGTGGTGATGGTCGAGGACATCGTCACCACCGGCCTGTCCTCGCGCGAATGCATCGCCGCCATCCAGGCCACGGGCGCCACCGTGCTGTGCGCCGCCTGTATCGTCGACCGCTCCGGCGGCCGGGCCGATGTGGGCGTGCCGCTGGTGGCTTTGGCGACCCTGGACGTGCCCGCCTATCCCGCCGACGCCCTGCCGCCGGCGCTGGCCGCCCTGCCCACCGAGGACCCGGGCAGCCGGAGACTTTCGGCATGAGCGGCCGGCTGCGCCTGGGGGTCAATATCGACCACGTGGCCACCATCCGCAACGCCCGCGGCGGCGTGGCGCCCGATCCCGCCCGCGCGGCCGAGATCGCCATGGCCGCCGGCGCCGACGGCGTCACCGCCCACCTGCGCGAGGATCGCCGGCATATCTCCGACGCCGATATCGAGGCCCTGGCGGTGCTGACCCGCCGCCGCGGCCGGCCGCTGAATTTCGAGATGGCGGTCACCGACGAGATGCAGGCCATCGCCCTGCGCCATCGCCCCCACGCCGCCTGCCTGGTGCCCGAGCGCCGCGAGGAGGTGACCACCGAGGGCGGCCTGGACGTGGTCAAGGGCCACAATACCATCGCCCCCGTGACCCAGGCGCTGAAGGCCGCCGGCATCCGGGTGTCGCTGTTCATCGAAGCCAGCCCGCTGCAGGTCGCCGCTGCGCATGAGATTGGGGCCCAGGTGGTCGAACTGCATTGCGGCGCCTATACCGACGCCGCGCGGGACGGCCTGCCCGAAGCCGCCACGCGCCTGCAGGCGCTGCGCGACGCGGCCGCCCAGGCGTCGGCGCTCGGCCTTGAGGTCCATGCCGGCCACGGCATCGACTATGAGACGGTGGGACCGATCGCCGCGATCCCGCAACTGGTCGAGCTCAATATCGGCCATTTCCTGATCGGCGAGGCCATCTTCACCGGGCTGGATCCCGCCATTCGCCGCATGCGCGCCCTGATGGACCACGCCCGCGCCGTCGCCCCCCGGGAGTCGGCCGCTTGATCATCGGCCTGGGTTCGGACCTGTGCGACATCCGGCGTATCGACGAGACGTTGACCCGATTTGGCGAGCGCTTCACCAACCGCCTGTTCACCGACACCGAACGCGCCCGCTCCGAGCGCAAGGCCGACCGCGCTTCCAGCTACGCCAAGCGGTTCGCGGCCAAGGAGGCCTGTTCCAAGGCCCTGGGCACCGGCATTCGCGCCGGGGTCTTCTGGCGCGACATGGGCGTGGCCAATCTGCGCTCCGGCCAGCCTACAATGGTCCTGACCGGCGGCGCCGCCGAGCGCCTGGCGCGGATGGTTCCGGCCGGCATGAGGCCGGTCATCCACCTCAGCCTGACCGACGACCACCCCTACGCCCAGGCCTTCGTGATCATCGAGGCCCTGCCCGAGGGCTGAGTCCCCATAACCTTCGCCATGACCGCGAGTTAACGGGCGTTCGGCTTGCTCCTGAGGTATCGAACGTCTAGCAAGGCGAATTCGCCGAACCGGCCTGAAAGAGATTCATCCTCCATGAGTTCTGACGCCCCTCACGCGCCCGACGAAAAGGGCGGCGCCGCCAACGAAGTGGTCGAGATCGTCAAGACCATCGCCTATGCGCTGCTGATCGCTCTGGTGCTGAGGGTGTTGCTGTTTCAGCCCTATACGATCCCCTCCGCTTCGATGGAGCCGAACCTGTTCGAGGGCGACTACATCATCGTCTCCAAATACAGCTATGGCTACAGCAAGCATTCCATCCCGTTCAGCCCGCCCCTGTTCGATGGCCGCATCTTCAATCGCGCGCCTCACCGGGGCGACATCATCGTCTTCAAACTGCCGCGCGAGCCGAACATCGACTACATCAAGCGCCTGATCGGCATGCCTGGCGACAAGGTGCAGGTGAAGGCCGGCGTGGTGTTCATCAACGGCAAGCCAGTGGACCGCCAGCGGATCGACCCTGGGGTCACGGATATGGACGGCACCCTGCTGCCTGTGGACCGGTTCAAGGAAACCAATCCCGAGGGGCGCAGCTACACCACCAACAGCAACCCCTCCAACCAGGCGGCAGACAATACCGGCGTCTATGTGGTGCCGCCGCGCTGCTATTTCATGATGGGCGACAATCGCGACGACTCCCTCGACAGCCGCTTCGATCCCGGCATGCCGTTCGAAGCCACGGGCCCGGCCAATTGCGGATGGGACCCGTCCGTGGACGCCTTCGTGCCGGACGAAAAGGGCGTCGGCTTCGTGCCTGAAGAGAATTTGGAGGGTCACGCCCAGATCATCCTCCTGTCCTGGAAGAAGGGCGCCAGCCTGTTCAAGCCCTGGACCTGGGTGCTCAACGCCCAGCCGAGCCGCTTCTTCCACGTCCTCAAATGAATGCGCGCGTCCAGGCGGTGGAGGCGTTGACCCAGAGGTTGGGCTACGCCTTCGGCGACCCGGCCCTGCTCGAACGCGCCCTGACCCACGCCAGCGTGCCCGGCGTCGCAGGCAAGCGCCGGGACAATGAGGTGCTGGAGTTCCTCGGCGACCGGGTCATCGGCCTTCTGGCCGCCGAGCGATTGACAGAGCTCTATCCCAAGGCCCCCGAGGGCGACCTGGCCCCGCGCCTGAACGCCGTGGTCAGCCGGGAGGCCTGCGCCAGAGTGGCTCGGCGCATCGACCTGGGCCCAGCCCTGCGCCTGGCGCCGTCAGAGACCAAGAGCGGCGGGCGCGATAAGGACTCCATCCTGGCCGACGCCTGCGAGGCGGTGATGGCGGCCATCTATCGCGACGGCGGTCTGGACGCCGCCCGTGTCGTGTTCCTGGATCTGTGGTCCGAAGCCTTCATCTCCCTGGGCGAGCCCCGCCCGCGCGACGCCAAGACCGCCCTGCAGGAATGGGCGCAGGGCCTGGGCAAGCCCTTGCCCACCTATGCCGTCACCGGCCGCACCGGCCCCGATCACCAGCCGATCTTTACCGTCGCGGTCGATGTCCAGGGCCTGGCGCCCATCAGCGGCCAAGGCCGCTCGCGGCAGGAGGCTGAAAAGGCCGCCGCCGCTCTCCTGCTTCAACGCGAAGGTCAATCATGAGCGAAATCGCCACCAAGGCCGGCTTCGCCGCCGTCATCGGCGCCCCCAACGCCGGCAAATCCACCCTGGTCAACCGCCTGGTCGGCTCCAAGGTCTCCATCGTCACCCAAAAGGTCCAGACCACACGCTTTCCCATCAAGGGCGTGGCCATGGCGGGCGCGGCCCAGATCGTGCTGGTGGACACTCCGGGGATCTTCACCCCGCGCCGCCGGCTGGACCGGGCCATGGTCCGCTCGGCCTGGAGCGGGGCCGAGGACGCCGACGCCGTCATTCACCTGGTTGATGTCAACGCCGAGATCGCCGTGGCCGCGGGCGGCGGCAAGGGCGCCGACAAGCGCGCCGCCGAGGATGTGCAGTCGATCATCTCCGGTCTGAAGAGCGCCAAGCGCAAGGTGATCCTGGCCCTCAACAAGATCGACCTGGTCAAGCGCGACCAGCTCCTGGGCCTGTCCCAGAAACTGTTCGAGGAGGGGGTCTACGAAGAAGTATTCATGATCTCGGCCGCCAACGGCTCCGGCGTCGAGGACCTCCGGGACCGTCTCGCGGCCCTGATGCCCGACAGTCCCTGGCTCTATCCCGAGGATCAGTCCGCCGACATGCCGGCGCGCCTGCTGGCCGCAGAGATCACCCGCGAGAAGATCTATCTGCGCGTGCACGAGGAGCTGCCCTATTCGGCGGCGGTGGAGACCACCGCCTTCACCGAGGCCAAGGACGGCGGCTGCCGCATCGAACAGACCATCTATGTGGAGCGCGAAAGCCAAAGGCCGATCGTGCTGGGCAAGGGCGGCCTGACCCTGAAATGGATCGGCGAAAACGCCCGCAAGGACCTGATCGAGATCTTTGACCGGCCCGTGCACCTGTTCCTGACCGTCAAGGTGCGCGAAAACTGGGCCGAGGAGCGGGAGTTCTATGCCGGCCTGGGGTTGGATTTCGATGTGTAAGGCCGGTTGGCCCCATGGACTTTGAAGACGACGCCTATGTCCTGTCCGCCCGCGCCCACGGCGAATCCGGGGCGATCGTCGAGCTTTTGACCTCTGAGCGAGGACGTTTCGCCGCCCACGTGGCCGGCGGGGCCTCACGCAGGATGCGGCCGTTCCTGCAACCCGGCGCCCGGGTCATCGCCAATTACCACTCGCGCATCGAGGAGCAATTGGGCTCGGCGCAGCTGGAGCCGGTGGGCGAGGGGCCCGCCGCCCTGTTCGACGACGCCCTGGCCCTGGCTGGCCTGGCCGCCGCCGCCGCGGTCGCCAACGGCGCCTTGCCTGAGCGCGAGCCGCATCCCGGCGCATTCTTCGCCTTTGAGGCCCTGAGCGAGGCCCTGGCCATTCCCGATATCTGGCCGGCGGTCTATGTGCGGTTCGAAGCCGGGCTGCTGCAGGAGCTTGGCTTCGGCCTGGACCTGTCCCGCTGCGCCGTCACCGGCAGTAAGGACGACCTAGTCTATGTCAGCCCGCGCACCGGCCGCGCGGTCAGCCGGGACGCCGGCGCCCCCTATGCCGAGCGCCTGCTGCGCCTGCCGCCCTTCCTGCTGTCGTCCCAGGGCGGCCTGGACGAGGGCGATATCGCCTCTGGCCTCGACCTGACCGGCCATTTCCTGGAGACCTTCGTCTTCGCTGTCCTGAACCGTCCGCTGCCGCCGGCTAGGGTTTGGCTGATCGACCGACTTAAAGATGCTGGGCGGCTCTAGGCCTTCGCGACGATTTGGTCATTCGCGCCGGCCCCGGACTGACGTAGAAGGCGGGGTTTCCGCTACCCTGTTCCCCGCCATGATCGATTCGACCACCGCATGACCAAGCCTTTCAGTCCCTCCGATGGCGGCGACGGCGATCGCATCGTCGAAGAGCCTCTAACTGAGGCCTTGTCGCGGCGCTATCTCGCCTATGCGCTCTCCACCATCACCTCGCGCGCCCTGCCAGATGTCCGCGACGGCCTGAAGCCGGTGCACCGGCGGCTACTCTATGTCATGCGCCAGCTGCGACTGGATCCCAACACCACGGCGAAGAAGTGCGCTAAGGTCGTTGGTGACGTGATGGGCAACTTTCATCCACACGGCGACAGCTCGATCTACGAAGCCTTGGTGCGATTGGCTCAGGAATTCGCTCAGCGCTACCCGCTGGTCGACGGCCAGGGAAATTTCGGCAATATCGACGGCGATAACGCCGCTGCCATGCGTTACACCGAATGCCGAATGACAGCCGCCGCAGCCTTGCTGCTCGACGGTATAGACGAGGACGCGGTCGATTTTCGCCCGACCTATGACGGCGAGGGCGAAGAGCCGGTTGTTCTGCCCTCAGGCTTCCCTAACCTGCTGGCTAACGGCTCTTCGGGCATCGCCGTTGGCATGGCCACCTCGATCCCGCCACATAATATCGGCGAGCTGATCGCGGCCTGCTTGATCCTTCTTGACAAGCCCGAGGCGACCACCACCGAGCTGATGCAGGTGGTCGGCGGCCCCGATTTCCCCACCGGCGGCGTGATCGTCGAGCCGGCGGCCTCACTGCTGGAAACCTATGAGACCGGCCGCGGCGGCGTGCGCGTGCGCGCCGCCTGGACCGAAGAGGCGCTGCCGCGCGGCGGCTACCGCATCATCGTCACCGAGATTCCGTATCAGGTGAAAAAGGCCGACCTGATCGAACAGCTGGCCGACCTGATCGAGAACAAGAAGGCGCCCCTGCTGGGCGACGTGCGCGACGAGTCGGCCGAGGACGTGCGCGTCGTCATCGAGCCCAAGTCGCGCAACATTCCGGCCGACGTGCTGATGGAGAGCCTGTTCAAGCTCTCGGCCCTGGAAAACCGTTTTCCGGTCAATATGAACGTGCTGGACGCGCGGGGCACGCCAGGGGTGATGGGGCTGAAACCGGCCCTCTTGGCTTTCCTCGCCCACCGGCGCGAGGTGCTGGTCCGGCGCGGCCGGTTCCGCCTCGCCAAGATTGAGGCGCGGCTGCACATCCTGGATGGGATGCTGATCGCCTACCTCAATCTGGACGAGGTGATCCGCATCGTCCGCTATGAGGACGAGCCCAAGGCCAAGCTGATGGTGGCCTTCACCCTCAGCGACATCCAGGCGGACGCCATCCTCAACACCCGGCTGCGCCAGTTGGCGCGGCTGGAAGAAATGGAGATCCGACGCGAGCACGCCGAACTGTCCGAGGAGCGCGATGGCCTGAACACCATGCTGGCCTCGGAAAAGGCGCAGTGGAAACTGGTCGGGGTCGGCCTGCGCGACGTGCGCAAGGTGCTGGGCGGGGAGACCGCGCTGGGCAAGCGCCGCTCCCTGTTCGCCGACGCACCGCAGATCGACGCCACCAGCGCCATCGAAGCCATGATCCCGCGTGAGCCGATCACCGTCATCCTGTCCGAACGCGGCTGGATCCGGGCGGCCAAGGGCCGGGTGGAAGACCCGTCGGAGCTGAAGTTCAAGGAAGGCGACAAACTGGGCTTCCTGGTCCCGGCCGAGACCACCGACAAACTGATGATCTTCGCTTCGGACGGCCGCTTCTTCACCCTGACCTGCGACAAGCTCCCCTCCGCGCGCGGTCATGGCGAGCCTCTGCGGCTGATGCTGGACCTGGACGACAAGGTCTCCATCGTCGACGTCTTCCCACACAAGCCGGGTCGCCGGCGGGTGCTGGCCTCGAAAGAGGGTTATGGCTTCGTCCTGCCCGAAGAGGAGGCGATCGCCCTGCGCCGCGCCGGCAAACAGGTGCTGAACGGCGTGGCGGCGGTCTCACTGGAAGTGACGGGCGACCACCTGGCTGTGATCGGCGACAACGGCAAGATCCTGGTCTTCGCCCTTTCGGAACTGCCGGAAATGCCACGCGGCAAGGGCGTCAAGCTGCAGAGCTATCGTGAAGGGGGCCTGCGCGACGCCCTGGTGTTCGGCGAGGCCGAAGGCGGCGCCTGGATCGACAGCGCCGGCCGCACCCGCGTCTGGCCCGAATGGCGCGACTGGCTGGGCCGCCGCGCCGGCTCCGGCAAGCTGGCGCCCAAGGGCTTCCCCGCCAGCAAGCGGTTCCGGCCGAAATAGGCGGCTGACGTTAAGTTCCGCCGTCCCGATGGCGCGCCGCGGCGGGCGCGGCGAAGACGGTGGGGGCCCTCTACCGCTCGCCCGGCATGGTCATCAGCACCCAGCCCCCAGGCCGTAGCACCTCGATGGGCTTGAACCTTGCCTTATAGGCCATCTTGGGGCTGCCGGAGACCCAGTAGCCAAGATAGACATAGGGCAGGCCGGCGGTGGCGGCCTGGACCACGTGGTCAAGGATGATGAACGAGCCCAGGCTGCGCTTGGCCATGTCCGGCTCATAGAAGCTGTAGACCATAGACAGGCCGTCCGCGAGCACGTCGATCAGCACGCAGCCCACTAGGTCGCCCGGACCGCCATCCAGCGAGGGCAGGCGGTATTCGATCAAATGGGTGCGGGCGGCGGTGTCTTCGACCATGGCCACATAGTCCGGCCAGGTCATGTCGGCCATGCCGCCTTCCGCGTGGCGGGCGAGTAGGTAGCGGCGCAGCAGATCGAACTGCTCCAGGGTGGCCTCGGCCTCCACCAGATGACGCGACAAATCGTCGTTACGCTCCAGGGCGCGCCGCTCGGACTTTGAAAACACGTAGTCCGTGGCGGGAATCCGCGCCGAGACGCAGGCGTCGCAGCGCTCGCAGGCCGGGCGATAGGCGATGTTCTGCGAGCGGCGAAAACCGATCTGGGTCAGGGCGTCATTGATGGTGGCGCCTTCGGACAAGGGCAGGTGCGCAAAGACCTTCCGCTCTTCGCGATCCGGCAAATAGGGACAAGGCGAAGGCGCGGTCAGGAAGAACCTAAGCTGACGCGTCGCGAAATGATGGGTCACTGAAGGCGCAGCCCTTTTTGAGTCCACCCCCTGATTAGGACAAAAGCTGAAGAACCCCGCAAGTGCGACTACGTCGCGGGGCCTTCAAGTTTAGGTGGAAACGGCGAAACCGGGGCTCAATCGGGGCCAGTGACCTGAAAATCTCGAGGTCACAGAGCCAAGTTCGCCCAGGAGGCGAGCCTAGGGGTGGTGATCGGGCGGTAGCACCGGCGATTCGTGCAGCAGCACGATGGTGATGCGGCGGTTGCCGGGCAGGGTGGGATCGTCGGGGAACAGGGGGTCGGAGGCGGCCTTGCCTGAGACCTGATAGATCCGATCCTGATCGATACCGGCTTGCTGCAGGATTTCGCGCGAGGCGTCGGCCCGGCTGGACGACAGGCTCCAGTCACCCTCGGCCTTGGTTCCTGAGGCGCTGGCGCTGGTGTGGCCGGCGATGGTGACGCGGTTTGGCAGGCGGGCGGCGATCCTGGCCACGGCGCGCAGCAGCAGCTTGGCGCGATCATTGGGGTGGGCGGCGCCGGCGTCGAACATGGAGCGGCCCTCCTGGTCGATCAGCTGGATGCGCAGGCCTTCCGGGGTCTGGTCGATTAGCACCTGTTTGGACAGCTCGGCCAGCTCCGGCATCTGCTGCATGGCCTGGCGCAGGGACTGGGCCGCGCTTTGCAGCTCGGCGTCCTCGTGCTTGGCCAGGGCGTCGCGGACCGACTGGTCGGTGGTGGTGGTGTCCTGGGCGCCGCCGGACTTGGTGCTGCTCTGGCCGCTGTCCTTGGGGTTGGGCGGCGATTGCGGGGCGAGCTGGTCAATGGCGCTGGCCGAGCCGTTGCTCTTGACCCCATCGTCGCCCAGGGCGGTGCCGGCCAGGATGCCGCCGGAGCCGGAGGTGGATTGCGAGACGCTGGCCGGGGCGAAATAGTCGGCGATGCCGCGCTTTTGCTGCGGGCTGGTGGTGTTGATCAGCCACATCAGCAGAAAGAACGCCATCATGGCCGTGACGAAGTCGGCATAGGCGACCTTCCAGGCCCCGCCGTGGTGCCCCCCGCCGATGACCTTCTTGACCTTCTTGATCATTATGGGTCTGTCACTGACAGACATGGATTCACCCCAAGCGCCGCTTCTGCGTCACGGCCAAGGTGAAGGACCCGCGTTAAGATGCGGTTGCCGCGAGTGCGATCAAATCGCCGCGGCTACCCGCCCAGTCGCTCCGCCGTCCGTTCGGCGAAATAGGTGATGATCCCCGCGCAGCCGGCGCGCTTAAAGCCGCTGAGGCTTTCCAGGATCGCCCGCTCCTCGTCGATCCAGCCGTTCTGGGCGGCGGCCATGATCATGGCGTATTCGCCGGACACCTGGAAAGCGAAGGTGGGCAGGGCGAAGGCCTCCACCACCCGACGCACGATATCCAGATAGGGCATGCCCGGCTTGACCATGACCATGTCGGCGCCCTCGGCGATGTCCATGGCCACTTCGCGCAGGGCTTCGTCGGTATTGCCGGGGTCCATCTGGTAGGTCTTCTTGTCCCCGGGATTGACCACCCCGCCCGTGCCCAGCTTTCCCGAGCCGATGGCGTCGCGATAAGGGCCGTAAAAGGCGGAAGCGTATTTTGCCGCGTAGGACATGATCATTACGTCCTGGTGGCCGGCGGCCTCCAGCGCTGTCCTCAGCGCGCCTACGCGCCCGTCCATCATGTCCGAAGGCGCCAGGATGTCGGCGCCGGCGGCCGCCTGCATCAGCCCCTGTTCCACCAGGCGCTCGATGGTCGGGTCGTTGAGGATGCGGCCATCCTCGATCACCCCGTCATGGCCGTGGTCGGTGAAGGGGTCGAGGGCCACGTCGCACATGATCCCCACCTCGGGGGCGGCGTCCTTCATGGCCTTGACCGCCTGGGCGATCAGGCCGTTTGGGTTATTGGCCTCGGAGCCGTGGATGTCCTTTTTGGCCCCATCGATGTGCGGGAACACGGCGATGGCGGGAATTCCCAGGGCCCTGGCGCGCACCGCAGCCTTGGCGGCCTCCCGCACGGACAGGCGCTCCATGCCGGGCATGGACGACACCTTGATGCGGTCGGCCTCGCCGTCATGCACCACCATGGACCAGATCAGGTCGCTGGGCGCCAAGCTGGTCTCGCGCACCAGGTCGCGGATCCAGGGCGCCTGGCGCAGCCTGCGCGGGCGCAGGGCGGGGTAGGGCGCAAGCGGCGCGCGGGTCATGCAGGGCTCCGTCGAGAGACGCTCAGAAACTAGTGCGCGGTCTGACGGATCGAGTGGTGGGATGCAAGTCGGATGAAGCCATAGGCCGAGGTCACTAGCAGCCACAGGCCGGTCATCACCCCCAGGCCCGCCGCGGCGGTGACGAAGGCGAAGAAGGGCCGTCCCAGATGCAGGTTGGCCATGTGGATCACGTTCCAGCCGTCCCAGCGCGCCTGCATGGCGTCGTGCACCAGGTCTCCAAGGATCGACAGCAAGGCGGCGAGACCGGAGAGGGCGGCCAGCAAGGTCAGGGCGAAGCCGATCCAGAAGATAAAGATCTGGAACCGGTGATGGCTGCACACGAACGGGTCCACCTCGCGGCGGCGGGCATAGGCGATGGCGACGGCGATCAGGGCCGGCGCCCCAGCAAAGAAGATAGCGAAGAACAGCAGGCCATAGGCGAGAAGGGCGATGTTGCGATCCACATCGTCCGTGTTGCTGGCCCGCCGGATCTCCGAGGCGGTGGTCATCAGGACGCGAGCTCCAGACGCCGAATGGGTCGGCTGCGGATTCGCACAGCGTGCTCTATCGGCGGCCATTGCTCAACCTTAATGTGGAAGGTGAGCCCGATCTGCTAGGATCATGCAAACATAACCTCTGGGAGACGATCATGAAGCTTCCTCTCTTGTTGGCGGCCTCCGCCCTGGCGCTGGCCGCTCCGGCCGCGGCCCAGATGTCCCCCTCATCCTACGCCGCCGCCGTGAGCGATTCCGCCCGCCCCGCCACGGATGTGGCCCGCGACGCCGCCCGCAAGCCCGCCGAGATGCTGGCCTTCGCCCGGATCAAGCCCGGCGACAAGGTGATCGAGCTTCTGCCTGGTGGCGGCTACTTCACCCGCATCTTCAGCGTCGCCGTCGGCCCCACTGGCCACGTCTTCGCCGCCACCCCACCCGCCAAGTCCTCGGACGCCGAGCCGGCGGCGGACAAGATCGCCGCCGATCCGCACTATGCCAACGTCACTGTCATCGGGGCCCTGCCCGCCGCCATCGCCGCGGCGGGCCCTGCGGACGTGATCTGGACCTCGCAGAACTATCACGACCTGCACCTGGCGCGGCTGAACCTGGACGTGGCGGCTTATGACAAGGCCCTGTTCGCGGCCCTGAAGCCCGGTGGTGAACTGGTGATCGTGGATCACGCCGCCGAGGCAGGGTCCGGCCTGCGCGATCCGGACAAGCTGCACCGCATCGATGAGGCGGTGGTCAAGCAGGAGGTGACGGCCGCCGGCTTCGTGCTCGACGGCGAGAGCGACGTCCTGCGCAACCCCGCCGATCCGCATACGGCCCTGGTGTTCGACCCGTCGATCCGCGGGCATACCGATCAGTTCGTGCTGCGCTTTAAGAAGCCGGCATAAGGGCCTAATTTAACACATTATCGCCGGGCTTGTCCCGGCCATGAAGGCTGAGGGGCGCGCGGCCCAACCCTACCGCACGTCGAACCGACCCTCGCGGGCGAGGTTGCCGAACCGGGTCAGGTCTTCGTTGTAGTGCATCTTGACCGTGCCAATGGGGCCGTGACGTTGCTTACCGATGATGACTTCGGCGACATTGCGCAGCTGGTCCATTTCTTCCTGCCAGGCCAGGTGCTCAGGCGTGCCCTCGCGCGGCTCGGCGCGGCCTTTGTAATAGCTCTCGCGATAGATGAACATGAACACGTCGGCGTCCTGCTCGATCGAACCGGATTCCCGCAGGTCCGACAGCTGCGGCCGCTTGTCTTCTCGGCTTTCGACCTGTCGCGACAGCTGCGACAGGGCGATCACGGGCACCGAAAGCTCCTTGGCCAAAGCTTTGAGGCCCATGGTGATCTGGCTGACTTCCTGGACCCGATTGTTCATCAGGCTGGAGTCGCCCAGGGTGATCAGCTGCAGATAGTCGACCACGATCAGGTCGAGTCCGCCCTGGCGCTTGAGCCGCCGAGCCCGCGCGGTCAGCTTGGCCAGGGCCAGGCCGCCGGTGGCGTCGATGTGCAGCGGGCAGGACTGGAGTTCGAACGCTGCATCGCGCACACGGCCGAATTCCGAAGCGTCGATCTCTCCCTTGCGCAGGCGGTCGGATGACACCCCCGAGGCGTCGGCCAGGAGACGCATGGCCAGCTGTTCGGCCGACATTTCCAGCGAATAGAAAGCCACCACCCCGCCGCTGACCGTCTTGCGGGTTCCGTCCGGCTGGGGCTCCCAGGCATAGTTGCGGGCCACGTTGAAGGCGATGTTCACCGCCAGCGCGGTCTTGCCCATGGACGGGCGGGCGGCGAGGATCAGCAGATCCGAGGGGTGCAGGCCGCCCAGCTTCTGGTCCAAGTCGATCAGGCCGGTGGCCAGGCCCGCCAGGCCGCCGTCCCGGCTGAAGGCCTCTGCGGCCATCTCCACAGCACCGCGCAGGGCGTCGGCGAAGGGCACAAAGCCGCTGGAGGCTGAACCGGTCTCGGCCAGGCTGTAGAGCTGCTGTTCGGCGTTTTCGATTTGGTCGCGGGCGGTGCGCTCGGCGACGGTGGCTCCCGCGGAGATCTCGCCGCCGATGCGGATCAGGTCCCGGCGCAGGGCCAGGTCATAGATCAGGCGGCCATATTCGGTGGCGTTGGCGCCCGGCGGCGCCCGGTCCACCAGGTCGGCCAGATAGCGCAGTCCGCCCAGCTCGTTGAAGGCGGGGTCCTGGCGGAACCGCTCCATCATCATGATCGGCTCGGCTAGCTGGCCCTTCTTGATGTTCTCTTCGATGGCCGCGAACAGGCGGGCGTGGAAGGGTTCGTAGAAGTGGCGCGGCTGCAACTGGTCGCTCAGCCGCTCGAACACGCCATTGTCGAACAGCAGGGAGCCCAACAGCGCCTGCTCGGCGTCCATATTATGCGGCGTATGGGCGATGCCCGCGTCATCGGGCGGGGCGCGCAGGTCGGTAGCAGGAGCGAGGGCCATGAGTTAACGATAGCTAATGCGATTGTTTGGAGCACGCGCGGATGGCGTGCGTGCACAGATTTGACGGCGGCTGTGGAGCGATCAAAGCGTATTCGCGCGGCAGGCGAAAAAGCGGTCCAGGCAACAAAAAAGGCGGCCCGTTTCGGAGCCGCCTTTTTCGCTAATCGATCGCCGGTTTAGGCGAAGTCGCGGTCGTCACCCATCTGGCCGGCGCCGCCTTCGAGCATGTCGGCGGCGGATTCGGCTTCCAGGCGCGCATCTTCCTCGAACTGCGAGGCGATGACGTTTTCACCGCGCGACTGGCGCTCGGCTTCGTCCTGGCTGCGGGCGATGTTGATATTGACGCTCACGGTGACTTCGGCGTGCAGCTTCACCTTCACCTGGTGCACGCCCAGGGTCTTGATCGGCTTGTCGAGAACGACCATGGCGCGGTCGATCTTGCCGCCTTCGGCGTTGACGATGTCGGCGACGTCACGGCCGGAGACCGAACCGTAGAGCTGGCCGGTTTCGCCCGCCTGACGGATCAGGATGTAGGACGTGCCGTCCAGCTTTTCGCCGGCGCCGGAGGCCGCTTCCTTGGCCTTCAGGTTGCGCGCTTCGATGTCGTGGCGCTGGCCTTCGAACACCTTCAGGTTGGACGAGGTGGCGCGCAGGGCCTTGGAGCGGGGCAGCAGGAAGTTACGGGCGAAGCCGTCCTTCACATTGACCACATCGCCCAGGGCGCCCAGGCGCTCGACGCGTTCGAGCAGTATGACTTTCATCGGTCTGGCCCTCTTACTTCACGACGTAGGGGAGCAGGGCGAGGAAGCGGGCGCGCTTGATGGCTTTCGCCAGTTCGCGTTGCTTCTTGGCCGAGACCGCGGTGATGCGCGACGGAACGATCTTGCCGCGCTCGGAGACGTAACGCTGCAGGAGCTTGACGTCCTTGTAGTCGATCTTCGGCGCGCCGGCGCCGGAGAACGGGCAAACCTTGCGGCGGCGGAAGAAGGGGCGGCGGGCGCCGCCGGCGGGCGCGCCGGCTTCGGGGGCTGTATCGGTCATGATGTCTATCCTTAGGCCGGAACGTCTTCGAATTCGCGACGCGGGGCGTCACGACCTTCACGGTCGCCTCGGCCTTCACGGCCTTCGCGATCGCCGCGTTCGCGATCGCGACGCGCCAGCACGGGGGACAGTTCCAGATCCAGTTCCTCGACCCGAACGGTCATGTAGCGCAGCACGTCTTCATTGATCGACAGCTGACGCTCCATCTCCTTCACGGCCGGCGCCGGGGCGTCGATCGCGAGCAGGGAGTAGTGACCCTTGCGGTTCTTCTTGATGCGGTAGGTGAGGTTGCGCAGACCCCAATATTCGATCTTGGCGATGTGGCCGCCGCCCTCTTCGATGAGGTGCTTCAGTTGATCGTTCAGCGCCTCGGCCTGTTGCGGGGAGATATCCTGCCGCGCAATGACCACGTGCTCGTAAAAAGCCATGATGTCCTTCTTCCGTTGTGGAGGGCGGCGCCGTCTCGCCTCGGAAGCTGGCGAGAGAGCGATGGATCATCGCGCGGCGTTCCGGACCGAATGTCCGAAAGCAGAGGCTCCGCGTGAGACCGCCTACCGGGAAAGGCGGGGCTAATAGGGGAAAGTCGGGGATTTGGCAAGGCTTGGCGTCGAGGGCGACTCGGCGATCGACTGATTTATGGGACCACGAAGGACGCAAAGAACACGAAGGAGGCTCTCGCCTGCTTATCGCGGCAAGCGCCCGGCCTCTTCTTTGCGGCCTTCGTGTCCTTCGTGGTTCAATTTTTAAGCTACGCCGGGTG
>DASXNV010000111.1:0-2627 GCA_036494815.1 Caulobacteraceae bacterium
TCGGCGACGATCCGGAGCGGTTCGTCCGGACGATCGGGCAAGGCGCCCAGCTTGATCAGGTCCGGCCGCCCGGCCAGGCGGCCAAGCAGGCTCGCCACATCCGCGACGCGCGCGCCCTCCCCCGACCCCACGTTCACCGCCCCGGTCAGACCCGACAGGGTGATCGCCGCCAGGGCCGCGCCAGCGTCGCGCACGTCCATGAAGTCGCGCACCGCCAAGCCCTGGGAACATCGCGCCGGCTCGCCCCGCGCCAGGGCGTTGGCCACGCTGGCCACCAGCCGGCGGTCGTCTTCTTCGGGCCCATAGAGGAAGAACAGCCGCGCCCAGGCGAAATCCAGACCGTGGGTGGCGAACAGGGCGTCGAGCACGCTGCGACAGCTGTTCTTGGCGATATCGTACAGGGTATGGCCAATCAGCGGCGTCGTGCGCTCATCGCAGTCGCTGGCCGACGGCCAGTCATATTCGTAACAGGTGCCAACGCCGGTGAAGCGCCGAACGCCAGCTTCGATCGACGCGCGCGCGAGTACCATGGTGGCGGCCACCCAGTCGGCATTGGCCGGATCGGTCCAGAAGCGGCCATGCTCCACACACCAGGCCAGGTGCAGCACCGCGTCGGGACGCACCTGGCGCACCACATCGCGGGCATTGGCCGGATTCAGCAGGTCCAGGCAGTACCACGGACAGTCCAGCGGCGCGCTTTCGCGCGCGACGGCGTGAACCTCCGCTCCCGCCTTCATCAAGGCGGTCACCACATGTCGGCCCACAAAGCCGGAGGCGCCGGTGACGAGAACGCGCATGCTAATTTTCACCCAGGCGAACCGACCCCGGGACGCCGCCAGCCGTTCGGATCAGAACAGCGAAGGTCCAGTTCTGGCCAATCGTCGATTCCAGGTCAACGGGCGGATGGTGATTGGAGCACAAGAAGGGACCATGCGTTGGCGGATCAATCCGGCGATTTTGCGAAAGCCGCGATTGGTGGTGGTTGGCGGATGATTTGCCGGATCAGGCTGCGCCTGTGGCCCCATCCGTAGCGCCGCGAACGTCGTAAATCTCTGTCACATAGCCCCTGCGAAGCCAGTAGGGCGTTCGGGAAATCCGCCGATAGCCGCCACTGGCGCCGGTCAATTCCGCCACCGACAGCTGCCGCCCCTGTTCGGAATAGGGCGCCTTGGCCTCCTGGTTGACGCTGTAGAACCAGGCGCGCGACACCTGCTTTATCCAGTCCATATAGCGCTGCGCCGCCTCCAGATTGATTTCGGGCAGCGAGTCCTGATTGAGCACCACATCGCACGACGACGACCCGATGCTTGAGATGGCGAAGTCGGGAACGAGCTGCAACGGCGCGTCACCGCCGGCCTCTCCGTGGAGCCCGACCTGTTCGGCGCCAAGCGATTTCAGCAGATAAAAGCCCTGCAGCACCCCAATATGGGGCAGGTCCACGACCGTATAGCGACCAAGGCCCAGTCGGTGACCCCAATAGGCGCACCGCCCCACCCCACCACCAATCTCGATCACCTGGCCGCCCGGTCCGATCAGTTCGCGCAGGCTCCAGGCGGTGAATTGGGCGTAGAGGTCGCGCTCGTGAAACAGGCCATGACGCGTCACCAGCTTGAATAGGCCACCATCGATGGCCGGCGGCGTCAAAGACACACCGATGCGGGCTTCGAGCGCCGCGATCAGTTCGTCGGCCGGGACATGGATCGTATCGCCCCAGCCGCCCTGCTCCGGCGTCTCGCAGCGCGACACGCCAACGGCCTCGGCGAAGGAGACCAGCTTGTCCTTGGTCAAGGCCGCGCGAAAGTCGCGGTTTCGCTTGTGCGCCAGGATCTGGGCGTGCTCGTCGTCGCCCTGGACGGTGCCAATGGTCGCGTCCATGCGCGACATGTTGCACAGATAGGCGGCCACTTCCTTGACCTCGGCCCGCTGCAACAGGCCGAGAAATCCGCCCTGGACCCCGGCGATCTTGGTCCAGACGTCCACGACCTGCGCATTGACCCTGGGCCGATCGGCCATGGCCCGGCCATAGGCGAGCAACAGACGTTCCGTAATGGCCAAATCTTCGTCGCTGGCCACAATGTCCGCGACGACGGCCGCCGGCTCTTCGAGCGCTCTCAGTCCCATCGAATGCGAGAGAGTCTGTGCTCTGCGCTCCTTGCCCAGCCGGTTGCGGTCAAGCCGCCGCTGGATCTTGGTGATCGGGCGCAGGGTTTCGGAGAGCGACATCAGGGTCCGCGCGTGCAGGGAAGGATTTCGCTGTTGTATCTCTGCGTTACGGCGACGCAAACAAATCGGCCAATGTTTTCACCGCAATACGCTGGAGCAATGGACGGAAATGCTGTCGCCCCCGAACTTGCGGGGACCTGGGTCGGCGAACCCTTACGCGGCGAGCGGGTTTCAAGCCTTGAGCCGCGGCGATAGCGCAGCCAGGATGACGCGGCGCTGGAGACCCCGATGAAACACCCTCACCACTACAAGCAGGATCTGGCCGCGCTGCAGGCCAACCTTGTCCGCTATCAGCAATGGGCCATGGCCCAGGGCGAAAAGGTGGTGATCGTGTTCGAGGGCCGCGATGGGGCCGGCAAGGATGGGACCATTAAGCGCATCACCGAGCACCTGGCCCCCCGCAA
>DASXNV010000112.1:0-103620 GCA_036494815.1 Caulobacteraceae bacterium
GCGGCTATCAGGACGAGAACGGCTGCTCGCCGTTCTGGGACGCGGTCGGCCAGCACTTCTTCGACATGCCCTTTGTCGACGCCGACCGGCTGAATAGCATGACCGGCAACCAGTTCATCGCCGACCTGATGCCGAAATATCCAATCTACACCCAGCTTCTGCCACCCCAGGCGCAGGCCGTCATCGGTCAGACCCATCCCGCCGGCGAGCCGGCTTATCGCCTCCTGATGGAGGAAGGATTCCGCGACGACGGCTATTTGGACATCTTCGACGCAGGCCCCACCGTCCATGCCGAGATCGATAACCTGAAGGCGATCAAGGACAGCCGCGTCGCCACTGTGACCGGCGTCACAGACAGAACCACCAATCTCGGCAACAGCGTGGTCAGTCTGATCGGTGTGGGGCGCTGTTTAGACTTCCGGGCTACCGCCGGCAGGCTGCTGCTCGACGCCGAGAACGGCTGTCGAATGTCGCCCGCGCTGGCCAAAGCTCTGGATTTGAAAGTTGGAGACGAAATTCGGCATGTCGCGTTCTGAGCTTACTTCCATCAATCCCGTCACAGGGGAGGCCCTTTGGTCCGGCGCCGTGGCCGACGCCGCGAGCGTCGATGCGGCCATGGCTCGCGCCCGGCGCGCGGCGGTGGCCTGGGCGCAGCACGATCTGTCCGAACGCACCGAGATCGTCCGCCTCTTCGCCGACAAGGTCCGGGCCTCGGCCGACACTCTGGCGCGGCTGATCAGCCAGGAGACCGGCAAACCTCTTTGGGAGACCCGCACCGAGGTCGCTTCGGTGGCCGGCAAGGTCGATATCTCCATCGCCGCCCAGACCGAACGCGCCGGGGCCAGCGCCCAGGTGGGCGGTGGCATGGTCCAGGCCCTGCGCCATAAGCCGCACGGCGTGCTGGCGGTGCTGGGTCCGTATAATTTCCCCGCTCACCTGCCCAATGGCCATATCGTTCCGGCGCTGCTGGCCGGCAATGCGGTGGTGTTCAAGCCCAGCGAACTGACCCCGGCGACAGCCCTGTTCATGGCCGAGTTGTGGACCCAAGCCGGCTTGCCGCAGGACGTGCTGCAGGTAGTGGTCGGCGCGGCCGAGACAGGGCGCGCCCTGGCTGGCCATGCGGACCTGGACGGCCTGCTGTTCACCGGCAGCGCCACCACCGGCGTAGCCCTGCACCGCCAGTTCGCCGGCCAGCCCGGCAAGATGCTGGCCCTGGAAATGGGCGGCGACAATCCGTTGATCGTATGGGACGCCGCCGACACCCAGGCGGCCGCGCAGCTGATCGTCCAGTCCGCCTATCTCTCGACCGGTCAGAGATGCACCTGCGCCCGCCGCCTGATGCTGCCGACCGGCGCCTCGGGCGACATGATCCTGGAGGCGCTCACCGCCCTGATGGACCGCGTGATCGTGGGCGCCCCCTTTGACGAGCCGCAGCCCTTCATGGGCCCAGTGATCGCCAACGCCGCCGCCGATCGCCTGCTCGTCGCCGCCGACAGCCTAGTGGCGGGTGGCGCGCGCGTCCTGCGTCCCCTGGGCCGGCCCATCGCCGATCGCCCCTTCCTCACCCCCGCCCTGCTCGACGTGACCGCGGTCGCCAACCGTCCGGATGAGGAACTGTTCGGTCCGTTACTGCAGGTGGTCCGTGTCGCCTCATTCGACGACGCCATCGCCGAGGGCAATCGGACCGCCTATGGCCTGGCCGCCGGCCTGATCAGCGATGACGAGGCCCTCTATCGCCGCTTCTGGTCCAGCGCACGGGCGGGGATCGTCAATTGGAACCGGCCCTTGACTGGCGCGTCCAGCAAGGCGCCCTTTGGCGGAATCGGCCTCTCTGGCAATCACCGGCCCAGCGCCTATTACGCGGCTGACTATTGCGCTTATCCGGTGTCCGGACTTGAACAGACCGGCCTGGGCGGCGGCGACATCGCCGTGGGGCTGCGCGCATGACCGAGGCGGCCGAGATCAATTTCGACGGCCTGATCGGCCCGACCCACAACTATGCAGGCCTCAGCCTCGGCAACCTGGCCTCGGCGAGAAACGCCGGCGAGGTGGCCAAGCCGAAACTGGCCGCGCTGCAAGGCCTGTCCAAGATGCGACGGCTGATGGGCCTGGGCATTCCCCAGGGCGTGCTGCTGCCGCACGAGCGGCCGCACCTGCCGAGCTTGCACGCCTGGGGTTTCGGCGGCTCGCCCGAGCAGGCGATCGCAAAGGCCTTCCGCGCCGATCCGGCCCTGTTCCGCAACGCCTGCGCCGCCTCGTCCATGTGGGCCGCCAATGCGGCCACGGTTTCGCCCAGCGCCGACAGCGCCGACAGGCGTCTGCACCTGACCCCCGCCAACCTGGCCAGCAACCTGCACCGGGCGCTCGAGGCCGACTTCACCTACCGCCAACTCAGCCTGATCTTCGCCGATCAGAGCCATTTCGCCGTGCATGCCCCCCTGATCGGCGGCGTGCATATGGGCGACGAGGGCGCGGCCAATCACGGCCGCCTCTGCGCCGAGCATGGCGCCGCCGGGATCGAGCTGTTCGTCTTTGGCGACAAGCCGGAGGGCGGCTTTCCGGCCCGCCAGCGCCGCCGAGCCTCGGAAGCCGTCGCCCGTTTGCATGGCCTAGCCGCCGATAGGACCCTGTTCATCCAGCAATCGGCCGCGGCCATCGACGCCGGCGCCTTCCACAACGACGTGGTTTCGGTGGCCAATGGGCGGGTGCTGTTCGCCCACGAGCAGGCGTTCGAGGATCGCCTGGGAACCCATGACGCCCTACGCCGCGCTTTCCCCGACCTGATCCTGATCGAGGCGCCCGCGGACGAGGTGCCGCTGAGCGACGCCGTGCGTTCCTACCTGTTCAACAGCCAGTTGGTCACCCTGCCCCATCGCCCTGGCGAGATGGCCTTGATCCTGCCGGCCGAAGCCCAGGAAACCCCATCGACCAAGGCCTTCCTGAGCCGGGTGCTGGACTCCGGCCCGATCGTGGAGACCCATGTGGTCGATGTGCGCGAGAGCATGAAAAACGGCGGCGGCCCCGCCTGCCTGCGCCTTCGCGTGGCGATGACGGTGGAAGAATTGGCGGCGGCGGACCCACGGTTCATGGTCGACGCCAACAAGCTGGCCGACCTGGAGGCCTGGGTCGAGGCGCGCTATCCCGACGACCTGACGGTGGAAATGCTGGGCGATCCGGCCCTGCACCGGCAGAGCCTGACGGCCCTGGACGAATTGACGGCGCTGCTGGGGCTAGGATCGCTCTACGACTTCCAGCGGGCCTGAGTCACCCGCTACCGCACCACCATCGCCACACCCCGCGCCCGCGGGTCGGCGGCCGGAACCGGCGTCGAGCCGACGATCTCGATGGCCTCGATATCACCGTTGAAGTCCTGGGCTTCCACACGATAGCCACGCGCGGCCAGGGCCTTGGTCAGGGCCGGGCTGAACGGCGCGAAGGGCTCGGAGAAGATGGCGTTCTCCGGCAGCAACTGGTGATGGAACCGTGTCTTGCCCAGGGCCGCCGGCAGCGGCAGGTCGAAGTCATAGACATCGGCCAGCACCTGGAACACCGAGGTGAAGATCCGCGACCCCCCGGGGGTGCCGATAACCATGGCCACCTTGCCGTTGCGGGTGAGGATGGTTGGGGTCATGGAGGACAACGGCCGCTTGAACGGGGCGATGGCGTTGGCGTCCGCACCCACCACGCCGTACTGGTTGGGCACGCCCGGCTTGGCCGAAAAGTCGTCCATCTCGTCATTGAGCAGGAAGCCGGCGCCCTCGACCACCACTCCAGCCCCGAACCAGCCGTTGAGCGTGTAGGTGTTGGAGACGGCGTTGCCCCAGCGGTCGACGATCGAATAGTGGGTGGTCTGGGGCTTTTCCAGGCCCGGCTTGACCGCGGCCAGGGCGGAGGGCTTGGCCGGATCAATCTCGGCTGCGCGGCCGGCGCTATAGGCCGGATCGATCAGGGCCTTGACTGGAACCTTTACGAAATCCGGGTCGCCCAGATATTCGGCGCGATCGGCGAACACGCGCTTTTCGATCTCGGACACCAGATGCATGTACTGGGGCGTGTTCAGGCCGACACCTTTGAACAGCGGCGCCGCGTCCTGCTTCATGTCCAGCATCTGCAGCAAGGCTATGCCGCCGGAACTGGGCGGTGGGGCCGTGATGACCTTATAGCCGCGCCAATCTCCCTGGACCGGCTCGCGCCAGACTGCCTTGTAAGCCGCCAGATCGGCCTTGGTGATCAGGCCCGGCGTCGAACCGCGCGCCATCTGCGCCACCAGCAGATCAGCGGTTCTGCCCTCGTAGAATTCGCGATCCCCATCCTTGGCGATCCGCTGCAGGGTCGCGGCCAACTCCGGCTGGCGGAACGGTTGGCCGGCTTTCGTGTGGCCGAAGTAGCGGTCGAAATTGGTCTTGCCGGCGAACGGACCCTGGCTGCCCTCCTGGATTCCGATCAGCTGCGGCGTGACCATGAAGCCCTGGCCGGCATAGCGGATCGCTGGCGCCAGATCCCGCGCCCAGGACAGCTTGCCGAACCGCTTGTGCGCCTCGGCCAGGCCCCGGACCGTGCCGGGAACCCCCGCCGACAGGTTGCCGATCAGGCTGAGATTGGCGACCGGATCGCCCTTGGCGTCCAGATACATGCCCGCGCTGGCCTTGGCCGGCGCGGTTTCGCGGTAGTCGAGAAAATAGGGCTTTCCGTCCACATAGAGGGTCATGAACCCTCCGCCGCCCAGATTGCCGGCCTCGGGATAGGTCACCGCCAGGGCGAACCCGGTCGCCACCGCGGCGTCCACCGCATTGCCGCCGGCCTTGAGCACCTCCTGCGCCGCGAGAGCGCCATAGCGGTCGGGCGAGGCCACCGCTCCCGCGTGAAGCTGTCTGTGGGTCGGCGCTGCGGTGGCCGGTTGGACGGAGAATACGGCCAAAGCCGCGGTCATCGCGCAAAGTTTAGGCGTCAAACGCACAGCAAACTCCATTTTCGACGTAGCCAGCGCCTATCGATAGCTCAGCCACGGGCGTTAGCGCCACCCGCGGTGATCAGAAGCTTTGCGATGAATGTGACGAACCTGGCTTGGAGGGCGCCTCTTTTATCATATAAATGAGCATCACCTCGGGGCGCGGCGCCCCAACCCAGCAGGAGACCCAACTTGGCCGAGTACCGCGTCATCGCCCGCGACGCCCGCGACACCCTGGGCGAAGGCCCGATGTGGTCAGCCCGCGAAAACGCGCTCTATTGGGTCGATATCAAAGGACAAAAGGTCTGGCGTTACGACCTGACCGACGAGGCCGTGCGAAGCTGGGCCATGCCCGAGCCGGTCGGCTGGCTGGTCGAGCGGCGCGACCACCCCGGCTTCATCGCCGGCTTCAAGAGCGGGTTCACCGCCCTGACCTTGGACCCCATGGCCGTCACGCCGATCTGCGACCCCGAACCCAATCAGCCAGGCAACCGGATGAACGACGCCAAGGTCGACGCCTCGGGGCGCCTGTGGGCCGGGACGATGGACAACCTGGAACAGGAGGATCGCGGCTCGCTCTATCGGTTGGACCCCGATCTGAGCCTCAGCCAGCATGATAGCGGCTACAGGGTCACCAACGGGCCGACCTTCAGCGTCGACGGGGCCCTGCTCTATCATACCGACAGCGCCCGTCGGACCGTGTTCCGCTTTGACCTGACGCCGGACGGGCGGCTGGAGAACAAGGCGGTGTTCGTCGCCTTTGAAGACAGCTGGGGCTATCCCGACGGCATGACGACGGACGCCGAAGGCGGGGTTTGGATCGCTCATTGGGGGGGCGGGCGCGCTAGCCGCTTCCTGGCCGACGGACGCCTCGAACGCTCGATCGCCCTGCCCGCCTCACGCATCACCAGCTGCGCCTTCGCCGGCGCTGACCTCGACCGCCTTTTCGTCACCTCGGCCAGTATCAGCGCGTCGAACGAACCTGACGCCGGCCAGCTGTTCGAAGTCGAACCGGGTGTGCGCGGCCTGGCGCCCCAGGCCTTCGCGGGATGAGCGATACAGCTGTGCGGACAGCGCTGATCGGCGCCGATTGGGGCACCACCAATCTGAGGGCGTTCCGCTTCGGGCCTGGCGGGCAGGTACTGGAGCAGCGGAGCGCGGCCAGCGGCGTCGGCGCTATCCGCGATGGCGCTTTCGAAGCGGCGCTATTGGCCTTGATCGACGATTGGCTGGCGGCAGGGACCGTGCCGATCCTGCTCAGCGGCATGATCGGCAGCCAGCAGGGCTGGGCGGAGGCGCCCTACGTGGCCTGCCCGACCGACACTGACCAACTGGCCCGGGGCCTGAAGCGGCTGGAGACCCGGCGAGGGCCGGCCTTCATCGTGCCGGGGCTCAGCCTGACCCGCGCCGACGGTGTGCACGACGTCATGCGCGGTGAGGAAACCCAAATTTTGGGAGCGCTGGACAACAGCCTGTCCGGCCTGGTGATCACACCGGGCACGCACAGCAAGTGGGTCCATATCGCCGGGCGGCGGATCTCATCCTTCCGCACCTTCATGTCCGGCGAGTTCTACGCCCTGCTCTGTGAGCATTCGATCCTGGGGCGGCTGATGAACGGGCGCGAGCATAGTCCCGGGCCCTATCGACTGGGCGTGACCCGCGCCTTGACCGATCCCGCGCTGCTGTCCTTGCTGTTCAGCGCGCGCGCCGAGGGCCTGTTCGGCGCCCTGGAGCCTGGCGAGATCGCCGCCTATCTGTCCGGCTTGCTGATCGGGGCCGAGATCCGCTCGGCCCTGGCGGAGACCTCCGCCAGCGAGCCGATCACCATCATCGCCGCGCCGCAGATCGCAGGGCTCTACCAGACCGCTTTAGCTGAGGCCGGGCGCAAAGACGTGCGCGTGATCGACGGCGCGGACGCCGCCGCGCGGGGGCTGTTTCTCATCGGCCGGAGCTTGATCTAGGGAGCGCCCTTGACGCTTGCCGGCAGCCGGCGACGAGGGGCTTTCCGCCCCCGATGAGTCCCTGTTCGACCATGTCGGCAAGCATGACATTGCCCCTGTCGTTCAGGTGGCCGTCCACAGGATAAAAGTAGGACGGCACATCACGCACCTGACGAAACTGCGGGCTGGTGTCGAGGAAGGTGGCGCCATGGTTGCGGACGATGTCGCCGATGGCCTTGTTGATGGCGTAGGGATCGGTCCCCTCGCCGCTCAGGCCGGAGATCAGCTCGGCCTGAGCCTGCTGCGGCACATAGATGACCAGCAGCGGCACATTCTGGGCGCGCAACTGATCGGCCATAAAACCCAGATCCTTGTCCAGCACCGCCAGCCGCCGCCGCCAGGCCGGAGTGAAGGGCGGCCGCAGGAAATCGGCCTTGTCACCGTTACGCAGATAAAGGTCGAGATAGGTGCGCCCGCTCTTGAAGGCGAAATGCTCCCCGATCAGGGCCGCACGGCTGGCGGCTTTCAGCCGGTTGAACTGAAGATTGTCGATCAACCCAGCCAGGCCTGGCAGGTGGCCGGGGAGCGGCGTGATGTGGTCCTGGTGGGCCGCCGGATTCAGGTCGAAATCTGCCGGCGGATCCTGGAACAGGTCGGTGGTGTCGAGAAACATGACCGCCGCCTGGGGATGGGTGGCCGCGGCTTCGGGCGCACGCATGGCGCTCTCGTTCAGGTTGTAGAGGCCCGCATAGTTCTGATAGTCGACCGGCCGGCCACACAGGCGCGCCAGGCGCGCCGCGGTCAGGCCCTGCCAGGACTGGGACCAGGGCACCAGATAGGTGAAGCCGATGGACGAGCCGACCGCGGCGATGCGCAAGGATCCTTTGATCGGCGAACGGCAGGAATTGGGCGAGAGCAGTCCGCACTCGTTGTAATGGTTCTCGACCCAGGGGCCCTCGGCGGCCTTGGTGTGCGAGACGCAGTTGGGCGTGGCGCGGTAGCCCAGCTCGCCATGCTTGGCCAGGCAGGAATCGGCCTTTTCCTCCGGCCAGATCGTTCGCGTGCCGATTTCAGCCGAACCCAGAAGCAGGATCACGGTCAGCAGGCTGATCAGCGGCAACAGGATCAGATCGCGCCTCGGAAGCGCGCGTCCAGGCTTTTGATCCCCGTCGTTCTTCATTCGCCCCCCGGCATGATCCGCATACGCACCAGCGCTACGCTCAGAACGCTTTGTAGACAATGTCCGGCGCGGGCGAGTCCATCACCACCTGAAATGCCAAGACAAACACCACAAGCGCCGTCGCCCAGGCGGTGCGCAGATAGCGCGAGGTCAGGAGCGGCGCGTCAGCCGAACCCAGGGACAACAGCGCCTTGCGGCCAGACACCATGGCTTCCAGGACCACGGTGGCCGTCGCGAACACTACAAGGCCGGCGCCCGCCATGCCCAGTGGGCCCAGCGCCCGGGCGATCTGGCCCAGCTGCCCCCAATCGGACCAGAACCACAGAAGGGTGAAGGCCAGCCAGCTGAAGGTCAGGCCGCGGCACAGAGCCTGATAGACCCGATTACGGCCGAGGGCTGCGAAGGGCTTACGCCCCATGCGCGCGGACATGAAGGTCCGGTAGGCCTGATTGAGGCCCACGCCGGCCCCGTTCAACACGCCAAAGAACAGGAATTCCGCGGTGCGGCCATGCCAGGCGCCGATAAGGAAGAAGGTCACGAACAGGGCGAAGGCCGCCAGATAGGGACCGACAGCCTTGGATCGCACCCGGCGCATCAGCACCATCAACAGCGGATTATAGACATAGGTCTTCAGCCAGTTGGAGAGGGTCATGTGCCACCGGCTCCAATACTCGATGAAGCTGGCGGACGAGAACGGTCGGTCGAAGTTCTCGGGCAGTTGGATGCGGAAGAACCGCGCCACGCCGATGACGAAATCCACATAGCCGGAAAAATTGAAGAACAGATAGATCGGGTAGAGCGCGATCAGCAACGCGCCGTCGCGGATGTGCTCCAGCATCGTTTCCGGTCCAAGCACCCGCGCCAGCAGGGCGTGCTGAGCCATGGACAGCAGATGCGAGACGACCATCACCTTGAACAGGCCGGCGACTATGCGCTCGAGGGCGACGCCGACAGCGACCAGGTCCAGCAGCGCCGGCTCGTCGCCAGTCATCCGCTCATAGTCCTCGTACCGTTGGATCGGCCCGGAGACGATGCTGGTGAAATTCAAGGTGTAGTTCAGATAGGAGAAAGGCCCCACCCTACCGATGGTCTCGCTGTCGTGGGCGTCGATGATCAGGTGTAGCACCCGGAAGAAGACATAGGACAGGCCGACCGCCATATAGGGGAAGGTCAGATAGGTCACCGACGGCAGGAAGCTGTATTTCTTAAGCCAGAAGAACAGGCCCAGCATGGCCAGGATCGCCACCACGCGCAGCTGTTTGGGGGCGCCGTTCTGGATGGCGAAGACGAAGCCGTAGCCTAGCAGCACGAAGCCGGCATAGGGAATGAAGGCGCCAGCCTGGTGGGTGAAACTGGCCAGGAAAGCCAGATTGCAGACCAGCAGCACCGCCATCCGCCACCATTTGGCGCCGGACAGGTTGTAGGCTACAGCGCCCGCCGCGGCGAAGCCCAGGAACTGGATCGAAGGGACGTCCACCAGGAGGGTCTCAGGCCGCGGCCGACATGAAGCCCTGGCGCACCACCCGCATGGGCGCCTCGGGAATTTCGGCGGTCGCCGCCATCACCCACTCGGTCTCGCCGTTTTCGGCCACCAAGCGGCGGGTGAAGCCCAGGCTCTCATAGTGGTCGCGAACCATGCCGTTGCGCTCTGTGGGGCGATAGACCCCGACCAGAGTCTTGATCCCCCGGGCGCGGGCATGGTGCAGGATCTCGTTGAGCACCATGCGTTCGACGCCGCGACCCAGCACCCGGCAACTCATCAGCCAGGTGTCGATCTCCCACACTTCCGTGTTTCTGGCTTCTGGCCCGCGCGGCCGGCAGATCACCACGCTGATCATGCCGTTGTCGCCAAAGATGTCGCTGAGCCGGATCTGCAGCGTCAGGGCCGAACGATCGTGCTCCAGCAATTCGATCTCGGGCTCGCCATATCGGCGCGTGGTCAGGTTGAACTGGTTGGATTTGTTGATCAGCTGGACGATGCGCGAGCGGCCAACCGCGTCGAACGGCTGGACGGTCATCTCCATGGCCAAGGACTTAAGATAGTCGTTGATATCGGTGGCGGCCACCTTGGCCTGGGCGCGGCGGGTGTTGGTTTGGTAATAGTCGGCCCGCTTGCGGTCCTCCTCCGAGATCGCCACAGCTTCGAAATAGCCGCCGGCGGCCAGGGTGCGCGCGTAAAGCGCCGGATCCTCTGGCAGCTCCGGCACCATCACCTCCGGCAACTCGCGCCGGATCAGGCCCCGCTCCGCCGGGTTGTCGTCAAGGAAAACCATGGCGTCCAGGCCAAGCGACAGCTCCTGCGCGATCGCGCGGATATTGCTGGCCTTGTCCTGCCAATTGGCGCGGAAGACCGCGATATGGTCTTCCCTCAGCAGCATCTCCGGGTGCTCGCGGAACGGGCGGCGGGCGTTGGCTTCGTCGTTCTTGGAGGAAACCGCCAGGACGATGCCCCGCTCACGCAGGGCCAAAGCCATGCGTTGGACACTGATGAAGGCCTCGCCGGTGGGGTCGCCTTCGCCCAGGACCAGGCCCTCGACGCCATCGTCGCCGACGATTCCGCCCCAGAGGGTGTTATCCAGATCCAGGATCAGGCAGCGTCCGCCCTTGCCCCGCATGGCGCCCAGCAAGCGCCCTACATGGTCTGCATAGAGCGGCAGGCAGGCGCCGGCGAAAGGCAGCTTTGCCATGTTCCACTGCACCGGCGAATGCCAGTGTGACAAGCCAACGGTCTGGGCCAGCCCGGCCACGTCAAACAATACGTCGCCGCTACCGTCGAGACTGGCGGAAATCTCATTGTTCACCGCTTCGATCAGCCGGCGCATCGTGCCCGGCGCCTGGCGATCAAGGCTGCCGAACAGGGTTTCCGGCGGCGGCGCCAAGGTCTGGACAATGCAGCGGGCGCCGCTGGCCTCGCGGACGCCCTGGCGAATGGTTTCGATCACCGAGACGGCGTCGCTCACCGACCTGAGGGCGTCCGATGCGTCAGTCAGGCCCGGCCGCAGGGGCAGGCCCCGATAGTCGAGCGCGACCAGCACCGCGTCGCAGTCGGCCTGGTTCAGCGTCGAACTGGGCGACATCGCCTCTTGAACCGCCGATCCGTAGGGAACGGTCACCACCTGCAGATCCAGGCCATGGCGCGCGGCGCTGGCCACCAGGGGTGGCGCGATCAGATCCAGCGTGCCATTGCCGATCACCCCTAGCTTGAAGGGGGTCAGGGGCGCCATCGATCGGCCCTGGTCGCGCAGGGTGTTGATGACTCTGGCCAGCCGGCTGAGCTGGGTTTCGCTCAATCGGCGCTTGGCGAGGCTGCGCACGGCTGGGCCGCAGGGCCCTGCGCCTTCCAGCAGCGCGCGGCAAGCTTCCCGGAAATCCTCCACCGGGACCAGCCAGTCCAGGCCGATATAAAGGTCCTCAGCGTGCATCTCCACCCCCACAAGCGCCCTCGCCGCCTGCAAGACCGTCAAGAACGGCGATCATGATAGCTTCTTTTGGATGGTGGAGGCCAGATCGCCCACATTGGCCATGGTCGACACCTGAGCGGCGGAAAAACGGATGCCGAAAGTCTCCTCAATGGTCAAAACGAGACGTACATGCGCCAAACTGGTCCAGCCGTCCACGTCTTCGGCTGTCATGTCGGCTGTAGGAACCAGATCATCGTCCTCGAATACATCGCGGAACACATCGGTCAGTCGGCCATAGACTTGATCGATAGCAATCATGCTCTTGTGCATCCCCACAAAACGACAACTCCAATAGACCGCAGCCCCGCTTTCTGCGCAGCGATCTATCCCATACGAACACAACCTTAACAACTCACAACATACAAACCGCCGTCATTTACGAGCATTTTTGCACAAAAATGAAACAGGGTCAGAACACGTCCCCACCACCCGCTTTGTAATCATCGTATAAATCGCACATTCAAATTAACCTTGATGACGCCAATACAGACCAAGGCAAGCTCACAGGTCGAAACTCTACCTTCGGGATCGGCTCGCCGGCAAGTAGCGACCGATCACCTATGGCGGATAGGCCGCGGAAACGCTAACCTGGGTTATAGACCTCACCGCTGCCCTACCAATATACCAAGACACTCCAACGAACATCCCTTAGGCAAGTTCTGGGCCAACCATGTTTGATCGGATTATACGCGGCGGAACGGTTGTGGACGGATCCGGCGGGGAGCCGATGACGGCCGACGTCGCCATTGCGGACGGCGTGATCGTCGAGGTCGGCAAGATCTCTGGAACCGCCCGCGAAACCATCAACGCCGATGGCCTGCTTGTGACGCCCGGGTGGGTGGATATCCATTCCCACTATGACGGGCAAGTAACCTGGGACAGTCAACTGGCGCCATCGTTCTGGCACGGGGTCACCACCACGATCATGGGCAATTGCGGTGTCGGCTTCGCCCCCGTAAAGCCAGATCGCCGCGAATGGCTGATCGGCCTGATGGAAGGCGTTGAAGACATCCCGGGATCGGCCCTGTCCGATGGGATAAAATGGGATTGGGAGACCTTCCCGGAATATATGACCTCGCTGCGGCGTCACGGGCTGTCCATGGACGTGGGCGCTCAGACCACCCACGGCGCCCTGCGCGCCTACGTGATGGGCGAACGCGGGGCGATGAACGAACCGGCCACCCCGGACGACATCGCCGCCATGGCCGCCCTGATCCGAGATGGCCAGGCGGCGGGCGCCTTTGGCTTTTCCACCTCGCGCACCGTAATCCACCGCGCCAATGACGGCGAACCAGTGCCGGGCACCTATGCCAGCGTCGAAGAACTGACCGCCTTCGCCCAGGCGCTGGTGGATAGCGGAGGCGGCGTGATGGAAGCCGTCACAGCGGGCCTGCTGGGCGAAGATATTGTCGCCCCGCCCAACGAACTGGCGTGGATGAACGAGATCTCGGCCAAGACCGGCTGTCCGATCACGTTCCTTTGCGGCCAAAACCACGTGCAGCCCAACTGGTGGCGCAACCAGCTCGAGGCTTGCGTCAAGGGCCGCGAGCGCGGCGCTCAGGTCACGCCGCAGGTGTTTTGCCGATCCATAGGCATCATGGTCTGCCTGCGCAGCCGGGCCCACCCCTTCATCCATTCCGAGGCCTTCAAGAGCCTAGTCGCCCTCCCACACGCCGAAACGGTTCGCCGGCTGAAGACCGACGAGGCCTTGCGCAAGGCCGTGGCCGCCCAGGGCAAGAACAATGTCCTGGGCGCAGTCGGCGGGTTCAGCCAGTGGACCGGCATCTATCCCCTTGGCCAGACTCCGGATTACGAGCCCGATCCGAACTCGACCATCTCGGCCATCGCCAAGCGCGAGGGCCGAGATCCCCGTGAGGTGGCTCTCGACATCATGCTGGAGGAAGACGGCGAAGGATTCCTGCACCGGCCGATCATGGGTTACGCCAGCGGTTCGCTGGATCCGACCTATGAATTGCTCGCCAGCCCATACACGGTGCTGGGCGGCGGCGATGGCGGCGCCCATGTGGCCACCATCTGCGACGCCGGCGCGCCGACCTTCCTGTTGACCCATTGGGTGCGCGACCGGGCGCGCGGTCCGCGCCTGTCTCTGCAGCACATGGTGCGCAAACAGAGCTATGACGCCGCCCGCTTGCACGGCATCACCGACCGCGGCCTCATTGCGGCGGGCCAAAGGGCCGACCTGAACCTGATCGATTTCGACCGGTTGAGCTATCAACCCCTGCGCATGCTCTACGACCTGCCCAGCGGCGCGGAACGGCTGATGCAAAAAGCCAATGGCTATGTGGCGACCTTTGTCAAAGGCCAGATGACCCAAGCCGAGGGCGAAGACACTGGCGCCCGGCCCGGACGCCTGATGCGCCGCGCCGAAGTCACGGGCGAAGCTCTGCGCTCGGCGGCGGAGTGACGGTCAGCCGGCTCCAGGAGTGAACCGGGCGACCAGGTCATAGGCGTCGCCTGGGAACAGTTGGCGCACGAAAGTCACCCCCTCGCCCACCCGCCAGGTCCAGCGACGGACGCACAGGCAGGCCTCGGCAGGCCTGACCTTGAGCAGCCGGGCGTCCGAACGATCAGGATTGATGGCCGAAATACGATGCTCCGCTTCGCTCCACGGCACGTGCCGCAGCAACCATCCACCGGGCGACAGGCTGGCGAAGTCCACGCCCGCCGCCGCCGGCGCAACATCCAGATTGATCAGGCGCTGCTCCAGGGCCAGCGGCTGCCCGTCCGCCAGATGCAGGCAATGGACCTCCAGCCCCGATCCGCCACCCAGCCGCGCTTCGTCAGGCTCGTTGGCGTCGATGCCGCGCAGGACCCGGCTTAGCAGGGCATAGCCATAGGCCTGGCCCCGACGGGTGACCTCAGCCTCGATGTCGGGGATCTCCAGCACAGCCGACTGAATGTGCTGGCGAGCGACAAAGGAGCCGGCGCGGCGGCGGCGTTCGATCAGCCCGGCGGAGGCCAGGACGCTGACCGCCTTGTTCACCGTGGCTCGGGCGCAGCCGTATTGGGCGGTTAGTTCATGCTCGAACGGGATGCGAAAGCCGGGCGGCCATACGCCCGAGCGGATCTTGTCCTCGATATCGGCTGTGATGCGCTGATGCAGGGCCCGCTCACCGACCGCGATGTCCGCCGTGACACTCAATCGGCCAAGACCTTTTCCAGAGTCCGGCGGTAGCGGGCGGCGATGCTGACGGCGCCTACATGGCGTCCGCCATCGACCACCTTGCGGCCTGCGCGCCACACCGCGTCGATCACCCCGTCGCGCCCGGCGAAGATCCATCCGTCCAGCAGGGCGTCGCCCTTGCGGCCGATCAGGGAGGGATGATCCGCATCGAGGACCACCAGATCCAAGGCGGCGCCGACCGCCAATCCCGCCTTTCCTATACCCGTGGCTCGAGCGCCGCCGCTGAGAGCGCCATCGAAAAGGCTGCGGCCGGTCGAGACCTGGCCTGGACTGGCCAGCACGTTACGCGCCCGGCGGCTGAGCCTTTGGGCATATTCCAAGGTCCGCAACTCGTCGGCCGCCGAAATCAGAATGTTGGAATCGCTGCCTACCGCAAAGGCCCCGCCGGCCTCGAGGAAACGGACCGCGGGAAAGATTCCGTCACCAAGATTGGCCTCCGTGACCGTGCACAGCCCAGCGACGGCGCCGCTGGCGGCCATGGCGTCAGTTTCGGCCTCGGTGAGGTGGGTGGCATGAACCAGGCACCAGCGGGCGTCGACATCAGCATGATCCAGTAGCCATTCCACCGGCCGCCGACCCGACCAGGCCTGGCAATCTTCGACCTCGCGCAGCTGTTCGGCGATGTGGATATGTACCGGGGTCAGGGGCGAAAGCGCGGTCACCACCGCCAGCTCCTGGGGTGTCACCGCCCGCAGGCTGTGCGGAGCGACCCCGATCACGGCGTCCGGCAGCCACGCGCAGGCTTCGCGCGCGCCCTGGATCAGCCGCGCGAAGCTGTCGACATCATGGATGAATCGCCGCTGACCGGGGGTCGGGGCCGTACCGCCAAAGCCGCTGTGAGCGTAGAACACCGGCAACAGGGTCAGGCCAATCCCCGTGGCAGACGCGGCGGCGGCGATGCGGCCGGCCAGTTCGGCCGGGTCGGCATAGGGCTGTCCATCCAGGTCGTGATGCAGATAGTGGAACTCGCCAACACGGGTGAAGCCGCTCTCCAGCATCTCGGAAAAGGCCAGGGCGGCGATGGCTTCCACATCATCGGGATCCAGCCGATCGACGAAGCGATACATCACCTCTCTCCAGCCCCAGAAGTCGTCATCCGGCCGGCCACGGGTCTCGGCCAGGCCAGCCATGCCGCGCTGAAAAGCGTGACTGTGGATATTGGCCAGGCCGGGAACACCAATGGCTACGCGCTCGTCGCCGGACACAGAATCGACGCCGATCTCGATCGCACTGATACGCCCGCCGTCATGCCGGATGCGCACGCGATCGGCCCAGCCATCCGTCAGCAATGCGGTTTCGAGCCACAGGGCGCTGGTCACGTCTCTCTCCTTCTATCCAAAGCCATCGTGCCTGATCCTGCAATTATGTCTAGACATATTCAGCGACATGACCCAGCATAAGGGCATAAGATCACGAGGTGCGGATGCGCTGCGACCGACTCTGGCGAGAGGCTAGACTGGCGACCCTGGCCGCTGACCGCCCCGGTTTGGGCGTGGTCGAGGACGGCGTCGTCGCCTGCACGGATGGTCGCATCGTCTATGCCGGCCTCGCCAAGGACGCGCCCAGCTTCGAGGCGGCCCAGGCCAACGACTGCGGCGGCCGCTGGATCACCCCCGGCCTGATCGATTGCCACACGCACCTGGTCTATGGCGGCGACCGCGCCCGCGAGTTCGAACTGCGCCTCGCCGGCGCGACCTATGAAGAGATCGCCCGCTCGGGCGGCGGCATCGTGTCCACTGTCGCCGCAACTCGGGCCGCCAGCGAGGACGAGCTTCTCGCGGCCAGCCTGCCGCGCCTCAACGCCCTGATCGCCGAGGGGGCGACCACGGTTGAGATCAAGTCCGGTTATGGCCTGTCCCTGGAGAACGAACGCAAGCAACTGCGCATCGCCCGCCGCCTGGGCGAAACCCGGCCGGTTTCGATCCGCACCACCTTCCTCGGCGCCCACGCCCTGCCGCCGGAAGCAGCCGGCGATAAGGACGCCTATATCGCCCGCGTCTGCGAGGAAATGATTCCCTCCGTCGCGGCGGAGGGGCTGGCGGACGCCGTTGACGCCTTCTGCGAGGGCATCGCCTTCTCGGCCGATCAGGTGCGACGGGTGTTCGAGGCCGCCCGCGCCCACGGCCTGGCTGTCAAACTGCACGCCGACCAGTTGTCCAACCTGCATGGCGCAGCGCTGGCCGCCGAGTTTTCCGCCCTGTCCGCCGATCACCTAGAACATACCGACGAGGCCGGTGTCGCGGCCATGGCGGCGGCGGGAACCGTGGCCGTGCTGCTGCCTGGGGCCTATTATTTCGTGCGCGAGACCAAGTTGCCGCCCATTGCGCTGATGCGCCGCCACGACGTGGCCATGGCCCTAGCCACCGACAGCAATCCCGGCACCTCGCCGCTGACCTCCTTGCTCTTGACCATGAACATGGGCGCTACCCTGTTCCGCATGACCGTCGAAGAGTGCATCGCCGGCGTCACCCGCGAGGCGGCCCGCGCTCTGGGCCTGCAGAACGATACCGGGACCCTGGAGGCCGGCAAGAGCTGCGATCTGGCCATCTGGGACATCGATCAACCAGCAGAGCTGGTCTATCGCATGGGGTTCAACCCGCTCCATGCCCGCATCTGGAGGGGACAATGACCTCGCTCGCCGAGGATTTCGCTCGCGACGGCGCCGTCTGCCTGCGCGGGGTGATCCCGCCGGACCTGATCGGCCTGTTGCGCCAGGGTATCGACGACAATATCGCCATGCCCAGCCCGCGGGCCAAGATCGCCAGCCGCGAGGGTGATCCCGGCCGCTTTGTCGAGGACTTCTGCAACTGGGGGGAAAACCCCGACTATCGCCGGTTCATCTTCGAGTCCGACCTGGGCGAGATCGCCGCCGAACTGATGGGGGCCAAGACCGCCCGCCTCTATCACGACCACATGCTGACCAAGGAAGCCGGCACCCAGCAGCCGACGCCCTGGCACCAGGACCAGCCCTACTACAATGTCGAGGGTCGCCAGAACTGCAGCTTCTGGATCCCGGTCGATCCAGTCAGCCAGGCCTCGACCCTGCAGTTCGTCGCCGGCTCGCATCGCGGCCCATGGCTGATGCCGCGCAGCTTCATGGACGCCCAGGCCAGGTGGTTCCCGGAGGGCAGTCTGGCCAGCCTGCCGGACATCGAAGCCGACCGCGCCGCCTATCCAATCTTGGGCTGGGCGCTGGAGCCTGGCGACGTGGTTTGTTTCCACATGCTGACCCTGCATTCCTCGGCCGGCGCCGATCGCCGGCGACGGGTGTTTTCGGTCCGCTTCCTCGGCGACGACGCCACCCACGCCCCGCGCGCCTGGACCACCTCACCGCCCTTCCCGGGACTGGAGGCGCAGCTGCCCGCCGGCGCCGCCATGGACCACCCATTGTTCCCCATCGTTTGGCCGAAGGGCCTGTCGGAGAGTTCGCTTTGACCGAGATCACCCTGCGCCCCGGCGCGGTCTCCCTGGCCGAATGGCGCGCCATCTATCGCGGCGCGGCTGTGCGGCTCGACCCGGCCTCGGCCCCGGCGGTCGTCGAGAGCGCGGCGGCGGTGATGCGGATCCTGGCCAAGGGCGAACCGGTCTACGGCATCAATACCGGCTTTGGGAAACTGGCCAGCGTGCGCATCGGCGATGATGATCTGGCCACGCTTCAACGCAATATCGTTCTGTCCCACGCCGCCGGCGTCGGCGCGCCCACGCCCATCGCCATCACCCGGCTGATGCTGGCCCTGAAGCTGGCCAGCCTGACCCAGGGCGCCTCGGGCGTGGCTCCAGCGACCGTCGAGCTTTTGGAAGCCATGCTGGCCAAAGGCCTGACGCCAGTCGTGCCCGGCCAAGGCTCCGTCGGCGCCTCGGGTGACCTGGCGCCCCTATCGCACATGGCCGCGACCATGATCGGCGTTGGCGAGATCTTCGTCGGTGAGGTGCGTACGCCCGCGGCCAAGGCCCTGGCCGACGCCGGCCTCGCCCCCGTGGTTCTGGGCCCCAAGGAGGGTCTGGCCCTGCTCAACGGCACCCAGTTCTCCACCGCCAACGCCCTTGCCGGTCTGTTCGAGGCCGAGCGCCTGTTCGGCTCCGCCCTGATCACCGGCGCCCTGTCCACAGAGGCGGCCAAGGGGTCGGACACCCCGTTTGATCCTCGTATCCACGCCCTGCGCCGGCATCGCGGCCAGATCGACACCGCCGCGGCCTTGCGTGCCCTGATGGCCGGCTCGGCCATCAGGGCCTCGCACCTGACAGGCGACGAGCGGGTGCAGGATCCCTATTGCCTGCGCTGCCAGCCCCAGGTGATGGGGGCGGCCCTCGACGTGCTGCGCCAGGCCGCCGCGACCCTGGCCACCGAGGCCAATGGCGTCACCGACAATCCGCTGATCTTCCCCGAGGCCGATGAGGCCCTGTCTGGCGGCAATTTCCACGCCGAGCCGGTGGCCTTCGCCGCCGACATGATCGCCCTGACCCTGTGCGAGATAGGCTCCCTTTCGGAACGCCGTATCGCCATGCTGGTCGACCCGGCCCTGTCAGGCCTGCCCGCCTTCCTCACCCCCAAGCCGGGCCTCAATTCCGGCTTCATGATCCCGCAGGTCACCGCCGCGGCCCTGGTGTCGGAGAACAAGCAGCGCGCCTATCCGGCCAGCGTCGATTCCATCCCCACCTCGGCCAACCAGGAAGACCACGTCTCCATGGCCGCCCACGGCGCCCGCCGGCTGCTGGACATGGCCGAGAACGCCTTTTCGGTGATCGGCATTGAGCTCTTGGTTGCGGCCCAAGGCTGTGACTTCCACACCGGCCTTTCCTCGAGCCCCGCGCTGGAGGCGGTCCGCGCGAGCTTGCGCGCCGAAGTGCCCTTCCTTGACCACGACCGCCACATGCACCCCGACATTGAGGCCGCCACCAGCCAGATCCGTAATGGCCGGGTGATCGCCGCGGCGAGCGCCATCGCCCTGCCCGTTCTGGCAGAGGCTTAGAGGCACGCGCCGATGAGCGATCATCCTTGGCTGAGTGTCCAGCGCGGGTCCGCGCCGCTGATCATCAGCTTTCCGCATACGGGAACCGAGATCCCGCCCGAGATCGAACAGCGTCTGGTCTCGCCCTGGCTGGGGCGCAAGGACGCCGACTGGTGGGTGGATCGGCTCTACGACTTCGCGGGCGAGATGGGCGCGACCCTGGTGCGTACAGCGATTTCGCGCACGGTGATCGACGTCAATCGCGACCCCAGCGGCGTTTCGCTCTATCCCGGCCAAGCGACCACCGAACTGTGCCCCACCACCAGCTTTGACGGTGAGCCGCTCTATCGCGACGGCCAGGCCCCCAGCGGCGCCGAAATCGCCCGGCGCCGCGAGACCTGGTTCCAGCCCTATCACGACGCCCTCGCCGCCGAGATCGCCCGGTTACGGGCCTTCCACGGCGCCGTCGTACTCTACGAAGCCCACTCGATCCGTTCGCTGGTCCCCCGCCTTTTCGATGGACCCCTGCCCAATTTCAATATCGGCACCAATAGTGGCGCCAGCTGCGACACCGCCCTGACCTCGGCGGTCGAAGCGGCCTGCGACGCCAGCGCCTTTTCCCGTGTCACCAATGGTCGATTCAGGGGCGGCTACACCACCCGCCACTACGGCCAGCCCGAATACGGCGTCCATGCCCTGCAGATGGAGCTGGCCTGCCGCGGCTATATGGACGACCCGGCCGAACCGCCGACCCCCGGCGCCTGGCCCACGCCTTATGAGCCGGCCCGCGCCGCCCATATCCGCGTCGCCCTGACCCAGGTCATCCGGGCCTGCCTGACCTTCGCCCAATCCCGCCAATCTTGATCCCAAAAGCGAGCGCCCATGACCCGCCTCGACAACAGCCGCCGCATTTCCAGCCCCCGCGGCAACACTTTGTCCGCCAAGAGCTGGCTGACCGAGGCGCCCCTGCGCATGCTGATGAACAACCTGGACCCTGAGGTCGCCGAACGGCCGGAGGAGCTGGTGGTCTACGGCGGCATTGGTCGCGCCGCGCGCGATTGGGAAAGCTTCGACACCATCTGCTCGACCCTGCGCCGGCTGGAGGACGACCAGACCCTGCTGGTCCAATCGGGCAAGCCCGTGGGCGTGTTCCGCACCCATGCCGACGCGCCGCGCGTGCTGATCGCCAATTCCAACCTGGTGCCGCGCTGGGCCACATGGGACCATTTCAACGAGCTCGATAAGAAGGGCCTGGCCATGTACGGCCAGATGACCGCCGGTTCGTGGATCTATATCGGCACCCAGGGCATCGTTCAGGGCACCTATGAGACTTTCGCCGAGCTCGGCCGTCAGCACTACAACGGAGATCTTTCCGGCCGTTGGATCCTGACCGCCGGCCTCGGCGGCATGGGCGGGGCTCAGCCCCTGGCGGCGGTGATGGCCGGCGCATCCTGCCTCGCCGTCGAATGCCAAGCCTCGCGCATCGAGATGCGCCTGCGCACCGGCTATCTGGATGTGATGGCCCAGGATCTGGACGAGGCCCTGGCCCTGATCGCCCAGGCCGGAAAGGACAAGAACGCCATCTCGGTGGGCCTGTTGGGCAACGCCGCCGACATCTTCCCTGAACTGGTGCGCCGGGGCGTGCGGCCCGACGCGGTCACCGACCAGACCTCGGCCCACGATCCGATCAATGGCTATCTGCCCAAGGGCTGGAGCCTGGACGACTGGGAGCGCAAGCGCGAGAGCGACCCCAAGGCGGTGGAAAAGGCCTCGCGCAGCTCCATGGCCGAGCATGTGCGCGCCATGCTCGACTTCCACCGCATGGGCGTGCCCACGCTCGACTACGGTAATAACATCCGCCAGATGGCGCTGGAGGAAGGCGTCGCCGACGCGTTCGATTTCCCCGGCTTCGTCCCGGCCTATATCCGCCCGCTGTTCTGTCGCGGGATCGGGCCGTTCCGCTGGGCCGCCCTGTCCGGCGATCCAGAGGATATTTACAAGACCGACGCCAAGGTGAAAGAGCTGACGCCGGGAAACACCCACCTGCACAACTGGCTCGACATGGCCCGCGAGAAGATCAAGTTCCAGGGCCTGCCGGCGCGGATCTGCTGGGTCGGCCTCGGCGATCGCCATCGCCTAGGCCTGGCTTTCAACGAGATGGTGGCCAAGGGAGAGCTCAGCGCACCCGTGGTCATCGGCCGCGACCACCTGGATTCAGGCTCCGTGGCCTCTCCCAACCGCGAGACCGAGGCCATGAAGGACGGCTCCGACGCGGTGTCCGACTGGCCGCTGCTCAACGCCCTGCTCAACTGCGCCTCGGGCGCCACCTGGGTGTCGCTGCACCACGGCGGCGGCGTCGGCATGGGCTTTTCGCAGCACTCCGGCATGGTCGTGGTCGCGGATGGCACTGAAGCGGCGGCCAAGAGGGTCGAGCGCGTGCTGTGGAACGACCCAGCCACCGGCGTCATGCGCCACGCTGACGCCGGCTACGACATCGCCCTCGACTGCGCCCGCGAGCAGGGCCTTGATCTGCCGGGTATCCTGGGCTGACAGGGTGCTGCGACGCCAAAGCATTTGCCCCGTCGCGCCCGGCGCCCAATGATGGCTCCGTGCGGTAGTTTGGGGAGTCGGATTGGCGTCTGTCGCCCGGATTTGGGATTTGGCGGCCTGGCTTCTCGGCGCACTCCTCGCTGTGGCGGCTTGTTCGGCATCGGCGTGGGCGGGCGGTCCCGACTGGGCTCAGGCCCATAGCGACCTGCCCGCCGACCCGGCGGTCCGCTTTGGCGTGCTGCCCAATGGCCTGCGCTTCGCCATCCTGCGCAACCAGACGCCCAAAGGCCAGGTTTCCATCCGGCTTCGCCTAGGCGTTGGCTCGCTGAACGAGTCTGATGACGAGCAGGGCGTCGCGCACCTGCTGGAACATATGAGCTTTCGCGGCTCCACCCACGTGCCCGAGGCCGAGGTGTGGGAGGATCTGCAGCGGCTGGGCATGGCCGTCGGGGCCGACGCCAGCGCCTACACCCAGGAAACCCAGACCTTCTATTTGGTCGACCTGCCCAACGCCGAGCCAAAGACCATCGATTTTGGCCTGATGCGTATGCGCGAGACCGCCAGCGAGCTCACTCTCGACCCCAAAATGCTGGAAACCGAGCGCGGCCCGGTGTTGTCTGAAGAGCGGCTGCGCGACACGCCCGACCTGCGGGTCATGCTAGACCAACGCGATTTTCTCTATAAGGGCCTGCTCCTGCCCAGGCGCATGCCGATCGGCAAGCTCGACACCATCCAGCACGCCCAGGTCCCGCTGATGCGGGCTTTCTACCAAGCCTATTACCGCCCGGACCGGGCCGCCTTGATCGTGGTCGGGGACGTCGATCCGGTCGCCGTCGAGGCGCAGATCAAGTCGCATTTCGCAGACTGGCGCGCCGTTGGACCGCCGCGACCGGATCCGGACCTGGGCGCGCCGGATCATCGCGACCTCGCTGTTCGCGTGGTGGTCGATCCCAAGGTGTCGCGATCCATTCTGGTGGGTTGGGTGTCACCCTATGACGGCGCCCGCGACACCGCGGCCGAGGCGCGCCGCCTGGCGATCGAGGCCATCGGCCTGAACATCGTCAACCGCCGATTCCGGGTCATGGCCAATGGCGCGGCGCCGCCATTCATCGAAGCCTCGCTGATGCGACGTAACCAGTCCCATTCGGCGCGTATCACCGTGCTGTCGGTGGACGACTCGCCGCTGCATTGGCGCAGCGCCCTGCGGGCCGCGGAGATCACGCGCCGCCAAGCCTTAACCTACGGGGTGCGACAGGACGAGGTCGATCTGGAGGTCAGCCTGTTTCGCTCGCGGCTCGAGGCCAGCGCAGCCGGCGCCGCCACCCGGCACACCCCCGGGCTGGCCCAGGCCCTGATGACCTCGGTCGACGAGGATTCCGTCTTCACCAGCCCGGCGGAAAACCTCGCCCTGTTCAACGCCGATGTGAAAGGCCTGACCGCCGCCGACGTAACTGCCGCCTTGCGCGCAGCCTTCTCAGGGTCGGGACCGCTGGTGTTCATCTCCAGCCCCGTCGAGCTTCAAGGCGGCGAGCCCGGCATGACCTCGGCCTTCGCCCAGATCGAGGCCGAACCGGTAGTGGCGCCGCCAGAGGAAGCCAAGATCGTTTGGCCCTATGATCATTTTGGCGCTTTCGGAAAGGTGGTCGAGCGGCGGCGCATAGCGGACCTCGACACCACCATGGTGCGCTTCGCCAATGGAGTCCGCCTAACGGTCAAGCCCACCAAGTTCGCCACCGACCAGATCCAGGTCGCTGTCTCCATCGGCCATGGCCTTCTGGACCTGCCAAAGGACCGCTCCACCGCGCGCTGGGCCGCGGATTCAGGGGCGTTTCTCTACGGCGGGCTGGGCAAGCTCAATCTGGAAGACATGGAACGCGTGCTGGCGTCGAAAATCTTTTCCCTCGGCTTCGGCACGCGCGAGGACCATTTCGAGCTTTCCGGAGTCACCCGTCGGGCGGACCTGGACACCCAGATGCAGGTGCTGACGGCCTACGCCACCGATCCCGGACTGAGGCCAGAGGCCTTCGAACACGTCCGCAACCTCGCTGACCCCATGATCAACAACCAGAACGCTTCTCCCAACGGGGTGATGCAGCGACAACTGCCGTTCCTGTTGCATGACTCCGACCCACGCTGGGCGCCGCCGACTCACATCGATGTGGCCACGACGCGCCTGTCGGACATGAAACAGGTATTGGCCGCCCCGCTTGGCTCCGGCCCAATAGAAATCGCCATCGTCGGAGACGTCGGCGTTGATCAGGCCGTCGCCGCCGTCGCCAAGACGTTTGGCGCCCTGCCACCGCGCCCCAGCCCCGCCGCCCCGCCCGCGGAAGCGCGCACCGTACGGTTTCCGCGCTTCCAAGCAGCGCCGGTCATCCGCCGCCATGCCGGCCGCGACGATCAAGCCATATTTCTCATAGCCTGGCCGGTGGCCGACGCGCTGGGCGATCTGCAGACCTCGCGCGACCTGCGCATCCTTGAACAGACCCTCAAGTCCCGCCTGTTCGCCCAGTTCCGTGTCGCCGACGGCGCCGCCTATGAGGCCGACACCGCTCTGGAGACGTCACAGATTTTCCCGGGCTACGGCTACATCTACGCCTTTGCCGAGGCCCCGCCGGGCAAGGGCGATCTGTTCTATGACACCGTCGCCAAGATCGTCGCCGACCTGCGCCAAACTCAACTATCAGCCGACGAATTGGAGCGGGCGCGCCAGCCCAGAGTCGAACTGTTCACCCAGGCGCGCCAAACCAATAGCTACTGGTTAAGCGCCCTAACGGGCGCCCAGGCCGATCCGCGTCGGATCGATGTCCTGCGCACCACTATCGTCGCTCTGAAGCATGTCACCGCGGCCAATGTTCAGCGGATGGCGCAAACCTATCTGTCAGACGACCATGCCTGGCGCTTTGAAGTTGAGCCGCGCTCTCAAGCTGACGCACCGCCATCCCTCAGAACGGGCGTCGTGCAGCTCAACTGCGCCAAGACCGAAGACAATCGTCTCACCGACTGCCGTGTGCTCAGGGAGACGCCGCCGGGCGTGGGTGTGGGCGCCACGGCCCTCACCTTGATCCCGAATTTGCGGGTGGATCCGAAGATCACGCCCCTGACCGCAGAGGGCCGTGTTCAGTTCGATATCCGTGTGCCGGCGCCCGATCCGGGGCCCTGAAAGGCGCGAAACCAGCTGCGGCCGCGCTTAAACTTGATCCAGATCAGGGCGGTCGGGCGTTTCAAACCGGCAGGATGCCGTCTCTGTCGACCGTCACCTCGCTAAGCTCATAAGCTCCCAGCATGCCCAGCGATCTGTACCGCAAGGCCTATGGCGTGGCCGTAGCCCATATGATATTGATAATCGTTCTCGATTGTTGATGGCGACCATTCCCTTGAACGCTTTGCTTCCCGTGACCGACCCGCTCAGCGCCAAGCCCAGCGGGACACGGCTGGTCCGACTCAGCGAAGCCACGCGCGGCTTGGCCGGATTGGTGGCGCGGGTCGGAGCCGAGGACGATGGCCACGGGGCCATCGATCCAGCCGAACTGGAGCGCCGGCTGCTGGAGATGGGCTTCGTCGAGGGCGCCAAGATCCGGCTGCTACACGAGGGCTTCATTGGCCGTGACCCCATCGCCGTGCAATTGGATGACATGCGCATCGCCCTTCGCCGCCGCGAAGCGCGCGGTGTCTGGATCGACGTGAGCGACGAGACCCCCGCGTGACCGACGCCATCGCCGCCCCGCCGCGGATCGCCCTGGTCGGCAATCCCAATTCCGGCAAGACAGCCCTGTTCAACGCCCTCACCGGCTCGCGCCAGAAGGTCGCCAACTATGCCGGCGTCACCGTCGAGCGCAAGGAAGGCTCGCTGACCACCCCCACGGGCGAGCGGATCGTGGTCCTGGACCTGCCCGGCACCTATTCCCTGCGCGCCCGTAGCCCCGACGAGGAGGTCACCCGCGACGCGGTGCTGGGCCGCCTGGCGGGTGAGACTCGGCCCGACGCCATCGTCTGCGTCGCCGACGCCACCAATCTGCGGCTGGTGCTGCGGCTTGTGATCGAGTTGACCCAGGTCGGCCTGCCCATCGTGTTGGCGTTGAACATGTACGACATCGCCCAGCGCCAGGGCCTGGATATCGACATCGACAAGCTGTCGGCCGAACTGGGCGTGCCGATCGTGACCACGGTCGCCACCCGGCGACGGGGCATCAGCGATCTGATCGAACAGGTCGAGACCCTGACCCGCACCGGCCAACACGCCGCCGCGGCCTCGGCCTGGAGCGAACCCAGCGCCGGCGAACTTCGCGGCGCTCACCGCCGCGCCGAGATGATCCTGAAAGCCTGCGTCAAGCCGCCCGTAAGGCCCGACACCTGGACCGGCAAGCTGGACAACGTGCTGCTGCACCCGGTGGCCGGGATCCTGATCCTGCTCGCTATCCTGTTTTTCATGTTCCAGGCGGTGTTCACCTGGGCGACCCCGGTGATGGACCAGATCAGCGCCGGTTTCGCCCTGCTGGGCCAGGGCGTCGGCCATGTGCTGCCCGAGGGGGTGCTGCGCAGCCTGATCGTCAACGGCGTCATCGCCGGCGTGGGCAGCGTGATCGTGTTCCTGCCCCAGATCATGATCCTGTTCTTCTTCATCATCCTCCTGGAAGACTTCGGCTATATGGCCCGGGCGGCCTTTCTGATGGACCGGATCATGGGCGGCGCCGGGCTGCATGGCCGCGCCTTCATCCCGCTGCTGTCGAGCTTCGCCTGCGCCATTCCCGGGATCATGGCCACGCGGGTGATCGACCATAAGCGTGATCGGCTGACCACCATCCTGGTAGCGCCCTTGATGACCTGCTCGGCGCGTATCCCGGTCTATACCCTGATCATAGGCGCCTTCATTCCCCACCGCACGGTCTGGGGGTGGGTCAGCCTTCAGGGCCTGGTCATGTTCGGTCTTTATGGCGCTGGCATCGTCAGCGCCCTTCTGGTCGCGGTGGTGATCCGCAAGGTCTTCTGGCGGGGGGCGTCCGAGCCCTTCATCATGGAGTTGCCGGCCTACAAGATCCCTGATCCCAAGAACGTGGCCCGCAGCGTGATGCAACGGGGAATGATCTTCCTGCAGCGCGCCGGCACCATCATCCTGTCGATGATGATCCTGATTTGGTTCCTATCCTCAGTGCCGGGCGCGCCGGCGGGCGCGGTTGGTCCGGCGATCAATTACAGCTTCGCCGGAATGATCGGTCACGCACTGTTGCCTGTGTTGAGCCCGATCGGCTTTTCCTGGCAAATGGCGGTGGCCCTGATTCCCGGCATGGCGGCGCGCGAAGTGGCGGTGGGCGCCCTGGCCACGGTCTATTCGGTTGGCGGTGGCGAGAGCGCGGCGGGGGTGCTCGGTCCCATGCTGTCCCAGCATTGGTCGATCGCCTCGGCCCTGGCCTTCCTGGCTTGGTATGTTTTTGCGCCGCAGTGCGCCTCGACCCTAGGCGTGGTCAAGCGCGAGACCAATTCGTGGCTGTGGCCGAGCCTGATGTTCGCCTACATGATCACCCTGGCCTATATCGCCGCCTTTATCGTCTATCACCTAGCCCTGGCGCTTGGAGGCGGATGAGATGATCCAGACTGTCCTGGCCTATGTGATCGTCGCGGTCGCCGCCGCCTGGTCGCTACGATCCTTCCTGCCTCGTCTGAAGCCGACGCAGGTCAAGGCCGCGCCCAAGTCTGACGGGGCTTGCGAAAACTGCGACTGCGGACGCTAAAACGCCACGGATGATTGCCAAGCCGGGCGACGCCTGCTGAGTTTGGGCGTGGGCATGTCAAGCGCCCGAGGAGTTGTTCGTGATCCGCACTATCTGCAGCATCGCCGCTATAGGCATGCTTGTCGCCAGCGCCGCCGGGGCCCAGACGGGTGACACGGTGGCCATCTACACGCCGGCCCGCCCCTTCACCGAGACCATACAGGGGGTGGGGGTCGTCGATCCCTATCGCTGGCTGGAAGACGCCAACGATCCCCTGGTGGTCAACTGGACCCAGGCTGAGAACCAGCGCACGCGGGACCGGCTCGACGCTCTGAAGACGCGCGATCCGATCAAGCGCGACTTGACCCGGCTGATCACCGCCACTGCGCCCGCCTATTCTGATCTGCAGGCCAGGGGCGCTCACGTGTTCGGCCTCTACAGCGACCCGGCGCGCCAGCAGTCTGCGCTGGTGATCCTGAGCGATCTGGCCGATCCGGCGAGCCGCAAGGCGCTGATCGATCCCAACATCCTGGATCCTTCTGGCCTGACCGCCATAGACTGGTATGTGGCCTCCCCCGACGGCCGTCTGGTCGCCGTCTCCCTGTCCAAGGGCGGCAGCGAGGACGGGACGCTGCACATCTATGACGTGGCGAGCGGCCAGGAAATCGGCCAGCCGATCCCGCGAGTGCAGTACCCTACCGCCGGAGGCTCATTGGCCTGGGCTCAGGACAGCCGCGGTTTCTGGTACACCCGCTATCCGAGCGAGGACGCGCCCGTCACCGAGCGCCACTTCAACCTGCAGCTCTATTTCCATGCCCTGGCCGCCGAACCGGCCCAGCCGCCCGGAGCAGGTCGTATCCACCTGTTCGGCCACCACGCAACCGCCGCGGCGGCGGCGCCTTTGACTCCCGGAGATTGGCGCGTCGATCCCTTGGCGCTGGGAGCCAAGGACGGGCTGGAGCGGGTTTCGGAGATTTTCCTCGACAACCGCTATGGCCGGGGCGTGATCATGGCTTCGGTGCAGCGCGGCGACGGCGGTGAATGGGCGCACTATCTGCTGCGCCGGGGCAAGCCACCGGCCCTGATCTCCACCTATGCCGACAAGATCGTCTACGCCACGGTCGGGCCGGACGACGCCGTTTATGGCGTGTCCCGCGCCGGCGCGCCCAATGGCAAGATCGTCAAGCTCAAGCTGAAGGGCCTGAAACTCGGAGCGACCCTGGCCAATGCGCCTGTCATCGTGCCCGAAAGCAACGTCGCCATCCTCACCGACGGCGCCGCCTATAACCGCCCCGATCTGACCCTGGACCACGGCCACCTGATCGTGCGCGACATCGTCGGCGGCCCGAACCAGTTGCGGGTGTTCAACCTTGAGGGCAAGCCGCTGTTCAAGCTGCCCCTGCCCGAGATCGCCGCCAACAGCGAGATCGAGGTGCTGGCTGATGGCGACATGCTGTTCGACGTCTCCACCTATCTGCGCGCCCGTTACTATCAGCGCTGGACCCCCACCACCGGAAAGGTCGTGGAGGCGGGCCTGGGCGGCCAAAGCCCCATCGACTTCAGCGACGCGGAGGTCGTGCGCGCCTTCGCAACCTCCAAGGATGGGACCAAGGTTCCGCTTAACATCGTTCGCCGGCGCGGCCTGGCGCTCAATGGCCAGACCCCTACCCTTCTCTATGGCTATGGTGGCTACGGCCTCAGCATGAGCCCTTCCTTTCTGGGGGCCATGCGGCGGCTTTGGCTGGACTCCGGCGGGGTCTATGTGGTGGCCAATATCCGTGGCGGTTCGGAATATGGCGAGCGCTGGCACAGCCAGGGCGCACTGACCAACAAGCAGAACGTGTTCGACGACTTCGCCGCCGCCGGCCAGTTCCTGATCGACAGCGGCTATACCAGCCACGACAAACTGGCGATCATGGGCGGCTCCAACGGGGGCCTGCTCATGGGGGCGACCCTGACCCAGCATCCGAGCCTGGCCCACGCCGTGGTCTCATCGGTCGGCATCTACGACATGCTGCGCGTCGAGCTTGACCCCAATGGCGCCTTCAATGTCACCGAGTTCGGCTCGATCAAGGATCCGGACCAGTTCAAGGCGCTGTACGCCTATTCTCCCTACCACCACGCCAGGATGGGAACCGCCTATCCGGCCGTGCTGATGCTGACGGGCGCCAATGACGGCCGGGTCAATCCCATGCAGTCCCGCAAATTCACCGCCGTACTGCAGGCGGATTCCAGCTCGGGCCTGCCGATCCTGCTGCGCACCAGCACCACCTCCGGCCACGGAATCGGCAGTTCGTTGACCGAGCGTATCGGCCAGCAGACCGACCAACTCGCCTTCCTGTTCGACCAGCTGGGCATGGACTATCCGCCGGGGACGACGCTGCCGACAGCCTATGTCGCGCCGCCCTGGCAGCGGCCGGCGGTGCACGGACATGTGCGGCATAGAGCCAAGCCGAAGCCGGCCGCAAAGCCGAACTGAGAGCCGAGCGCAGCGCCTAGCGCGGCAGGTTGCTCGCCCCCATCAGGAACTCGTCCACCGAGCGGGCGCACTGGCGGCCCTCTCGGATGGCCCAGACTACAAGGGACTGGCCGCGCCGCATGTCGCCGCAGGAAAAGATGCGGGGCACCGAGCTTCGATAGTCGTGGGTGGTGGCCCTCACATTGCCGCGGGGATCCAGGTCGACCGCGGCCTGGGCCAGCAGGGGCTCCGGCCGGGGACCGAGGAAGCCCATGGCCAATAGCACCAGATCGGCCCTGAGCGTGAACGCGCTACCCTCGACCTCGGTCATGGTCATGCGCCCGTCAGCGCCCTTGGCCCACTCAACCCGGACGCACTCCAGCCCCGCGATACGGCCGTCGGCTCCAATGGCCTGCTTGGCGAGGACCGACCAATCGCGATCGCAGCCCTCTTCCTGGGACGACGAGGTGCGCAGCTTCAGCGGCCAGTCGGGCCAGGTCAGGGCCTTGTTTTCCTTCGCCGGCGGCTGGGGCATGATCTCTAGCTGAGTGACCGAGGCGGCGCCCTGGCGGTTTGATGTGCCGATGCAATCCGAGCCTGTGTCGCCGCCGCCGATGACCAGCACGTGCTTGCCCTTGGCCGAAATGGCGCCGCTGGGCGCAGCCTGCCATTCGTCGTCTCCAGCGACCCGCTTGTTCTGCTGGGTGAGGAAATCCATGGCGAAATGAATGCCGGCGAACTCGTGTGGCGGCAGATCCAGGTCACGGGGCAGCTCGGCGCCCCCCGACAGCACCACCGCGTCGAACTCGGCCATCAGCGCGTCGACCGATAGCGTCACGCCGACCTCGACCCCGGGGCGGAACTCGACACCCTCGGCGCGCATCTGTTCGATGCGGCGGTCGATGTGCACCTTCTCCATCTTGAAGTCTGGGATGCCATAGCGCAGCAGGCCACCGACCCGGTCGTTCTTTTCAAACAGCACCACGTCGTGACCGGCCCGGGCCAACTGCTGGCTGCAGGCCAGGCCCGCCGGCCCCGAACCGACCACCGTTACGCGCTTTCCGGTCCTGGTCATCGGCGCTTGAGGGACAATCCAGCCCTCCTTCCAGCCGCGATCGACGATCTCGCACTCGATGGATTTGATGGTGACCGGGTTGTCGTCGATGTTCAGCGTGCAGGAGGCCTCGCAGGGCGCGGGGCAGATGCGGCCGGTGAATTCGGGAAAATTGTTGGTGGTGTGCAGGTTGTCGAGCGCCACCCGCCACTGGTCACGATAGACCAGATTGTTCCAGTCGGGGATCTGGTTGTTGACCGGGCAGCCCTGGTGACAGAACGGAATCCCGCAATCCATGCAGCGCGCGGCCTGCTGGCTCACCGCGGCGGGGGCCAGCGGCTTGACGAACTCATTCCAGGTCTTCAGGCGCTCGTCGGGCTTTTGATAGCCGCGGTCTTGGCGCTCGATCTCCAGGAAGCCGGTTGGCTTGCCCATCGTTTACTCCGAAGTCAAAAGGTTACCCTCAGAATCTTCCGCCGTTCGTCGGAACAGCAGAAGGTTCATCATGCGGTTTGGCCGCGCCTATTCGGCGGCGACGGTTTTGGAGGCCAGGCGCTCGGCTTCCAGGTCAAGTAGGGCTCTGCGGTAGTCCTTGGGCATGACCTTGACGAAATAGGTCAAGGACGCGTCCCAGTCTTCGAGCAGCGCGCGAGCCCGGCTGCTGCCGGTGTGCAGCAGATGGCGCTCGATCAGAATCCGCAGGCGCTCGCTGTCATGGTGCAACATGTCGCCCATGCCGTTGTCTTGGACGTCCAGCGCCCGTTGACGCGGACGGCCGGCGATCTCGACGACATTGGCCGTGGGGCCCAGGCGCTCAAGCTCGACCATGGCCAGGTTGCACAGGGCGCCGAAGCGGCCGTGGGGGTCATAGACATAGGCTACGCCGCCCGACATGCCCGCCGCGAAGTTGCGGCCGGTGTCACCCAGCACCACCACCGCGCCGCCGGTCATATACTCGCAGCCATGGTCGCCCACCCCCTCGACCACCGTCACGGCGCCCGAATTGCGCACCGCGAAGCGCTCGCCGGCGACCCCCTGGAAATAGGCCTCACCGGCGATGGCGCCGTAGAGCACGGTATTGCCGACGATGATATTCTGAGTCGGATCGCGATTGACGCCTTCAGGCTGGCGCACCACCACCCGGCCGCCGGACAGGCCCTTACCCACATAGTCGTTGGCGTCACCGGTCAGTTCCAGCGACACGCCGTGGGCCAGGAAGGCGCCGAAGCTCTGCCCTGCAACCCCGGTCAACCGCACGGAGATGGTCCCGTCGGCCAGGCCGGTATGACCATGGCGGCGCGCGACTTCGCCGGACAGCATCGCCCCGACCGTGCGGTTCACATTGCGCACAGTCTGTTCGATCACCACCGGCTTGCCGCCGTCCAGGGCCGGTTGCGCCGCCGCGATCAGGGTGTGGTCGAGGGCGTGCTGCAAGCCGTGGTTCTGGAGCTCGCTGTTCCAGCGGCTGATCTCGGGGGCGACATCGACCTCGTAGAGCAGCTTTGACAGGTCGACGCCCTTGGCCTTCCAGTGATCCACCGCCGGACGGGTATCCAGCCGGTCGACCCGGCCGATCATGTCCCGCACGGTGCGGAAGCCCATCTGAGCCATGATCCCTCGCAGCTCTTCGGCCACGAAGAAGAAGTAGTTGATCACGTGCTCGGGCTGGCCCGTGAAGCGCGCGCGCAGCACGGGATCCTGGGTCGCTACCCCCACCGGGCAGGTGTTCAGGTGACACTTGCGCATCATGATGCACCCGGCCGCGATCAGGGGCGCGGTGGCGAAGCCGAACTCATCGGCCCCCAGGAGCGCGGCGACAGCCACGTCCCGACCGGTGCGGAGGCCCCCGTCCGCCTGGACGGCGATGCGACCGCGCAGGCCATTGAGCAGCAGGGTCTGCTGGGTCTCGGCCAGGCCGATCTCCCAGGGCGAACCGGCATGAGTCAGCGAGGTAAGCGGCGAGGCGCCCGTGCCCCCCTCAAAGCCGGAGATGGTCACATGGTCCGCCCGCGCTTTGGCCACGCCGGCGGCGACCGTGCCGACCCCAACCTCGGAGACCAGCTTGACCGAGATCCGCGCGGCCGGATTGACGTTCTTCAGGTCGTGGATCAGCTGGGCCAGATCCTCGATCGAATAGATGTCATGGTGCGGCGGCGGTGAAATCAGGCCAACCCCGGGGGTGGAGTGACGTACCCGGGCGATGTTCTTGTCGACCTTGTGGCCGGGCAGTTGGCCGCCCTCTCCGGGCTTGGCGCCCTGGGCCATCTTGATCTGGATGTCGTCGGCGTTGACCAGATATTCGGCGGTGACGCCAAACCGTCCCGAGGCCACCTGCTTGATCGCCGAGCGCATGGAGTCGCCGTTGGCCAGCGGCTTGAAACGGTCGGACTCTTCGCCGCCCTCACCGGTGTTCGACTTGCCGCCGATCCGGTTCATGGCGATGGCCAAGGTGGTGTGGGCCTCGCGGCTGATCGAGCCGAAGCTCATGGCTCCTGTGGCGAAGCGGCGCACAATGTCGGCGGCCGGTTCGACCTCGTCCAGAGACAAAGGCGCTTCGGCCGGCTTCAGCTGCATCAGGCCGCGGATGGTCAGCAGGCGCTGGCTTTGCTCGTTGATGCTGTTGGCGAAAGCCTTGTAGGCTTCCGGCTGTTCGCCGCGCACCGCGTGCTGCAGGTTGGAGACCGATTCCGGCGTCCAGGCATGCTCCTCGCCGCGGATGCGGAAGGCGTAGGCGCCGCCCACATCCAGCATGTTGCGATAGATGGGCGCGTCGCCATAGGCGTCCCGATGCCGTTGCACGGTTTCGACGGCGATCTCGGCTAGGCCCGAGCCTTCGATAGTGCTGGCGGTGCCGGTGAAATATTTCTCGATGAACTCGCTCGACAGCCCGACCGCGTCGAAGATCTGGGCGCCGCAATAGGACTGATAGGTGGAGATGCCCATCTTGGACATGACCTTCAGCACGCCCTTGCCGATGGCCTTGATGTAGTTCTTCTGAACCTCATAGGCCTTGAGCGGCACCGCCTCGCTGACCCGGATCGCTTCCAGGGTCTCGAACGCCAGGTAAGGATTGATCGCCTCGGCGCCATAGCCGGCCAGCACACAGAAATGGTGGACTTCGCGCGCCTCGCCGGTCTCGATGACGAGGCCGGTCTGCATGCGCAGGCCCTGACGGATCAGGTGGTGATGCACCGCCGCGGTGGCCAGGGCCGCCGGCATCGGTATGCGGTTGGCCGAGGCCGCCCGGTCCGACAGGATCAGGATGTTGTTGTCGGCAAGCACCGCTTCGGTCGCCGCGCCGCACAGGCGTTCCAGGGCGTGACGCAGCCCCATCTCGCCTTCCGACGCGGCCCAGGTGGTGTCCAGGGTCGAGGTGCGGAACGCGCCGTCGAGCAGTTCGGAGATCGCCCGGATCTTTTCCAGGTCGGCGTTGGTCAGCACCGGCTGGGAGACCTCCAGCCGCTTGTGGGTGCCGGCCTCGCGGCTGAGCAGGTTCGGGCGCGGACCGATCATCGACACCAGCGACATCACCAGCTCCTCGCGGATCGGATCGATGGGCGGGTTGGTGACCTGAGCGAAGTTCTGCTTGAAATACTCGTACAGCAGGGTCGGCCGCTTGGAGAGCACGGCGATGGGGGTGTCGCGGCCCATGGAGCCGATCGGATCCTCGCCCTGGCGCGCCATGGGCTCCAGGAAGAACTGGATATCTTCCTGGGTGTAGCCAAAGGCCTGCTGGCGGTCGAGCAGCACCGCCGGGTCGCTCGGCTCGGGCGGAGCGGCGTTGGTCAGATCGGGCAATTCTTCCAGCTTGAACTGGACCTGCTTCAGCCACTCGTCATAGGGCTCGGTGGCCGCGGCCTCGCTCTTGATCTCTTCGTCTTCGACGATGCGGCCCTGTTCCAAGTCGATCAGCAGCATTTTGCCAGGCTGAAGGCGCCACTTGCGGGTGATGTTCTCTTCGGGAATCGGCAGCACGCCGGATTCCGAAGCCATGACCACATGCTCGTCGTCGGTGACCACGAACCGCGCAGGCCTCAGGCCGTTGCGGTCCAGGGTGGCGCCGATCTGGCGGCCGTCGGTGAAGGCTATGGCGGCCGGACCGTCCCAGGGCTCCATCAGGGCGGCGTGGTACTCGTAAAACGCGCGCCGCTTGTCATCCATCAGTGGATTGCCGGCCCAGGCTTCCGGGATCAGCATCATCACTGCCTGGGCCAGGGGATAGCCGCCGGCGACCAACAGTTCGAGGGCGTTGTCCAGCGACGCGGTGTCCGACTGCCCGTGCGGGATCAGCGGCCACATCTTGTCCAGGTCCGGACCCAGCAACGGCGATTCCATGGTCCGCCGGCGGGCGTTCATCCAGTTGACGTTGCCGCGCACCGTGTTGATCTCGCCGTTGTGGGCGATGTAGCGGTACGGGTGGGCCAGCTTCCAGGACGGGAAGGTGTTGGTCGAAAACCGCTGGTGCACCATGGCCAGGGCCGATTGGCACAGGGGATCGCGCAGATCCTTATAGAAGCTGCCGACCTGACCCGCGAGCAGCAGGCCCTTATAGACCACCGTCCGCGTCGAGAACGACGGCATATAGAGGTCGGCGACCCCTGGCAGGTTGTGCTTCTTGGCCAGGCTCTCCAGCGGGTTCTGTGTCTGCTTGCGGATGGCCAGGATCTTCCGCTCGAAATGATCCTGATCCTTGATGCGCCGGCCACGGCCGATGATCGCCTGACGGATCAGCGGCGTCTGTTCCAGGACGCTCGCGCCCAGACCCGCGGTGTCCACGGGCACGTCGCGCCAGCCGATCAGGTGCTGGCCTTCGACAGCGATGAAATGCTCGAACTGGCCGATGACAAAGGTGCGCGCCACCGGATCCTGCGGCAAAAAGCACATGGCCACGGCGTATTCGCCAGGCGCCGGCAGGGTCAGGTTCGCGCCCTGGGCCCAGTCGCGCAGCAGCGCATCGGGAATCTGAAGCAGAATCCCGGCGCCATCGCCCATCAGAGGATCGGCGCCCACCGCGCCCCGATGGTCCAGATTGACGAGAATCTCCAGGCCGCGGCGAACAATATCGTGCGATTTGCGGCCTTTAATATTGGCCACAAAACCTACGCCGCACGCATCATGTTCGTTCCGCGGATCATAGAGACCCTGCTTCAATCTTCCACCCATTCGGGTTGATCCTCTTACATGCCGTCCGCCGGTCGCGCCGGGGCGCTCGCCCAGCCACCGAATAAGCGTTTTCGGCGGACAGCCGGGCTTTGGCAAGTTCCAAGCCGACCGGTTATTCTGAGCGCGCGCGTAGAAACAGTAAAACTGTAAGCGATGCAAGGCCGCCCGACGCCTGATCGCGAGAGTTTGAGAGTCGAATAGCCCTCTTGCGCTATCAGAACGGGCGCCCAGCTACGATTGCTGCTCAGAACCAATGCTCTCCATTAGCGACCTTGCGAAAAAAAATGTCGATGAAGTTAGGCAAGTCCATCTTTTATTGCGGAGTTGATGGCTTTAAGGGCGCATCCATGCGCGCGACCGTTCTCCTCGAAACAGGCTGGTTCGAACCCGCCCAGGTTCTGGCGAGTTTCGCCGACGAGCCCTATGCGCTGGGCCTGTTGTCCGGGGGCGGCGGTCCGCGCGGGCGTTGGAGCTATGTGGCGCGGGCGCCGGACGCGGTGCTGATTCTGGATGCGGCCGATCCGCGCGACCCCTTCCCCGCCCTATCTGAGCTGATCGGGCCGAAATTCCCGGCGCTCAAGGATGGCCCACCCTTCCAGGGCGGGGTTGTGGGGCTATGCGCCTACGAGCTGGGCGACCGCATCGAAGTCCTCGGCCTGCAGCGTCTTGGAGATTGGCCCGATCTGATTTGCGCGCGCTATCCGGCACTGCTGGCCTTTGATCACGAACGGCGACGCGTCATCGCCGCGGGTCGCGGCGATGACGACGCTGAGGCCCGCGTGCGAGCGCACGAGGCCCTGGCCTGGCTGGAGAACGCTGTTCAGGCGCCGGCGCCCAAGGGGCCGCTGGTGGCCGAGCTGGTCGCAGAGCCGCCGGAGCGCTACGAAGCCGCCGTCGCCGAGGTCGTCGGCCGCATCGAGCAGGGCGAGATCTTTCAAGCCAATATCGCCCGGCGCTGGCTTGGACGCCTGACTCCCGGGGTGCGCCCGTTCGATCTTCTGACGCGACTGATCGCCCACAGCCCCGCGCCATTCGCCGCCTATCTGCGGCTGGACGACCGCGCGATCGTCTCCAACTCCCCCGAACGGTTCGTCAGCGTGCGGCCCGACGGCCAGCGCCTGCGGGTCGAGACCCGGCCGATCAAGGGCACGATCCGACGCGGCCGGGATGCGGACGAAGATCGGGCCCTGGCGGCCGTCCTCGCCGCCTCGGCCAAGGACCGGGCCGAGAACCTGATGATCGTCGATCTGATGCGCAACGACCTGGCGCGGGTCTGCTCCCCGGGCCTGGTCAAGACGCCGAAGCTGTTCGAGGTCGAAAGCTTCGCCAATGTCCACCATCTGGTGTCGATGGTTGAGGGCGAACTGGCGCCGGGCAAGACCGCCGTCGATCTCTTGCGCGCCACCTTCCCCCCGGGCTCGATCACAGGGGCGCCCAAGGTCCAGGCCATGCGCGTGATCGCCAGCCTGGAGGCGCCCCGCGGGCCATTCTTCGGTTCGATCGTCGTGGCGGGCTTCGACGGCTCTCTCGATTCCAGCGTACTGATCCGCACTGCCGCCCTGGTCGCAGACCTGGACGGCTGGAGCGTTGAGGCGCGCGCCGGCGGCGGCATCGTCGCCGACAGCGAGCCGGCCGCAGAACGCGACGAGACTGACGCCAAGTTCGCCGCCCTCAGGCGAGCCTTGCTGGACGATGCGTGATCCATTCCCCGACACAAGGCGTAACAGAGAAACATTGCATCCCGCACCAGATCTAATACAACCTTTACGTTTATGACGGCCTAGTTTCCCCGCGCCGCAGACAGGCCGATCGATACTCGTTCAGGAGCTGATATGAGCCTGCTCGCCTCCACCATCGATCTCGCCGAGCGTGCGCCCTTGCCGGATGTGGCTTTGCGGTTCGGGGTCAACGCCCTTGTCGCCAATGCGCGCCGGCGGTTGCGGTCGGGTCCGGCCGATGTGGAGCAGTCCTTCGCCAGCGCCATGGCCGAGCATCCGGTCGCTCTGCATACCGACCAAGCCAACGCCCAGCACTACGAACTGCCTGAGGAATTCTTCGGCCTGGTGCTCGGGCCGAGGCGGAAATATTCGTCCTGCCTCTATGGCGCCGGCGTCGAAAGCCTGGCCGCCGCCGAAGACCTGGCCCTGAACGAAACCTGCGCCCACGCCGACCTGAAGGACGGGCAGGAAATCCTGGAACTGGGTTGCGGCTGGGGCTCGCTCAGCCTGTGGATGGCCCAATCCCTGCCGGCGGCGCGGATCACCGCGGTGTCCAACTCCCATTCCCAGCGACGCTATATCGAAGCCCGCGCCAGCGAACAGGGCCTGACCAACCTCAAGGTCGTCACCGCCGACATGAACGAATTCCAGGCCGATGGCGACTTCGACCGCGTGGTTTCGGTGGAGATGTTCGAGCATATGAGCAACTGGCGCACCCTGTTGGAGCGGGTGCGCGGCTGGCTGAAACCAAGCGGCCGGCTGTTCATCCACGTGTTCAGCCACCGCACCACCCCTTACCGGTTCGACCACCGCGATGACGCCGACTGGATCGGCCGCTACTTCTTCACCGGCGGCATCATGCCCAGCCACGGCCTGATGCGGCAGTTTCCCGACCTGTTCGCCGTCGAAGCCGACTGGGTGTGGAACGGCCGCCACTACGAACGCACCGCCCTAGACTGGCTTGCGAACTACGACCGTCAAAGCCTTGAAATTATGCATATCTTGCAGGATGTCTATGGCCCACAGGCGGGGGTCTGGTTCAAGCGCTGGCGACTGTTCTTCCTGGCCACCGCCGGCCTGTTCGGCCATCGCAGCGGCGAGGAATGGGCGGTCAGCCACTACCGGCTCCGACCTACCGCCTAACTGAATGCCGATAAGATGGATTGCCCATCGACCCCAGCCGGGCATATTGCACGGGACGCGGCGGCCTCAACGCCGCCAGCCCTGTGGAGGAAGTCCGGATGAAAGCCGCTGTTCTGCGCCAAGTGAAAACGCCCCTCGAGATCGAGGACGTGCAGATCAACAAGCCCGGCCCCCATGAGGTGCTTATCCGCACTGTCGCCGCGGGCGTCTGCCACTCGGACCTGCACTTCTACGAAGGCTCCTACCCCTATCCCCTGCCCGCCGTGCTCGGCCATGAAAGCGCTGGAGTGGTCGAACAGGTCGGCTCGGAAGTGCGCACCTGCAAGCCGGGCGACCACGTGATCACCTGCCTGTCGGCCTTCTGCGGCCATTGCGAGCATTGCCTCACCGGCCACATGTCCCTGTGCATCAGCCCCGAAACGAAGCGCGGCAAAAGTGAAGAGCCGCGCCTGGCCCAAGCCCCGGCCGGAATGAACCAGTTCCTCAACCTGTCCTCGTTCGCCGAGCAGATGCTGATCCACGAGCATGCCTGCGTCGCCGTCCGCAAGGACATGCCCCTGGACCGCGCCGCCCTGATCGGCTGTTCGGTGACCACCGGCGTCGGCGCCGTGATCCAGACATCCAATGTGCGCCCCGGCGAGACCGTGGCCGTAATCGGCTGCGGCGGCGTGGGCCTGGCGGCGATCAACGGCGCGGCCATCGCGGGCGCCGGACGCATCATCGCCGTGGATATGATGGGCTCCAAGCTCAACCTGGCCAAGATGTTCGGGGCCACCGACGTGGTCAATCCGGCCGACGGCGACCCGGTCAAGCAGGTGATGGACCTGACCAACGGCGGCGTGCACCACAGCTTCGAAGCCATCGGCCTGAAGGCGACCACCGAACAGGCCTTCAAGATGCTGCGCCGCGGCGGCACCTGCAACGTCATCGGCATGATCCCTGTCGGCACCATGATCGAACTGCACGGCGCCGACTTCCTGGGCGAAAAGCGCATCCAGGGCTCGCTGATGGGCTCCAACCGCTTCCCGGTCGACATGCCCCGCCTGGTCGATTTCTACATGAGCGGCAAGCTGAAGCTGGACGACCTGATCGCCCGCCGCATCAAGCTGAGCCAGGTGAACGAAGCCTTTGACGAGCTCAAAAAGGGCGAACTTGCCCGCTCGGTGATCATGTTCGACGCTTAAAACGTTTGTTTCGGCGGTCCGGTGGGCCGCCGAGGCAAAAACACCTAAATTTGGATAACGCTGTCTGTTTCCTCCCGGGGCGACGCAGGGTAAAGGATGCGCCGCGCCCGACGGAGGGCGCGGGAGCTCCAATTAGATGACCGCCCAGACCATCGTGATCGTCGGCGCGACCGGCGATCTGGCCCAGCGCATGCTGTTTCCCTCGCTGTATTTCCTCGACAGCGAAGGCAAGCTTCCGGACGGTTTCAAGATTTTCGGCGCGGCGCGCGGCGCCCTGACCCACGACGCCTTCGTCGCCGACGTGGAAAAAGCGGTCAAGGCGCGAACCGGCAAGTATTTCACCGACGAGGCCTGGGCCAAATTCCAGGCGCGGCTGGACTATCACGCCCTCGATGCGGAAAAGACCGACACGTTCAAGGCCCTGGCGGGGGTGCTGAAGGACGCCGGCGAGGTCATCTTTTACCTTTCGACCTCGCCCAGCCTCTACGACGCCATCAGCACCCATCTGCGTGAGGCCGGACTGGTCAGGCCGGGTTGCCGGGTGATCGTGGAAAAGCCGATCGGCCGCGACCTGGCCTCAAGCCAGGTGATCAACGACAGCCTCGGCCGCACCTTCGCCGAGCGGGAGATCTTCCGCATCGATCACTATCTGGGCAAGGAGACGGTTCAGAATCTCCTGGCCCTGCGCTTCGCCAACGCTCTGTTCGAGCCCCTTTGGAACAAGGTGTCCATCGAGCACGTGCAGATCACCGTCGGCGAGACGGTGGGGGTCGAAGGCCGCTGGGGCTATTACAACGACTATGGCGCCCTGCGCGACATGGTGCAGAACCACGTCCTGCAGCTGTTGTGTCTGGTGGCCATGGAGCCGCCGGCCAATCTCGACCCGGACTCGGTGCGCAACGAGAAGGTCAAGGTGCTGCGGTCCCTGCGCCCCATCACCAGCCAGGACGACGTCCGCCACCGTACGGTCCGCGGCCAGTACCGCGCCGGCGTAGCCGACGGTAAGACCGTGCCGGGTTATAACGAGGAAGCCGGCGGCGGCGTCAGCGACACCGAGACCTTCGTGGCCATCCAGGCCAATATCGACAACTGGCGCTGGGCCGGCGTGCCCTTCTATCTGCGCACCGGCAAGCGCTTGCCCAGCAAGGCGTCGCAGATCGTCATCCAGTTTCGCGACGTGCCCCATTCGATCTTTTCCGGCGACAGCCTGACCGCCAATCGCCTGACCATCCGCCTGCAGCCCGAGGAAGAGATCTCGCTGTCGCTGATGAACGAGACCCCCAGCCTGGAAGGCGTCCAGCTGCGCTCGGTCGCCCTGAACCTCAGCCTGTCGGATGCGTTCAAGAACGAAGCGCCCCGCCGGCGCATCGCCTACGAACGCCTGCTGCTGGAGGCGATCCGCGACAACCAGACCCTGTTCGTGCGCCGCGACGAGGTCGAGGCCGCCTGGAGCTGGATCGACGGCATCGTGGATGGCTGGAAGCGTTTCGACGTCAAGCCCGAGACCTATGTGTCGGGCACCTGGGGTCCGGCGGGCGCCTACGCCATGACCGGGCGCAACGGCCAGAGCTGGTACGAGTGAGTTTAGCAGCCTGATGGCGCAAGAGCAGATCTTCGAGATCCGCGAGGATCGCACCAACGCCCTGGCCATCGAGATCGGCGCGCGCCTGACCGCGGCGGTTACGGCCCGCGGCGCCGCCAGCCTGATCGCCACCGGCGGCTCGACGCCTGCTCCCCTCTACGACACCCTGGCCCAGACCCCCGCCCCCTGGGACAAGACCAGCATCACCTTGACCGATGAGCGTTGGGTCGATGCCAATGACGAGGCCAGCAACGAGCGCCTGGTTCGCGAACGGCTGCTGGTCGACCATGCCGCCGGCGCCTGGTTCGTCGGGCTGAAGACCGACGCCAACACGCCCGCCGAGGCGGCGCCAGGGGTGCGGCAGGCCCTGGAAGCCCTGCCCCATCCATTCGATGTGGTGATCCTCGGCATGGGCGGCGATGGGCATTTCGCCTCACTGTTTCCGCACGCCCCTGAACTGGCGGCGGGACTCGACCCTCAGGCGAGCGAATGGGTCATCCCCGTGCGCCGCGAGGGCGCCGCCGGCGCCGCCGAACGTCTGTCCTTGACCGCGAGCGCCATCTTGAACGCCCGCTGGATCGCCGTCCTGATCGACGGGCAGGACAAGCTCGAGGTCTGTCGCCGCGCCGTCGCCGGAGACGATGCCCGCGAACTGCCGATACGGGCCATCCTCAACCAACACTCCGTACCCGTAGAGATCTGGTGGGCGCCATGACGCAAGCTTCTTCGACCTTGACCACCGCGCAGGTCATGGGCCTGGCCCCAGTGATCCCGGTTCTGGTCATCGATCGGCTGGAGGACGCCGTGCCCCTGGCCGCGGCCCTGACCGCCGGCGGCCTTTTCGCGATCGAGGTCACTCTGCGAACCCCGGCCGCGCTGGAGGCCATCAAGGCTATCGCCGCCGAAGTCCCCGACGCGGTCGTGGGCGCGGGCACTGTGCTCAACGCCCGCCAGTTCACACAGGCTGCCGAAGCCGGCGCTCGTTTCGTGGTCAGCCCCGGCCTGACCGATGGCGTCATCGGCGCCGCGGCCGACAGCGGCCTCCCTCTCCTGGCCGGCACAGCCAACGCCTCGGATCTGATGCGCGGTCTGGAAGCCGGCCTGACCCATTTCAAGTTCTTCCCCGCCGAGACGTCCGGCGGCGCCGCGGCGATCAAGGCCCTGGGAGGGCCCTTCGTGGACGTGAAGTTCTGCCCGACCGGCGGCATCAGCCTGAAAACGGCGCCGGACTACCTGTCCCTGTCCAACGTCCTGTGCGTGGGCGGCGGCTGGGTTGCTCCGGGCGATGCGGTCAAGGCCGGCGATTGGGCGCGCATCACGGGTCTGGCGCGGGAGGCCGCGGCGCTGAAGCGCTGACGCCTCGGCAAGCGACGGCGCCGTTGTTTCAGCCCGACATTCCGATTTGGCATGAGCGAATAGGTTGCCTAGCAGCTCCCGATTAGCCTAGGAGCCGGGCATCCGCGAACGGGAGTTGGGCATGAACGAAGCGCGCGTCATCGACGGTCAGGCCTTTGCGGCGAGCTTGAGGAGCCGGATCGCGGAGGAAGTCGCCGCCCTGAAGCGCGACCACGACCTCAAGCCCGGCCTGGCCGTGGTGCTGGTGGGCGAGGATCCCGCCAGTCAGGTCTATGTGCGCAGCAAAGGCGAGCAGACCCTGGAAGCGGGCATGCATTCGTTGACGGTGCGCCTGCCGGCTGAAACCAGCCAGGAGGCCCTACTGAAGGTGGTCGCCGAGCTCAACGCCGACCCGGCCATCCATGGGCTTCTGGTGCAGTTCCCGGTGCCGGACCACATCGATCCGTTGGCGATCCAGGCGGCCATCGATCCGGCCAAGGACGTGGACGGGCTCAACCCAGTCACCATCGGGTTGTTGGCCTCAGGCCAGCCGGCCCTGGCGCCGGCGACGCCGGTCGGCTGCATGTTGTTGCTTGAAGACGCCTTGGGGGATCTGCGGGGTCGCCATGCGGTGGTGATCGGGCGCTCGAACCTCGTGGGCAAACCCATCGCCCAGCTGTTGCTGCGCGCGGACTGCACTGTCACCATCGCTCACTCGCGCACCCGCGACCTGCCCTCTGTCGCGCGCCTGGGCGACATCCTGGTCGCCGCGGTCGGCCGGCCCGAAATGGTGCGTGGCGATTGGATCAAGCCCGGCGCGGCGGTGATCGATGTGGGCATCAACCGCGTCCTCTCGCGCAAGCCCAAGGGCGCGGCGGAGGGTAAGACCATCCTGGTGGGTGACGTGCATTTCGAAGAAGCCAAGGCCGTCGCCGGCTGCATTACGCCGGTCCCGCGCGGCGTCGGCCCCATGACCGTCGCCTGCCTGCTCAAAAACACCCTGACCGCCGCCAAGCGGCAAGCCGGCCTGCCCGATTGATCGAGTTCAATCGGCCGCTGGAAACGCTACGCGAAGGGGTGAAGGACACCCAGGCGATCCTACGGGACGCTGGGCTGCTTTGACGCCTCAGCGTTGGTCCAGGTGACGATCTGGCTCAGCACATCGGTCACCGCAGCGTCATAGCCAGGCACGATGGCGCTGACACGGTTGTCATCGACCTTCTTGCGGCTCTCGAACATCCGCACGGCTAGAGCCTTGCGATCCGCAATGTGTGTCAGGTTGGCGCGCACCCGGATCACCACGGTCGGCGCCCCGCCAGGTGCATCGGCGTAGCGGGTCTCGAAGGCCTCCACGTCCAGCCGCAGGCTGACCGGCGCGCTGACCAGTTCTCCTCGGCGCCCCAAACGCGCCGAACCGCTAGACTGATCGAAGGCGTGGGATTCGGCTTCGTCGAACAGCACGGAGGCCGGTGCGATCCAACGAGCCTCGGCCACATAAGCCGCCTGATCACCGGTCATGGTCAGGATCCGGTCGCCGTCGGCCCCGCGATTGAAGTTTGTCGGCGCGCGGTAGACGGAGAAAGGCGCCGCAGCGCCAGCCGCTTGTGGCGCCTCGCTGGCCGCCACGTCGAATCGATAGAGCTGGGCCGGCTTGGTCGTGGGGAACAAGGTGACACACCCCGCGAGCGCCACGCTGAGGGTTAGGCTGCCGGTCAGCGCCAAGAGGCGGCGGAACGATCGTGGATGGATCACGGCTTCACCTGCACTTCTTTGGCGGGGGACTTGGAGACCAGCGCCTGGGGATTCTGTTCGATCTCGTTGACCAGGCGGTTCAGCGATTCGGCGGTCTGCTGCAGCGAGGCCGCCGCCTGGGTCAGCTGCGGCAGGCCGGTGGTGGCGAAATCACCGGTGGGGCCCTGCAGCTTGGTGATCATCTGATGGGCCTGGATCGAGGTCGCCTTGATCTCGTCGGCGGCGTCGGCGACATCGTGCAGGGCGCGCTTGCCGTCGCCGCCGAGCATCTGCTGGCCGGAATCGGCGACCTGCTTCAGGCTCTGAGCGGCCTGGTCGATGCTCTTGACCGCATTGTCGGCGTCTTCGATCACCGCCTTGCGCTGGCGCAGTTCGTCGGTGACCGCCTGCACATTATGCATGCTGGCGGTCAGGCTCTTGATATTGTCGTCGGACAGAATGCGGTTGATCCGGTTTAGGGCGTCGACCGTCGCCGCCAGAACGGTGCCGCTGCCTTGCAAGAGATCGGACAGGGCGCTGGATTTGCTGGCGATCACCGGCTTGGTCCCCTTGGGCACGGTGGTCTTGAGCAGAGGCTTGCTGGCTGTGCCCGCGGTGATCTGGATGTAGTTGACCCCGGTGATGCCCTGGGGTTCCAAAGTGGCGTAGCTATCGGTGCGGATCGGCACGTCCGAGGTCACCCGCACGGTCGCCACCACATTGGCGGGATTGACCTTGTCGAGGGCGATCTTGCTCACCTCACCGACCTTGATGCCGTTGAAATGCACCTCGCCGCCCTCGGAAATGCCCCGCACCGGCCCGACGAAGTTGATGTCGTAAAGATCGTATTCCTTGGTGAACTGAAAGCGGGCCAGCCAGAAGGCGAACACCACCATCCCCAGGAACAGCAGGATGGACGCTATGCCCACCAGGGCGTAGTTGGCGTTTCGTTCCATCAGGGCGCTCCTCGCGCAGTCTGGGCGCTCGACGCGGCGCGTCCGCGCGGACCCAGGAAATATTGCTTGATCCAGGGATGGTCCGACTTTTCCAGTTCGGCGATCGTGCCCACGGCCACCACCTTCTTGTCAGCGATCACCGCGACCCGGTCACAGATGGCGTGCAGGGTGTCGAGATCGTGCGTGATCATGAACACAGTCAGGTTCAAGGCGTCCGACAACTCGCCGATCAGGGTGTCGAAAGCCGCGGCCGAGATCGGGTCCAGACCCGAGGTGGGCTCGTCGAGAAACAGCAGATTGGGGTCGAGCGCCAAGGCCCGGGCCAGCGCCGCGCGTTTGATCATGCCCCCGGACAGTTCGGCGGGCTTCAGATCTCCAGCCTCGGGCGGCAGGCCAGCCAGGGCGATCTTCATGTCCGACAGCTCGGCGATCAGATCGTGGGCCAGTTCAGTGTGCTCGATCAGCGGCGCGGAGACGTTCTCGCGAACGGTCAGGTTGGAGAACAAGGCGCCGGCCTGAAACAGCACGCCCCAGTTCTTCTCGATTATGCCCCAATCGGCGTCGCTCGCCTGTTCGAGATCATAGCCGAAGATCTTGACCGAGCCGCCGTCCGGCTCCTTCAACCCGATCAGGGTGTTGAGCAGTACCGATTTGCCGGCCCCGGAACCACCCACGACACCCAAGACTTCGCCCCGACGCACCACCAGGTCCAGACCCTGGTGGATGACGTGGTCACCAAAGCGCGACACCAAGCCTTCGACGACAATCGGCTCAGCGGCGTCCTGGTCTGCTGTTGGCGGGGAATCGCTCATACGTTGAGTTTCATGTAGACAAGGGCGAAGACCGCGTCGATCAGGATGATCGAAAAGATGGCGTGCACCACCGCGGTGGTCACCCGCTTGCCCAGGGATTCAACGTCCCCGCCCACCTCCATGCCTTGACGGCAACCGATTCCGGCGATGGCGATGGCCATCACCGGCGCCTTGGACATGCCGATCCAGAAATGGGTGGCGCCGACATTTTCGACGATCCGCTGCAGGAAAAAGCCGGGACTAAGGTCAAGCACGGACCAACTGACCACGAGCCCCCCCGCCAGACCAGCCAAGGTGGCCACGAAGGTGAGCAGCGGAATGGTCAGCAGCATGGCGATGAAGCGGGGCAACACCAGGGCTTCGAATGGGTCCACGCCCATGGTGTTCATGGCGTCGATCTCCTGGTTCATCTTCATCGCCCCGATCTCGGCCGCGAAGCTGGACGCTGAACGACCGGCGAGCAGGACGGCGGTGATGACGATATTGAACTCGCGCATCACGGCGATGCCGATCAGCTCCACCGCAAAGACCTGGGCGCCGAACTGGGCCAGTTCGTCCGCACCCAGAAACCCGACCACAGCGCCGATGAAGAAGGTGGTGACGGCGACGATCGGAATTGCGTCCAACCCGGTGCGCTCGGCCAGACTGAAACAGGCCGCCCAGCGAACCCGGCGGGGATTGAGAATCAGCCGGCCGACCGCCACCAACAGATGACCGAAGAAGACCATGGTTTCGTAGAAGTGTTTGGCCACATCCACCAGGCCACGACCCAACCGCTCGACCAGGGCGTAGAGCGACCAGGGCCGGCGCTGGCCCACGGGCGCCGCCTTGACCGCGTGGGACACCAGTTCGAACAGGCGCCCGACCGCAGGCGAGGTCTGCAAGCCGTCCTTGGCGATCCGCCCCTGCCCCGCGCGTAGGATGGCGAAGGCCCCCGCCGTGTCGCAACGGTTCATCTGCGTCAGGTCAAAGCGGATCTCACGCTCTTCCTTCAGGGCCGACTTCAGGCGCGACGCCGCCTGATTGAGATTGATGGCGGTCCAGTCGCCGGTCAACGTGACCCACTGCGCGCCGTCATGGGTGCGCAGGTCGAATTCGGCGGGTCGATCCATGGAAAACCGTCTACTCCGCTCACGTCCGTCCGCCGCCAGCGGCCCTTGAGTAACCTGTAGCCTGACCACCGGTTCCGCATTGGCGCGCTGGCGAGCTTAACCACATTTTGCGCGGCGGACTTAAGCACAATCTGCCTGCGCCGCCTTATGACCGCAGCATGGCGGCTGAGCCTGGGCCTTCAGTCGTCGCCGTAGAGCGCATTCCAAGGATCGATCCTCTCCGTGACCACCTGATCCACCGTAAGCGCCGGATAGCCTATCGAGCCGCCGGCGCTGGCCTCCCAGGCCGACGCCACCATGTCCCGCAACTGCGCCGACGCCGCCGCAATCCGCGCCACGACGAAGGGTTCGCCCGCGGGATTGAGACCAGCCAAGCCACCGGCCTTCTGCATTTCATAGAAGGGGATGACCGTCGCAGCGGTCTCAGCCAGATATTGCGCTGTGCAGGCCTCGATTGGCGCACAGGGCTTGACCGCGGGCATGGCCGCGCGCACGGCGCCCTCGCTCACCCACTGGCGCACGAAGGCACCCTCGAAGGGCGCATGCACCCGTTCCTGAGTATAGCCGTTCGGGTGGGGAAATCGCCCCAGCCATTATAGTGCACGCTCACATGCAGGGGCTGGCTGGCGTCGCCCACATAGTGGGCCCAGACGCCCAGATCGTGAACGGTCAGGGCCTCGCGCCGCTTCAGGTCCGCCTTCAGCCACGCTTTGCGCCTGGGATCGGCCTCGCGGGGGATGGTGGCGGTCAACACCCGCCAGTAGGTGAAATCCTTGGCCAGTTGCTGCCAGCCATCGATGATCGAATAGGGCAGCCAGCCGGCGTGGGCGCTCTCGGCCCCCACGGCGCGCAGGGCCGCCTCATAGTCGGTGCGGGTCGCGGGCAAGGCGGACAGGGCCGGACCGCCCAGAACCTTGCCGTCATCGTCCACATCGACGAAGTGGGCCCCGTCACGGAAATTGTCATGGGCCTTGCCGGCGCCGCGCCAGCGGTCGGGCTCCCGGGCAAGCTCGCCGATGGCCTCGATCGCCTCTTCGCTGCGCAAAAAACGTGGCAGGTTGTCGGGCAACGCCGCGACACCGAGACGCCCGATAATCCGGTGGCCCGTCGAGCCCCAGGCGCGTACTGCGCTGGCTGGAGCCGCCAGGGCGACAGTGATGGCCAGGACAGCGGCGGATCGACGCAAGAGCCAGGTCATCAAACAATACTCCCTGACCTTCAGACGGCACGTCTATGGCGAGTTGATACGACCGGTATGTGAAGGGCGAACTGTTCAGTCGCGAATATCGAGCGCCTGCTCCACGCGCGCAATCCAAGCCTGGACCGCGGGATAACGCGCCAGATCAAAGCCCCCGTCGCCGGCCATCCGTGTGTAGGCCACGAGCGCCACATCGGCGAGGCTGACCGCCTCCCCAACCAGGAAACTCGAATCGGCAAGGCCCGATTCGAGCCGCGCCAGGGCGTCGTTTGCGCGCTCGACCAGCCGCGGCTCGAGGCTGGCGACCAGCTCGCCCAAGTATTTCACCTTGAACCGGGCCACCGCCACATAGGGTTCGTGGCTGTACTGCTCCCAAAACAGCCATTCAAACATGCGCGCACGATCGTAGGCGTCCGTGGGAATCAGGTCCGAGCCCTCGGCCATGTGAAGAATGATGGCGTTGGACTGGGCCAGGGCGCGGCCGTCGGCCAAAATCACCACGGGAACCTGCCCTGCGGGATTTATCCCCAGAAATTCCGGGGTGCGGGTCTCCCCGGTGAGAACGCCAGTTTCGATCCAGTCATAGGCCAGGCCCAGACGGTCGGCGGTCCATTTCACCTTAAGGCAGTTGCCGGAAATGGAGTCTCCGAAAACGCGCATAGCCATTCTGCGATCCCCTTTCGTTCTGCATCTAGTGTGCGCGGGGCTCAACGCCAAGCCTGCTGGTGGGGCCAAATGGGGTTGACCCACAGGTTTTGGCCTGTAGGACTCCCGCCCACGATTGAGACGAGAAACAACAGGGGGGCGCTGATGAAGCGTATCCTGGCATGCCTCGCCGCGTTGGCGCTGCCCGCTTTCGCCTTTGGCGCCGAACCGCTCCCGCCGGGTTATGACCCGATCGGCGATGCTATCGCTTCCACCCAAAATTCGGTCGAGAAGCCGTCAGACTGGAGTCTGAAGGTCAGCCTCTACCATGCCGGCCCCGGCATGGGCTCGCGCGATTCCCTGGGCTGCCCGGTGTCGCCCATGCGCACGGTGGCGGTAGATCCTGCGATCGTCGCCCGGCATTCGATCATCTATATCAAGGAGACCGCCGGCCTGCCCCTGCCCGACGGCGGCGTGCATGACGGCTTCTGGTTCGCCTCGGACATCGGCGGCGGCATCAAGGGTGATCGCATCGATCTGTTCACCGGCCGCGGCGCGGCGTCGATGAAGGCCTTGGCTACGGTCAATATGCGCGCCGTAACCGTCACCAAGGTCGGTTCGTTCGAGGGATGTCCGCCCACGGACGGCGGCGCGGTCGCCAAGCTGGCCGACGCCCGATAGTGAGCGGGCCGGCCTCAGGTCTCGACGAAGGCCCGTTCCAGCACGAAATCGCCAGGGCTCGACACTGCGCCCTCTTCGAAACCGCGCGCCAGCAGCATGGCCTTCAGGTCGGCCAGCACCGAGGGGCCGCCGCACAGCATCAGTCGGTCCTGGGCCGGGTCGATTTCCGGCAGGCCGATATCGTTGAACAGCTGGCCCGACTGGATCAGATCGGTGATCCGGCCCTGATTGACGAACGGCTCGCGGGTCACTGACGGATAGTAGATCAGCTTGGGCGCCACCAGCTCACCCAGATCCGGATCGTTGGGCAGGTCGTGGGACAGAAATTCGCGATAGTTCAGGTCGGCGACCTCGCGCACCGTATGGGTGACGATAACCTTTTCGAACCGCTCATAGACCTCGGGGTCGCGCGCCAGGCCCAGGAACGGGGCCAGGCCTGTGCCGGTGCCCACCAGATACAGATTGCGGCCGGGGCGCAGGCCATCGAGCACCAGGGTGCCGGTGGGCTTCTTGCCGATCAGGATCTCGTCGCCTTCCTTGATCTGCCGCAGGCGCGACGTCAGCGGACCGTCCTCGACCTTGATCGAATAGAATTCCAGCTCGTCGGCCCAGTTGGGGCTGGCGATGGAATAGGCGCGCAGCAGCGGCTTGCCGTCGACCTCAAGGCCCAGCATCACGAACTGGCCGGTGATGAAGCGGAAACTTGGATCGCGCGTGGTCCGCAGCGAAAACAGGCTGTCGGTCCAGTGCTTCACCCAGGTCACGCGTTCAACATTGAAGGCCCCACGGGCCTTCGCCGCGGCAGGGGCCGGGGCGGCTACGGCGTCAGTCATTCTTGGTCCAACTCTAGAAAATTTCCGGCGACGTATCAGATATCGCCGCCGACTTCGACAGCTTGTGTCGCCCGGGGCGTATGTATGCCGCATTCTGTCTTTTGCGAGCCCGCCCAGCGGCCGGCGCGCTCATCCTGGCCCTCTTCCACCGGATTGGTGCAGGGCCAGCAGCCGATCGAGGGGTAGCCGAAGGCCACCAGGGGGTGCGCCGGGAGGTCGTGCTCGACGGCGTAGGCCTCGATCTGTTCCTTGGACCAGTTGGCCAGGGGATTGAACTTGACCTGATGCTCTCCCTGCTCGACCACCTGCAAGCGCAGGCGATCGCCGCCCTGGAAGCGCTTGCGGCCGGTGATCCAACCCTCGTAGCCCTTCAGCGCACGGTCCAGAGGCAGCACCTTGCGGATGTTGCAGCAGGCGTCGGTGTCACTCTTCCACAGGTCGGCGTTCTGGTCGTGCAGGGCGATGTCCTGGAACTGCGGGCGCAGGTCGCGCACATCGGTCAGGCCAAGCTTGGCCGCCAGTTGCTTGCGATAGTCCAGGGTCTGGCCGAACAGCATGCCGGTGTCGAGAAACAGCACGGTGATGTTCGGGTCGATCTGGGCCGCCATGTGCAGCAGCACCGCCGATTCCGAACCAAACGAGGAGACCAGGGCGATACGATCGCCGTAACGCTCAATCGCCGCCCGCAGGATCGCCTGCGGCTCGGCGTCACGCAGGCGCGCGTTCAGCTCGCCAACCTCGTCGACGACGATTTCAGAGCCTTCATAGGCCATGATCATCTCCCACGCCCGCGAGGGCGCGTTCTTCAAAGGCGGGTTCGCGTACATCGGCAGCGCGTTGGTAGACGTGGCGGTAGCGTCGGGTCGCCTCCGTCCATTGCTGAGACGAAGAGTCGTCGGCCGGAACGAAGCTGTCGAAGCCGCAGCGGACCATGAACAGCGCCTGCTCACGCAGCACGTCGCCCATCGCCCTCACCTCGCCCGCATAGCCGAACCGCTCGCGCAAAAGCCTGGCGGAGGTATAGGGCCGCCCGTCGCGAAACTTGGCGAAATTGAGCGCCACCACCGGAATGGTCGGCAGGTCGTAGGCCAAGTCCTCGACCGCTTCATGCGGCTCGAGGCGCACGCCTACCAGACGGCAGGCTGAAGCAAGGGCCTCGCCCTCAGCCTGGAACCGGTTCAGGGAGACGATCACGTCGCCTTCAGGAACCGGCTCGTCGTCGGCGACCAGGGTGAAACGATCGTCGGCCGCGTAGAATCGGCCGTCTTCAAGCCTAATGAGCTGCGACATAGACTGCTTCCTTGAAGGGCTCGAGCCCAGCGCGCCGGTAGGTATCCAAAAAGCGCTCGCCGTCTTTGCGCTCGCGCAAATAGACCTCGACAAGTTGATCGACCGCCTCGGCCACCCGGCCGGCGGGCAAGGCGGGGCCGAGGATCTTGCCGACCTCGGCGTCTTCTGCGCCGGAACCGCCCAGGGTCAGCTGGTAGAATTCCTCGCCCTTCTTATCGACCCCCAGGATACCAATGTGGCCCACATGGTGGTGGCCGCAGGCGTTGATGCAGCCAGAGATCTTGATCTTCAACTCGCCCACGTTCTCTGCCACGGCTGGATCGGCGAACCGACGGGCGATGTCCTGGGCGATCGGGATCGCGCGGGCGTTGGCCAGGGCGCAGTAGTCCAGCCCCGGGCAGGCGATGATGTCGCTGACCAGATTGATATTGGGCGTGGCCAGGCCGGCGGCCTTCAGGGCGGCATGCACCGCCGGCAGGTCGTCCAGCCTGATATGCGGCAGAACCAGGTTCTGTTCGTGGGTCACGCGGATTTCGCCGAAGCCGAACCGCTCAGCCAAATCGGCGACCAGTTCCATCTGCTCGGCGCTGGCGTCCCCGGGGGTTTCGCCCGGCGTCTTCAGCGACACGTCGACGATGGCGTAGCCGCGGATCTTATGCGGATGGGTGTTCTGGCGCGCAAACCGGGCCAGGGCCGGATCAACGGCCTTAGCGGCCTCGAACACGCTGGAGACGGCCGGCAGGACATCGAAGGCCGGTGGTGAGAAGAAGCCACGGATGCGGGCCAGCTCTTCGTCCGGCAGATCGGCGCGGGCCTGATCGATCTGGGCCCATTCGGCCTCGACCTGACGGCCGAATTCCTCCGCGCCCAGCTGGGCGACCAAGATCTTGATCCGCGCCTTGTAGATATTGTCCCGGCGGCCATGGCGGTTATAGACCCGCAAAATCGCCTCCAGATAGGACAGCAGGTTGCCCACCGGCAGGTGTTCCCTGATGGTCTGGCCAATATAGGGCGTGCGCCCCAGGCCGCCGCCGACCATCACCTCAAAGCCCAGCGCGCCGTCGCGGCCCCGCCGCAAGGCCAGTCCGATATCGTGCGTCTTGGCGGCGGTGCGATCCTTGGCCGAGGCCGTGATGGCGATCTTGAACTTGCGCGGCAGGTAGGTGAATTCGGGGTGCAGGGTCGACCACTGGCGGATCACCTCGGCCCAGACCCGCGGATCGTCGACCTCTTCCGCCGTCGCCCCGGCATGGGGATCGGCGGTGGTGTTGCGGATGCAGTTGCCCGAGGTCTGGATGGCGTGCAGGTCCACTTCGGCCAGGGACTGCAGGATATCGGCCGCGTCGCGCAGCTTGATCCAGTGAAACTGCAGATTGGTGCGGGTGGTGAAGTGCCCATAGCCCTTGTCGTAGGTGCGGGCGATGTGGGCCAGCCGGCGCAGCTGCGGCGCGTTCAGCGTGCCATAGGGGATGGCCACCCGCAGCATATAGGCGTGCAACTGCAGATAGAGTCCGTTCATCAGCCGCAGGGGCTTGAACTGTTCCTCGGTGATCTCGCCGGCCAGGCGGCGGGCCACCTGATGACGGAACTCCTCGGTCCGGTCGGTCAGGAAGGCCTTATCGATAGCGTCGTACTGGTACATTGATCAGGCCTTCTACTACTTACGCTTGATCAGATTGTGACGGCCGCCGGAGCGTGCGATCCCGTCGGCGTGGGCGATGACCTCGATGGCGTGGCCACCCAAAGCCTGTTTGCCGTGATGGGGGGTATTGGTGGGGCCGAGCGCACGCAGGCGCTCGCGATAGGCCACCGGCGCCAAGCCGTCGCCGGCCTCGGCCACATCGATCAGATAGGCGTCGACGACCACATTGACCTGGCTCTTGGCCCTGGCTTCGGCCTCACCGGCCGGCGCATCCTTGTCGAACACCTCGGCCTCGCCGAACTGCTCCACCCAGCGGCCGCTGGCCCAGAACACTACTTCGCCGTCGATCAACCGATTGGCGGTCAGCGCCATCATGACTTGAATTCCCGAAAAGGTTCGTCGTCGAAATCGGCTTCGACCGCCGCTGAGGCCACACCCGACACATTGGCCAGGGCGGCGACTTCGCCCACGATCAACAGGGCTGGACCGTCCAGATCGGCCACCGCCGCCTCCAGGCCGGCCAGGGTGGTCACAAGCCGCCGCTCGTGGGGCAGGCTGGCGCTCTCCACCACCGCCACGGGCGTCGCTCCGTCGCGGCCGGCGCCCATCAGCCGCCCGGCGATCCGCCCGGCTGTGGTCAGGCCCATATAGATGGCCACGGTCTGGTTGGGCCGCGCCAAGGCCGGCCAGTCGAGGTTCGGATCCGCATCGCCGGCCGCATGGCCAGCGACGAAGATCACGGCCTGGGCCAGGCCGCGATGGGTCAGGGGCGCGCCGATATCGGCCGAGGCGGCCAAGGCGGCGCTGACGCCGGGAACCACATGGACCTCAACGCCCGCCTCGCGGCAGGCCAGCATCTCTTCGCCGCCGCGGCCGAACAGGAACGGATCGCCGCCCTTCAGCCGCACCACTTTCAGGCCCTCCAGGGCCAGGGCGACCAGCAGGCGGTTGATATCGTCCTGAGGCAGGGTGTGGCGCGATTTGCGCTTGCCCACATCGATCATGCGCGCCGAGGGGCTGGCCAGATCCAGGATCGGTTGCGGCGTCAGGCGGTCATGTACGATCACGTCCGCGCCTTGCAGCAGGCGCAAGGCCTTGACCGTCAGCAGGTCCGGATCGCCCGGCCCGGCGCCCACCAGCCACACCACCCCGGTCCGCGATGCGGCGCCGTTCAGCACCACCAGCCGGCTGGAGGGATCGCGTTGGCGAGGGCCGCGAGACATGGCCTTTAGATCCTCTAGGGTCCTATAAGGAGAACGGAGGCAGGCTGATCGCAGCCGCCCTGACCGTTCGGATGTACGCCAGCGCAACGCACGTCGCGCCGACGGTTGCAAAATGGGCGTCGGCCTGCCACTTCGCAAACAAGGACTTCTGCCGCTCGGTTCAGGAAAACTGATGGAACAACGCCGCCGCCTGCCACCTCTGAACGCCTTGCGCGCCTTCGAGTCCGCAGCCCGTCACCTGAACTTCAGTCGCGCCGCCGACGAGTTGTCGGTGACCCCCGGCGCCGTGAGCCAGCAGATCCAGAATCTGGAGGACTATGTGGGCGTGGCGCTGTTCAAGCGTACGCCCAAGGGCCTTTTGCTCACCGATCCGGCCCAGACCGCCCTGCCCGCCCTGCGTGAAGCCTTCGACCGGCTCGCCGAGGCCGCCTCCATGCTCACCGCCGCCGTGGATGGCCGGCGCCTGACCGTTTCGGTGGCCCCCTCCTTCGCCGCCAAATGGCTGGTGCCCCGTCTGGGCCGATTCGAGGCCCTGCACCCCCAAGTCGACGTCTGGGTCTCCGCCGGCATGGAGGTGGTGGATTTCAACAGCGGCGAGATCGACCTGGCCATCCGCTATGGCGCCGGCCGCTATCCGGGGCTGGAAGTGATCCGGCTGATGCAGGAGACGGTGATCGCCGTGACCAGTCCCGAACTGCTGGCCAACCACCCGCTGAACGAGTTGCAGGACCTGGCCGGCCAGATCCTGTTGCACGACGGCTCGCCCGACGCCGACGATTCCTGCCCCGACTGGACCATGTGGCTGGCGGCGCGCGGCGTCAAAGGCGTGGACGGCGCTCGCGGCCCGCGCTTCAATCAGTCCAGCCTGGTGATCGAGGCGGCGGTGGGCGGCCGCGGCGTGGCCCTGGCCAAGCGCACCCTGGCCCAGGCCGACCTGGACGCGGGCCGCTTGGTGGCCCCGTTCCAGATCGCCACCGCTGTCGATTTCGCCTATCACGTGGTCCACCCCAAGGCCAAAGGCCGCCTGCCCCAGGTCAAGGCCTTCGTCGCCTGGCTGATCGCCGAGGCCGAGGCGCATGAGGCGATCCTGCGGACCCTGGACAATGGGGCGGGGATTTAGGCGCTGGCGCGCCAGGAACCAAACTCAAGCCGGTTCGTTTGCGGCCCACACCCTGCGAGGCCCCCAATGAAACTCAATCTTTCGACCTCCGCCGTCGCCGTGGCCACGGCCATGTTTCTCGTGGTGCCACTGTCGGCCCATGCCGATCTGCCGGGTAAGCATCCAGGCTACCTGCACGCCCTGACCGACTTGCGTTCGGCGCGCTGGCTGATCAGCCACCGCCCCGGCGACACCGTGGTCAGCGCCCACGAGGACGCAGCGGTTCAGAAAATCGTTGCGGCGATCAGCGACATCCAGCGCGACGCCGTCAACGACGGCAAGGGTCTGGAGGATCACCCCGCGGCCGACGCCCCGGCCTTCAAGGCCGATCGCCTGACCCGCGCGCTGGAGCTGCTGAACGCCGCCCACAAGGACGTCAACGCCGAGGAAGACAATCCCAAGGCCGCCGAGCTGAAAAAGGTCGCGCTCAACAATATCGACGAAGCGGCCAAGCAGCTCAAAGCCGCGCTCTGGGACCTGAGCCACGCCAAATAACCGAGGCATGACCGCAAGGCTCCGTCAGCCGGCGGGGCCTTTGAGCGACCGTAGCGCCTGTTCGTGCAGATAGGCGGCGATATCGGCGAGAGCCACATCCAGGGCGTCGCCCACCTGACTCAGCCGAGCCGTCCGCATTCCATCATCGCCCGAAAGCTCGACGGCCTCGCAAACCTCGGCCAGGGCGCCGGCGCCGATGCTTCTGGCCGAACCCTTCAGGGTGTGCGCCGCGTCGCGCCAGCCTTCGCTGGCGGCATGAGGATCCAACAGCCGCCGCCACAGGGCCGCCTGCTCGCAGAACAGGTTGAGCACCTCTTCCACCACCCCCTGATCGTGGGCGGCATAGGCCTCGAGATACGCGAAATCCACCGCGCCGGTTATGTCGCGTCGCGCCATGCGGCCTCCCAGACTCAGACTACGTGCTGGGGATCATAGCCTAGCCTTGCGGGTCCGGCTCCGGCCCAACCACCGCTTCCACAACAATTTGAATTATCTGAGGAAGGATGGTGGGTGCAGTAGGATTCGAACCTACGACCCGCTGATTAAGAGTCAGCTGCTCTACCAACTGAGCTATGCACCCGAAACTGGCGGAAGGTTAGGCCGCGCAGCAATCCCGGCGGGGTGTCTGAACGCCTCTTGAGGGGCGATTCCGACGAGTTCCGCTGGGGAGGCGCTCTCCTAACCGCCTTTTGCCCGCTTCGCAAGGCTAGGCTGCGACAAAGCCCTTCCAGGTCGCCATGTAGTCGATGAAGGCCGGACCGAGGCCCTCCTCGCGCAGATGCTCGCGCGTCACCGGCAGGGGGATGGGATGGAAGGCTTCGTCCGCCGCCACGCGCCGCGGGAAATCGTGATGCAGAATCGCGCCTCTGCCGATCAGGACGAAGTCTGCGCCGGCCTGCAGGCAGTCGCGCGCCCGCTCGGCGGTCAGCACCTTGCCGGCGACACCCAGCCGCACCGAACCGCGCTCCAGGTCGGTGAACCAGGACATCAGCCTGCGGCCCTTGAACTCGGCCTCCTCCGGCTCCTTGGTCACATCCCACAAAGACATGTCCAGATAATCGACATCCCCCGCCCGCATCAGGCTCTGGGCCAGGTCCCGGATCTCGGCCAGCTTCAGGCCGAACCGTTCCGGCGACAAGCGAAGGCCCAGGTTGAAGTCCGGGCGGCAGCGGTCACGGATCCCGGCGATGATCTCATAGATCACCCGCGCCCGGTTCTCCAGCGTCCCGCCAAAGCGATCGCTGCGCTGGTTGATCTCGGGGCTGAGGAACTGACAGAGGATATAGCCGTGGGCGCCGTGGATCTCGACGCCGTCGAAGCCGGCCCGCTCGGCGCGCTGGGCGGCGGCGATGAAATCCTCGATCAACTGCTCGACCTCGGCCTCGCTGAGCGCCCGAGCTCCAGTTTCAGCATCATCGGAGGGACAGACCGGCGCCTCGCCGATCAGATCCTTGGGCGCTCGCATCCCGGCGTGATGCAACTGAGCCACCGCCAAGCTGCCCTCCGCCTTGATCGCCGCCGCCAACCGGGTCAGGCCCTCCAGATGCTCGTCGCCAAAGATGCCCAGCTGACCGGGGAAACCTTGGCCGATCCGTTGCACATGGGCGGCGCAGGTCATGGTCAGGCCAAAGCCACCCTTGGCGCGCAGGGTCAGCCAATGAAACTCGTCGTCCGACAGTCGCCCGTCCGCGTGGCTCTGCAGATTCGTCAACGGCGCCAGCATGAAGCGGTTTTTCATCGCCGGCCCATGCTTGAAGCCTAAGGCCGCGAACAGGCCGAGGTTGGACAAGGTTATGCTCCGCATCATTCAAAAGGCGCCGTGAAACGGCCCCATCTTCCTAATTGTCCTCGGCGCTTGAGGCCAAGGCGACATTACGGCCTGCTCGCAAACATACTGAAACTTCGAACTGCAGACTTGATCCGAGCTGATGAAGCCCGCAGGCTAGGCGAAAGCTGTCAGGGCGCAACCTTGGACAGAAGAAAATCGCGAGGAACCGACATCGTGACCAGCCCGCTAGATTTGCTCGCCGCGCCCGAACCGCAAGCCCCCGCGCCTGAAACGAGCGATCTCGGCTTCGATCCCAACGCCCTGCGCGCCAAGTATCGCGCCGAGCGCGACAAGCGGCTGCGAGCCGAGGGCAATGCGCAATACCAGCAGATCGCAGGCGAGTTCGCCCACTATCTGGATGATCCCTACGTCATCCCGGGCTTCAGCCGCACCCCCCTGACCGACGACGTCGAGGTGGTGGTGATCGGCGGCGGGTTTGGCGGGCTACTGGCAGGCGCGCGCCTGCGTGAGGCTGGGGTCCAGGACCTCCGCGTGATCGAGAAGGGCGGCGACTTTGGCGGCACCTGGTATTGGAACCGCTATCCGGGGGCCGCCTGCGATATCGAATCCTATATCTACCTGCCCCTGCTGGAAGAGATTGGCTCCGTGCCGGTGGAGAAATATTCCCGGGCGCGGGAGATCCTGGCCCACAGCCGGGCCATAGCGGACAAATTTGACCTCTATCGCAACGCCTGTTTCCAGACCGAGGTGACCGAGTTGCGCTGGGATGAAGCGGCGAGCCGCTGGATCATCTCGACCAACCGGGGCGACGCCATGCGGGCGCGTTTTGTCTGCATGGCCAATGGCCCCCTACACCGCCCCAAGCTGCCAGGCATTCCAGGCGTGGAGACCTTCAAGGGCCATTCCTTCCACACTAGCCGCTGGGACTATGACTATACCGGTGGCGACGCCGATGGCGGGCTGACCGGCCTGAAGGGCAAACGCGTCGGCATCATAGGCACCGGGGCCACAGCGGTGCAGTGCGTGCCGCACCTGGGGCGCGGCGCCGAACAGCTCTATGTCTTCCAGCGCACGCCGTCTTCGATCGACGTGCGCGCCAATCGCCCCACCGATCCGGACTGGGCCTCCAGCCTGGAGCCCGGTTGGCAGCAGCGGCGGATGGACAATTTCAATGTGCTGGTTTCAGGCGGATTCCAGGAAGAGGATCTGGTTAATGACGGATGGACCGACATCATCCGCAACCTTCTGATCCTGGCCCGCCGGAAGGAGAAATCCGGCGGCGACCCCACCGATCCGGCCACCCTGGTGCAGCTGGCCGACTTCAAGAAGATGGAGAGCATCCGCGCGCGGGTGGATTCCGTGGTCTCCGATCCCTCAACGGCCGAGGCGCTGAAGCCCTATTACAACCAGTTCTGCAAGCGCCCCTGCTTCCACGACGAATATCTGGACGCCTTCAATCTCCCCAACGTCACCCTGATCGACACCGAGGGACAGGGGGTGGAGCGGATCACCGAGCGCGGCGTGGTGGTCAAGGGCCAGGAATACGAGCTAGACTGCCTGATCTACGCCACTGGCTTCGAGGTCGGCACCAGCTATACACGCCGTTCGGGCTATGAGCTCTACGGGCGCGACGGCGTATCGCTGACGCAAGCCTGGCAGGACGGGATATCGACCCTACACGGCATGCACAGCCGCGGCTTTCCCAACTGCTTCATCATGAGCAACGCTCAATCGGGCTTCACCGCCAACTATCCGCACATGCTGAACGAACAGAGCAAGCACCTGGCCTACATTATCCAGCAATGCACGGATCGTCAGGCGCGGGTGGTGGAGGCGTCGGACGCCGCTCAGGCCGAATGGGTCCAGACCGTCATCGACTGCGCCGTCATGCGCCAGAAGTTCGCAGAGGAATGTACCCCTGGCTACTACAACAACGAGGGCCAGCCCTCGGCTACGGCGATCCGCAACGGTCCCTATGGCAAGGGCCCGGTCGAGTTCGTCCGCGTGCTCGAGGCCTGGCGGTCGGATGGGGAGCTGAAGGGCCTTGAGCTCGCCTGACCGGTCCAAACTGAATTCGTGATCGCCGCCTGCCCTTAGGTCGCCGTTGATCCGGCCCGCTCCGACCGGCATCGTTCCCTTCGGCGCGATAAGACGCCAACCAGGGAGTGCGACGCGATGAGCGAGACCAAGGTGGTTCGGATCGGAGGCGCCGGCGGCTTTCTGGGCGACAGCTCGACCGCGGCGCCGCAACTGCTGCGCGGCGGCCGGCTGGACTACATGATCCTGGACTATCTGGCCGAGGCGACCATGTCGGCCCTGGGCCAGTTGAAGGCGGCGCGGCCGGACCAGGGCTATGCCCGCGACTTCACCGACTGGGTGTGGAAGGACAATCTGCACGACTTCAAGGCCCAGGGCGTGCGCGTTGTCACCAACGCCGGCGGCCTCAACCCTCGGGCCTGCCGCGAGCGCATGGAGGCCTTGGCCGCCGATGCGGGCCTCAGCTTCAAGATCGCGATCATCGAAGGCGACGATTTGCAGGACCGCCTGCCGCAACTGGCCCAACGGGATTTCAGGGAGATGTTTACGGGCGCGCCCTTCCCCAATCCCGCAAAGGCCTTCTCCGCCAACGCCTATTTCGGCGGCGCGCCGATCGCCGCCGCCCTGGCCACCGGGGCCGAGGTGGTGATCACCGGGCGGGTGGTCGACAGCGCCCTCACCCTTGGCCCGCTTATGTACGAATTCGGCTGGACCGCCGATGACCACGACCGGCTTTCAGCTGGCTCCCTGGCCGGCCACGTGATCGAGTGCGGCGCTCAGGCGACCGGCGGCCTGTTCACCGACTGGGAGGACGTGGAGGACTGGGCCCATATCGGCTATCCGATCGTCGAGTGTCACGCGAACGGTGACTTTATCGTCGCCAAGCCGGACGGCACGGGCGGCCTGGTCAGCCCTGCCGCCGTGGCCGAGCAAATCCTCTACGAGGTCGGCGATCCCCAGGCCTACGCCCTGCCCGATGTGGTCTGCGACTTCTCCCAGGTGCGCGTCGAGGCCATCGGTCCGCAGCGCGTACTCGTGACCGGCGCCAAGGGCTATGCGCCCAGCGGCAGGCTGAAGGTCTGTGTCACCTATGAGGACGGCTGGCGGTTCATCGGAACCATGCCGGTGGTGGGCCGCGACGCCGGCCGCAAGGCCCTGCGCCAGGCCGAAGCGGTGCTGATCCGGGTCGATGAAATGCTCCGCGACCGCAACCTGCCGCCCTTGCGTGACCATCGCATCGAGCTTCTGGGCGCGGAGGCCAGCTATGGCGCCCAGGCCCGTCCTGAGGCCCAGGCTAGCCGCGAGGTGATCTGCCGCCTGGGCGCCGAGCATGACAGCGCCAAGGCTCTGGCGGTGATGGCGCGGGAGTTCGATTCGCCGACCACCTCCATGAGCGTGGGTTCCACCGGCTGGTTCGGCGGCCGGCCGACGATTTCGCCGGTGGCGCGGGTGTTCTCGATCCTGCTGCCGGGCGACGAGACGCCGGCCAGTGTCTCGCTCGGCGACCAGGCCCTGAAGGTCGCCGCGCCGGCGCCAGCCAAGCCGTTCGACGCCGCAGAGATCACCCGGCCAGCGGCGCCTGCGGATCCTTCGCCGGAGGCGGACATGGTCACCGTGCCGCTGATCGACATCGCGTGGGCCCGGTCAGGCGACAAGGGCGATGCTTTCAACGTTGGGGTCATCGCGCGTCGAACGGACTATCTGCCCTGGATCCGCAAGGCTTTGAACCAGGAAGCGGTTTTGACCTTCTTCGCTCACGAGTTTGAGGGCGCGCCTGCGCCGCAAGTGATCCGCTACGACTTGCCTGGATTGAATGCGATCAATCTGCACTGCCTCCAGGCCCTGGGCGGTGGCCAGTTCGCCAGCCTGAGGCTGGATCCCCTGGCCAAGGGCAAGGCTCAGCAGCTTCTCGACATGCGGGTTCACATTCCAGCCAGGCTGGCGCCGAGGATCGGACGCGCTTAAACCGGCGCTTGGTCTGGGACCGCTCCTTCGAAATCCGGCTTGGGAAGGCGGTTGTGTATCTTCTTCAAGCCCAAAAAAATCTGGGCGCGCGCCTCGGCAGGCAGCTTGCCCTGATCCATGCGCAGGAGTTGCAGCGCATCGATATGGACATCGATCGACGGCCAATCCCAACGCTGCAGGCCAAGGCAACGATCGGTGAGTTCGCAAAGGTGGAACGCCGCGCGGTCGATTTCCAGCTCCGGAACCGGGGCGGCGCAGTCGATGATCCGGCTCGCCAGCATGTACAGTTCCTGTAGGTCCTCATCGCCCATTCGGTTGGCCCGGCCATAGACCCGCACGATTTCGGCGATCAGCCCGTCGATCTGCGCCAGGCTCGGCTCACGCAGATCATCAAGAGCCTGCTTGCCCTTGGTCAGAGCTTCGATCGCTCTCATGCCGCCGGCTTTGAGAATCTTATTGCGGAGCTTGTTCGGCACCCGGAACATGCGAACTTCGCTCATAGGTTCACCTTCATGGGCTTCACCAGCCCGTCGATCTGGTCCTGGGATAGGTTCGGCGTGGACGCCAGACCCACTTCTTGCGACAGGTCGTCCCTGCGTCGTCCCTCCGTGCCAGCCGGTGGCCCCTCCCGTTTGAAGCGCCTGTCCGGACCGGCATAGGTATCGGTCTCCACGAACATGCGATCTTCCTTGGCCACCCAGAAGATCCGGTCGAGCAGAACCTTGGGTGTGATCGGCTTGGCGACCACGAAATTGGCGCCGCAGTCGCGCGCTTTGAAAATCATGGTTTCGCGCGTGTGCCCGGTGATCAGCAGGATCGGGACATGGGCGTTGGGCTGGTTGGGCAATCGCCGCACGGCCTGGATGAACTCATAGCCATCCATCTCGGGCATATTGGCGTCAGTCATGATGAAATCGAACGACTGAAGCGCGATCTGTCTCAGGGCGTCTTCGGCGCTCTCGCACTTGACCATGATGCGCACGCCAAACCCAGCGATCACTTGGCTGAGGATATCCAGGGATTGCTGATTGTCGTCCACCAGCAACACATTCACCTTCTCCAGATTTATGCGGGTATTTGGCGAAGGGTTACTGACGGAGACCATGATTCAGCTCAGAACATTTCCATGTCACCCGCCGGCGCGCGCACATGATCCGGCAGACTACGGGCGCCGCCATCAAGGCGGTCGGCGACTTCGGCCAGGCCGATGCCTTCGGTGATCTTGGATGCGGGCACAGCCCATTCAGGCATCGCCTCGCCCGCCAGGCTGTGCAAGGCCGTGGCGATGGCGCGCAGTTGCTGGCTCAGACGGTCCAGATCCTGGGCCCGCGCGATCAGCTCCGGGGTCGGTTCCTTGGCCGTAAAGAAGCCCGCCGAAATCGCCTGGCAGTCATCGCAGAACTCCGCCGCCCGGGCGGCTTCCGCGCCCAGGCGATTGGCGAGTTCACGAACCGGCAGGTCGGCCAGGGCGTCTTCTTGTTTGCGTTTTTCGTTTGGCATGGGGCTCATGTCGGCGCTTACCACAATTCGACTGCACCGGTATCCACCGGCGTTGGGGGCCGACGAACCAGTCGGGTTTCCTGTTCGGCGATTGAACGATCTTCGACCATTCGCTGGCGAACTCGGCCACTGATGGGCCAGTATTCCACCCGACGGGCGCTGCGCCCGCGCAAGCTGCCGCCCGACACCGGAATGCCTTCGTCGCGCATGAACTGCTCGGCAAAGCTGGCGTTGCTGTCACCGATGTCCTGCAGGGTGTCGAACAGTTTGGCGCCGCCAAACAGCTTGACCTCCAGGCGATCGCGGCGCGCGCCACGCTTCAGAAGGTCGTTGATCAGCAACTCCATGGCATAGGCGCCATAGCGAACCTGGTCCGATCCCGTAGTTCCGTTCTGCGGATTGGCCAGCAAAAAATGGTTCATGCCACCGACCCCCGCCATGGGATCGCGCATGCAGGCGGCCACGCAGGAGCCCAGCACCGTGGTCAGGACCACGCCCGGATCGTCGATCACGCGATACTCACCCTGAATGACCGCGATTTTTCGGGCCTGAGCATAGTCGTCGTCGGGCGCCGCCCGAGCATGGGGTGAATTCATGTGAGCGCCCCAAAAACTTCTTCGATCTTCTCGCGCAGCGTTACGACGGTGAACGGCTTGACCAAATAGTTGTTCACGCCGAACTGCGCCGCACGATCGACCAGATCCTTGTCCGCACGCCCGGTCAGCATGATGAACGCGGTCTGCCTCAGGGGCGGGTGAGCCCGGATGGCCCTCAGCAAGCCCAGGCCGTCCAGCTTGGGCATGTTGAAGTCGGAGATCACCAGGTGCGCGGGCTTAGTGATCAGCGCGCGCAGAGCGTCTTCGCCATCAGCCGCCTCGCGCACATCGGTTACCCCGATGTGCTGCAGCCCATTGCGGACCAGCGAGCGGATGGTGAGTTGGTCGTCGACGACGAGGATTTGGAGCGCGGATGCAGCGGGCATGGCGGTCTCAGTGCAGGTTTGCGCACTGGTCGAGGATGGCCTCGCCCAGGGCTGACAGTGGAAGTTGACGCTCTACAGCGCCGATTTCATGAGCCGCCCGCGGCATGCCGTAGACGACGCAGGTGGATTCATCCTGGCCCAGAGTGCGGGCGCCGGCCTGGCGCATTGTCAACAGGCCTTGCGCGCCGTCACGGCCCATCCCGGTGAGGATTACGCCCATTGCGGCCGCGCCGGTGGCCTCGGCCACGGACTTGAACAGCACATCCACCGACGGGCGATGGCCACTGACGGGATCGCCTTCGCGCAGGCGGCAACGCAACGCGCCACCGGAGCGGACCACTTCTAGATGGGTGGCGCCGCCAGGAGCCAGGAAGATCCGGCCAGGCTCCAGCACCGCGCCATCATAGGCTTCCTCAACCGCGGCGCCGCAGGATCGATCCAGGCGGGCGGCGAAGCTCTTGGTGAAGGTCGCCGGCATGTGCTGGGTCAGCACGGTCGCCGGACAGGTTTCAGGAAAACGGCTGATGATCTGCAGCAAGGCCTCGACCCCGCCGGTGGAAGATCCGATGGCCACCACAGCGCCGTTGGTTCGATAGCCGGTCCGGCGCGGAGACGGGGCGCTGTTGGAGCGCGGCCGCACGGTGGAGCGGGCCGCCGACTTCACCCGCAGCGTCAGTTCGGCGAACACCTCGTTGCTGTTGGCCAGATTGGCCGGTTTGGCGATGCAGTCCACCGCCCCGATTTCCAGCGCCTGCAGCGTGGCTTCCGCTCCAGCGAGGGTCAGGGTCGACACCATGACCACCGGCATCGGCCGCAGGCGCATGATCTTTTCGAGGAACTCCAGCCCGTTCATGTTGGGCATCTCGATATCGAGGGTCAGGACATCGGGATTGAGCGACTTGATCGCTTCACGAGCTTCCAGCGGATCGCCCGCGGTTCCCACCACCTCGATATCCGGGTCGCGCCGAAGCGCGGCGGTTATCAATCCCCTCATGGTGGCGGAGTCGTCGACCACGAGAACGCGTACTTTGGCCATGGATCAGCTCACCTTGACTTGACGGTAGGTGGTTAGGCCATCGGTATCGAAGCCAGGCACGCCGACCCGTTCGGAATGCCCCACATAGAGTCGGGCGCCGGGCAGCAGGCGCTCGTGGAACCGCTTGAAAATGCGCTCCTGCGTCGGCTCGTCAAAATAGATCACCACGTTGCGGCAGAATATCGCCTGGAAGTGCCCCTTCATGGGCCAGTCGCCCATCAGGTTGAGCGGCCTGAAGGCCACCAGTGACCGAGCGGCCTCACCAATCCGCCAACCGCGTGAATCCTCGGGATCCCGCTCCATCCAGCGCGAGCGCACCGCGCTCGGAATCGCTTCCACCAGGTCCTCGGCGTAGCAAGCCGCCATACCCTTGGCGATGACATTGGTGTCGATATCCGTCGCCAGGATCTTGACGTCATAGTTGGCGGCGTCCGGCATGGCCGACAGAATAGTCAGGGCCATCGAATAGGGCTCCTGCCCCGTCGAACAGCCTGCGGACCAGATGCGCAGCCGGGCGCCCTTGCGCACGCCGTCAATGGCCGGCTGGATCACGTGCTGCAGCAGGTGGTCGAAATGGTGCGGCTCGCGGAAGAAGCGGGTGACGTTGGTCGTCAGCGCCCGGAGCATGTTGTGACGCTCTTCTTCGCCGTCCGACGTCGCCACCATTTCGCAATATTCGCGAAAACTGTTCAGGCCCAGGGTGCGCAGACGCTTGGCCAGCCGGGAATAGACCAGAGTGGTCTTGGATTCCGGCAGGCTGATGCCCGAGGTTTCGTAGAGCAAGGCGGCGATGCGGCGAAAGTCTTCCGCGGTGAAGGGATATTCTCCCTGGACCACGGTCTCGTTGCCACGCGACGCTGATGATGGGCGGACTGCGAGACTCATGCTGCAAGCTGTTCCAATTCGGGCAGAAGACGATCCAGGGCGATCAGACTGATCATCCGGCTGTCGATCGAGATCAGGCCGCGCACGAAGCTGCGCACCCGGTCGCAGGCCACATCCGGCGCCACTTGCAGCATGTCGTCGGTGATCATCAGGATGTCCGACACGGCATCGACCAGCAGGCCGATCATGCGCTCGCCGACCTTGACCACGATGATCACGCTCCGGGCCGAGGTCTCGGCCGTGGCGAAGCCCAGGCGAGCGGCCAGATCCATGATCGGCAGCACCGCGCCACGCAGGTTGATCACCCCGCAGATGAAGGGCGGCGATTGCGGCAGAGGCGTGGCCGGCGTCCAACCTCGGATTTCCCGCACGGCCATGATGTCGACGCAGAACTCCTGCTCTCCGATGCGGAAGGAGATCAGCTCGCGGCGATCCAGCAAATTTACGTTGGGTTCGGTCATGGATCTATTCCGCTGCAATTAGCGTCGGCTCGGGGGAGCGATTGGTGTCGCGCTTGCGCATGGCGACCAGGGCGTCGACATCGACGATCAGGGCCACACGACCGTCGCCAAGAATGGTGGCGGCGGCGATGCCCTCCACCTGGCGATAATTTGACTCCAGGCTCTTGATGACCACCTGGCGCTGGCCTTGGATGGCGTCGGCCACCAAGGCCGCCCGGCCGCCGTCTTCCACCTCGATCAGCAGCACAACCCCCTCGGACGGCAACCGTTTCTCCGCGCGGAAGCCCAGCGCGTTGGCGATATCGACCAGCGGGACGAAGGTGTCGCGGACGGACAGGACGGCGCCTTGCGGCCCCAGTCCTTTGACCTCCTCGGGCTTGGGCCGAAGGCTTTCGACGATCGCCGTCAGCGGGATCACCAGGGTCTGGCCAGCCACATCGACCACCATGCCGTCGAGCACGGCCAGGGTTAGAGGCAGGCTGAGGGTGAAGGTCGAGCCCTCCCCCGGCTTGGAGCTGATCGAGATCCGGCCGCCCAGCGCCTGCACGCTGCGTCGCACCACATCCATGCCGACGCCGCGTCCCGAGATATCTGAGACCGTGCTGGCGGTGGAGAAGCCGGGCAGGAAGATCAGGTTGTCGATTTCTTCGTCGGTCAGCACCGCGTCCGGAGCGATCAGTTCCTTTTCGACGGCGATGGAGAACACGCGCTTGCGATTTATGCCGCGGCCGTCGTCGGACACTTCGATAACGATGCGGCCGCCGCGATGCAGCGCCACCAGACGCACCGTGCCTTCGATCGGCTTGCCCGCGGCGCGGCGCTCGTCCGGCGTCTCCAGGCCGTGGTCGATGGCGTTGCGCAGCATGTGGGTGATCGGCTCGCCGAGGCGTTCGATCACGGTTTTGTCGACCTCGGTGGCTTCACCCTCGGTGACCAGGCGAACCTGCTTGCCGGTCATATTGGCGACTTCGCGCACCAAGCGCGGCATGCGCTGGAACACGGACTTCACCGATTGGGCGCGGATGGCCATGACGCCGTCCTGGATCTGCCGGGTCAATTGCTCCAGCTCGTCCAGGCCGAGGGCTACGCTCGAGGACGAAGCCAGGCCGGATTCGATCACGCGCTGGGCCAGCATGGCCTGGTTGATCACCAGTTCGCCCACAAGGTCGATCAGGCGGTCGATACGCTCGGGATCGACACGGATGGTGGCCTGGGCCTCCGGCGCGGAATTGCCTTTGGCCTGCTGCTGTTGCGGCGACGGTGTTTTGATCGACGCTGCGAGGGCGCCGGAGAACTCGGGGACCGGCGGCGGCGCAGTCTCGACCACCGGCGGCGGAGGCGGCGCGATATTCGCGACGGGCATCGGCGCGAAAGCCGGCGCAGCGCCTTGCTCAGCGATGGGCGGCGCGGCGTCGGCCGCGGCCAGGAGCGCGGCAAGATCGAACACTGGGGCGGCTACGCCACCGGACACGTCAACGTCGCAGTCGCCATCGACGAATTCGAACACTTCGAGGATCGCGGTCTGTTGGACCGGCGCATCCAGCGTAACCGTGAAGGCCAGATAGGCGGCTTCAGGTTCCAGATCTTGAAGCAGCGGCAAGCTGGCCTCGTCGATGACCACGGAAATCGGGCCGAGCCGTTCCAATTCGCGCAGCAGCAGCAGCGGATCGTTGGCGTTGCGATAAAGCTCCGTCTTGGGTCGGAAAGTCACCGTCCAGGGCTCGCTCGCCGCGACAGGCGCAGGCTCGTCGAAGCTCATCAGGCTCACCGTCATCGGCTTGAATTCGCCGCCCATATTGTCGGCGGTCGCCGAAGGAATGGGAGCGAAGACGACCGGCGTGGCGGCGGGGTGGGCCACCGCGGCGGCGGACTGGCCGTCGGCGGATAGAGACTCGAGCACGGCCGCCATATCGGCGGAGCGAGCCTCGTCAGCGACGCCGTCGGACTTCGCGGCCTGCACATGATCGGCCAGGATGTCCGCGGCGCGCAGAAGCTCGCGCACCAACTCGGCCGTGACCTCAACCTTGTGGCTGCGAACGTCGTCCAGCAGGGTCTCGAAGACGTGGGCGAAACGCACCAGGGGATCCAGGCCGAACGCACCGGCGCCGCCCTTGATCGAGTGCACGGCGCGGAACACAGCGTTGATAGTCTCGCCGTCGGCCGAGCCGGACTCCATGGCGCCCAGGCCATTCTCCAGGTCCGCGAGCAATTCCTCGCATTCCATGAAGAAGGTAGCTTTGATTTCTTCGAGTTCGTCCATGACGATCAGCGCCTTGGTATGCGTGGATTAAGCAGCGACGCGACGGATGGCTTCGACCAGCTTGTCGGGGTGGAACGGCTTGACGATCCAGCCGGTGGCGCCGGCCTGGCGCGCCCGGCTCTTCTTTTCCGGATCGCTCTCCGTGGTCAGGACCAGGATCGGCGTGGCGCGGTGACGTTCGCCGTCGCGCACGGCTTCAATGAAGCCGAAGCCATCGAGATTGGGCATGTTGATGTCAGTGATGATGACGTCGGGATCGACGCCGCCAAGCACTTCGAGGCCGTGAAGGCCGTCAACGGCCTCCACCACGTCGAAGCCTGCTTTGACCAGGGCCAGGCGCAACATATCGCGCATGGTCCGCGAGTCATCGACGGTCAGGATGGTGCGGCTCACAGGGAAACTCCCTCGGGTTGGAAGAGAAAGGCGGATTCGCCGCCGAACAGGCGAAGCGCATCAAGAAACGCTTCAGAGCGCGGGCCAACCCGCATCGAGACGCCATCGGCCCGCCAGGTGGCGGCGGCGGCCAATAGAATTTGCAGGCACAAACCGCCTAGGCGCTGCACGTCGGCGGCGTCGAGCTCCAGCGGGTGACCCCGCCGCTCCAGCAAGGCGGTCTTCAGTGGGGCGGCGGCTTTGAGGTCCAGCACGGGGGCGAGCGCAAAGCTCTCAACGTCCTCGGGGATAGGATCGGACATGACCTAGAATTCCTCCCATTCTGCACGGGCAGCTGGTTCGGGCTTGCGGGCCGCGGAAACGCCTCGGCCACCCATGGTCTTGAGCGCTGGCGCCGAGGCCTGCGAGCGACGCTGAGGCCCTCGCTGGGCCGGCTGGTGAGCCGGGGCGCCGATGCGAAACGCGCTGACCAGACGGATCAGGTCGGCGGCCTCGTTGCGAAGCGTGTGGGTGGCGGCGGTCGATTGCTCGACCATGGCCGCATTTTGCTGGGTCACCTGGTCCATCTGGTTGACCGCGGTATTGACCTCGGCCAGACCTGTGGCCTGCTCCTGGGCGGAAGCAGCGATTTCGGAAACCAGGGCGTCGATCTCGGCGACCTTGGTCACGATCCGATGCAGGGCGTCGCCGGTCTGGCCGACCAGTTCCACGCCCGATCCCACCTGAGTGGAGCTGGCGGAGATCAGGCCCTTGATTTCCTTGGCTGCTCCAGCCGACCGCTGGGCCAGGGCCCGCACTTCCTGAGCCACCACCGCGAAGCCGCGGCCCGCCTCGCCCGCCCGGGCGGCTTCCACCCCGGCGTTCAGGGCCAGAAGATTGGTCTGGAAGGCGATTTCATCGATGACACCAATGATCTGGCTGATCTGGTGCGAGGACTTTTCGATCTCGCCCATGGCCGCGACCGCCTGGCGAACCACCTCGCCGCTGTGCTCGGCCTCGCCCTTGGCTTCGTCGACCACGTTGCTGGCCTGGCGCGCGCCGGCGGCTGATTTCTTGACCGTGGCTGTCAATTGATCGAGGGCCGCGGCGGTCTCTTCCAGGCTGGCGGCCTGCTGCTCGGTGCGGCGCGACAGGTCGTCGGAGGCCTGGGCGATCTCATCGGCGCCATTGCGGATGCCGTCGGTATTGGCGACGACGGCCGACATGGCCTCGCGCAGGGCTACGGTGGCGGAATTGAAATCACTCTTGAGCGCCTGGTAGCCAGGCGCGACCGTCCCTGAGATTTCGGCGGTCAGGTCGCCGTCCGACAATTGGCCCAGCGCTTCGCCCAGCTGCGCCAGGATACGTTCCTGGGCCTCGGAAGCTGCAGCAAGGGCGTCGATATCCCCCTGACGTCCAGCCCCGTTGGTCTCGCGATGGGCGGCGAGCCCAAGGTCGAGATCCATCAAAGCGACCTTGACCAGGGCGGCCACGGCATCGGCGGTATCGGTCGCAGCATCGCCCTTGCCGCCGAAGAGGCCTTTGGGCCAGCGATCGAGAATGGCGGCCTTGATTACGGGCTCGAGCATCAGGGCGTAGGCGCCGATGACCCAACTTGGATCGAGCTCGGCGCGGGCTTGCGATTCGCCGATGGCGCGGGCCTCACGGGCGAAGCCCTCATCGAACTGGCCGGAGGCGATCGCCTCCAGATGCGAAAGCTGGCGGCTCTTGGCGGAGCGGGCCAGCCCCTCATCACGAAACGCCGAGCGGGTTTCCGAGAACGACTGGAATTGGCCAAAAGCGCCGTCAACGGCGCCGGGCAGTTCTTTTCTCAGCAGCGGGCCCAGCCCACGCAGCGCCGAGCGGCTTTTTTCATCGAGCTTGATGAAGTTCAGACGTGCCCCAAGACTTACTTCCGACGCCACGTCGTTCCCCACAATGCTGACCCACCTGCCACTGTCGCGATCCTGCGTTTTCGAAGTTAAGGCTTGGTAACTGGTAACGTTAATGGCTGCGGGTTACGGCCCGGATACGCATTTGAGTTCCCGAACTGGGCGCTCGACCTATTCGTCGGGCCGCCGCCAGGGACAAATCGACCGGCTCGCCGTCCCCCCAAATGGGCGATCGGCGTTTGGTCGAATGGTTTCCGACTTTGGACCTGAAGGATGCTTAGGGCTCAGGCTGTGAAGGCTTGCTTAAGCACGCTGGGGGGGGGCCTGCGACTATCTGGCGCGGCAAGGTCGTCGCGGGTCAGCGATCCTCGGACCCGGGGAGCTTGCCCGGCCGGCCGCTGGCGCGCCAAGCCGCAGAGCCGCGAACATCATGCAGGCGAACCACCGGCGCGGGCGAACGCGTCGGGGCCTGAGGCAGCGCCGGCCGCTCGGGCGGCTTGCGCAGAGCCGATCCCAAATGAAAACCGGAGACCTGGCGGGCGAGTTCGGCCGCTTCGTCGTCCAGGGCCTGCACGGCCCGCCGCGAAAGCGCAGCCGATTCGGCGTCCTGGCGTTCGCCCTGGTCGATCCGCGCGAGGGCGCTGGCGACCTTGGACAGCCCGGCGGACTGGTCCTGCCCCGCCAGAGCCATATCCGCCACCAGGACGTCGATCTCGGCCACGCGGCCTGTGACGCGGCGTAGAGCCTCGCCCGTGCGCCCGACCAGATCGACGCCCGCGCCGGTCTGGATTGCGCTCGTATTGATCAGCGCCTTGATCTGGGCGCCGGCTTCGGCCGCGCGTTGCGCCAGGGCGCGCACCTCCTGGGCGACCACGGCGAAGCCCCGCCCGGCGTCGCCGGCCCGCGCCGCCTCCACGCCCGCGTTAAGCGCCAGAAGATTTGTCTGGAAGGCGATTTGATCGATGAGCGCCACAACCTCGGTGATCTGACGAGCCGAGCGCTCGATCTCTTCCAGGCTCGCAGCCACCTGGCGCAATACATCCTCGCCGGCAGCGGCCTCAGCCCTGGCGGCGCTGGCGCCCTCCACGGCCTGCCGCGCATTGGCCGCCGAGCGATCCAGGGCCTGGGTGAGCGCACTGAGGCCGGCGGTCGCGGTCTCGACATCGCCAGCGCGGGCCGCCTCGCGCAGAGCCTGGTCCTCACCGGCCTGAACCGCCTCGGCCGCGTTGCGGCGAACTCCGTTCGCCCCGCCCGCCAGGCCTGAAATCACTTCGCGCAGCACAGCGACGACGGCGTTAAAATCGTCCCGCAGCGGCTCGAACTCGCCATCGAGCTCGCCGCGCAGGGCCACGGCCAGGTCGCCGTCGGCCAGCCGGTTGAGCGCCGCGCCCAGGGCTTCGATCACACGTCGCCGTTCGTCCTGAGCGGTCGCCAGCGCAGCCTGGGCCGCGGTCAATCGAACCTCGAGATCCTCTCGTCGCTCGCCGGCTTCTTCCCTCGCCTGGGAGCGCTCGATCAGGCGATCCTTGAGAATAGACAACGCCCGCGCCAGCCGGCCGGTCTCGGCCCGGTCGGACAGGTGCGGTGTGTCAAAGGCGGTATCGTCCGTGGCCAGTCGCTCCGCCGCTTCCGCCAGATCGCCAACCCGCGCCGACAGGCCGGCCCCGATCCGGCCCGCCATCACAGCGGCGACAACGAGCAAGGCCAAAAGCAAGGCCGCGTCCACGGCCAGACTAAGGCTCAAGGCCTGCAGGCGCGCCTCGATCAGCCGCACCAGTTCGCCTTGAGCGGCGCGCCAGGTGCTGTCGATCTGGCGCTGCAAGGCGATACGGGCGCCCGTCACGGCGTTGGGATCGCCTCCGGCGCCGACCGCCTGCCCCCTGGCGACCAGATCCCGGACGGCGAGACTGAGCCCCGTCAGATGTGGCCGCAGTACGCTGTGATCCACGCCGCTGGCGTCGTATTTCATCGCCGCCTCGAGCGCGGCCTGGGCCTGATCGCTGGCGGCCTGCAGGTGGTCGAGGGCGACGGCCAGGCGCTGGGGCTGATCCAGGTCGCGGATCTGAGCGGCCTCGGACAATTCGGTGGCGGCGTTGATCAGCGCCGGCAGGCGCGCACTGACCGCGTCCATAAGATGGAAACTGGCCAGGTCGGGATCCAGCGTCAGGCGCGAACCGTCGGCTACGTCGGCGATCAGGATCGAACCGGCCTTGAATCGCGTATCGACGGCCAGGGACCGCATGAAAGCGCCGGCCGCCTCGGCGGTGCCGAATTCCAGATCGTAGGCCGGTTGCGACGGGCCCAGATCGCGATCGACGGCGCTCATGGCCGGCCAGATCTGGCCGAGATAGGCGGCGCCGCGGATCTCCTTGCTAGCCTGATCGATATCGCGCCACGACCGCAGACCTAGCAGACCGCTCGTCAGGGCGAGCGGAATCCCGAACAGCAGGGTCAAAAGACCCAACCGCCCGCGGATCGACAGCCTGCCGTTGACAGCGTCGCGCATGGCCCGTTCATCACCCTTCGCCAAGCCTATCAGATCGTGCGGCGCTGGCGACCAGGGGCGCGACGACCTTCGGGGTCGGCCTTATTCACGCGCGATTCTTAAGCGTGTTCAGAGCCGAATGGGTAGGCCGATTCCTCAAGCCCGCTCAATTGAATGCGCCCTTGTTCAGATTGTCGCACCCGGCGCGCGCTCACCCAGCCGGTAACCGTAGCGAAAGATCGGAAATTTAACCTGACGCCATGCTCTTCTCGGACGCCAATTCCACGTTTTCCAGCAGTCGCGAAATTGCCCCCCGCGTTTTGCGGAAGGGTTGGGCGTGCTGAAGGTTCTAGCCTGCATCACCACACAGCACGACTGGCGTCTGGTGGTTCTGGCCGCCCTGATCTGCGTCACTTCCGTGCTGACGACCTTCAGCCTCTACGCCAGACTGTCCGACCGCGACGGTGACAGCCGATCAGCTTGGCTGTGCGTTACCGGACTGGTGGCCGGTTCCGGTGTCTGGGCCACCCACTTTATCGCCATGCTGGCCTTCGAGCCGGGCTTCCGCACGGGCTACGAGCCGGCCACGACACTGTTGTCCTGGCTGATCGCGGTCGTGATATCCGCTTCCGGCTTCACCGCCGCAGGCTCGGCGCGGCTCCCCGCCCGATCCTGGATGGGCGGCGGCGTACTGGGCGCGGGCGTCGGCTTGATGCACTACGTCGGCATGGCGGCGTTTCGAACCCAGGGCGTGCTGCTGTGGAATCCGGCGTATGTCACCGCGTCCATCATGATCGCCACGGCCTTTGCGATCACCGCTGTGTCCGTCGCCAACAACGAGCGCATCCCCCTGCGAACGCTTGTGGCCTCCGGCCTGTTCACCCTGGCCATCTGCGGTCTGCATTTTACCGGCATGACCGCGGTTCAGGTGCTGCCGGACCCGACTGTGGCCGTTCCGGCCTCGATCATGTCGCACGCCGCCATGGCCGTCTCTGTGGCTGTCATTGTCGTAACGGTCATCGCCGCAGTCCTTTCAACCCTGGCTCTTGAAGCGCACAGCCGCAGACAGGCTTTCGGACATCTTCGCGACGCGATCGACGCGATGTCCGACGGTGTGGCCATTTATGACCAGGCCGACTGCCTGGTGACCTGGAACGCCCGCTACGCCGAGCTCGTGGCCCAGGATGGTATCACCCTTGGAGTGGGCCTGGATCACGAGACCTTCCTGCGCCGTCTGGTCGCCAGCAACGCGGCCGTGATCGAAGCCGGCACGGAAGAGGCCTGGATCCAACGACGCCTCACCGCCCGCCGCTCCACCGACCCATTGCTAGAGCAGCAGTTCACCGATGGCCGCTGGCTGCGCATCGAACACCGCCATACCCGGCATGGCGGTATGGTGACAACCTGCGTCGATGTAACCGACCTCAAACGGAACGCTCAGATCCTGGCGCTCGCTCGGGACGAGGCCGAGGCCGCCAACCGGGCGAAGAGCGAGTTCCTGGCCACGATGAGCCACGAAATTCGCACGCCGATGAACGGTGTGATGGGCATGAACGCGCTGCTGCTCCGCTCGCCTCTCACACATCGCCAGCGCACCTTCGCCGAAGCCATCGCCTCATCTGCTGATGCGCTGATGGTCATCATCAACGACATTCTCGACGTCTCGAAACTGGAGGCCGGCAAGATCACGCTCGATCACACGGCTTTCAGCCTTGAGTCCGTGATCGAACAGGTGGTCGAACACCTGTCGCCTAAAGCCGCGGAAAAGGGGTTGGAGATCGGCGCGACCCTCGATTTCGGCGCGCGCGGGCGTTTCCGAGGTGATTCGCCGCGACTGCGCCAGATCCTGCTCAACCTGATGTCCAACGCCATCAAATTCACCGCTGCCGGTTCGGCCCGCATCGAGGTTCGCTCCCGTCCTGGCAAAGCCGGTCATACCCGTCTACGGATCGAGGTGCTCGATACCGGCATCGGCGTGGATTCGGCCGCCAAGGCCAAACTGTTCCAGAAATTCCAACAGGCCGACGGTTCGATCACGCGCCGGTTCGGCGGGGCCGGGCTCGGCCTTTCGATCAGTCGCGAATTGGTCGAATTGATGGGGGGACGCATCGACGTGGAAGATCGCCCCGACGGCGGCGCGGTTTTCTGGTTCGAGGTGGAATTGGCTGTGGAGACGCCGGCTACCGCCCCGTCAATAACGGTCGGAGCCTGACGCGGCCCAACGCGTGGCCGCTCAGCTGATCAGCACTCGCCAGACCAGCACCATCATCACCCCGCTGATGCCCAACGAAATGATCGCCACCGTTGTGCTGGCGGCTTCAAAGCGCAGCATGGCGACGCATTCCTCCGGCGTCGGAAGGCGGCGTTTAAGACCCGTCGTTTCCATGGCGGCCTCCCATTTGGGGGTTAGGCTCATTCTATCCATGGAATGCTCGCCCGAAACTTATGTTCCGTCAAGTCAAGCGCGCGTGTGGCTCGCGTTTATCCTGCTCAGCTCCCTTTAAACTCGGGCTTTCGCTTCTCGATGAAAGCGGCCATGCCTTCCTTCTGGTCGTCGAAGGCGAACAGCGAGTGGAACAGGCGCCGCTCCAGCATCACGCCTTGCGACAACGGTGTTTCATAGGCGGCGTTGACCATCTCCTTGGTCAGCTTGACCGCATTGGCTGACAGGCCGGCGATCTTCTTGGCGGCGACCATGGCAGTGCCGATCAGGTCTGCCACCGGCACCACGCGACTGACCAGGCCGCAGCGCTCGGCCTCCGCGGCGTCCATCATGCGGGCGGTCAGAATCATGTCCATGGCCTTGGACTTGCCGATGAACCGGGTCAGGCGCTGGGTGCCCCCGGCGCCGGGCGAGACGCCGAGATTGATCTCCGGCTGGCCGAATTTGGCGTTTTCCGCCGCGATGATGAAGTCGCACATCATGGCCATCTCGCAGCCGCCGCCCAGGGCGAAACCGGCCACCGCCGCGATCACCGGCTTGCGGCAGCGGGTAACCCGCTCCCAGTTGCGCGTGATGAAGTCCTCGCCATAGACCTCGGCATAGGATTTGGACGCCATTTCCTTGATGTCCGCGCCGGCGGCGAAGGCTTTTTCCGAGCCGGTGATGACGATACAGCCGATGGCGGCGTCGGCCTCGGCGGCGTCCAGCTCGGCGGTCAGCTCGTTCATTAACTGGTTGTTGAAGGCGTTCAGCGCCTCGGGGCGGTTCAGCCGGATCAGCCGCACGCCGTCATGGGTCTCGGTCAACAGGGTTTCATAGGCCATGTCTGGCGTTCCTTCGTTCGGGCGGATCTTGATTCAGGCTAGGGTTTCGAGCTGGCCACGCAGCATCTGGATCACGGCGGAAAAGTCCTTGCCGCCGTGGCCCAATCGATCGAACAGGGCATAGAGGGCTTCAGCCTGGGCGCCCAGGGGCGTGGTGGCGCCGGCCTTGGCGGCGGCGTCCTGGGCCAGTTTCAGGTCCTTGAGCATCATGGCCGTGGCGAAACCACCGGCATAGCCGCGGTTCGAGGGCGCAGCCGGCACCGGACCCGGCACGGGGCAATAGTTGGTCACCGACCAGCACTGCCCGGACGACTTCGAGGCGATCTCGAAGAAGCGGTCGGCCTCCAGTCCGAGCTTTTCCGCCAGGGCGAAGGCCTCGCAGGTCCCCAGCATGGAGATGCCCAGAAGCATGTTGTTGCAGATCTTGGCGGCCTGCCCCGCCCCGCCGGCGCCGGCGTGGATCACCACCCGGGCCATGGGCTGCAGCGCCGCCTCGACCGCGGCGAAATCGGCCGCTTCGCAGCCGACCATGAAGGCCAGGGTTCCGGCGTCGGCCGCCGCCGTGCCGCCGGACACCGGGGCGTCGGCGAAGCGGAAGCCTGCCTCCACCGCCTGCTTGGCCACTGCGCGGGCGCTCTCCACATCGATGGTCGAGCAGTCGATCAGCAAGGCGCCTTTGGCCACGTTGGGCAGGATCTGCTCGCCGTAGACGGCGCGGACATGGGCGCCGGCGGGCAGCATGGTGATCACCACCTCGGCGTCCCTGACTGCTTCGGCCACTGAGGTCGCAGCATGGCATCCGGCCTCGACCGCACGCGCGACAGCGGCCTCGGACAGGTCGAAGGCGGCGACGGCGTGCTGAGCCTTGGCCTGGTTGACGGCCATGCCGCCGCCCATATTGCCGAGGCCGATGAAGGCGATGCGGGTCATTGAGCGGTCTCCGTCAAAGGGGTCCATTCCTGGTCGGCCGGCAGGGACGCGAAGATCCGATCCAGCTGAGCGTCGGTGACGCCTTCCAGCGTGGCCGGGTTCCAGCGCGGCGCATTGTCTTTGTCGACGATCACCGCCCGCACGCCCTCCAGGAAGTCATGCTTCTGAACCACCCGCGCGCCGATGCGGTATTCCATGGCCATGTTGTCGGCGAACGAGGCTGCCCGGGCGCCCAGCGCCAGCTGCCGCAAGGCGACCTTCATGGTCTGGGGCGACTTGGTGTGCAGGGTCTTGAGCTGGGCCACGGCCCACTCGCCGCCGTCCGCCTCCAGCGCCGCGACAATGGCCTCGACCGATGGCTGGTCGAAGCACTTGTCGATCTGCACGCCATGGGCCGCGATCAGGCCCGCCCCCGGATCGCCGGCGAACTGAGCGAGCACCGAGTTGATCCGGTCAACGCCATCGCCCTCTCGCGGCGAGGCCAGCAAGGCCGCCTTGAATGCGTCGATCTGGGCGCTGGGCACAAAGTGAGTGGCGATGCCCAGGGCGATACAGTCCGCCGCCTTCAGCCGCGCCCCAGTCAAGGCCAGCCACAGGCCGGTGTGGCCCGGTAGGCGCGGCAGAAACCAGCCCCCGCCCACGTCCGGGAACAGGCCGATGCCGGTCTCGGGCATGGCGAAGGTCGTCCGCTCGGTGGCGATGCGATAGCGGGCCGGCATGGTCAGGCCCACGCCGCCGCCCATGGTCACTCCGTCCATCACTGCGATCACCGGCTTGGGATAGGTGAACAGGAGGTGGTTGAGACGGTATTCGGTGTGGAAGAATTCGCGCGCCTCCGCCCCGTCGCCTGCCCCGCTCTCGGCCAGCATGCGGATATCGCCGCCGGCGCAGAAGCCGCGTTCACCGGAATGGTCGATCAGGATCGCCGCAACCGCGTCGTTTTTCCGCCACTCGAGCAACGCGTCGGTCATCAGCCGGCACATGTTGGTGGTCAGGGCATGCAGCGCCGCCGGGCGATTGAGGGTCAGGCGACTGACGCCGCTCTCGATCCGCGCCAAAACCTCAGGTTCACTCATCGCCGGAACATCTCCCGGGCGATGATCACCCGCATGATTTCGTTGGTGCCTTCAAGGATCTGGTGGACGCGCAGGTCGCGCACGATGCGCTCCAAGGGATAGTCCTTCAGATAGCCATAGCCGCCGTGCAGCTGAAGGGCCTGGTTGGCGATGTCGAAGCCGGCGTCGGTGGCGAAGCGCTTGGCCATGGCGCAGTACTGGGTCGCGTCGGGGTGTTTCGCGTCCATCGCCGCCGCCCCGCGCCGGACCATCAGGCGGGCGGCTTCGAGTTCGGTGGCCATATCAGCCAGTTTGAACTGCAGGGCCTGGAATTCGCGCAAGGGCCGGCCGAACTGGTGGCGCGTCTCCAGGTGCGACTTGGCGCTGTCCAGGGCCAGGCTCGCCCCGCCCAGCGAACAGGCGGCGATGTTCAGGCGTCCGCCGTCCAGGCCCATCATGGCGAAGCGGAAGCCATCGCCCTCGTCGCCGACCCGGTTCTCCACGAGAACCCGGCAATTGTCGAAATTGACGATGGCGGTCGGCTGGCTGCGCCACCCCATCTTGCGCTCGTGAGCCCCGAAGTTGAGGCCCTCCGTTCCCTTCTCGACCACCAGGGTCGAGACGCCCTTGGCCCCGCCTTCGCCGGTGCGGACCATCACCACATAGATGTCGGAGACGCCGGCCCCGGAGATGAAGGCCTTGGATCCGTTGAGCACGTAATGATCGCCATCGCGCGTCGCCGTGGTGCGCAGAGAGGCCGCGTCCGAGCCTGAACCGGGCTCGGTCAGGCAGTAGGAGGCGATCAGCTCCATGGTCGTCAGGCGCGGCAGGTATTTTTGGCGCAGCGCTTCCGATCCGAACCGGTCGATCATCCACGAGGCCATGTTGTGGATCGACAGGAAGGCGGCTGTGGAGACGTCGCCATAAGACAGGGCCTCGAAGATCAGGGCCGCATCCAGTCGCCCCAGGCCCGAACCGCCCACGTCCTCGCGCACATAGATGCTGGCGAACCCCAGTTCGGCGGCCTTGCGCAGGGTGTCGACGGGGAAATGCTCTTCCTCGTCCCAGCGGGCCGAGTGCGGCGCGAGCTCGGCGGCGGCGAAGCTTCGCGCCGCGTCCTGGATGGCGCGCTGGTCGTCGTTCAGGTCAAAGATCATCGCCGTTTCCTGTCGCGCTCTCGATGACGATTGGGGCCGCCGCAGCGCCCTACAAAGACTCCGCAGCGGCAGCCTACTCGCTATTTCATCGTCGGGATCACGAAGGCCGAATCCTCGGTCATCCCTTCGGGCCAGCGCGCGGTGACGGTCTTGACCTTGGTGTAGAACTTGACCCCCTCCATGCCGTGCTGGTTGGTGTCGCCAAAGGCCGAGCGTTTCCAGCCGCCAAAGGTGTGATAGGCTACCGGCACGGGGATCGGCACATTGATACCGACCATGCCCACGTCCACCCGGCTGGCGAATTCCCGGGCGGCGCGGCCGTTGCGGGTGAAGATGGCTACGCCGTTGCCGTATTGGTGCTTGGACGGCAGGCTCACGGCCTCCTCGAAGCTGTCGGCGCGCATGATCTGCAGCACTGGACCGAAGATCTCCTCATGGTAGGTCCTCATGCCCGGCTTGACGCCGTCGAACAGGCTCGGGCCGATGAAGAAGCCCTTCTCATAGCCCTGCAGGCTGAAATCGCGGCCGTCGACCACCAGCTCCGCGCCCTCATCGACCCCGATTTGGATATAGTCGGCGATCTTCTGGCGGTGGGCGGCCGAGACCACCGGCCCGTACTGGGCTTCTGCGTCGTTGCTGACCCCGACCTTCAAGGTGGCGATCTCGGCGATCATGCGCTCGCGCAGTTCGTCGGCGGTCTTCTTGCCCACAGGCACCACCACCGGCAGCGCCATGCAACGCTCGCCGGCCGAGCCAAAGGCGGCGCCTGAGATGTCCTTGACTACCTGGTCCATGTCGGCGTCAGGCAGGATGATGCCGTGGTTCTTGGCCCCGCCCATGGCCTGGACGCGCTTTCCGTTGGCGGCGCCCGTCGCGTAGATGTACTGGGCGATATCAGACGAGCCGACGAAGCTGACCGCCTTGATCGCCGGGTGATGTAGGATGGCGTCGACCGCCGCCTTGTCGCCGTGCACCACGTTGAGCACGCCGGCCGGGCCCCCCGCTTCCATGAACAGCTCGCCCAGGCGCACCGGCACGCTGGGGTCGCGCTCAGAGGGCTTGAGGATGAAGGTGTTGCCCACCGCGATGGCGATGCCGAACATCCACATGGGGATCATGGCCGGGAAGTTGAATGGCGTGATGCCGGCCACCACGCCCAGGGGTTGGCGCATGGAATAGACGTCGATTCCGGGGCCGGCGCCCTCGGTATATTCGCCCTTCAGGGCGTGGGGGATGCCGCAGGCGAACTCGATCACCTCCAGGCCGCGCTGGATGTCGCCCTTACTGTCGGCGATCACCTTGCCGTGCTCGGACGAGAGCAGCTCGGCCAGCTCGTTCATATTGGCTTCGATCAGGCGCTTGAATTCGAACATCACCCGCGCGCGGCGCTGGGGGTTGGTGGCGGCCCAGATCGGCTGGGCGGTCAGGGCGGATTTGACCGCGCGATCCAGGTCCGCCTCGCTGGACAGGCCAACCTTGGCCTGCACTTCGCCGGTATTGGGATTGAAGACATCGCCGAAGCGGCCCGACGTGGATTCGAACGGCGCACCGTTCACGAAATTGACGATCTGACGCATGGCGGTTTCCTCGGCGTTTCGGCCGTGGGGTAGCACTGGCGCGGGCGGCCCGCTAATGCATAATTGCGGGGTGGATTACGCAGATTTGCAGACCATCCAAATCTCCGCTCACCCCGGCGAATGCCGGGGCCAAGATCATATGGCGCTGATGGAAAGGGGCTAACCCGCTTCCAGCTCTACTTTGGATCTGGTTCCCGGCATTCGCCAGGATGAGCGGTGGTGGAGGTGTTGGGACAGCCATATGTACGACTGGGACGATCTAAAAGTCTTCGTGGCCGCGGCTCGCGCCGGTTCGCAAACCGCGGCGGCGCGCCGCCTGGGCATTGATGCGGCGACCGTAGGCCGGCGCGTCGCCCGCCTGGAAAGCTCGCTGCGCTCCACCCTGTTCATCCGCTCGGCCCAGGGACTGGAGTTGACCGCGTCCGGCGCGCGGCTATTCGAGATCGGCCTCAACGCCGAGGCCGCCATGGCCGCCGTGGCTCAGATCGGCGAAAGCGACGTGGTCGGCGGCACGGTGCGCATCAGCGCGGCCGAAGGCTTCGGCACAGCCGTCCTGGCCCCCGCCCTGCCCGCCTTTCATCGGCAAAGGCCCAATCTGCGCATCGAACTGGCCGCCCATGCCGGCTTCCTCTCGCCCACCCGGCGAGAGGTCGACATGGCCATCACCCTCGACACACCCACCGATGCGCGCCTGCTGATCGAGCCCCTTACCGACTATCAGCTGGCCCTCTACGCCGCCCCCGACTACCTGGCGCGCGCCGGAACTCCCGCCTCGATCGTCGACCTGCACCGCTTCGACCTCGTGGGCTATGTGGACGACCTGATCTTCGCCGCCGCGTTGAAATACCTCGAAGAGCTGGACTCGGACCTGCGCCCCACCCTGTCCAGCTCCTCCATCCGCGCCCAGCAGCAGATCATCACCGCCGGCGGCGGGGTCGGCGTCCTGCCCTGCTTTATGGCCGAGGGCCTGACCCGGGTTCTCTCCGACCAGGTGCTGCTGACCCGGCGGTTCTGGATGAGCGCGCATCGCGAGCTGTCGAACACAGCGCGGCTGAAGACCCTGCGCGACTGGCTGAGGCGGTTGGTGGCCGAACAGAGGGGGGTGTTGTCGCCGTTCTAGTTTTTCAGCGGTTGCGAACTCGTCTAGGCATGTCGCAATCCCTCTTGCGCCGTCCCGCCCAATCGGCAGAACCGTAGCCGCAAGACCAGAGGATCCCGCTTGACCACCGCCCCCACGCCCGAACTGCCGGTCAACCGCGTGATGATCACCGTCTCGGTGATGCTGGCCACGATCATGACCGCCCTGGACATCACCATCGCCAATGTGGCGCTGCCGCACATAGCCGGGTCGGTGAGCGCCTCGGCCGACCAGATCACCTGGGTCCTGACCTCCTACATCGTCGCTTCGGCGATCATGACCCCCATGAGCGGATGGCTGGCGGCGCGGCTGGGCCGCAAGCAGGTATTCGTGCTGTCGATCATCGGCTTCACCGTCGCCTCGGCCCTGTGCGGCGCCGCCCAGAGCCTGGGCCAGATCGTGCTGTTCCGCATCCTGCAGGGCCTGTTCGGAGCGGCCATGGGCCCCCTGTCTCAGGCGGTCATGCTTGACACCTTTCCCGCCGCCCAGCGCGGGCCGGCCATGGCCATCTGGGGCGTGGGCGTGATGGTGGCTCCCATCGTCGGGCCGGTGCTGGGCGGCTGGCTGACCGACGATTTCAGCTGGCGGTGGGTGTTCTATATCAACCTGCCGATCGGCGTCCTTTGCCTGCTGGGCGTAGTGGGCTTCATCCACGACGCCGAGACGCCATCCAAGCCCCGTTTCGACATCATGGGCTTTTCCCTGCTCAGCATCATGCTGGCGTCGCTGCAGCTGTTCCTCGATCGGGGGCAGAACAACGACTGGTTCAATTCGGTTGAGACCCAGATCGAGGCGACCACCGCCGCCCTGACCCTGTTCCTGTTCATGGTCCACACCCTGACCGCCGATCAGCCATTTCTACCCAAGGCCCTGTTCAGCGACCGCAATTTCGTCACCGCCTCGCTAATGAGCCTGGTGGTGGGGATGCTGGTGTTTTCAGTGCTGGCCCTGCTGCCGCCGTTGGCCGAGACCCTGCTGGGCTATCCCGTCATCACCACGGGCCTGGTCATGGCCCCGCGCGGATTCGGCGGCCTGATCTCGATGCTGGCGGTCGGCCAGCTGGTCAACCGCTTCGACAGCCGGGTGCTGATCGCGACGGGCTTCGCCTTCTTCGCCGCGTCCTTCTTCATGATGAGCCATTTCTCACTGCAGATGAACGCCTTCGCCATCGCCTTCACCGGACTGATCCAGGGCCTGGGCACGGGCCTGGTGTTCATGCCCATGACCATCCTGGCCTTCGCCACCCTGGATCCCCGCCTGCGCGCCGACGGCGCCGGGGCCTTCGCCCTGGTGAGGAACCTGGGCCAGAGCGTCGGAGTCTCGATCATGCAGGCCCTGTTCGTGCGCAATTCCGACGTGGTCCACGCCCGCCTGACCGAGACCGTGCGGCCGGACAATCCCCTTATGCGCGCACCCTGGCTGCGCGCACCGTTCAGTCTCAACAATCCCCTTGGGCTGGCGGCGCTGGAGGGCGAAATCAGCCGCCAGGCGGCCATGGTCGCCTATGTGGACGTGTTCAGGATGATGTTCGTGGCCACGGCGGTGCTGATCCCCACAGTGCTGCTGCTGCGAAAGCCGAGCTTGGGCGCGGCGGTGCAGATGGAGATTTCGGAGTGATCAGGACATGGCCGCGATTAGGGACGGCGATGTGATGGTGGTGCGAGCAGCCGCTTCTGCCGATGAAACGGGCCTCAAAGCCTGTGTCCAAGAGACGCTCGAAGCGACCTACGCAGGACTCTGGCGATTGGACCCAATAACTCAGTGGGACGATGACAACTGGCCGGCCGCGCAAGTCGCCTGCATCGCTCACAAAATTGTCGGCGTTGGACTATCCCTCGAAGACGTCGTGAGCGATCTCTGGGTGCATCCATCCGCCCAAAGCAAAGGCGTCGGAACGGCTCTCCTGGCCGAATTGGAGCGAGAAGTTTCGGCGCGTGGGTATCAGACTGCGCGTCTGCGCTGCCTTGAGCCCAACACAAAAGCCCGCGCCTTCTATGCGTCGAAATGATGGGTCGAGGTCCGTACCTATCCGCATGAAACCATCCCCGTGAATACGGTTTACATGTCGAAAGCGCTCATCGCGGATGCAACCTAAAGGGTTTCCCCCTAGCCCACCTTCCGATCCCTCCCCGCCCAGTGCGGCGCCCTCAGTTCCCGTCGCAGCACCTTGCCCGACGGATTGCGCGGCAGCACCGCGATGAACTCCACCGTCTTGGGGCATTTGTAGCCGGCGATGCGCGAGCGGCAGTGGGCGATCAGGTCGGCGGGGGTGGCGTGGGCGCCGGAGCGCAGGACGACAATGGCCTTGACCGCCTCGCCCCAGCGGTTGTCGGGCACGCCGATCACGGCCGCATCGGCCACCGCGTGGTGGCTGAACAGGGCGTTCTCCACCTCGGCCGGATAGACGTTCTCGCCGCCAGAGACGATCATGTCCTTCACCCGGTCGTGGATATAGAGATAGCCGTCGTCGTCGAAATAGCCGGCGTCGCCGGATTTGAACCAGCCCTCGGCGTCGATAGCCTCGGCGGTGGCCTCCGGCCGATTCCAATAACCCTTCATCACCCCCTTGGCGCGAATCTGGATCTCGCCGACCTCGCCTGCCTCGGCGATGGCGCCGTCCGGGCGCACGACCCGCAATTCCACGCCGTTCAGCGCGCGGCCGCAGGCCCTGAGCTTGCCGCGCCGGGGATTGTGGTCCTCGGGTCCCAGCATGGCGCCCATGCCGATGGTCTCGGTCAGGCCGTAAAGCTGGGTGAAGGTGGCGTTGAATCGCTCGGCGGCCCTGAGCAGCACGTCCTCGGCGATGGGCGAGGCGCCATAGAACAGGCGCTCCAGATGGTAGACGTCCGCCGTCTCGATCCCGGGAGTCTGCAGCAGCATGTTGATCACCGCCGGCACCAGGAAGGCGTAGGCGATGCGTTCCTCCACCAGGATGGTCAACAGCGACACTGGCGCGATCTCGCGCAGCACCACGTTGCGGCAGCCCTGCAGCAGGCCCAGCAGGCCGACATTGGTCCCGGCCACATGGAACAGCGGCATGGCCACCAGCACCGGCTTGTCGGGGTCGAAATTGGCCCAGGCGCCCTCCACCGAAGCTGTGAAGACTCCCTCGAAATTGGCCTCGGTCAGCTGCACGCCCTTGGGCAGGCCGGTCGTGCCGGAGGTGTAGAGCTGGATGACGTCGTCGTCAGCCAGCAAGGGCAAGCCAGGATCGGTGTCGGGATAGGCGCCGATCCAGTCGTTGAACGCCGGCCAGCGCGCATGCCCCGCCTCGAACTGAATCAGTCGGTGCAGGTCGGGGCAGTTGGAGACGATCATGTCCACCACGCCCTCGAAATCGGCGCCGCAGACCAGAAGCTTGGCCCCCGCGTCCTTGAGGATGAAGGCGATCTCCGGCGGCGCCAGGCGCCAGTTGACCGGGGCCAGGCACACCCGCGCCTTCACCGCCCCGAACCACAGCACAAAGAAGTCTTCGTTGTTCTTGGCCAGACAGGCGATGCGCTCTCCTGGCCGCACCCCGGCGCTGATCAGGGCGTGGGCGCACTGGTTGGTGCGGCGGTCGAACTCGGCATAGCTGATTTCACGCCCCTCGCAGGCCAGGGCGATGGCGTCGGGGCGCAGCTTGGCTTGGGCGCGCGGAATATCCGCCACTGTGTGGACGACGTCGGGATCGTACATGGGCCTCCCACTGAACTGACCCCCGATCCTTAGGCTGTCGGGCGGTTTCACCGAAGGTTCCACAAGGCCGGACGCCCGTCCAGCGTCCCTCGCCGTAAACCCCCGTGACGAGATCACACTTGCACGATCCGCGCAGCCCCTGGCAGATGGAGGCATTGACGCCTGCTCTTGCGCGCATTTCTCGCGCGCCTTTTGAAAGATTTGACCTTGACCATTTCCGTCCCGGCGCCCGGCGCGCCGAACGCAGATCCGCTATCGTCTGTCGACACCATCATCGAAGGGCTGGCCAGTGTCGGCTACATCGCCTCGCGCCGCATCGCCACCGCCCTGTTCATGGCCTCGCACCTGCAAAAGCCGATCCTGGTGGAGGGGTCTGCCGGCGTGGGCAAGACCGAGTTGGCCCTGTCCACCGCCGCCCTCCTCGGCCTGCCGCTGATCCGCATGCAGTGCTACGAGGGCCTGGACGAGTCCAAGGCCCTGTATGAGTGGAAATACGGCAAGCAGCTGCTCTACACCCAGCTGCTGAAGGACCGCATGGGCGAGGCCCTGGGCGAGACCACCACCATGGACGAGGCCATGGACCGCCTGCATGGCATGGGCGACCTGTTCTTCTCCGAGCCCTTCCTCGAGCCGCGTCCCCTGTTGCGGGCCCTGCGCGAGGACGGCGGCGCAGTGCTGCTGATCGACGAGGTCGACAAGTCCGACGAGGCGTTCGAGGCCTTCCTGCTGGAGATCCTCTCGGCCTATCAGGTCTCGGTGCCGGAGTTGGGCGTGATCAAGGCCAAGACCCCGCCGATCGTGTTTTTGACCTCCAACAATGTCCGCGACCTGGGCGATGCGCTCAAGCGCCGCTGCCTGCACCTGCACATCCCCCTGCCCGACGCCAAGCTTGAGGAGCGGATCGTCGCCACCCGCGTGCCGGGGGTGGAGGAAGCCCTAAACAAGCAGCTGGTCGGCTTCGTCCAGTCCCTGCGCCACCTGGATCTGCGCAAGTCGCCGTCGATCTCCGAGACGGTGGATTGGGCGCGGGTGCTGCTGCTGCTGCACGCCCACGCCCTGGAGACGGACATGGTCCGCGACACCCTCAATGTGCTGCTGAAGTTCGAACAGGACATTGTCGCGGTGGAGCCGCAGATCGCCGAGCTGATCCGTATGCCGCTGAAGACTGTCGGTTAAGAAGATGATGCGGCGCGGCCAGGCGAAGCTCTGATGCAACGCACCCTCGAAAGCTTCCTGCGAGCCCTGCGCGCCGTGGAGGTGCGAGTCTCGCCGGCCGAGGCGATCGACGCGCACCAGGCGGTGCAGTTGGTGGGCTATGCCGATCGCACCCTGCTGAAAGACGCGCTGTGCGCCACCTTGGCCAAGACGGCCGAAGAGGTTGGCCGGTTCGAAACCTGCTTCGAGACCTTCTTCCGCCGCGACGAGTTCAAACCAGGCAAGCCGGAGACCGGCGACAGCGAGGCCTCGCCCTCGCCCGGCGGGGCCGAGAGCGAGTCCGACCTCGCCCAGATGCTGTTGCAGAACGACGCCGCGGGCCTGGTCCAGGCCATGGAGGCCGCCGCCGAGCGCGCCGGCGTGGCCGAAATCCGCCTGTCCAGCCAGCGCCGGCTGCTCACCCGGCGCATGCTCGACGAGATGGGACTGAAGGACCTGGAACGGCTGATCGGCGAGGCCCAGCGCGCCGACGATCCACAACGCCAGGCGCTGGCCCAGAAGCTGGCTCAACGGCGACAAGCTTTGTTCGACGAAGCCGGCCACTATGTGGAACGCCAGCACGACCTCTATGCCAGCGAAAGCGGCCTGCGCCTGCGCGAGCAGATCCTGGCCGACGAACGGCTCACGGCCATGGACCCGCACGAAATCGGGACCATGCAGACCCTGGTCCGCCGCATGGCCAAGCGCCTGGCGTCCCGCTACAGCCGCCAACAGCGCCGGGCCAAGAAGGGCAAACTGGACGTGCGCCGCACCCTGCGCCGCAGCATGGGCCACGGGGGCGTGCCGTTCGAGATCGTCTGGAAGCACGAGACCATCGAAAAGCCCAAGATCGTCGCCCTCTGCGACGTGTCCGGCTCGGTGGCTTCGGCCGCGCGCTTCCTGCTGCTGTTCCTCTATAGCCTGCACGAGGTGGTCGAGCGGCTGGACGCCTTCGCCTTTTCCAACCATCTGGTCCCGGTCGGCGACATCCTGGAGGACGAACAGGTCGAGGGGGCCATCGCCGCCGTCCTGGCCCGCATCGGCATGCGCTCCACCGACTATGGCCAGGCGCTGGAGGACTTCTGCGCCCTGCACTTGAACGAACTCGACCGCCACACCACGGTGATCATCCTTGGCGACGCGCGTTCCAACTACGTCAATCCCCGCATCGACCTGATGCGCCAGGTGCAGGAGCGGGCGCGGGCAGTGATCTGGCTCAATCCCGAACCGGAAACCTTCTGGAACCGGGGGGATTCCGAGATGGAGCGCTATCGCCGTTTCTGCCACGTGGCCAAGACCTGCAACACGCTGAACGAGCTGGAGCGGATCATCGACGACGTATTGAGAACCTATTTGCCAAAATAGGCTGCCCTCCTGTCAGGGGATGGCAGTATCGCGCGCAAGTTCCCATTATGTTCTTGCTGCGCTCCAGACTCCCGCTATTACATTAGACGGCTTGACCGCCCGCTTCCGGGGTGGCCCCTGCGAGCATCCTTATGTCTGACCAGACCCGGTTCATCCGAGTGCGCGGCGCGCGCGAGCACAATCTGAAGGATGTCAGCGTCGACATCCCGAGAGATCAGCTCGTGGTGCTGACCGGGCTGTCGGGATCGGGCAAGTCGAGCCTCGCCTTCGACACCATCTATGCCGAGGGCCAACGCCGGTACGTGGAAAGCCTGTCGGCCTATGCCCGCCAGTTCCTGGAGTTGATGAGCAAGCCGGATGTGGACCTGATCGAGGGCCTGTCGCCAGCCATCTCTATCGAGCAGAAGACCACCAGCCGCAATCCGCGTTCCACCGTGGGCACAGTGACCGAGATCCACGACTATATGCGCCTGCTCTGGGCGCGGGTGGGCGTGCCCTATTCCCCGGCCACCGGCCTGCCGATCGAGAGTCAGACCGTCAGCATGATGGTCGACAAGATCACCGCCCTGCCCGAAGGTACGCGCCTCTATCTGCTGGCGCCCGTGGTGCGCGGCCGCAAGGGCGAGTACCGCAAGGAGATCGCCGAGTGGCAGCGCTCGGGCTTCCAGCGATTGAAGATCGACGGTGAATTCTATCCGATCGAGGACGCCCCCACCCTCGACAAGAAGTTCAAGCACGACATCGACGTGGTGGTCGACCGCATCGTCACCAAGCCGGACATGGAACAGCGGCTGGCCGACTCTCTAGAGACCGCCCTGCGCCTGGCCGATGGCATCGCCGTGGCCGAGTGGGCGACCGTGGACGATGGCGAGAAGGAGCCCAGGCGGCTGCTGTTCTCCGAGAAGTTCGCCTGTCCGGTGTCCGGCTTCACCATCAGCGAGATCGAACCCAGGCTATTTTCGTTCAACAATCCGTTCGGCGCCTGCCCGACCTGCGACGGCCTGGGGGCCAAGCTGGCCTTCGACGCCGACATGATCGTTCCGGACAAGGACAAGAGCCTGCACAAAGGCGCAGTGGCGCCGTGGGCCAAGGGGCCATCGCCACTTTACACCCAGACCCTGCAGGCCCTGGCGCGCCACTATGGCTTCTCTATGGACGCGCCCTGGCACAAGCTGCCGGAGGAGGCCCAAAACGTCATCCTGCGCGGCTCCGGCGCCCAGAAGATCCACTTCGTCTATGACGACAACGCCCGCAAATACGAGGTCAGCAAGACCTTCGAAGGTGTGCTGCCCAATCTGGAGCGGCGCTGGCGCGAGACCGACTCCTCATGGGTGCGCGAGGAACTGGGCCGCTACCAGTCCGACACCCCTTGCGAGGTCTGCACCGGGTTTCGCCTGAAGCCCGAAGCCCTGGCGGTGAAAATCGCCGGCAAGCACGTGGCCGAGGTCTCGCTGCTGGCCATCCGCCAGGCCCGCGACTGGTTCGAGGGGCTGGAAAAGACCCTGTCGGATAAGCAGATGGAGATCGCCCGGCGGATTCTGAAGGAGATCAACGACCGCCTGCGCTTCCTGGTCGATGTGGGGCTGGACTATCTCAATCTGTCGCGCAATTCCGGCACCCTGTCCGGCGGCGAAAGCCAGCGCATCCGCCTGGCCTCGCAGATCGGTTCGGGGCTCACCGGCGTCCTCTATGTGCTGGACGAGCCGTCCATCGGCCTGCACCAGCGCGACAACCACCGTCTGCTGATCAGCCTCAAGGGCCTGCGCGACCTGGGCAACTCGGTGCTGGTGGTCGAGCATGACGAGGAGGCTATTCTCACCGCCGACCATGTGATCGACATGGGCCCCGCCGCGGGCATCCACGGCGGCGAAATCATCGCCGAGGGCAAACCGGCCGACATCATGGCCAACCCGAAGAGCTTGACGGGCCAGTACCTGACCGGCGCGCGCGAGATTCCGGTGCCGGAAGAGCGCAGGCCGATCAACAAAAAGAAGGTGCTGAAGGTCATCGGCGCCCGGGGCAATAACCTGAAGGACGCCACCGGCGAGATCCCGGTGGGGGTGTTCACCTGCATCACCGGCGTCTCCGGCGGCGGCAAGTCGACCTTCACCGTCGAGACCCTCTACAAGGCCGCCGCCCGCCGGCTGAACAACGCCTCGGACGCGCCGGCGCCGCACGAGCGTATCGAGGGGCTGGAGCATTTCGACAAGGTCATCGATATCGACCAGTCGCCGATCGGACGCACGCCGCGCTCCAATCCGGCCACCTATACCGGTGCTTTCCAGCCGATCCGCGACTGGTTCAGTCAATTGCCGGAGTCCAAGGCCCGCGGTTATGGGCCGGGCCGGTTCAGCTTCAACGTCAAGGGCGGCCGCTGCGAGGCCTGCCAGGGCGACGGGCTGATCAAGATCGAAATGCACTTCCTGCCCGATGTCTACGTCACCTGCGACGTCTGCAAGGGCAAGCGCTACAACCGCGAGACCCTGGAGATCCTGTTCAAGGGCAAGTCCGTCTCGGACATTCTCGACATGACCGTCGAGGAGGCCGCCGACTTCTTCAAGGCCGTGCCGCCGGTGCGCGACAAGATGGAGACGCTGAAGCGGGTGGGCCTGGGCTATGTCCAGGTGGGACAGCCAGCCACCACCCTGTCCGGCGGCGAGGCCCAGCGGGTCAAGCTATCCAAGGAGCTGTCGCGCCGCGCCACCGGCCGCACCCTCTATATCCTCGACGAGCCGACCACCGGCCTGCATTTCGAAGACACCCGCAAGTTGCTCGAGGTGCTGCACGAGCTGGTCGACCAGGGCAATACCGTGGTGGTGATCGAGCACAATCTGGATGTGATCAAGACCGCCGACTGGCTGCTGGACTTCGGCCCCGAAGGCGGCGACGGCGGCGGCCTGATCGTGGCCTCCGGTTCGCCCGAAAAGGTCGCTGGCGATCCCGCCAGCTGGACCGGCCGCTATCTGGCCGAGGTGCTCAAGCGCCAGGAAGATCGGCGCAGAGAACGGGTAAAAGCCCTGAAACGGGCTTGAGGGCGTAGCGGCGTCCGCTTGGCGCCCAGTTCCTTTCTCCATCCTCATCGTCGTGCTTGTCACGACGATTCATCCCTGAAAACCTGTCGGTGGTCACGGACGACCCCGCTGCTCACCGGCGCTGGTCAGGGATGGATAGCCGGCACGACGGCCGGCTATGACGGAAAGCTGGCGTCCAGCCATTTCAGACGCGCCGCCGCACTAGATTCAAACAACCGTTTCAATTAAAGACTTTCCCATGCCCGGCGTCAGACCGGGCGGTCAGTGGAGGGATTCCCATGAAGCTTTACGGCGCGCCCAATCCGGCGCCGAATCCGCGCCGGGTGCGTATCTTCCTCGCGGAAAAGGGCGTCGACCTGCCCGAAACCCTGGTCGACATGCGCAAGCGCGAGCACAAGTCGCCCGAATTTCGCGCCAAGAACTCCTTGGGCCAGATCCCGACCCTGGAACTGGAGGATGGGACCACCATCTCCGAAACCGTCGCCATCTGTCGCTATTTCGAAGAGCTGCACCCGACGCCGCCCCTGTTCGGCACCACCGCCCTGGAAAAGGCCATGGTGGACATGTGGGTGCGTCGCGCCGAGTTCGTGCTGATGACTCCGGTGGGCATGTTCTGGCGCCACGCCCATCCTTATACCGCCGCCCTGCTTACCCAGTTCACCGAGTTTGGCGAGTCCAACCGCGAGCACGTGGCCGGGGCCATGCGCTGGTTCAACCGCGAACTGCAAAGCCGCGACTATCTGGCCGGTGAGGCTTTCACCATGGCTGACATTTGCCTGCTGACCACCATCGACTTCGCCAACTGGATCGGGCTGGAGACTCCAGAGGACCACACCCACCTACGTGCTTGGCACGAGCGTGTCAGCGCCCGGCCTAGCGCAACGGCTTAGGGCTCGATCAGCTCACGGTAGGCCTCGGCGGACGGCGCGGTCAGGATCACGGTGAAGCAGGTCAACACCACGGCCGCGCCGGCCGAACTGAACAGGCCGAGCAGGAAGATCACCGGTCCGGCCCAGGCGCCGTAGTCGGCCAGGTTGAGGCCGCTCAGATGTACGCCCACCTGGATCACCGTCTTGGCGATCTCCATCATCACCACCAGGGCCAGCCACAACAAGAAGGCCATCACATAGGCCCAGCAGAGCGGCCAGAAGCGTCCCTTGGTCAGCTCCCAGGATTTGAACACCTGCACCCGCCGCTCGGAGAAGGTGATCGCCCCGGCGAGCGACAACCGCACCAGGATCCAGATCACCACCGCCACCGAGGCGAGGATCACCGCATCACCCAGCAGGGCGACGAACGGAGAGCCGATCACCCCCACCGTGGTGCCGATCAGCAGCGCCACCAAGGCCACGACGAACAGGGCCGCCGTCCAGATCAGAGAGATCAGCAGGTTCAGTCCAACCATGCGAACTTCGTCGGCCCCCAGGCGCATATAGCCATTGCGCGCATTGGCCGGATCGAGCACGGCTCGATAGACCGCGCAGGTGAAGATGGCCTGGAACACCAGATTGACCGGCACGCCGGCGGCGAAGAACGGCCACATGCGCCCGGCCATGGGCCAGAAGGCGTCCGAGTCGGACTTGACCCGCTGAAGTTCGGCCAAAAGCTCGGCGGAATGCGGCCCCAGGGTCAATTCGGCCAGCCGGCCCAGCAGGATAGTGAAGCCGAAATAGGCCAGGCCCCAGATCACTACCGCACGCGACCTCAGTCGCGTCAGGCGAAGGCCTTCGGTGGCCGCCTCGGTGGGTGAAAAATGGCTCATCGTCTCGGTCCATAGCCGAGTCGAGGCCCGGCGTATCCTTCAGCTTGGGCGTGGTCCGCCGTTTGTAAAGACGCCCAGGCAATCTGTTCGATGAACCGGCGAATTTGCCACAGTCACGGCCGCGCTTCAGCCGCCTCTGACGCTAGGCCCGGCGCGATCGCCCGGTAGACTGTCGCGAAGGGCGCGATCAGGATCGCGCTCGCCGCGCCAGCGAACAGGCACAACAGAGCCGTGCCCACCGCGATCCAGGGCGCCAGGCTGCCGAGCCAGGCGGCAGGGTCGCTGCGGGCGCCGAGAGCGGCCATGTTGGGCAACCAATGCCCGCCTATGGCGATCAGAATCGCCGCGCCGACCACGCTCAACACCACGATCTCCAACAGCCAGATCAGCGCCATGGCGATCAGCCCGGTCCCGAGCAGCGGCAAAACCCGCCCCCGGGTCGCCGCCCAGGACTCGAACAGACGAAACTCGCGCGCCGCGAAGGACATGGGCACAGCCAGGCAGAAGCGCAGCGCGACCCATATGGCGCCGCCAGCCAACGCGGAGACGGCGATCACGCCGATCAGCACCCAAGTCCCAGGGCCGACAGTCCCGCGCAGGATCAAGGCCGCCGCCCCGACGGGAATCGCCAGGACTATGATCGCGGTGAGCACGGCCACAGCCACGAGCAGACCGAGGACGAACGTCACCAGCCCGACCCACAGCTCCTGCATTCCAAGCCGCAAATAGCCAAAACGGCTCGCCTCCGGTTCCAGAACCGCACGGCAGATGGCGCTGCTGACCAGCGCCCTCGCCACCATGGGGCAGACCATCAAGGGCAGGTTTATCAGCTGCACTCGTGTCATCATGGCCATCACGGCGGGATCGTTCGGTGCGGCGCCGGGCGAAATGTGGGTGAGGGCGCTGAAATCCGGCATGATCAAGAGCCAGAACCCGATCGCGGGCAGACCATAGATGACCAGGTAGGTCAGCCCCCAGAGGAACACCGCCCCTGGCCGGCGGCCGATCAACCCAAGGCCAGACACTCCAGCCTCGCCGACGGAAAAATCGCTCATCCGTTCCCCCCTGGTCGCCCGGGCGATAGATCGTGCGGAATCACGCCCTGAGGTGGAGCTTAGTCACTCTTTCGCCCATCGCCGTAGCGGATTATGACAGCGCCATGTCCGACACCCCCATACACGTCATCGGCGGCGGCCTGGCCGGCAGCGAAGCCGCCTGGCAGATCGCCCAGGCCGGCGCCAAGGTCGTCCTGCACGAGATGCGCCCGCACCGCGGCACCGCGGCCCATCAGGGCGGCGACCTAGCCGAACTGGTCTGCTCCAATTCCTTCCGCTCCGACGACTGGGCCTATAACGCCGTGGGCCTGCTGCACGCCGAGATGCGCCGTTGCGGCTCGCTGATCCTGCGCCAGGCCGACGCCCATCAAGTCCCCGCCGGCGGCGCCCTGGCCGTGGACCGCGACGGCTTTGCTGGATCGGTGACTGCGGCTTTGGAGGCCCACCCCAATATCGCCATTGTCCGCGAGGAAATCGCCGGCGCCCCGCCCGCCGACTGGGACAGCGTGATCATCGCCACCGGCCCCCTCACCTCCCCAGCCTTGTCCGAGGCCGTGGGTAAACTGACTGGCGAGGAGCACCTGTCCTTTTTCGACGCCATCGCACCGATCGTGCATCTGGACACGGTGGACATGGACATCGCCTGGCGCCAGTCGCGCTATGACAAGGAAGGCCCTGGCGGCGACGCGGCCGCCTATATCAACTGCCCCATGGACAAGGAGCAGTACGAGGCCTTCATCGACGCCCTGCTGGCCGGCCCCAAAGCCGAGTTCAAGGACTGGGAGCAGGTTCCCTATTTCGACGGCTGCCTGCCCATCGAGGTGATGGCCGAGCGCGGCCGCGAGACACTGCGTCACGGGCCGATGAAGCCGGTGGGCCTGACCAATCCGCATCAGCCCGACATCAAGGCCTGGGCCATCGTCCAGCTGCGCCAGGACAACGCCCTGGGCACCCTTTGGAACATGGTCGGTTTTCAGACCAAGCTGAAGCACGGCGCCCAGACCGAGGTGTTCCGCACCATTCCCGGCCTGGAAAAGGCGGTGTTCGCGCGCCTGGGCGGCCTACACCGCAACACCTTCATCAACAGTCCGCGGGTGCTGGACGGCGCCCTGCGGCTGAAGGCCGATCCGCGCTTGCGTTTCGCCGGCCAGGTCACCGGGGTCGAGGGTTATGTTGAAAGCGCGGCCATTGGCCTGTTGGCGGGCCGCTTCGCCGGCGCCGAGCGCCTCGGCCAGCCAGTGACGGCGCCGCCGCCCACTACGGCCCTAGGCGCGCTGGTTGCGCATATCACCGGCGGCCACCTGGCTGGAGGCGCCTTCCAGCCCATGAACATCAACTATGGCCTGTTGCCGCCGCTCGACGCACCCAAGCGCACCGCCGACGGCCGGCGCTTGCCGCCCAATGAGCGTGGCCGGGCCAAGAAACGGCTGATGAGCGAGCGGGCCATGGCTGATCTCGACGCCTGGCTCGGTGATGTGGTTCAGGAACAAGCCGTCGTGGCCTGACGCCTCAGAGGCGTCCGGTCAGGGTCGCCCAGGTCAATCGGGCGCGTGATTCCAGCTCGCCTGGCGCGCGTCCCTTCAGCCTCGAACCTACCAGGGTCAGATGGGCCACCGCCGGAAAGGCCTCGACGGCGACGCTGCGAGCCGCCATGCGGGCGCTGCCCAGGGCGCGCAGCCCCCGCTCCCGCGCCATCTCAACGGTCCAGTCGGGCGGCAGTCGGCTCGGATCGTGCCCCAGCAACGTCGCTAAGATGAGCGCAAGCGCCGCCGGTCTCAGGGGCGAACTATCGCCGTGGCCAAGTATGGCTAGAGCCAGGGCCAAGGGCGCACCGGCGATCCCGTCCGCATAGGCCTCCAGCGCGGCTTCGTCGGTGAAGGGCTCCCGGGCGATACCGGCGAAGCGAGCCTCGATCATGGCCTCCAGCGGCCCAGCGGCCAGGTTTCGGCGAGCGACCGCTACACCCAGGGCGCTCAGGGTCGGATGGCCCCGCGCGGGCTTGCCAGCGAAGATCTCGTCAACCCCCTCGCGCCACCAGGTCAGGCGAATCTCGGCCATCATCGGCTCGTGGGTCACCTGGGGAACCCGTGCCAGTTCGTGGTCGAAACTATAGAGCGCGATCAAGTCGGCCCGGGCGGTTTCGTCGGCCACGAACCGACTGGCCAGCCAGCGGTCGGGATCAGCGCGCCGAACCTGGGCGTCGAGGGTGTCGGCGATGTCCATGGTCAGGTCACTGTATCAAGGCGAACGCAAAAGCGAGACCGAACTCCTGTGAATTCGGTCTCGCCTTGACGCCTTTGGTTCGAACAGACGCCCGTGCTGAGCCGTCCTGCGGTCAGAGCCAGAGATCTAGCCGAACAGGGTCTGGTTCATGGTCATGGTGACCAGCATCGGGATCGAAAGCAGGGTGTTGGTCCGCGAGAACAGCATGGCCAGGCGCGCGGCCTTGGCCTTGGCTTCGGCGTCGGCCTCCACCATGCCCAGGGCGATCTTCTGGTTCGGCCAGATGAACACCCAGACATTGAGGAACATGATCGTCGCCAGCCACATACCCATGCCGATGAAGCTGTGCGGCAGGCTGATCGGGGTCTCGGTCAGGCCAAGGGTGGCGGCTTGCACCAGATAGCCGCGGTCGATGGCCAGGATGACGCCCATGACCCAGGTGGCCAGCGCCGCCCAGCGGAACCAGAACAGGGCTTCGGGGGCGATATATTTGGACACCGCCGGCTTCAGCTCGGCCGGGATGTTGGGCATGACCCGGATCTGCACGAAGTTGAAGTAGTAGAGCAAGCCGATCCAAAGGATGCCGAAGAACACGTGCATCCAGCGGAACACCGCCTGATAGAAGGCCGCATCGCTGGTGCGATGGACGTAGTAACCAGCCACCATGATCAGCGCGAGCAGCACACTGACGATGATGGTGTTTCGGAAGTTCTGCAGCAAAGCCGCCATGACGAAAGCCCCTTGGATATTCCCCCCGGACTCAAGGCCGGTTCAGAAGGCGAAGGTGCAGCGTCCTTAACCGCTGGGCAAGTGTTCTTGCAGCGCCCGCGCCTTGATCGGGATCAATGAATCGACTGCCTGACCCGCCGCAGCCATTTTTTCATTCAGGGTCGCGCGTTCGCCGGCTTCAGTGGCTCGGCTTCGCCGCTGCGGTTGACGCCCCACAGGAGGATCACCGGCAGGGCCACATAGATGGTCGAATAGGTGCCGACGAAAATGCCGAACATCATGGCGAAGACGAACGGGAACACCGTCGGGCCGCCCAGGAACAGCATGCCGCTGAGCGCCAGGAGCGCGGTGGAGCCGGTGATCAGCGTGCGCGACAGACGCTCGTTCTCCGACAGGTTGATCACCTCGGCCAGGGGCATGCGCTTATACTTGCGCAGATTCTCCTGCAGCCGGTCGAACGAGATCACCTTCTCGTTCATCGAATAGCCGATGATGGTGAGCAGCGCCGCGATCGAGGGCATGGAGAACTCAATCTTAAAGAAGGACAGCACCCCCATGGTCAGGATGATGTCGTGGAACAGGGCGATCACCGCCCCCAGGCCGAACTGCAGCTGAAAGCGAAACCAGATATAGGCCAGCATCAATAGGATCGCGAGACCGAGCGCCAGCAGGCCCTTGTTGACCAGTTCACCGGAGAACTTGGCGCCGACCACGTCTACGCGCGTGAATTGAATGCCGGCGAACTTGGCGCTCAGGTCGTTGCGTAGCTGCGTCACGGCCACGGTAGGGTCCACCTTAGGATTGGGCTCGAAGCGCAGCATGGCCGAGTTGGGGGCGCCGAAGCCCTGAACCTGGGCGTCCTTGACCTGCATGCGCGCCAACTCGCTACGCAGTTCGCCCAGGGGCGCTGGCCCGGGCGTAACGACGTCGATCAAGGTGCCGCCCTTGAAATCGGTGCCAAGGTTCAGCCCGATGACGGCCACCGACGCCAGGGAGGCGATCACGGCGACGGCCGAGAACGCCGCCGCGATGCGGGCGAAGCTGACGAAGCGAAAATGGGTTTCCTTGGGCAGGAGACGGATCAGCGGCCAAAACATGGTCATGGGTCCCTTAGATCACGATGATTTTGGATTGAATCCAAAATCATAAAACGTGATCGATTCTAAACATGCAGAGCGGGATGCGGGCGGAAAACCGCTTCGCACTTTTCCTCATCCCGTTCTAGATCGGCAGCGTCTTAGCCCGGGTCGACCGGAACCAGAGGAAAACGAACAGGCGAGTGATGAACAAGGCGGAGAACACCGAGGTGAGGATACCGATGGACAGCGTCCAGGCGAAACCACGGACAGGTCCCGCCCCGAACATGAACAGGATCACCGCTGAGATGCCGGTGGTCAGATTGGCGTCCAGGATAGACACCGAAGCCTTGGTGAAGCCGGTATCGATGGCCACCGCCGGCCTGCGCCCCGCCCGTTCTTCGTCGCGGATCCGCTCGTAGATCAACACATTGGCGTCTACGGCCATGGCGATGGTCAGGATCAGGCCGGCGATGCCCGGCAGGGTCAGCACCGCGCCCCCCACCGACATGGCGGCCATCAGCATGGACATATTGATCAGCAGGCCGACGATGGCGATGCCCCCGAACACCACGCCATAGGCCAGCGCCATGAAGAGACCGATCAGAATCAGGGCGATGATCCCGGCCAAGGCCCCGGCGCGCACCGAATCTGCGCCCAACTCCGCCCCGACGGTGCGCTGTTCCTGCACGGTCAGCGGTGCTGGCAAGGCGCCAGATCGCAGCAGAACGGCCAGGTCATTGGCGGATTCCGGCGTGAAGTGGCCGCTGATCTCGCCCGATCCGCCCAGGATCGGCTCGTTGATCGTGGGCGCTGACAGCACCTTGTTGTCGAGGATGATGGCGAAACGCTTGCCGACGTTCTGGGTGGTGGCGTCGCCAAACCGGCGGGCGCCCTGACCGTTGAAGCGGAAAGTGACCACCCACTGTCCGGTCTGGGAACTGGTGCTGGACCCGGCGTTGGTCAGCATTTCCCCGGTGACCAGGACCCGCCGATTGATCGCATAGGCGGGCGCGTAGTTGTCGCCGCTGGGGATGACCACATCCTCGGGCGGAATACGGCCGGCTGCGATGTCCTGGGGCGTGACGGTCTCGTCCAGCATCTGGAAGCTGAGTTTGGCGGTCTGGCCGATCACGGCTTTGAGGCGTTCGGGATTACTCTCACCCGGCACTTCGACAACGATGCGGTCGGCGCCCTGGCGGGTGATGGAGGGCTCCTTGGTGCCCAGGGCGTCGATCCGGCGGCGCAGGATCTCCACGTCGCCCGTCACCGCCTTGGCGGCGTCGGCGACCAGGGCCTGGCTTTGCAGGGACAGCACGACCCGCTGGTCGGGGCCCGTGCCGACGATGACGTCGCGACCGCCCCCGGCGGCGCCGGTTAAGGGCTGGCCCAGCCCCTGCAGGGCCTGCACCGCCGCCTGGACCTGGCTCGGATCATTGATCCGCACCGTGACCGAACCATTGGCCTGGCCGAGGCCTGAGAAAATGATCTGCTTGTCGCGCAGGGTGGTGCGCACATCCTCGACCAGGTTGGTCAGGCGCTCCTTGAGCAGGGCGTTGGTGTCGACTTCCAGCAGCAGGTAGGACCCACCCTGCAGGTCGAGCCCCAGATTGATCTTCTGGTGCGGCGCCCAGGACGGCGACGCGTCCAGGACGTTTTGCGGCAACAGGTTCGGCAGGGTGAAGATCACACCGAACAGCGTGGCCAGAACGCACAGGACGACCCGCCAGCGAGGAAGAGGAAGCATGGCCGTTCAGCCCTTAAAATTCAGGATCAGGACTTGGCGTCGTTGGCGGGGGCCGGCGCGCCGCGGGTGCGCACTTCCGAGATCATGGTCTTGACCACCTTGACGGTGACGCCCTGGGCGATTTCCAGGCCGACCTCGGCGTCTTCCACGCGGACCACCTTGCCGATCAGGCCTGAGGACAGAACCACGGTGTCGCCACGCTTCACCGCCGAGATGGTTTCCCGATGCTCCTTGGCCCGCTTTTGCTGGGGCCGGATCAGCAGGAAATAGAACAGGACCATCAGGCCCACGATCGGGGCGAACTGAATGAGCATATCCTGAGGACCGCCAGCGCCGCCGGCTGCATTCGCGAACATGTAGTCTCCAAAACGAAGCGACGGCCGCCGGGGATTGGAGGCCGTTTTTCAGGAAGGCGGAAGCTAGGCGTTGCAACGGGCTTTTGCAATCCACGCCGGACGGATAGGAAGCGGAGCATGACTGATGAAACGCCCGCACTTCTGACCCGCATCGCCGAGGCCCTCGAGCGCCTTGCGCCGCCGACTGCGATCCAGCCGGATTTCGGGGCCGCACGCCTCTACAGCTACCTGCCGGATCGCCAGGCCTTTGTCGCCGCCCCCGACTATGGGCTGGCGCTGGACCTGCTGGTGGGGGTGGAGCGGCAGAAGGGCCGCTTTGTGGAGAACCTCGGTCGCTTCGCCCGAGGCCTACCCAGCAACCACGCCCTGCTGTGGGGCTCGCGCGGCGCCGGAAAGAGCTCCATGGCCAAGGCCGCCTTCATGGCCGTGGGCGCGGAGCATCCCGGCCTGCGCATGATCGAGCTGGACCGCGACGAGGTCAGCACCCTGCCCGGCCTGTTCGAACATCTGCGGGGCCTGCCCGAGCGCTTCGTGGTGCTGTGCGACGACCTGTCGTTCGAGGACGGGGCCGCGGCGGCTAAGTCGCTGAAATCGGCCCTGGAAGGCGGCGTAGCCGGCCCGCCGGAAAACGTGCTGTTCGTCGCCACCTCCAACCGCCGCCACCTGATGCCCCGCGCTCACGACGAGGGCCGCGGCCTAATCGCAGCCTCCGAGGACGCCGAGGAAGAGGTCTCGGTTTCCGACCGCTTCGGCCTGTGGATCGGCTTTCCACCCATGGACCAACCAGCCTATCTGGCCGCCATCCACGTCTATGCCGACCGTTTCGGCCTGCAGGTCGAAAACCTGGAACGCCGGGCGCTGCAGTGGGCGCAACTTCGAGGTGGGCGCTCAGGTCGGGTGGCCTGGCAGTTCATTCGGGACCTGGCGGGGGAGCTGGGGGTGGGACTGCCGCTGTAAGCTCACGCCATTCCCAACCGTCATCGCCGGGCGAAGTCCCGGCGACCCAAGACCTCGGACCGTCTTCAGCCGGCCACGATCAGGGGCTGCGCGAGGATCGCTACGCCCGGTGATCATGGGTGTCCGGAACTTCGCCCGGCCATGACGGAAATGGGGGCTGCGGAATCAGAAACGGCCGCCGGGATCGCTCCCGACGGCCGTTCTGATCTCTGATCGCGTGGGGCCTAGGGCCTACTCGACGATCTTGGCCACGACGCCGGCGCCGACGGTGCGACCGCCTTCGCGGATGGCGAAGCGCAGCTT
>DASXNV010000113.1:0-2656 GCA_036494815.1 Caulobacteraceae bacterium
GCCGGTTCTGCTTTCGCCGCGAAATGGTCGGGCCAGCTGGCCTGGGCGGCCTGACGTCCGAAACGTTCGACACCGCCCTCGCCTATATCGCCGCCCGCCCGGAGATCTGGGAGGTGATCCTCACCGGCGGCGACCCTTTGGTGCTGTCACCGCGCCGACTGCGTGAGGTCATGGCCCGGCTGGCGGCGATCGAACACGTCAAGGTCGTGCGCTTCCATACCCGCGCCCCGGTCGTAGCCCCTGCCTCGATCACGAATGAACTGGTCGCGTCCCTGAAATGCGACAGCAAGGCGGTTTATGTGGCCCTGCACGCCAATCATCCGCGCGAACTGACCGCAGCCGCTCGCGCCGCCTGCGCCCGTATGGTCGAAGCCGGCCTGCCCATGCTCGGCCAGACCGTGCTGCTGGCCGGGGTCAATGACGATCCGGACGTGCTAGGCCAGCTGATGCGGGCCATGGTCGAGACCCGGATCAAACCCTACTACCTGCACCATGGGGACCTGGCGCCCGGCACCGGGCATTTTCGAACCGGCATTCCCGAGGGCCACGCGCTAATGCGCGACCTGCGCGGCCGCCTGTCAGGCCTATGCCAACCCACCTATGTGCTGGATATTCCTGGCGGGCATGGGAAGGTTCCTGTCGGGCCGGACTATCTGTCCGACGACACGCAAGGACGAACCCACGTCGAAGATCCCAACGGCGCCCTGCACGCCTATCCGCCGGACCCCGCCTAAACCCAACCTCAACTCCCCGGCTTGGCCGCCAGATAGTGGTCCAGCCAGCCCATCTCAGCGTCGCTGAGCTGCTTTACGTGCTCGGGCTTGCGGATGCCGTGGCCCTCGCCTTCCAGAATGAGCAGCTTGGTCGGCACGCCCACGGCCTTCAACCCGTGCCAGAACTCCACCGATTGCGGCGACGGGCACTCCACGTCGTGCTCGCCCACATAGACGAAGGTCGGAGTCTTGGCGTCTCTGATCGAGTCCAGCGGCGACAGCTTGCGATAGATGGCCGGGTCGTCATAGGCCGAGGCGCCGAAGAACGGGACCATCCACTGGTCGATGCCGTTCTCGCCGTAATAGCTGATCCAGTTGGCGATCCCAGCGCCGGAGACGGCGGCGTGGAAGCGGTTGGAATGGGTCACCGTCCACATGGTCATGAACCCACCATAGGAGTGGCCATAGACGCCCAGGCGCTGGTCATCCACCGGGGCGACCTTCTCCACCGCATCGACGCCGGCCAGGATGTCGCGCAGATCGCCGCCGCCAAAGTCGCGGATGTTGGCGCGGGTGAAGGCCTCGCCCTGGCCATAGCTGCCACGGGGATTTGGCAGGAATACAAAATAGCCGTGAGCCAGCAACTCGCGGATCACCCCGCCCCGGGCGCCGACCCGTGGGAAGGTGGGCGTGGTGGCGGCGCTGGGGCCGCCGTGGATGGTCACCACCATGGGATAGGTCTTGCCGGCCGCCAGGTTCAGCGGCGCGACCAGCCAGCCCTGAACGGCATGACCCTCGCTGGTCCATTCCAGGCTGCGGGCCGAACCGATCGGGGTCAACGCCCGATTTTCCTGAGTGACACGGCTGGCGAAACCGAGCTTGGCGATGGACGCAATCGAGATTTCGGGGGCGTGCTCAAAGTCCTGCACCACCGCCGCGGCGCGGTCTCCTCGGGCGCTGACGGCGATGCGAGCGTCGCCGGCATCGGTGCTGATCGGCGCCGACCACAGGGTCGTGGTCTTGTGCGTCAGCGGATCGATCTCGACCACAGCCGCCTTATCGCTGACCTGAGCCGTGGCGACGATCTTACCGCCGCGCCAGATCAGAGAGGTGAAGCTGCCCTGGAAGTCCGGCGTAATATCAATCGGCGCACCGCCATTGATCGGGGCGAGGAACAGATCGCCCCCCACCGAGCCGAAATCGCTCATCAAGCCGCCGATGAAGGCGACTTGGCGGCCATCAGGCGAAACGCGCGGATAGTTTAGCTGGTCCTGAGGCTTGGCGATCCGCCGCATGGCGCCGCTGGCCAGGTCCACGGCCTGCAGATCGGCGGTCCACCAATTGTTGTCGCCATCCCCCTTGGCGGCGGTGGCGGCGAAGCCCTGGCCGCCTGGAGTCCAGTCGTATTCGTAGACGAACGTATCCGGGGCGGAAACCAGGCGCAGGGCGCTGTCGACGGCGGCTGGCAGTACGGCGATACGCTGTTCGTCGAAGCTTTCGCCGATCTCACCCACCTGGGGCGCGGCGGCCTGGGTGGCGCCCACCTCCTTGTGCGCCCCGATCACCACCAGCATCGCCAGGGTCTTGCCGTCCGGGGACCAGCGTGGGTGCGCCGCCAGGCCGTTCACGGTTGCGCGCAGGATCACACCAGCGGCGGATGCGAAGTAGATCCCGGTGGTCCCGGCCATATGGTCGCGCCCCATGAAGGCGACGGTCTGCCCGTCTGGGGAAAAGGTCGGATCGCGATACGTGCAGGCAGGACAGGGATCGACCGTCTGGCGGATCGTACCGTCGGCGGCCCGCAAGACCAGCTTGCCGTGCGCCTCGTGGATCAGGTCGTCGGTCTCGTCCGACTCGATCGCCGCCATCCGGTCGCCGGCGGCAGACAAGGCCAGATCAGCATAAACATGCTGATGCGGCGCAGTGGCTGCGCCGGCTGGGGT